>NZ_JBEPQI010000002.1:0-540586 GCF_040547725.1 Bradyrhizobium sp. LA2.1
GGCATGGACTTGGCCTCCCACGCTGCCAAATCCGTGCACTATGATGTGTCGGCTATGTCCCCGAACACCCGTCGGTCATGTCCCCGGGCTGAACATCGAGCCGGGCGATGACAGCGGAGGTGAGGAGGGGCCAAGCATGATCGACCACATCTCCGTCGGCGTCACCGATCTCGATCGCTCCGCAAAATTCTACGAAGCAACGCTTGCCGCGCTCGGCCTCACGCGCCTCGTCGCGCGGCCGCGGACGATCGGCTTCGGCAAGGCCTATCCCGAGTTCTGGATAAATCTGCGCGAGGGTATGCCGCACGTGGCAGCGGAGAGCGGCGTGCACATCTGCCTGCGGGCGAAGACGACGGCCGAGGTCGATGCGTTTCACGCCGCAGCACTGTCCGCCGGCGGCGCGTCCGACGGCGCGCCGGGTATCCGTCCGCATGACCGCGTGCGCTACTACGCGGCCTTCGTAACCGACCCCGACGGCAACCGGATCGAGGCGGTGACGTTTCCGGCGGAGTAAGGCGCTAGAGCTTGCGCGCCACTTCCGGGGCGAGCTGCGTTTCAGATTCGGCGATCTGTGCCGCTGCCGCCTTCAGCTTTGGCAGAATATCCTCGACGCGATCGGCCTTGAGGATGTCGACCGAAAGGCCGGCGCGGATGAACTCGGTCTGGCGCATGTGCGACAGCAGCGAAAACAGCGGCTCCCAGAAATTGTCGATGTTGGCCAGCAGCACCGGCTTGGCGTGACGGCCGAGCTGTTTCCAGGTCAACTGCTCCACCAGCTCTTCGAGCGTGCCAACGCCGCCCGGCAGCGCCACGAAGGCGTCGGAGCGCTCGAACATCAGCCGCTTGCGCTCGTGCATGTCGGGGGTGACGATCATCTCCTGCACGCGGGTCAGCGCGTTCTCGCGCTTCCGGAGGAATTCAGGAATGATGCCGGTGACGGTGCCGCCGTGATCGAGCACGGAGGTCGCGACCGAGCCCATCAGGCCGAGCGAGCCGCCGCCATAGACCAGGCGGACGTTGTTCTCGGCGAGAGCCTTGCCGAACGCCTTGGCGCCTTCGGTGAAGCTGGGATTGGTTCCTGGGCCGGAGCCGCAATAGACGCAGACAGTTTTGATCGTGCTCATTGGTGCCATGATGCATTGCAGCGCAGGGGCGTCAAGCCCAATCGGTGATTCGGATCACCCGGAAATCTACCGGTAAATGGCGACAAACAATCAAAGATTCGCCATCTGGCGGGGTGCGCTGGCATCGGGAAGGCTCTATATGACGGGCGAAACCGCAAATCGTAACGCTGCCCGCACCCGGCGGGCTTTCAGGCTTCTTGATGGACCAACCTCAATCGTTCGACGGCGCAGACGTTCCCGATCCTCCCGCAGGGGGATCGCTGGAGCGAGCCACGCTGATGGGCACGCTGGCGCATCTGTGGCCCTATATCTGGCCGGGCGACCGTTTCGACCTGAAGATGCGGGTGGTCTGGTCGATGGTGCTGCTGCTCGCCGCCAAGCTGATCACGCTGACCGTGCCGTTCAGCTTCAAATGGGCGACGGATGCGCTGACCGGCGCCAACACCGCGCCGGTGCAGCCCGACAACTGGCATCTCTGGGTGATCGCCTCGCCATTGCTGCTGACCGCAAGCTATGGCGTGACGCGCATCCTGATGGCGGTGCTGACGCAATGGCGCGACGGCATCTTTGCCCGCGTCGCCATGCATGCGGTGCGCAAGCTCGCCACCATCACCTTCATCCACATGCACGAGCTGTCGCTGCGCTTTCACCTCGAGCGCAAGACCGGCGGCCTGACGCGCGTGCTCGAGCGCGGCCGCGAGGGTATCGAGGTCATCGTGCGCATGGTGATCCTCCAGCTGATCCCGACCATCGTCGAGGTCACGCTGCTGCTGGCGGTGCTGCTGTGGCAGTTCGACTGGCGCTACGTGGTCGCGACGCTGATCACGGTCGCGGTCTACATGTACTACACCTACATCGCGACCGAGTGGCGGATCGGCATCCGCCGCAAGATGAACGATTCCGACACCGAGGCGAACACCAAGGCGATCGACTCGCTGCTCAACTACGAGACCGTGAAATATTTCAGCGCGGAGACGCGCGAGGCGCAGCGTTACGACAAGTCGGTCGCGCGCTACGAGGAGTCGAGCGTTCAGGCCTATACCTCGCTCGCGGTGCTCAACACCGGCCAGGCCGTGATCTTCACGCTCGGGCTGACCGCGACCATGCTGATGTGCGCGATCGGCGTGCGCAACGGCACCAACACGGTCGGCGATTTCGTGCTGGTCAATGCCATGATGATCCAGCTCTACCAGCCGCTGAATTTCATGGGCATGGTCTATCGCGAGATCAAGCAGGCGATCATCGACATCGAGAAGATGTTTGGCGTGATCGGCCGCGAGGCCGAGATCAAGGACATGCCCGATGCGCAGCCGCTGGTGGTCTCGGCCGGCAATCTGCGTTTCGAGGACGTGCGCTTTGCCTATGAGCCGACGCGGCCGATCCTCAAGGGCATCAGCTTCGAGGTGCCGGCCGGCAAGACGGTCGCGATCGTCGGCCCGTCGGGGGCGGGCAAGTCGACCATCTCGCGTCTGTTGTTCCGCCTCTACGACATCTCCGGCGGCAAGATCCTGATCGACGGCCAGGACATCCGCGAGGTCACGCAGGCCAGTTTGCGCGCCTCGATCGGCATGGTGCCGCAGGATACGGTGCTGTTCAACGATACCATCCGCTACAACATCCGCTACGGCCGCTGGGATGCCGATGATGCCGAGGTCGAAGAGGCGGCGCGGCTGGCGCAGATCGATCATTTCATCCGCATGGCGCCGATGGGCTACGAGACCCAGGTCGGCGAGCGCGGCCTGAAGCTCTCGGGCGGCGAGAAGCAGCGCGTCGCCATCGCGCGCACCGTGCTCAAGGCGCCGCCGATCCTGGTGCTGGACGAGGCGACCTCGGCGCTCGACACCCACACCGAACACGAGATCCAGGGCGCGCTCGACCGCGTGTCGAAGAACCGCACCTCGCTGGTGATCGCGCACCGGCTGTCCACCATCGTCGGCGCCGACGAGATCATCGTGCTGGACCAGGGCCGGATCGCCGAGCGGGGCACCCACGCCAAGCTGCTCGTGCAGGGCGGCCTTTACGCCAGCATGTGGAACAGGCAGCGCGAAGCCGAGGCGGCACGGGAGAAACTGGCCAAGATGGCCGACAGCAGCGAGGCGCCCAACCGGGAGCCGCCGCCGGTCGACGACGCCCTCGCGACATCAGCGGCCGCGGAGTGACCTTGTCTCCGGTCCCAACTCTGGCCTAAACAACTCCACCGCGCGGGGGCGACCCGGCGCCATCAACTCCCAGGCGGCAGATAGCGATGTCCATCCTCGATTCGATCCAGCGTCAGATCCCGCCGATCCACAAGGAGGGCTATCCCTTCATTGGCGGCTTTGCGCTGGCAAGCCTGATCCTGTTCTGGTTGTGGTCGCCGCTCGGGTGGATCGGCACGATCCTGACCGTGTGGTGCGCGCTGTTTTTCCGCGACCCCGTGCGCGTGACGCCGGTGCGCGAGGGGCTCGTGGTGTCGCCGGCCGACGGCCGCGTCTCGATGATCACCATGGCGCTGCCGCCAGCCGAGCTCGGGCTCGGCGACCGGCCGCTGCCGCGGATCTCGGTGTTCATGAGCGTGTTCAACTGCCACGTGAACCGCAGCCCGATCGCGGGCAGGGTGGACCGCATCGCCTACCGGCCGGGCCTGTTCATCAACGCCGAGCTCGACAAGGCGAGCGAGGACAATGAGCGCAACTCGCTCGTGATCACGACGCCGACGGCGCGGATCGGCGTGATCCAGATCGCGGGGCTCGTCGCCAAGCGCATCGTCTGCTTCGTCAGGGAAGGGCAGGCGATCGGGGCGGGCGAGCGGTTTGGCCTGATCCGCTTCGGCTCGCGCCTCGACGTCTACCTGCCCCTGGGTACCAAGGCGCTGGTGTCGGAAGGGCAGACGGCGATCGCCGGGGAGACGATTTTGGCCGATCTTGCCGGGGACGACCCAAGCCGCGCCTACCGCGCCAATTAACCAATAGTCGGTCCAAAGGGGCCTTCCGCCGCAATGGCGGAGGGGAACAGGGCTTGCTATATCTCGCATTGAGATAAGGACGAGCCATGACGCCCTACGACTTCAAGGATCCTGACGTCCGCCGCCGGCGGTTCCGCCCGATTCCGGTGCGGATGCTTGTGCCCAACGTCATCACGCTGCTGGCGATCTGCGCCGGCCTGACCTCGATCCGGCTGTCGATCGAGGGGCGGATGACGCTCGCGGTCTACGCCATCGTGTTCGCGGCCGCGCTCGACGGCATCGATGGTCGCGTCGCGCGCATGATCAAGGGCCAGTCCAAGTTCGGCGCCGAGCTCGACAGCCTCGCCGACTTCGTCAATTTCGGCGTCGCGCCCGGCCTGATGCTGTACTTCTGGCAGTTGCATGAGCTCGGCAATGCCGGCTGGATCGCCGCCATGGTGTTCGCGATCTCCGGAGGCTTGAGGCTCGCGCGCTTCAACGCCACCATGGACGATCCGAACAAGCCGGCCTTCGCCGCCAATTTCTTCACCGGCGTGCCGGCGCCGGCCGGCGCGATCACCGTGCTGCTGCCGATCTACGTCGCGTTTCTCGATCTCGGCCGGCTGCCCGCGGCGGTGACGGCGGCCTATACGCTCTTGATCGCCTTCCTGATGGTGTCGCGCCTGCCGGTATTCTCCGGCAAGACCAAGCGCATGCGCGTGCCGCCCGAGCTGGTGCTGCCGGCGTTCGTCGCGGTGATCGTCTTCATCGCTATCCTGATCGCCTATCCCTGGCACGTGCTGTCGATCGGCACGGTGCTGTATCTGCTCGGTTTGCCGCTCGGCTACAAATCCTATCGCGACCAGGCGCGCGCGATGGCGGCCACCGCGCCGTCCGGAGGCGAGGTCCCGTCGCCGCCTTCGGCGCCGACGCTGGCCAATTTGTCGGAGCCGCCGCTCGATGACGACCGGCCCGGACGGCTGCACTAAAGCGCGATGAGATTTGGCTGAATCGTCATCACGCTTTAGGTCGTTGTTTGAGCATGATCTTTTCGGAAAACCGCTGCGCACTTTTCCGGATCATGCACTGAGCGGTTTTCGCGGATATCTGCCATGAAGGCGGCCGAGTTGGGTTGAAGCCCGATCTCGGCTATATCGCCCTGTGCCGGCGGCACCGCGCCAACAGCGGCCGCCAATCTGGGAGAGAACGCCGTGACTGATACCGCGACCGGGCCGCTGCCCGCTGCCGTCCTCGAAGCGCTGGGCCGCTATGACACGCCGACGATCTGCAATGCCATGGAGATCGTGGCGCCCGAGCGCCGGTTGATCGGCTACACCACCAAGCAACTGGTCTGCCCATTTCCCGACCTGCCGCCGATCGTCGGCTATGCCCGCACGGTTGCGATCCGCTCGGTGCTGAAGTCCTCGCTGCCGGCCGAAGAGCAGTCCAAGCGCCGCATCGAATATTACGAATATGTCGGCACCGGCCACGGTCCGCGTATCTCGGTGATCCAGGACATCGACGGTCCCGACGTCGGCTACGGCGCGTTCTGGGGCGAGGTGCAGAGCAACGTGCACAAGGCGCTCGGTTGCCTCGGTGTCATCACCGACGGCTCGATCCGCGACATCCCGCAATGGGCCCCTGGCTTCCAGGCGCTGGCCGGCTCGATCGGCCCGTCGCATGCCTGGGTGCATGCGGAAAGTTTTGGTGGCGAGGTGCGCGTCGCCGGCATGACCGTGAAATCCGACGACCTGATCCACGCCGACCAGCACGGCGCGATCGTGATCCCGCTCGACATCGCCGCAAAGCTTCCCGAGGCTGCCGAACTCTGTGGCCGCCGCGAGACGCCGATCCTGGAGATCGCGCGCAGCCCCGACTTCTCGCTGGAGAAGCTGAAGGCCGCGCTGATGCGCTCGGCGGAGATTCACTAAGGGGCGACCGAACGACTTAGGGCCGCGTTGCCGGCCGTGGGCCGCCCTGTTCCGTCAGAAACAGGGCGGCCTGATCCGGCTCGCCGAAGACTGCGGCGGCGCATCCGATCAGGGTGAAGCCGCCGGCGAGATCCCAGAGGGTGATGTCGTCGGCACCATCAGGGACGTGAATCAAACGCGCTGCGATCACGGCAAAGCCCGCCTCGACAAACAGCAAGACGCTGAACGCCGGCAGGACGAGCCCTGGCTCGAGCAGGTGGAGCGCCAGCACCGCCGGCAGCGCGGTGAGAAGACCGAACAGCGTCAACATGGCAAAATGGCTCCTGCGATGGAGCATGCCGCCCGGCGACAGAATACTGCATGATCTCTCGTCGCGGATGTGGCGCAGGGCCGCAGTCGGAGGACGCACAATGAAGATGACTGGCAAAACCGTCCTGATCACCGGTTCGACGGACGGCGTCGGCCGCTACGTCGCGCGCCGGCTGTCCGAAGCAGGTGCGAGGGTCCTGATCCACGGCCGCGATGCCGTGCGCGCGAAGGCGCTGATCGACCAGATCGTGCAGGCCGGCCACGCCGCGCCGACATTCTACCAGGCCGACTTGTCGTCGATGTCAGGCACGCGAGAGCTCGCCGCGGCCGTTATCCGCGATCACCAGCGTCTCGATGTGTTCGTCAGCAACGCCGGCATCGGCTCGCAGAACGACGGACCGCAACGGCAGGAGAGTCCCGACGGCTGCGAACTGCGCTTTGCGGTGAATTACCTCTCGGGCTTCCTGCTTGCGCATCTGCTGCTGCCGCTGTTGACGTCCGCGGCACCTTCGCGCGTCGTCAATGTTGCCTCCCTCGGTCAGCATCCGATCGATTTCGGCGACGTCATGATCGGCAGGGGCTACAGCGGTTCACGCGCCTACGCCCAGAGCAAGCTCGCGCAGATCATGTTCACCATCGATTTCGCGGAGGAATTGAAGCGCACGGGCATCACCGTCAACGCGCTGCATCCGGCGACCTACATGAACACCACGATGGTGCGTGCCGGCGGCATCACGCCGATCTCGACGGTGGAGCAGGGCGGTGCGGCGATCCTGCACCTTGTCGAAGGCGACGACGTCGCCGGCAAGAGCGGACTGTTCTTCAACGGCATGAACGAGACCCGCGCCAATCCGCAGGCCTACGATGCCGGCGCGCGCAGGCGCCTGCGCGCACTCAGCCTCGAGCTGACCGGGCTTTCGTCCTGAGCTGCCGTCCTGGCGCCCCGCAATCATGGTTAGCGAAGTGTTGAGATTCCCGTCGGTCGCGGGCAAAGCCGGCGCCCTGTCAGCGCGCTGCGTCGGTCTGGCGCCCCGGCTCAACTTAACCTTTACGCGGCTTTAAGGGGGGCACTCTAGGGTTTCCGATGCGGTTCGGGGTTGGGCCGCGCCAGCGGCCAGGACGGCCGTTGTTGCGTTCGCGTTGGAGTGTCCCATGGATATCATGACGAGCGTCGGGCTCATTGCGGGCATCATCGTCATTACGGCGATGATCTTCATGGGCGGCGACCTCCACATGTTCATCTCCGAACATGCCATGATCATCATCTTCGGCGGCTCGGTCTCGGCCACCATGATCCGCTTTCCGCTCAGCGCGCTCCTGCACGGCCTTCCGCTCGGCGCCAAGTTCGCTTTCACCATGAGCCGCCTGTCGGCGCACGACCTCGTCGACGAGCTCGCCCGCATCGCCGAGATCGCCCGCAAGCAGGGCCCGGTCGGCCTCGAAAAGGTCGAGACCGACGAGCCGTTCCTGGCCAAGGGCATCCGCTACGTCGCCGACGGCTACGACCTCGACTTCATCCGCGACAATCTCGAGCGCGACCGCGACAACTTCCTCATGCACCTCGACGAAGGCAGCAAGATCTACCGCGCCATCGGCGACTGCGCTCCGGCCTTCGGCATGATCGGCACCCTGATCGGCATGGTGCAGATGTTCGCCAACATGACCGATCCCTCCAAGCTCGGCCCGTTCATGGCGACCGCGCTGCTCGCAACCCTCTATGGTGCGCTCGTCGCGAACCTGTTCTGTCTGCCGATCGCCGACAAGCTGCACGGCAAGCTGCTCGACGAGGAAACCAACCGCACGCTGATCATCGACGGCATCCTGATGATCCGTGACTCCAAGAGCCCGACGCTCGTGCGCGAAATGCTGCTGGCTTATTTGCCGGAGAAGCATCGTCACGCCGAGGGCGAGCCGGTGCCGGCGTAAAGCCGCCGCCCGGGATCTCGAGAGATGGCCAAGAAGAAGCGCGGCGATGCTCACGGTGGCGGTCACGGCTGGTTCGTGACCTTCGCCGACCTGATGGGCCTGATGATGAGCTTCTTCGTGATGCTCGTGGCGTTCTCGACCCAGGACGCCAACAAGCTGAAGATCGTCGCCGGCTCCATGCGCGACGCATTCGGCGTGCAGAGCGAAGCGCGCTACGCCGGCATCGTCGAGTCCGACGGCCTGCCGACCCGCCCGCGGCTGAAGAACGTCGACCACATCCAGCCCGAGGACGCGTCCAACACGCCGACGCCGGATCAGGAGGACCGCGACCGCACGTCGGGCGCGAAGATCAAGGTCGACCGCAACTTTGCGCTCGCCGCCGCCTCGCTGCGCCAGGCGCTGCAGGACATGCCGGAACTGACCGAGATGTCCAAGCACATCATGTTCGAGGAGACCAAGCAGGGCCTCAACCTGGAGATCGTCGACCAGGATGGCCGCTCGATGTTCGCCGACGGCTCCAAGGTGCCGTATGACCGCACCCGCCGCCTGATCGAGAAGCTCGCGATCCCGCTGAAGGCAACGCCGCTCCGTGTCTCCATCGCTGGCCACACCGCGGCCGGATTCGTGCCGACCCGCAGCGACTATGGCGCCTTCGACCTGTCGGCCGATCGCGCCAATTCCGTGCGTCAGATCCTCGAACGCGAGGGCCTGCCGCCGTCTCACATCTTCGCCGTCGCCGGCAAGGCGGACACCCAGCCGCTGTTTCCGGACGATCCCTCGCTCGCGGCCAACCGGCGGGTGACGATCACACTGATGCGCGAGGATCCGCCGCTGCCGCCGAATCTGAAGCCGTAGAGCGTTTCGCGCGAAGCGGCCGCCGGTTTCGCGTGAAGAAAACGCGTCAAACCCGGAATCTCGAGGCCCGTTCCGCCTCCCGCGGAGCGGAAGGCTGTGGGCACTTGCGCTACCATCTTACCTGAGGCATGTCGTCGCGCTAACAACGATCGTTGCTGCGCCGTCACAGCATCCGCCCCGGCGGCTGCTATGGTGGTGTGCCGATTGACAGGCGCGCCGGAACGGTCAAAAGGCGCCGGATCAATTCTCGGGAAGAAGCGTTTCTCATCTCACATGACGGCGAGCATCACATCGACCGACGCTCAGGACGGGCCGGTCACCTCGGGTTTCTGGGGCCTGACGCTCGGAAGCATCGGTGTTGTCTTCGGCGATATCGGCACCTCGCCGCTGTACGCATTCCACGAGGCGGTCAGGGGCGCGGCCCATGGCGAGCCGGTCTCGCGGGTCATGGTGCTCGGCGTGCTCTCGCTGATTCTCTGGGCGCTCTTTATCGTCGTCACCGCCAAATACGTCCTGCTCCTGCTGCGCGCCGACAATAACGGGGAGGGCGGCACGCTCTCGCTGATGGCACTCGGCCAGCGCGCGCTCGGGCGGCGAAGCTGGTTTCTGATGGCGCTCGGCGTGGTCGGCGCCTCCATGTTCATCGGCGATTCCATGATCACGCCGGCAATCTCGGTGCTGTCGGCGGTCGAGGGTCTGAAGCTCGTGACCCCCGCCTTCGACCACTATGTCGTACCGCTCACCGTCATCATCCTGGTGTTGCTGTTCGCGGTCCAGAGCAAGGGGACGGCGCTGGTGGCCTCGGCCTTCGGGCCGGTGATGGTGATCTGGTTCACCGTTCTTGCGGTGATGGGCGCCGTGCACATCGCCGATGATCCGTCGGTGCTGGCGGCAATCAATCCCTATTACGCGCTGCAATTCCTGCTGTCGCACGGCACGATCGGTCTGGTCACGCTGGGCGCCGTGTTCCTGGCGGTGACGGGCGGCGAGGCGCTCTACGCCGATCTCGGCCATTTCGGCCGCAAGCCGATCCAGTCGGCCTGGATGTTCTTCGTGCTGCCCGCGCTCCTGATCAACTATTTCGGGCAGGGCGCGCTGGTGCTGTCCGATCCCAGCGCGATCGAGCATTCGTTCTATCGCATGGTGCCCGAGAGTCTGGTGCTGCCGCTGGTTGGACTTGCGACCGCGGCGACCGTGATCGCGAGCCAGGCCGTGATCACCGGCGCCTATTCGCTGGTCTATCAGGCGGTGCAGCTTGGCCTCCTGCCGCGCTTCGAGGTGCGCTACACCTCCGAGACCCATGCCGGGCAGATCTATCTGCCGCGTGTGAACCGGCTGCTGCTGATCGGCGTGATGCTGCTGGTGCTGTTGTTCCACACCCCCAGCAATCTGGCTTCGGCCTACGGCATCGCGGTCTCCACCACCATGGTCGCCGACGGCGTCATGGGCTTCGTCGTGATCTGGAAACTGTGGAACTGGCGCGCTGCGACGGCTGCGGCGGTGATCGTGCCCTTCGTCGTCGTCGACATCAGCTTCTTCAGCGCCAATCTGCTCAAGCTGCTCGAGGGCGCCTGGGTGCCGCTGCTGTTCGGCGCGGTCATGGCCGGGACGATCTGGACCTGGCGCAAGGGGACCGGCATCCTGCTCCAGAAGACGCGCCGGATCGAGGTGCCGCTCGACGACCTGATCCGCAGCCTCGAAAAACGCCCGCCGCACATCGTCAAGGGCACCGCGGTGTTCCTCACCAGCGATCCCGCCTTCGTGCCGACCTCGCTGCTGCACAATCTCAAGCACAACAAGGTGCTGCATGAGCACAACGTGGTCCTGACCATCGAGACCGCGCACACGCCGCGGGTCGAGCTGTCCGAGCGGTTCCGCATGGAGAAGATCAGCGACAAGTTCTCCAAGGTCAGGCTGCGCTTCGGCTACATGGAGCAGCCGAACGTGCCGAAAGCGCTGGCGATCGCCCGCAAGCAGGGCTGGCAGTTCGACATCATGTCGACCTCGTTCTTCGTGTCGCGAAGGTCGCTCAAGGCCTCGGCCCAGTCGGGCATGCCGCTGTGGCAGGATCACCTCTTCATCGCGCTGAGCCGGTCCGCCAACGACGCCACTGACTATTTCCAGATTCCGACCGGGCGGGTGGTTGAAGTCGGCACCCAAGTCACCATCTGAACGCAATTGGCCTACTCATGCAAATTTCGCATGGCAAGGGCCCAAAATCGGGCTAGGCTATGCCGGCAGCGCAGGACTATAAGCCGCGCGCTCTTCCGCCGTTGTGCAGTGAAGCATTCTAGAGGCCACTGGGCTCTCCCATGACAAGTGACGTAGCGATTTCCGCCCCGGAAACGGCGGCGGCCAATGGGCATGGCGAAGCCCACACCACCGCCCGTTTCGGTGCGCTGACGCTCGGCAGCATCGGCGTCGTCTACGGTGATATCGGCACCAGCCCGCTCTACGCGTTCCGCGAGGCGGTGATGGCGGCCTCGGGCGCGGAGGGGGTGCCGACGCCGGCGGCCGTGCTCGGCGTGCTCTCGCTGATCCTGTGGGCGCTCATCGTCGTGGTGACGCTCAAATACGTCGTGATCCTGCTCCGTGCCGACAACAATGGCGAGGGCGGCACGCTGGCGCTGATGGCGCTGGCCCAGCGCGCGGTCGGCACCGGCGGGGCGACCATCGTCCTGCTCGGCATCATTTCCGGCGCCCTGTTCTACGGCGACGCCGTGATCACGCCGGCGCTTTCGGTGCTGTCGGCCATCGAAGGCATGAAGGACGTCACCCTGCACTTCGAGCCCTACATCGTTCCGTTGACCGTGATCATCCTGGTCGGCCTGTTCGCCGTGCAGTCGCGTGGCACCGCCCGCGTCGCCGCGTTCTTTGGTCCCGTGATGTGCGTCTGGTTCGCGGTGATCGCGATCGCGGCAATCCACCCGATCATCGAGCAGCCGCAGGTGCTGTTCGCGTTGAACCCGCTCTACGCCGTGTCCTTCATGTTCCATCACGGCATCATTGGTTTCGTGACGCTGGGCGCCGTGTTCCTGGCGGTCACCGGTGCCGAGGCGCTCTATGCTGACCTCGGCCATTTCGGCAAGCGGCCGATCCAGACCGCCTGGCTGTTCATCGTGCTGCCGTCGCTGGCGCTGAACTATCTGGGGCAGGGCGCTCTCGTCCTCGGCGATCCCGGCGCGATTGTGAGCCCGTTCTTTCAGCTGTTCCCGCAAGGCTTTTTCCGCGGTTGCATGGTCGTTCTCGCCACCGCCGCGACGGTGATCGCGAGCCAGGCCGTCATCACCGGTGCCTATTCGCTGACGCGCCAGGCGATTCAGCTCGGGCTGCTGCCGCGCTTCGAAATTCGCCATACCTCTGAAGCCCATTCGGGCCAGATCTTCATCCCGCGCATCAACCAGCTTCTGCTGGTCGCGGTGGTGCTGCTGGTGCTGCTGTTCCGTTCCTCCAGCGCGCTGGCATCGGCCTATGGCATCTCGGTCACCGGGACCATGGTGGTCACGGCGATGATGGGTTTCGTCGTGATCTGGAAGGTCTGGAAGTGGTCGCCGTTCGCTGCCGCCGCCCTGATCGTGCCGTTCCTGTTCCTCGACCTGACCTTCCTCGCCGCCAACCTGCTCAAGGTGTTCGAGGGCGGCTGGGTGCCGCTGGCGCTCGGCGCGCTCATGATCATCCTGATGTACACGTGGCGGCGCGGCAGCCGGCTGCTGTTCGAGAAGTCGCGCAAGCTCGAATTCCCGCTCGCCGACCTCGTGGCGATGCTGGAGAAGCGGCCGCCGCAGCGCGTGCCCGGCACCGCGGTGTTCCTGACCTCCGACCCGCTCAGCGCCCCGACCGCGCTGATGCATAGTCTGAAACACTACAAAGTACTTCACGAGAAGAATGTCATTCTCACCATCGAGACCGCGCAGACCCCGCGGATCGATCCGGCCGAGCGCGTGAGACTGGAGCAGATCTCACCGACCTTCTCCAAGGTGACGCTGAAGTTCGGCTTCATGGAATCGCCCAATGTGCCGAAGGCGCTGGCGATCGCCCGCAAGCTCGGCTGGCAGTTCGACATCATGTCGACCTCGTTCTTCCTGTCGCGCAGGGCGCTCAAGCCCGCCGCCCATTCCGGCATGCCGCGCTGGCAGGACCGGCTGTTCATCTCGCTCAGCCGCTCCGCCAACGACGCCACCGACTATTTCCAGATCCCCTCCGGCCGCGTGGTCGAGGTCGGTACCCAGGTCACGATCTAGAGCCACCGCCGTCGTCGCCCGGCTTGACCGGGCGACCCAGTATTCCAGAAACGGCACGGCTAGAACCGAGAAGCCGCGGCGTACTGGCTTCCCCGCTTGCCGCCTACGCTAAAGCTGCGGCGGCCCTGGACCTCAGCCCCGGCGAAGCCTTGGCGTAGCCCGGGTCGCGGGGAATGACACCGAGCGCGTGGTGGGATGCGAAGCAGGAGTTTCAGGCATCCTGAAAGCCGCACTTCAAGTCGCTGCGATTTAGCTTTAACTTGCGGGATGCAGCTCAAGCCTTTGTAGCGCTTGATTTTCGCCTGCCGAGAGGCGAGGTTGCCGCCCGCCGGGATCGCCCCGGCAGGCGGCTCGTGACGTTGGAGGATGATGTGGCAAACCAGGTACAGGATCTGACCCCGGACGAGGTCTCCAAGGGTGTCGCGGAAGGGCGCTATCTCCTTGTCGACGTGCGCGAGCCGAACGAGGTCGAGGCCGAGGCCTATCCCTACGGCGTCGTCGTGCCGCTCTCGACCTTCGATCCCAAGGCGATCCCCGATCCCCAGGGCAAGGAGGTCGTGTTCGCCTGCCGCTCGGGCAAGCGCTCGGTGACGGCCTCGCTCGCGGCGCAGGCGGCGGGTCTGCCTTACGACAAGCATCTGGCCGGCGGCATGCTGGGGTGGAAGGCAGCGGGTCTTCCCAGCAAGGTCGGTGGCTGACCTCGCGATGACGACCAAGAGCTCCTCGCTGAACAAGGTCTTTGCCGACCTTCCCGTCACCATCTTCGAGGCGATGTCGCAGGCCGCGCGCGACAACAACGCCATCAATCTCGGCCAGGGCTTTCCCGACGATCCCGGGCCTGAGGACATCCGCCGCGCCGCGGCCGATGCCTCGCTGAACGGCTACAACCAGTACCCCTCGATGATGGGCCTGCCGGAGCTGCGCCAGGCGATCGCGACTCATTACGGGCACTGGCACGGCCTCAAGCTCGATCCGATGAGCGAGGTGATGGTGACCTCCGGCGGCACCGAGGCGCTGACCTCGGCGATCCTCGCGGTGGTCCAGCCCGGCGACGAGGTGGTCTGCTTCCAGCCGGTCTATGATTCCTACCTGCCGATCATCCGCCAGGCCGGCGGCATTCCGCGCCTCGTCCGCCTCGAGCCGCCGCACTGGCGGCTGAATGAGGACATGCTGAAAAGCGTCTTCAATTCAAAGACCAAGGCGGTGCTCTTCAACAATCCCCTGAATCCGTCCGCAGTGGTCTATCCGCGCGAGGACCTCGAGCTGCTCGCCCGCTACTGCCAGGAGTTCGACGTCATCGCGATCTGCGACGAGGTCTGGGAGCACGTCACCTTCGACGAGCACAAGCACGTCCCGCTGATCACCATCCCCGGCATGCGCGATCGCACCATCAAGGTCGGCTCGGCCGGAAAGATATTCTCGCTGACCGGCTGGAAGATCGGCTTCGTCTGCGCCGCGCCGCCGCTGCTGCGGGTGGCCGCCAAGGTGCACCAGTTCCTGACCTTCACCACCGCACCGAACCTCCAGGCCGCCGTCGCCTATGGGCTCGGCAAGTCCGACGACTACTTCCTGTCGATGCGCAAGGACCTGACGCGAAGCAGGGACCGCCTGACCAGGGGACTGGAGAGCCTCGGCTTCCCCGTGCTGAAGTCGCAGGGCACCTACTTCCTCACCGTCGACCTGTCGCCGCTCGGGCTCAACGAGAGCGATACCGAGTTCTGCTGGCGGATCGTGAAGGATTACAAGGTCGCGGCGATCCCGGTGTCGGCCTTCTACGAGCAGGACGCGGTGACCTCCGTGGTCCGCTTCTGCTTTGCCAAGAAGGACGCGACGCTCGACACCGCGCTGGAGCGGTTGTCGGACGCGGTGCGCGGACGCAAGAGGTAGGAAAGATGACGAACGTCGGCCGCTCCTGGCGTTGCCTTGGTTTTGCAATCGCCGCAGCGCTGACGTTGCTTTCCGCCCCCGCAGGGGCCGAGGAGCGGGTCGTCAACTTCTACAACTGGTCGAACTACATGGCGCCTGACGTCCTTGATGCCTTCACCAAGGAGACCGGCATCAAGGTGGTCTACGACACGTTCGACGCCAACGAGACGCTGGAGACGCGCCTGATGGCCGGCAAGTCCGGCTACGACGTCGTGGTGCCCACGGCCTATTTCCTCCAGCGCCAGATCAAGGCCAACATCTTCCAGAAGCTCGACAAGTCGAAGCTGCCGAACCTCTCAAATGCCTGGCCGGTGGTGACCGAGCGCCTTGGCATTTACGACCCCGGCAATGTCTACGCCGCCAACTACATGTGGGGCACGACGGGCATCGGCTACAACGTCGCCAAGGTGAAGCAGATCCTGGGAGCCGACGCGAAGATCGACAGCTGGGACATCGTCTTCAAGCCGGAGAATTTGGCGAAGTTCAAAGACTGCGGCGTCCACATGCTCGACTCCGCCGACGACATTTTTCCGGCGGCGCTGAACTATCTCGGGCTCGATCCGAACTCGACCAAGCAGGCCGACCTCGAGAAGGCCGCCGACGTCGTCGCGAAGGTCCGCCCGTCCGTGCGCAAGTTTCATTCGTCCGAATATCTCAGCGCGCTCGCCACCGGCGAGATCTGCTTCGTGGTCGGCTGGTCCGGCGACATCATGCAGGCGCGCGCCCGCGCAGCGGAGGCCAAGAAAGAGAACAGCAGCGGCATAGAGATCGGCTACGCCATCCCGAAGGAGGGCGCGCAGATGTTCTTCGACAATCTCGCGATCCCCGCCGATGCCAAGAACGTCAAGGAAGCCTACGAGCTGATCAACTATCTCTACCGTCCGGACGTCGCCGCGAAGAACTCGGACTTCCTGTCCTACGCCAATGGCAACCTCGCCAGCCAGAAGCTGGTCGACCCGAAGATTCTGAACGACAAGAACATCTATCCGGACGAGGCGACGCTCGCAAAACTGTTCGTCATCACGGCGCGTGAGCCGGCGACGCAGCGGGTGATCAATCGGCTGTGGACGAAGGTGAAGACGGGGCGGTAGTCGCTCTGGGAACCGCCCGGAAGCCAAAATCTGCAAAACAACCCCATGCACAGTAGAAGCGTCACCTGCGGGTCGCCGGCGGTGGCGGTGCTTAAGTCGCGATGACGCCTGGCTTCATCGACGCGCGGACGCAATGACCTGAAGCAGCGCGCGCGGTGCCGATCTCCGGCCGGTCTTCTCAGATTGCGCATACAACCTTACGTCGTTGCGATGGTATCCGGATGTGTCCTTGGGGTGACAGCGTCCGGCGCGGTTCCGGTGTATGGAACCGGAATATATTCGTTCATAGGAATTGCCCCAATGAAGAAAATTGTTCTGGCTGCGGCCGGCTCGTTGCTGTTCGTCACCGCTGCGTCGGCGGCTGACATGGCCCCGCGTTACACCAAGGCTCCTGTCGTGGCGCCGGTCTACAATTGGGGCGGTCTCTATCTCGGTATCAACGGTGGCGGCGGTTCTGCGCACACCTGCTGGGACATCTTCAACGATTCCGGCTTCCCGATCGTGCCGTCAGTTCCCGAGGGGTGCCACAACGCGACAGGCGCCACCGTCGGTGGACAGATCGGCTATCGCTGGCAGGCGACCAACTGGGTGTTCGGCCTAGAGGCGCAGGGCAACTGGGCCGATTTTAGGGGTAGCAATGCGAGTCAGTATGCCGTCTTTGGTACCACCTCTCTCCTCAACGACGTCACCAAGGTCGACGCCTTCGGCCTGTTCACGGGGCAGGTCGGATACGCCTTCAACAATGTGCTGCTCTATGCCAAGGGCGGTGCGGCCGTCGTTCACGACAAATACTCGCTCACGGTGACGCCGGCCGGCGCGGCCGCTCTCGCGCCGTTCTTCGCCGTCGTCGCCGGCCAGACCGGTGCCGTCGGCTCCGAGACGCGTTGGGGAGGGACCGTCGGTGCGGGAATCGAGTTCGGCTTCGCGCCGGGCTGGTCCGTCGCCGTCGAATACGATCATCTGTTCATGGGCAGCCGGGACGTGACCACGAACACCATTGCGCCCTTCGCCGCGCCGCCAAGCACCCACCGCATCAGCCAGGACATCGACATCGGCACGGTGCGCGTGAACTACACCTTCGGCGGACCGGTGGTCGCGAAGTACTGAACGGTTCGAGAGCTTGAACGCGAAGGCCCCGGTCATGCGCCGGGGCCTTTTTGTTTGGGACGAAGTCTTTCGGTAGAGAGAAGGCCGGACCCTCACCCTGAGGAGCGCGCTCTTCGCGCGCGTCTCGAAGGGCGAGGCCACCGGCCGGGCCTGCATCCTTCGAGACGCGCGTTTCGCGCTCCTCAGGATGAGGAATAAGTAGCCGCGTTAGCCGTTTGACGGCTCGCTACCGCCACCTTCTATGCAGCCACAGCCACTGCTCGGGATGCTCGCGCACCCAGCTTTCCACCACGCTCGTGATCGCCTGCGTCGTGCCCTGGATGTCGATCTTGCCGTCGGCGTCGCGCACCGGCTTGATCTCCTCGGTCAGCTCGCCGCGGAAACGGTTGCCGGGCAGGCGGATGATACGGACGCCGTGGATCGGGCATTCGACCTGGCGCAGCAGGCGCGCCAGCATCGGATTGGCGCGGGTCTTGCGGCCGAAGAAGGTGACCTCGACGCCGCCGGTCAGGTACTGGTCGATCAGCATGGCGACGTGCTTGCCGTCCTTCAGCGCCTGCGCGAGCCGCAGCGGCGCATCGCGCCCCGCGGGGATCAGCGTGCCCATGTTGACCTGGCGCATCTCCTGGATGATGCGGTCGGCAGAGGCGATGTTCGGCCGGCGATAGAGGATCGCAGTGTCCAGCCCATGCGCGACGGCGGCGAGCGCCGGCAGTTCCCAGTTGGCGAGATGGGCTGCAAAGATCAGCGCCGGCTTGCCGTCGTCGCGGATCTGGTCGAACAGCTCGATGCTGCGCTGGGGCAGTTCGATCCGGCTCTTTTCCGGATGATCGCGGTCGTAATCCCAGACTTGGTCCATATGGGCGAATTCGGCACCGACGCGGCCGAGATTGTCCCACACGCCCATCAGGATGGTTTCGATTTCTTCCGGCGACTTCTCCGGAAATGCCGCGGTGAGGTTGGCGCGGCCGATGCGGTGCTCGCGCAGGCGCGGGCCGATCGTCTTCACCACGCGGGAGAAGAAGTCCGAGGTCTTGGCCGGATCGAAATAGCGCGTGGTGCGCAGCATGCCGACGGTGGTGGCCCCGATCAGGCTTCCGCCGAGCGACTTGGCAGCCTCCCGCGCGCGGGCCTTGATGCTCGCAGGTAACAGCGCCATGCGTCCGGTCAGGCCGGTTCGCGGGTCAGGATCAGCGAGGCGTTCTGGCCGCCGAAGCCGAACGAGTTCGACATGACCGCGGTGACGCGGGCATCGCGCGCCTTGTTGCCGACGACGTCGAACAGGATCGTGGGATCCGGATTGTCGTAGTTGATCGTCGGCGGAATGCGCTGATGCTCGAGGGTGAGCAGCGAGAAGATCGCTTCGACCGCGCCCGCGGCCGAGATGGTGTGGCCGACCATCGACTTGTTGGAGGTCACCGGGATCTTCTGCGCGAGATCGCCGAACACGGCCGATGTCGTGTTGAACTCCATCTTGTCGTTCTCGGGCGTCGCGGTGCCGTGCGCGTTGATGTGGTCGATCTGGTCCGGCGTCATGCCGGCATCGGCCAGCGTCTTGTTCATGCAGCCGATGATCGGCTTGCCATCAGGCGAAGAGCGGGTGCGGTGGAAGGAATCGGTGAGCTCGCCGCAGCCGGCGATCACGCCGAGGATTTTTGCGCCGCGCGCGGTCGCTGCTTCGTAGCTTTCCAGCACGAGGGCGCCGGCGCCTTCGGCCATGACAAAACCGTCGCGGTTCTTGGAGAAGGGGCGGGAGGCCGCCTGCGGCGGATCGTTCTGGGTCGACAGCGCCGAGAGCAGCGAGAACCGCACGAGAGCTTCGGGGTTCACGGTGCCGTCGGTTGCCACGCACAGCGCGGCATCGGTCTCGCCGCGGCGGATCGCCTCGACGCCGAGCTGGATCGAGGTCGCGCCCGAGGCGCAGGCCGTCGACAGCGAGATCGGCGAGCCCTTGGTGCCGAAGGTCTCGGCGAGATAAGCTGCTACCGAGCCGAACATGAAGCGGTGGTGATAGGCGCTGTACTTGCCGCCGCCGGAGATGCGCAGCAGATCGTCATAGGTGATATCCTGCGCGCCGACGGCACGGCCGAGCTCACGGCGCTGCGGCCACTCGACTTCGACCGGTGCAACCGCAAGGAAGAGCGGACCGGGGAAATCGGCCTTGGCGCCGATGCCGGCCTGCGCGAGCGCTTCCTGCGTGACGAGCTCAGCCATCCGCTCGGACAGGCCGGTGGAGGAGAACGGATCGACGCTGACGAAATCGACCGTGCCGGCCATCGTCGTCCTCAGGCCGTCGACCGGAAAGCGCGTGATGGTGCGGATGCCGGATTCGCCGGCCACGAGCTTCGCCCAATTGTCGGCCTTGCCGTTGCCGAGCGAGGTCATGATGCCCATGCCGGTGACGACGACGACGGGACGCCCGAGTTTGTCGCGTGGTGCAGTCATGTCGATCCCCCGATTGAGCTAGAGCATCCGCCAAAGCGCGACGCGCTTCAGCTTACGGCCTCGACCAGAGCCATGCCCTCGCCGCGCCAGTGTCCGGCCCCCACCACCACAATCTGGGTGGGCGCGCCCTGCATTTCAATCTCGGTCCCGGTGGAATCGTTCGGCGGGAACAGCGCACCGCGCGAGATCGACAGCGCCGCGAGCGCGATGCCAAGCGGGAATTGCGTTTCCATGGCGTGGCCGAACATCGTGCCGGTCGAACGCACCGGGAAGTCAGCATGGCCCTTCAGGAAGCCGCGCTCCTCTGACGTCGCGGGCTCCGCGCCGGTCGCGCCCGATATGATCGCGCCCTTGCCCTCGCGCCTGGGCAGCTTTTCCCAAAGCTTCTCCAGCGTCGCGGCCGTGTCGCCGGGTTGCTTGCGCCGGGCGAGGTCGGCAACGACGCTCGACAGCTTTGCGAACGGCTTTGCGCCGCGCGCTTCCGCGTGCGCCTTCGATTCCAGCACCAGGAACGCGCCGGCAGATCCCAACGCGAAACCGGGGTGATCCTTGCGCGCCCACACCGGAGCAAACTTGTCTTTCAGGTTGAAGTCGCCGAATTCGTAGAGGACCATCAGGTCTTTGCGCTCGCCATTGTGGGAGCCGCCGATCAGCGCGATGTCGCTCTCGCCCGAGGCGATGCGCGCGAGCGCAATGCGCGCCGCATCGGCACCCGCGACCTCTTCGCCCATGAAAGTGCGCGAGGTGCCGCCGAGACCGTGCACGATGGCGATGTTGCCGGCGAGCAGGTTCGAGAGCTGGGCCAGGAACAGCGTCGGCCTGAGATCGCTCATCAGCCGTTCGTTGAGGAAGCCGGGCGCATTGGCGCCCTTGACCTCGGCCGTGAGCACGCCGGAGTCGACATTGAGGTCGCGCTCGCCGCCGCCGGCGGCCACCACCATGTCGATCTTCGACAGGATGTCCTTGTTGCCCTTGATCCCGGCGGAATCGAGCGCAAGGCCCGCGGCATAGGTGCCGATGCGCTGCCAGGCTTCCATCTGGCGCTGGTCGCCCTTCTTCGGGATCTGGCTGTCGAAGGTCACAGGCATCAGGGGATGCACGATGCAGGGCGCAAAGCCCTTCTCGTCGACATTGATGCGCTTGTCCTGAAGCGCGGCCCAGTTGGCGTCCAGGCCTTCGCCGAGCGAGGTGGCGAGGCCAATGCCGGTGATCCAGACTTCCGTCTGGCCGGGCTTCAAAGCAGTGTCAGTCATGGCGATCCGGCCTGTTGCGGGAAGCCGACGCGTTTGGCGACCGCGTCCATGAAGCCGCGCATATCCGCATTGGGGAAGGGGATCTGCGTGAAGGTGAGCGTCGAATTCGCGCGCAGCTTACCGCCGACCTTGATCTTGGCCTCGGTCACCGCATAGCCCGAGCCCTGATGCGACAGGGTCGCCTCGATGGTCATGAGATCGCCGGGGAAGACCGAGCCGCGGACCTTGGCCTCCTTGACGGCGGCCAGGATCGGCATGCGCTCGAACTTGAGCACGCCGAGCTGAAGCCAGCCCGAGGCCTGGGCCATCGATTCGATCAGGAGCACGCCGGGCATCAGGGGATAGCCTGGGAAGTGCCCCTCGAAGATTGTGCTCTCCTTGGGGACCAGGGCTTCGACGACAATCGTCTTCGCGTCGACGTTGAGGTCGACGACGCGATCGATCATGTGGAAGTATTCGAGTTGCATGACCGCGCGCTTAGGCGCTCGCGCCCTTGGCCGCAACCAGTTCGTCGATGCGGGCGCACAGATTTTTCAGCACGAAATACTGCTCGGTGGTCGCCTTGCCGTCGTTGACCTCCTGGGTCCATTTTTCCAGCGGCAGCTTGATGCCGAACTGCTTGTCGATCGCGAACGCGATGTCCAGGAAATCGAGGCTGTCGATGCCGAGGTCATCGATGGCGTGGCTATCCGGCGTGATCGTGTCGCGCGGGATGTCGCAGGTTTCAGCGATGATCGTAGCGACCTGATCGAATGTGGAGGACATCACTAAGCCTTTGATATATTGCTGATATTTGTCTGAGGTTCCAGAGTGGAACGGTGGGTGGGCATCGCGCCCCGATGACGCCCTCAACCCCCCCTCTGGCCGGGTCGAAAGCCCGTATATCGGAGCGCCGCCCTGAGTTCAATGGAGCCGGGCGGCCCCGGCGACAGGGCTGGGGATGCCGTCGGCGGCCTTTTCACCCGGGGGGTGCCTAGATATGGGGCGTCGTGATCTTGGCGCAGTCGCGGCGGCCCATCAGCACGCAATCCTGGGTGCGGCGCAGGTCGGCAATGCTCACCGCGAGCCAGATCCCGATTGCGGTCAGCGCGATGGTGAAGGCGAGCGCCGCGATATTGGCGAGCATGCGGTGGCGGAAATTGTCCGGTTCCGGGCGGGGCTTCTCGTAGCGCGACAGGTCGAGCGGCTCGGGCGCGACGCGCAGCGGCTGCACGGTACCGCTGCCCCGTTGGACCGGTGGGGGAGACGCGTTGCGCGGCCTGAACTGGAGCACCCGGTGCTCGTCATCCGAGCTGATGGGCCGCTGTGTTTTCATGGTGCGGGGATCACTCCGAAGCAGCGGTTTTTAGATAGCATACGCCGTGAATGCCTTGCAGAAAATCTTCTCAACGCGCACGTGCATTGCGCTTTCGCACTATCTTGCATGGCATATTTCCGGAACGGCGCGCGAGCGAACGCGGCGCCGGCTGTCAGGTCGGTGACAGGAAGCGGAGGTTGCGTTGCAACAACACCGCCGAAGCACGCATCGCCGGCTCTCGTGAACATCTGCTTGTGATCTCCGCGGCCGGATCGAACGCATTTTGCCACCGCGGGGCCCGTGGCATAATCAAGGGAACCGGACCACCGGTTGCAACCATGTGAGGGGCCTTCATCATGACCACCACCAACGCGCGCGAACCGAGAGTGCATCCGGTGCCGATCCTGTCGCTCCGGCCGACGCAGATGACGGTCGGCATGCGCGAGGTCAAGGAGAAGCGCAAGCGCTGGCGCGAGCACGGCAAGAAGAAGCAGGCCGACCTGCTCGGCAATCACATGATCCCCGTCGTCTACGGACCGGACCAGCGCTACTACGTGATCGACCATCATCATCTCGGCCGCGCATTGCACGACGAGGGCGTCAAGGAAGTGCTGGTGACCGTGGTCGGCGACCTCAGAATGGTCGAGCGCGAGGCTTTCTGGGGCGTGATGGACAACAAGCGCTGGGTCTATCCTTACGATTCCAAGGGCGAGCGGCGGCCGTTCCGCGATCTGCCGAAATCGGTCGTCGATCTCAAGGACGATCCGTTCCGGAGCCTTGCCGGCGAGCTCCGCCGCATGGGCGGCTTCGCCAAGGACACCACGCCGTTCTCGGAATTCCTGTGGGCCGACTTTCTGCGCCGGAAACTGACGCGCAAGGCAGTCGATGCCAATTTCGACAAGGCGCTCGAGAAGGCCCTGTCCGCGGCCAAGAGCAAGGACGCTATCTATCTGCCCGGCTGGTGCGGGCCGGCGGATGACGATTAGGCGCAACCGCTCGCATCAGTCGCGCTGAAAGATCTTGGCGCCGGGGTAGACGCGCCGGGCGTAGCTCACGACCAGCGCGCGGTCCTGGGTTGCCAGGAAGGGCGTTCGGATCTGGCACGAGCCGACGACGAGGTGCCACAGACCATTGAGCTTCCGGATAACGACGTTCATTTGAGCAATCCTCGATGACTCCGCATTGCTGCGAATACTGCTTATCGCGGCAGTCTTGCGATTCATGATCGTAGCCGCCGGCGCGAAATTCCCGGCACCGCTCGCGACCGTCGCAAGACAACGACGATGATTATTAGTTGGTTACGGCGCGGCGGCCCGAGAAGCCGGATCTCATCACAGCCGCTTGAGCGAAGTCATTTTCCGCAGGGATGAAACCGTCCTGAAACAGAGCCACCCCATCTCTGTGGGGTAGTCGAGCTCACACAGGAGGCCGAGATGCGCCGTCTGGTTTTCGTAATCGCCTTGCTCGCAGTCGCCACAGCAGGAATCTCGGCATCGTTTGCCGCAGTTCGCCACGCCAAGACGCTGACATTCTCCGAGCGCTTTGCTCCGGCGCTCGAGTTGATGGCGCAGCGCTAGCGGTGTAGCGCCTCGCAGTCGCCGCTACGCAACGGTGGGACGATCACTTCTGGTCCTGCGGGCCGGGTGAGGACAGAAGGCGTTCGATCTCCGCGGCTGCCTCGCCGTCGCGCGCCTTCTGCAACAGTGTGTGGCGTTCGGTGCCGGCGGGCAGCTTCTTGGCCGCGGCGCGGGCGTCCTGCGTGAACCTGTTCAGGCGCTCCTGGAGTGACAGGGCCGGTCGCGTGCGGTTGCGTTTCTTGGTCATGGCTGGACCTTTGCGGCGCGAAGCCAACCATGGGGAGGCGAGTGGCGTCCTTAACTTTTGTTGGAACCGGGGGCGTGGATCGCGGGTTTTTCATTGCAGCGGCGCCTCTGCGCCAGGGATTGCAGTACAGGTCCCATCTCATACCAACCGGAGCTAGCTCGCGTGCCCAGCGATACGATCCGTGCTGCGCTTGTCAGGCGTTTGCGTACATCTTCCGGCATCTCGGACGACGACGTGAAGGAGATCGAGGCGCTCCCGATTGCGGTTCGTCAATATTCGGCGGAGGCGCCCGTGGTGCGCGACGGCGAGCGCGCAACCGATTGCTGCCTGATCGCAGATGGCTTCTGTGCGCGTTCCAAGACGATAGCAAGCGGCAAGCGTCAGATCCTCTCCATCCACATCCCCGGCGAGATCCCCGACCTGATGAGCCTGTTTCTGCACGTGATGGATCACGACCTGTCGACGCTGACGCCGTGCACGCTCGGCTTCATCAGTCACGAAACGCTGCGAAAATTGCACCAGCGCAGTCCAAGCGTCGCCGAGATGTTCTGGCGAGACACCCTGATCGACGCCGCCATGTTCCGCGAATGGATCGTCAATGTCGGCCAGCGTCCCGCGCCCGCAAGGCTTGCCCATGTCATGATCGAGCTGCGCGAACGCCTCCGGGTCATCGAGCGTCTTGACGGCAACAGCTTCGAGATGCCGCTGACCCAGGAGCAGATCGGCGAAGCTCTGGGAATCACCGGGGTGCACGCCAACCGCGTGATCAAGCAGTTGCGGCAGGAGGGCATCGTCGAGCTGCACCGCGGCCGCGTCACGGTGCTGGACGAGTGGAAATTTCTGGAACTTGCCGATTTCGACGGCCGTTACCTGCATCAGTCGCCAATGCTTTGAGGCGCGCAGGCGACTTGACCTACCGCAAATTCGTATCGGTGCAGGGCGCTATGGTCCGTCGGCATGATTGCCGAACCGGTGTTGCCTGAATGTCGAGGGCGCAGGTGGCTCCGAGTCATGCTGACCCGGAGGCATCACCGTGAGCGCAATTTTTCGCATTCTCTTCATCGTTGCCGGTGCCATCACTGCGCTGTTCGTCGCGCGCGATGCCCTGAATTTCACGATCATCCAGACCTTCGTTGCCGTTCTGCTCGTCACCGCCATCGTCGGTGTCGGAAGCTTCTGGAGCCAGCGACGGAAAACGTGACGGATGTGAGAGCCGCGTGCTGGCGCAGCCGGCTAGGTCCGCGGCGGCGCGTCCGGAGACGTCTCCGCGGTGTGCGTATCCTCCTTCCCGCCGAGCACGCGGTGCAACCGTCGCTCGATGTGGCGGCCCACCGTCAGCAGCACGAAGGCGAGCGCCAGCGCGACGGTGACGATCTTCCATTGTCCGGCGCCGCAGACGATGCCGATGCAGGCCGCGAGAAAGGTGCAGGCGGCGCTGGTCAGTCCGCGGACGCGAAATCCCATGCTTTGATGCACGATGACGCCGGCACCGAGAAAGCCGATGCCGGTGAGGATGCCCTGGATGACGCGGCTGGTGGCATCGGCGACCTTGGTTGGCTCGGCGAGCTGCAGGGCGAGCAGAACCACGGTCGCCGTGGAGAGCCCGACGATGCCGAGCGTCTTCAGCCCGATCGGCTTGCCGTGCAGGTCGCGGTCGAGGCCGATCGCGCCGGCGGCGACGGTCGCGGCACCGAGACGAGCAAGGATTTCGGACCAGTCGAGCTCCGTCATTTTTTCGGCAAGCGCCCCATCAGGTAAAACTCCTCGTTCGGCCTCATGCCGGTGAAGTTTGCCAGCCGATTGGACAGCGCGAAGAAGGCGGAGATTGCGGCGATGTCCCAGATGTCGTCGTCGCTGAAGCCGTGCGGTGCAAGCGCCGCGAAGTCCTCCTCGGAGACGCGCTGTGCGTCGGCCGAGACCTTCATCGCGAAATCGAGCATCGCCTTTTGCCGCGGCGTGATGTCGGCCTTGCGGTAGTTCACAGCGACCTGGTCGGCGATCAGCGGGTTCTTGGCGCGAATGCGCAGGATCGCGCCGTGCGCGATCACGCAATACTGGCACTGGTTGGCCGCCGAGGTCGCGACCACGATCATCTCGCGCTCGGCCTTGGTGAGGCCGCCGTCCTTCTCCATCAGCGCGTCGTGATAGGCGAAGAACGCGCGGAACTCGTCGGGCCGGTAGGCCAGCGTCAGGAACACGTTCGGCACGAAGCCGCTCTTCTCCTGTACGGCGAGCAGGCGCGTGCGGATGTCGTCGGGGAGCGTGTCGTGGGCGGGTGCGGGGAAGCGATTTGAGGGAGGAGGGGACATGACGATGTTCCGGAGCTCTCGGGGAAACGCGGAACATAGTCGATCGCAGTCCTTCGCGCAAAGCGCTTGCGCGGACTACTTCCTAGCTAGCGCAGACAGAGTCGAGGCTCTCAAAGAGTCTTCAAATATTCGAGGAGTGCCTTCTTTTCGTCGTCGCTCAAGCGGGTGCCATAGTCATGCCCGCATCGGCTGTTTCCTGAATTGAGGTCATTGCAATCGGTGACCGGACGATTTGGCCCCTCTTGTGTGACGTCAAGACCAACATTCTTGATGTCGTATCTCGCGCCAACTTTGAATTGTGACATACGCTTCGCAGGCGGTACGAGCAATTCCGCCAATGTCGGCACCGAGCCGTTGTGCAAGTAAGGCGCCGCGGCCCAAATTCCCTCCAGCACGCGAGCTTCATACTTGCCTCTTTTGAGGGTGCGCTTGAAAAACGTCCAAGGCTCGATCGTCAGGCTTTCCGGCGGTCCCGATGGTTGCGCGCTGGGCGGTTCGGCGGAGGCCCGTGCCGGAGCCGGTGACGCTGGCAGCGGAGACTTGGACGCGGTGCGTGCCACTTGCCCGTTGCGAGGCAAGGAGGAGCCAAAGCCGTCACCGGCACCGAGCTCGCTCCCCAGAGACAGCTTATAGTTCAGAATCGTACCGGCGACTGCGCTGAACATCATGTGGACGGCGTAATCCTCTTCCTCGAGATCCCTGGCGACCCCCGGGGTGCCTGCTCCCTTCAGCGCGCCGGTCTTCACTCTCCAACCGAGCTCATCGAATTGACGAGTGTCGGTGCCGACGTTCTTGAGCGGCGTCTCCCACGTCGTAGCAAACAAGTCACGCAGGGCGTGTATCTCCTTCTTCTCGTGACACCCGTCACTGCAGTGTCTTTGGTAGAGTTTTTGACCTTCGTCAGCCAGTTTCTTGTCGAAAGGCCATTCCCGTGGCCATTTTGGCGGACCCATCTTCAAGACCAGTTTCTCGAGTCTTTCCAGCCCATCGAAGTTGATGGAGTTGGCGTAGTCGAAGAATAAGCCGAGCGAACGCTTTTTTGGTTCGAAGTTGGCGAACGCCAGAGCCTGCCCGGTGTTCCGGGCAAGTGCAAAAACGCGGTTTCCATTCGACACAAAACCGGCCCAGTCGGTTTGGTTCTGCATCGGTGTATTCCACAGGAAAGGATACCGCACCGGAGCGTCGGCAATCCTCATGTTTTCCTTGATCAAAAAATCAGGCGGCGGCCCAACGTCGGTGCCGGATATGCGGTTGAAGATGATCCCGATCGCGTCCAGACGTCCGGGGCCCCAACCAACTGGCGGCAATGTACCGGTCACGAATGCATGAACGCGCCGGTGCCATGCATCAACCCTCTGACGTAGTGCGGCAACATCGGCAGCAGAAGGTGTCGCAGGTTGGGAGACGGCCGCAGCAAATGCAGCGAATGCCGTGTCGCTGGCGGTTACGTCTCCTACCGCCTTGTCCAGGTCGCTCAGGAACTCCTGGAAATCCATAAAGGCCGGACCGCCATCGATGCGGTACGTCTTGCCCTCCACTTCAACCTGCCGCGTGTGACACGCGGAGCATGTTATCCCGACCATCGGGGAGTCTGCGGGACCTGTGGTGTGGAGGCCGACGGGGAGGTTGGCATTATTGCCCGGATTCGGGAGAAAGCCGTATCGGGTCAGACCATCCGAGAGGAACGGTTGTCCGTCCTTCGTTTTCAATGCGCGTAGCCAGGTGAGTTTGATTAAGCGGGAGCCTTGGTCGCGCGTGTAGTAGTCAGCCCTGTCTTCCGCTGTCCATGTCGGGCCTTGGTCGACATATATTGGATCGCCGAGAGCGGTCTCAATTCCCGAATTTGCGGCGACGACCAGCGCAAAGCGAATGAGGAAAGCGACACGACCCATCGCATGACCCTCCGTGAACTACAATTGAACCACCTGTTTTCTCAAAATCAGAATCTGTGGAGATATGCGCAGCTCGGCGAGACGCAGCTCGCCCGGTAGCGACGAGAGCTGTCAGAAATAGCCGCCGGATGCTCGAGATTGTACTTCTTGGCAAAGTCCCGTCAAGGTCGTTGCTCCGGGTCGAAGCTCCGGATTGCATGCCACGCCCGTTGAGCGCGGCGAGCCCGCGAAACGGGCCCGGTGAACTGGTGTGTCTCGACACGAGCGGCCTTGCTAAACCGCGAGCCGGGATCCGTCCCAGGCAACAATGCCAAACTGATCGCAAATCGCGTGCATCTCGGCGAGATCCTCAGCGACGCGGGCGGTGCCAGGCTTCGCCTCGGCGAGCAGTCGCACCCTCAAACCAAGACATTCGACAATCAGCCATGGGTTCCTGATGGTCCTGGCGATGGAAAGAGCGTCATCCAAGGCGCTCAGGCCACGTTCGGATTTCCCGTCCCGAACGAGAGCCTCAGCGTAACCCGCATAGAGAAGGCAGAGCTCGATCTGGCCTGTCCGCAGATGCGTGCCGCTCTCCATACAAGCGTCTATCAGGTCGACGGCCTGATGTGCCTGGCCTGTTCGTGCCAGAGCGGTCGCCATTGCTCCGGTCAGGTTCGCCTTGCTGGCATCGTAGCCGTTACGTTCGACGATCTCCCTTGCAATCGACAAGCATTCCACAGCCTGGTCATTTCGATGGAGCATGAGGAGATTTCGTCCCATCGTAATGCGGGCGAGCACTTGCCCATATGAATCCTGTTCGCGAACTGCGATCTCCAATGCACGCAATGCGAATCCGAGCGCCTCCGCATATTGACCTGTTGCATTCATGAACCAGCTCCTGAATGCCAAAACCGTGCATTTTGGACCGGCCGGTGTCCCGAGACGGGCAGTCTCGAGTTCTCCTGTGAGCATTTCATTCAGTTCGTCCATCGCCGCAATCGCGCGATGGACGTGGCCCATGCTGTGCAACACATTTGCCATGATGGTCTGATTTGAAAATATGAGTGCGGTCGATTTCAGCGCTCGAGCCGTTCTCAATCCCTCGCTCGTTATTTGCAGCCCTTCTTCATACCGGCCCTCAAACCAGTAGACCATCCCGAGTTGCGACTGGACGCTGCACACGTGAGCAATCCTGCCTTGGCGCCGCGCCAGCTCCAACGTTCGTGGCAAATGCATATTTACTTTTTTGAATTCGCCGAGTTGCAGCATCGAAGCGAAGCTCATTCGACCGAAGTCGACATATTTTTCTTCGGCGGCTTCCCCAAGACGCTCGATGAGCTTGATCGCCCGGTCGTATATCAAACTGAGCGATGAGGCTGCGGCGTTCCGGCGCGCTTCGACGGCGGCGTCCCAGAGATAGCCAAGTGCAGCATCAGCATCTCCGGATTCCTCTGCATGAAAGGCCAACTGTTCGTAACGACCATCCAGATTCGGGTAGCGCCGAATGATCGCCTGGACAGCGGCCTGGTGGATTTCCAGGCGCCGGCCACGCGGTATCGTGTTTGCACAGGCCTCGGCGATGATCTGATGCCGGAAACGCACGGAGTTACCCGCAAGCGGATGAACAAAAGCAAATCGGGCAAGCTCGAACAACGCAGTCAGCAGCTCGCCTACGTCCACGCCGAGCACCGTCGTAGCCAATTGGATTTCGACCTCCTCTCCCAGCAGGCTGAGCGTCTGCACGAATGCCTTCAACTTCGGAGAAAGTCGTTGCAGCCGCGCATGAATCACGGACTCGACGCTCTGAGGCAGCGAATGTTCGCTCGTTGCGTTCGTCGCGTCCGCCGAACGCAAGAACTCTTCCAATACGAAGGGGACGCCGTCGGCGCGATCGATGGCTCTCGCAAACACGGTCGGGGATCGAGTTTTCGGCCACAATTGGCGTCCCAAAGCCTCCATGCAGGCCCGCGACAGCGGTTGTAGATGAATGAGCGAGTCCGCAATCTCCATGGACTGGTCTGATGATTCCGGACGTCCGGTCAGCAATATGCAAAGCGGCTTTGGGGTACTTGCGCGCGCGAGCAATTTCAGGAAATGGCGGCTTTCCGGATCGATCCACTGGAGGTCTTCGATCAGCAAGAGAGTTGGTCTATCAAGCGCCGATGCGAGGAAGGCATTGACAAGTGCACGTGCAATTTGCGTTTGCGTATTGTCGGTCAATCGTTGGCGAGAGGACGCTTTTCCGGCGATGAATAGGGCTTCGAGCTTTCTGCGATCGGCTGCCTCGACGTGCAGTTTCGCGAGAGCCTCACGAATATGTGCATCCGAAGATGAGCTGTTTGCAGCGAGCATGTCGCCCACCAAGGTGCGGGCGGCGGCGAATGCGGTGGCACGTTTCTGTACGCCGCCATAAAAGACGCAGCATCTCACGTCGGATGTCAGTGCCTCGGTCATTACGGCTGTCGCAAGGCGGCTCTTGCCGATACCTGGTTCGCCCAGCAGGGTGACGGAGCAGCTTTTGCCGCCCGGGCGCGGGAGGAGCTCCCGAAGCGCCGCAAGTTCGTCGACCCGATTCACGATCGGATTTTGATAGCGGCTGGCGATTTCGTTGTGATCGACATCGTCCGGCCGGGCATTCAGCGTGTAGGCCTCGATGACCCGATCGGAGATTCCCGAAGTCGTCCTGTGTGCCGTAAGGCCGAGTGGCGATCGGCACAGCTTTGCGGTTTCGGCGCTAACCCTGATCTCGCCTGCCGCTGCTTCCTGCTGCAGCTTGGCAGCAACGTGCACGGTCGCTCCGGCAACGTCGAAGCGGGCGATGGCATTTTTGCCGCCTATGCGTAAGCCGACCAGGCCGGAGTGAAGTCCGACGCGAAAATTGACCGGATCTCCCCTGGGGCCGGTCGACTGGCTATGACTCTGAATGTCCCAGGCTGCGATGCACGCACGATCCGCATGATCCTCATATGCGGTTGGCCAGCCGAATATGGCAATGCCACCGTCTCCCGCATAGTGGACAATCTGTCCCCCGAGACGCTCCACGGAGCTGCGGATGTGATCCAGCCACTGGTCCAAAAACGTTTGAGCTTCATCGGGGTCGCAAGCCGCGATGTGGCGAGTTGAACCCACCATGTCGACGGCGAGCACCGTTATGATGTTACGATCCGCAATATTGGCACCGCCCACGGACATCCTCGCGCCCCGCGTGCTCAAACCGGCTCCAAAAGGCAAGGGTAGCACGAAGGACAAGCCTTGGGCTATCCGCGAGACGCGGCCTCGAGCCGCGATATCCGGGCATTCCCCGTCTTTCACGACTGTCCGCTGTTCGGGAAATTCCAGAGGCGATCGTGATTGAATCGAGGGGCCGCGGCGTACTGGATGCCCCGGTCAAGCCGGGGCATGACAGCGGAATTTGCCGAAGCGGTGTCCGTTCCTTACCGCAGTGGCTTCTTCAGCAGCGAGAAGCGATCCGGGTCCAGCCCCATCGAGGGCTGCAGCATCGGCGCTTCGGCGGTCGCGAGCGTCTTCGCGGGCGGCTGCGAAAACACCGGGTCGTTCGGCACGTCGCGCTGCGAGGTAGCGCCGCGCCAGCGCTCGAGCACAGCGCCGACGAAATGCATGTCGTGACCCGAGGTGACGGACGGCACGCTTGAGATGGTGGCTTCGCCGCGCGGCAATTGGTGCGGCGGCACCTCCTTGAAGCGCAGGCGGGTCGGCAGCGCGACGCCTTCGCCGAACGCCAGCACCTCGCGGGTGCCGAGCGATGGCACGAAGGACAGCAGGTTCGCGGCGGCATCCGACACCGCGGCGCGCAGCAGCGCCTGGTCGCGCTCGTTGGCCAGACGCATCGTGAATAGCGTGTTGCACTGGGAGATGATGGTGGCGTCGAGCTCGGCCGGACGTTGGGTGATGAGGCCGAGATAGACGCCGTATTTGCGGCCTTCCTTGGCGATGCGCGACACCGCCTTGCGGGTCGGCCCGAATCCGACATTGCGGTCGGCGGAGGCGTAGCGGTGCGCCTCTTCGCAGACGAACAGCATCGGCGACACGCCGTCGCTCCACAGGCCGAAGTCGAAGGCCATGCGGCACAGCACCGAGACGACGGAATCGATGACCTCGGCCGGGAAGCCGGCGAGCTGCATCACCGTCATCGGCTTGCCGTTGGCGGGCAGGCGGAACAGATGGCTGATCACCTCGGCCATGGTGTCGCCGCCGACATTGGCGTTGTCGAACATGAAGGCGTAGCGCGGGTCGTTGCGGACGGCCTCGATGCGCGAGATCAGCTTGTGATAGATGATGCGCGAGGAGCGGTTTTCCAGCTTGCCCATGCGCTCGTCGATCAGCGAGATCAAATCGACCAGGCGGTATGGTACCGGCGTGTCGACGGTGAAGCCGACCTGCTTGGGATCGATGCGCTTCAGGCCGAGCCGATCGGTGTTCTGATACTGGGTGTAGATGCCCTTGGCGATCGGGATCACCTCGGCGAGGACGTCAAGCTCCTCGGGCACGCCGGCGCGGCCGCCGAACAGCACGTCGACGATTTCTTCGAAGTTGAACAGCCAGAACGGCAGCTTCAGGTTCCGCGGGTTGAGCACCAGCGCGCGGTCGCCGAAGCAGCGGCCATATTCGTTGTGCACGTCGAGCAGGAAGATGCGCAGGTTCGGGCGTGATTTCAGGATCTCGTTGAGCAGCAGCGACACGCCGGTGGATTTGCCGACGCCGGTCGATCCCAGCACCGCGAAATGCTTGGAGAGCATTTCCTCGACGTCGACATAGGCGACGACGGAGCGGTCCTGCTGGAGGAAGCCGACATTGATCTGGTCCGATCCGGTCGGCGCGTAGATCGTGCGCAGCTCCTGGCTCGTGATCAGGTCGACGGAATCGCCGATGGTCGGATAGTTGGTGACGCCGCGCTGGAACTTGGCCTTGTCGGCGGCATTGTGGATTTCGCCGAGCAGGTCGACCGACGCGATGGCGATGTAGTCGGAGCTCGAGAGGTTCTCGCAGGACACCTCGGTGATCATGGCGACGATCACCGAGCTGGCGCAGCGGATGCTGACGAAACGGCCGACGGTGGCCCGAATTTCTGAGACCGGCATCTGGCTTGCCGCCAGCAGCCCGACCCGGGCGAGCGACCCGCGTACTGAAATCACGCGTCCGAAGGATGTCACGATGAATGAACCTGGCATGAGCAAGGGGTTTAACCCTGACTATGCGTGCCGCGGCTGGACAAACGGTTAAACGGCAGGCGCGGGGGCTTTGTTAAATCTGCGACAATTCGGTTGAGAGATTTGCTCCTAATGCATACTTGCGGGCGGAATCGGTAGGGGAATGCCGCTTTTCTAGGCCGATAGGCCCGACAGCGCTTAAGGAAGATTTTACCATTCGGCCAGTCGGTCCGCCGTTCGGGGGATGGAGGTCATCCCGGCTGGCGCGTCACTCGATCCGGGCGGCCATGTTTTGATTTGTTGACGTGACCTAATCATTTGTACATTAGTACAAATGAACCTGCGGCCTGGATGCCGCCCCCCGTACGCTCGAGCGCGTTTGCAGCCTTGCGTCCGGTTGCGCGATCCGGTCCGGCGGATCGCAGCCACGCCTGGAGGAAAGTATGCAGCCCGAACCAATCCTCGATCTTGCTCATCTCGGCCACATGGAGCTGCTGACGCCGAAGCCCGACGAGAGCCTGAAATTCTTCGTCGACGTCATGGGCATGACCGTGAGCGGGCAGAAGGGCGAGTCGGTTTACCTGCGCGGCTGGGACGATTACGAGCGCTATTCGCTCAAGCTCACGGCGTCGAAGACATCAGGCATGGAGCATATGGCGCTGCGCGCGCGCAGCCAGCAGGCGCTGGAGCGCCGCGTCGCCGCGCTGAAAGGCTCCGGCTTCGACATCGGCTGGATCGACGGCGACATGGGGCAGGGGCCGACCTTCCGCTGCCGCGATCCTGATGGCCACATCGTCGAGCTCTATTACGAGACCGAATGGTACCAGGCGCCGCCCGAGCTGAAGCCGGCGCTGAAGAACCAGGCGCAGCGTTTTCCGGCGCGCGGCGTCAATGTCCGCCGGCTCGACCATCTCAATTGCCTTGCCGTCGACATCAAGGCCAACCGCGAGTTCTTCGAAAACTATCTCGGCTGTCGCCTAACCGAGCAGATCGTGCTCGACGACGGGCGGGAAGCGGCGATGTGGCTGACGATGTCGAACAAGAGCTACGACTTCGCCTATTCGCTCGACCATTCCGGCACGCCTGGTCGCTTTCACCATGTCACCTACGCGCTCGACAGCCGCGAGGAGATTTTGCGCGCCGCCGATATCTTCCTGGAGAACGGCGTGCACATCGAGACCGGCCCGCACAAGCACGCGATCCAGCAGACCTTCTTCCTCTATGTCTACGAGCCCGGCGGCAACCGCGTCGAGGTCGCCAATGCCGGCGCGCGCCTCATCCTCGCGCCCGACTGGAAGCCGATCGTGTGGACGGAAGAAGAGCGCAAGAAGGGCCAGGCGTGGGGATTAAAGACGATCGAGTCGTTCCACACCCACGGCACGCCGCCGGTGGACGCGAAGAAGCACGGCTAGAGTTGTACCTCTGACGTTTCACTCGGCGTCATTCCGGGGCGCCGCGAAGCGACGAGCTATGATGCGCAATTGCGCATCTGAGAATCCATAACCCCGGCTGGTGATTATGGATTCCGGGCTCCCTCGCTGCGCTCGGGCCCCGGAATGACGGAACGTCTAGTGCACCGACGATCGCACCCGCGCGATCGTCTCGCGGACGCCGGTCCAGGCCGGCTTGTCCGGCGCGAACTGCTTGCGCAGGAAGCTGACGAGTTCTTCGACTTGCGCGTCGCTCATGCTGTTCTTGAACGCCGGCATGTAGCCGAGATCGCTCGACACCGGCTCGGCGATGCCGTGCAGGACGACCTGCACGAGATTGTCCGATGTGGCGCTGTGCAGATTGCTGTTGAGCGCCAGCGAGGGCCGAGTTCCGAACAGCGGCAGGCCGCCGACCTCGTGGCAGACGGCGCAGGCGCCCTGATAGAGCCGCGCGCCGGTGGAAGGCGCCACCGTGACCTGCGTTGTGCTCTCAAGCTTTGCGGCAAGTGCATCCTGGCCCTGCGTATCGATCGCGGTGTCGTTGAACGAGTTGAGATAGACCGCCATCGCGCGGATGTCGGGGTCGGGCAGGGCTTTGAGGTCCTTGACGATCGGCGCCATCGGGCCAGCCGCGATGCCGTGATAGCGCGAATGGCCGGTGCGCAAATAGGCGAACAGCTCGTCCTCGCTCCATGGGATCGGTGCGCGTGAGAGCGAGGTCAGCGCCGGCGCTTCCCAGCCCTCGGCAAAGCCGCCGGCGAGATAGGCTTCGCGTTGCTCCGCGCCGAGCGCGTTGCGCGGCGAATGGCAGGCGCTGCAATGGCCAAGGCTCTCGACGAGATAGGCGCCGCGGTTCCACTGCTCGGATTTGGCGGGATCGGGCTTGAATTCTTGCGTGTGGTGAAACAGCGCATTCCAGCCCGCAAGCAGCGGGCGGAGGTTGAACGGGAAGGCGAGCGCATTCGCCGGCGCCGTGGCGCGAACCGAAGGCTGGGTCATCAGGTAGGCGTAGAGGGCCTGCATATCGGCGTCGCTGGTCTTGGCGAAATGGGTGTAGGGGAAGGCGGGGTAGAGCTGCCGTCCGTCGCGGTGCAGCCCGTCGCGCATCGCACGCTCGAAGGCGGGATAGGACCAGGCGCCGATGCCGGTCTCGGCGTCGGGCGTGATGTTGGTTGAGTAGATCGTGCCGAACGGCGTCTGAAGTGCGCGGCCGCCGGCGTTGGGCACGCCATTGAGGCTGGTGTGGCACTCCGCGCAATTGCCGAGTGCTGCAAGCTGCTCTCCGCGCGCGATCGTCGCCGCGGAATAGACCGAGGCATCAGGCCGCGCGATCGGCGCGATGGCGCGTCCGGGCAAGAGGGCCGCGCCGACGCCGATCGCCGCGGTGCAGACCGCCGCAATCGTTGCGAAAATGCCGACGCGCTTGGCGAACGGATTCTGCCAGATGCGGGACGGCTGCGGCGCAGCGGGCGCGGGCAACGCCTGCGGTATGGCTGCCGCGTCGCCGTGCAATCCCTTCAGGATGCGTTCCGGCGTGAACGGCGGCTCGCGAAAGCGCACACCGGTGGCATCAAAGATCGCGTTGGCGATCGCGGCTGCGCTCGGCACCGAGGCGGACTCGCCGACGCCGAGCGGCGGCTGGTCCTGACGCGGCAACATCAGCACGTCGATCTTGGGCACGTCGGGGAAGGGGATGATCGGATAGGCGCCCCATTCGCGCGCCGTCACCGCGCCGCGCTCGAACGAGACCTCCTCCATGAGCGCGCGGCTGGTGGACTGGATGACGTTGCCGTGGATCTGGTGGCGCACGCCGTCCGGATTGATCATCAGGCCAGAGTCCTGCCCGGCGACCACGCGCGTGACGCTGACATCGCCCGTCGCTTTGTTCACGGCAACGTCGGCAACCCAGGCCGACCACGCCGCGCCATAGCCCGGAAACTTGCTGTGGACATAGAGCGCATAGGCAAAGCCGCGCCCGTGCACGATCTCGCCGTCTTTCTCCTCGCGCACGGGGCGTGGCGTCCAGCCCGCGCGCTCGGCCACCGCGTTGACGAGATCGATGGCGCGCTGGTCCTTCAGGTAGCGCAGGCGGTATTCGATCGGATCGACACCGGCCTCGGTCGCGGCCTCGTCGATATAGGATTCATGCGCGAACGTGTTCGGCAGGGCCGAGACACCGCGAAACCAGGACGCGCGCACGATCGGCGCCATGTCGTGGGCGACGACGCGCACGTGGTCGTAGTCGTAGGGCGGAATCGCGGTGCGGTCGCCCATCTGGAGCACATCGGCCACCGGCGAGATTCGCCCCGTCAACAGCAGCGCCAATGTCGGCGCAGCGTTAGAAGGGTAGCGCGTGGCGAGGTCGTAGCCGGCGACGCCGCCGTCCGCGTCGAGCCCGCCATTGACGTCGATGAGCTGCGCGGTGCCTTTGGGCTCCCAGGCGTGCTCCTGCTCGCGCGTCAGCTGCACGCGTACGGGGCGGCCGACGGCGCGCGACAGCAGCAGCGCGTCCGCGGTGACGTCATCGGCGCAGTTGCGGCCGTAGCAGCCGGCGGCCTCCAGGCGGATCACCTCGATCTCACTCTCGGGACGCTCGAGCAGGAGCGCAAGGTCGCTGCGCAGCACATGCGGGTTCTGCGTGCCCGACCAGACGCGGATGTTGCCGTCCTGGACATCGGCGACTGCGCAGGACGGCCCGATCGAGGCGTGCATCTGGTACGGCCACACATAAGTGCGCTGCATCGGCTTGGCCGCGCCTGATATCGCCTTATCGACGTCGCCCTTGTCGATCAGCGTGCGCGGCGTCGATGGATTGGCGCGCAGCGCGGTCTCGACGTCGGCGAGATCGGTCAGATGAGGCGTCGACTTCCAGCGCACCGCCAGCTGCTCCGCCGCGCGGATCGCGTTCTCCTCGCGCTCGGCGACCACGCCGACGAAATCGCCGATACGCACGACGGCAATGATGCCGGGAATGTCGCGTACCGAGGACTCATCCACCGCGATCAGGCTGGTGCCGACGAACGGGCCGGCATCGACGCCGGCATAGGGCGGGCGCACCACGCGGCCGTGCAGCATGCCGGGCACCCTAATGTCGTGCACGAAAGTCAGCTCGCCGGTCGCCTTGGCCGGCAGGTCGACGCGCGGCGTCGACTGGCCGACGATGGCGTAGTCGCCAACGGGCTTGAGCGCGACGTCGTCGGCAAGCTCGAGGCGAATGGTCTCGCCGCCGATCAGTTCGCCATAGCTGACGCTGCGGTTGCGCCCGCGCACGAGGCCGTCTTCGATCTTGAGGTCGCTGGCCGGCAGCTCCAGCCGCTCGGCTGCGCGCGCGATCAGAAAGTGCCGCGCCTGGGCGGCGGCCTTGCGCAGGGGGACGGCGGTGATCTGGATGGTTTCGCTGGCGATCGTCGCGCCCTGGTTCGGCACCACGGCGGTGTCGCCGAGCACCACGACGACGCGCGCAAAGGACACATCCAGCTCTTCGGCGACGATCTGGCCGAGTGCGGTGCGGATCCCGGTGCCGAGATCGACATGGCCGTTATAGGCCGTGACCGATCCATCCGCGGTGATGCGGACGAAGGTCTCGGACGTGACTTCGTCCACGGTACGGACGACAACGAGCGAACCGGATTGCCGCTCAGCTCCGTTCGAAAGAGGGGAGGCCATCAATCAACGGCCTCAGTGATCTGGCCGGATGCGCGCATCACCGCGCGCAGGATCTCGACATGCGTGCCGCAGCGGCAGAGATTGTAGCGCAGCGCCGCGAGCGCCTCCTGCTCGGTCGGCTGCGGGTTGATCGCGAGCAACGCCTTGGTGGTCATGATCATGCCGTTGAGGCAATAGCCGCATTGCGCGGCCTGCTCGTCGATGAAGGCCTGCTGCACCACGTCCGGCTTGTCGCGCGTGCCGAGCCCTTCGAGCGTCAGGATGTCGCGGCCTGCGCAGCCGCTCACGGGAATCACGCAGGAGCGCGCGGCCTGCCCGTCGATCAGGACAGTGCAGGTGCCGCATTCGCCCAAGCCGCAGCCATATTTCGGACCGTTGAGCGCGAGATCGTTGCGCAGCACATAGAGCAGCGGCGTCTGCGGCGCTGCCGTGATCTCGTGGATCCTGCCATTCACGGTGAGGCGGATCGGTGTCTGCGTCATCCTCGTTCCCAAGCCCGTGGCCATGTGCTCGTCAAAACCTACGTCGCGACGATACCGTTTGTACACAAACGTGCAAGCCGCGCATGCCGCACTGCAGCGCGACTGCCTTCTTTGTGGACAGAGCGGATAGGCAAATGGGGTTTTATGCGGCAGCCGCATCTTTTGCGCCGCACCGCCGCTTGACAGCCTTCGGGAGGGCGCGCAACATCGTTCGTATACGAATGATAACCGCAGTCGGCTGGCTTTGGACATGGTGACTGAAACGACGAGCGCCGCCATCGACAAGATCCGTTGCGATGCCTGTCCGGTGATGTGCTACATCAAGCCGGGCGCGGCGGGCGCCTGCGACCGCTATGCCAATCACGACGGCAAGCTCGTCCGCGTCGACCCGCACGTGATCCTGGAACGCACCGTCTCGCATGGCGGCAAGCTCGTTCCGTTCAGCCGCACCGAAGACTGGGACGGCAAGATCGTCCACGAGCCCTCTACCTTTGTCACCGCGATCGGTGCGGGCACGACCTATCCCGACTACAAGCCTGCGCCGTTCATCGTCTCGTCCGAGATCGATGGCGTCGACATGGTGACTGTCGTCACCGAGGGCATCTTCTCCTATTGCGGCATCAAGGTGAAGATCGACACCGACCGCTATCTCGGCCCGGAAACCGCGACCGTTCGCGCGCAGGGCGAGGCGGTCGGCCACGTCACGACAAGCGAATACGGTTCGCAGATGCTGTCGCTCGGCGGCGTGCATCATCTCACCGGAGGCTCCAAGAAAGAGGGCCGCGTCACCTGTGACACGCTGATGGATCTCGCCAATTGCAAGGCGGTCGAGCTGACCATCGACGGCGGCGCCAGCGTGGTGGTGCAGGCCGGCCAGCCGCCGATCGTCAACGGCATGAAGGAAGAGCGCATGCGTGTCGGCTGCGGCTCGGCGACGATCGGCATGTTCGCCAAGCAATGGCACGGCAAGGTCGACGAGGTCGTAGTCGTCGACGACCACATCACCGGCGTGCTCTCGGAGCACCAGGCCGGCAAGCTGCTCGACATCGCCGACACCGGCATCAAGATGAAGGGCCGCCGCTCGACGCCGGGCCGCTATTTCCAGGTCGCCGATCCCGGCACGGGCTGGGGCGGCACCAACATCTCCGATCCGCTCGCGATTCTCGGACCGTTCGATGCCAAGGAAGCCAAGCCTGGTCTCTCCATGCTGATGGTCTCCACGACCGGCGAGCACTCGTCTTACTATGTGCTCGACGAAGCCCTGAAGCCGGTCGAGACCGAGATGCCTGATGACCTGAAGTTCTCGGTCGAGCGCATCCAGGAGAATTGCGAGCCGGCGCTGTGCACGGTGTTGTTCATGGCGGGTGCCGGCGGCTCCTTGCGCGCGGGCGTCACCGACAATCCGGTCCGGCTGACGCGTTCGGTGAAGGACGCGCTGACGCGTGTCACCAGCGGCGGCGCGCCGGTTTATGTCTGGCCGGGCGGCGGCATCACCTACATGGTCGATGTGACGCAGATGCCCTCAGGCGCGTTCGGTTATGTTCCGACGCCGGCGCTGGTCGCGCCGATCGAGTTCACGATGAAGCTGACCGACTACGCCGCGCTCGGCGGGCACATGGATCATGTGAAGCCGCTGTCCGAGGTGCAGAACGGTGACGACGTCCGCCAATTGCCATGGCAGAACCCGATTCCGGGGCGCTGGGCATGACCAGGCTCCCGCAAATCGCATTGCTGTCTGGTGGCCGGCGGCTGCATTTGCAGGATGGACCGATTGATCTGATCGTGGAGGCGAGGGGGCGCGCGGACGCAGTGCGTGCGGCCTATGAGGCGGCGGCGCGGCGTTTCACCGGACTGCTCGACGAACTCTGCGCCGAACTTCCGGAACTGCGGACGGCCGCTGAGAAGCAGGCTTCGCTGAAGGGCGTGGTGGCGCGTCGGATGCACGCTGCTGTCGCACCCTATGCTTCCGATTGCTTCATTACGCCGATGGCCGCGGTTGCCGGCAGCGTGGCGGAGGAGATTCTTGGCGCCGTCCTGGGCGCTGCGGCGCTCGATCAGGCCTATGTCAACAATGGCGGCGATATCGCGCTGCATCTCGGCGAGGGCGAGCATTTTTCGGTCGGCTTGATGGATCGGCCTGATCGTGACGGCGTGCTGCTCAAGATGAGGGTCTACTCAGGTGATCCCGTGCGCGGCATCGCGACCAGCGGGCGTCACGGCCGCAGCTTTTCGCTCGGCATTGCCGACGCGGTCACGGTGCTGGCTGCCACCGCATCGCAGGCCGATGCGGCCGCGACGGTCATCGCCAATGCCGTCGATCTGCCCGGGCATCCCGGCATCATCAGAAAGCCTGCGAACGAGCTTCAGCCCGACAGCGATCTCGGCGCGCGTCTCGTCACCCGCGATGTCGGTGAATTGTCGCAGAACGAGGTCGCGGCCGCACTGGAATCTGGCGCGGAATGTGCACGGCAATTGTTCGATCGCGGATTGATCGAGGGTGCCGTGTTGCAGCTTTGTGGTGATATGCTTGTCATCGGAACCAGGGATATGGAAGAGCAACGAACGCGCCCGCGCATGCTGGAGAACGCGGTCTATGCCTGAACAGGGAAGCGAAACATGAGCGCGATCATCCGCAAGATCGTCACCGTCGTCGAAGAGACGCAGATGGAAATGGGTCGCCAGGTCTCGCCGCCGACGCGGCGCGCCGCGGCGATTGCCGTGATCGAGAACCCCTTTGCCGGCAAATATGTCGAGGATCTGTCGCCGCTGATCGCCATCGGCGAGGAGCTCGGCGATCTCCTGGCGAAGCGCGCGGTGGCGGCGCTGGGCATCGATGGCGCGAAGGCGCAGAGCTACGGAAAGGCCGCGGCGGTCGGCGAGAACGGCGAGCTGGAGCATGCGGCGGCTATCCTGCATCCGAAGATGGGCGCTCCGGTGCGCAAGGTTCTGAGCAAGGGCGCGGCGCTGATCCCGTCGTCGAAGAAGCGCAGCGGCCCCGGCACGACGCTGGACATTCCGCTTGGTCACAAGGACGCCGCCTTCGTGCGCAGCCATTTCGACGGCATGGAGGTGCAGATCAACGACGCGCCGCGCGCCAACGAGATCATGGTCGCGATCGCCGTCACCGATAGCGGCCGTCCCTTGCCGCGCGTCGGCGGGCTGACGGTTGCGGAAGTGAAGGGTGAAGACGGTTTGAAATAGAGTTTGAACCGGGGAGGCGGGCATGGCTTCTCCGACAAGATCACGCTGAAGACGTAGAGAGTTCAAAACTGGAGGTTGGGATGCGAGCGAGAAACACTTTTGTGGGCGCGGCCTTCGCGCTGCTGGCGGGCGGCATGGCTCATTCGGCCGTGGCGCAGGAGATCAAGATCGGCGAGATCAACAGCTACTCGCTGTTGCCGGCGTTCACCGAGCCCTATCGTAAGGGCTGGCAGCTCGCAGTCGAACAGGTCAACGCGGCCGGCGGCATCAACGGCAAGAAGCTCGTCGTCGTCTCCAAGGACGACGGCGGCAAGCCGGGCGATGCGCAGACCGCTGCCAACGAGCTCGTCTCCAGCGAGGGTGTTGCGATGTTGACGGGTACGTTCCTGTCGAACATCGGCCTCGCCGTCAGCGACTTCGCCAACCAGAAGAAGGTGTTCTTCCTCGCGGCCGAGCCGCTGACCGATGCCATCACCTGGTCCAAGGGCAACAAGTACACCTTCCGTCTGCGTCCCTCCAACTACATGCAGGCGGCGATGCTGGTGGAAGCAGCCAGCAAGCTGCCGGCCAAGCGCTGGGCGACCATCGCGCCGAACTATGAATACGGCCAGTCCGCGGTCGCGGTGTTCAAGAAGCTGATGTCGGAGAAGCGTCCTGATATCCAGTGGGTCGACGAGCAGTGGCCGCCGCAGGGCAAGATCGACGCGGGTCCGGTGGTGCAGGCGGTTGCCGCAGCCAATCCCGAAGCGATCCTCAACGTCACCTTCGGCGCTGACCTCGTGAAGCTCGTGCGTGAAGGCAACACCCGGGGCCTGTTCAAGGGGCGCGAGGTCGTCTCGTTCCTGACCGGCGAGCCCGAATATCTCGATCCGCTCAAGGACGAGACCCCGGAGGGCTGGATCGTCACCGGCTATCCCTGGTACTCGATCAAGACGCCCGAGCATGACGCGTTCCTGAAGGCCTACCAGGCCAAGTACAACGACTATCCGCGCCTGGGCTCGATCGTCGGTTACCAGACCATCAAGGCGGCCGCTGCGATCCTGGCGAAGGCCGGCTCGACCGATCCGGAGAAACTGATCGCCGCGGCGGAAGGGCTGTCGATGCCGTCGCCGTTCGGCGAGATCACCTTCCGCAAGATCGACCACCAGTCGACGCTCGGTGCCTATGTCGGCAAGACCGCGCTGAAGGACGGCAAGGGCGTGATGGTGGATTCTTCTTACAAGAAGGGCTCGGACTATCTGCCGAGCGACGCCGAAGTCGATAAGCTGCGTCCGAAGGATTGATGTGAAGAGGAACCGGGGCCTCGTGGTTCGAGACGCGCGGCGTTGCCGCGCTCCTCACCATGAGGGTCCCGGACCTCATCCTGAGGAGGCGCGTAGCGCCGTCTCGAAGGATGAAGCCCCATACTGAGACTTATTCTTAACCCGGACCGCCGATGGCCTTTTATGTCGTACAGTTTCTGACCGGTCTCGCCAGCGCAGCGTCGCTGTTTCTGGTGGCCTCGGGCCTGTCGATCATCTTTGGCGTGACGCGGATCGTGAATTTCGCGCATGGCGCCTTCTACATGATCGGCGCCTACATCGCCTTCACGCTCACCGAGCGGCTTTCGGGTGCGTTCGGCTTCTGGGGCGCGATCGTCATCGCCGCGTTTGCCGTGGCCTTGATCGGCGTCATCGTCGAGATGGTGCTGCTGCGCCGCATCTATCACGCGCCCGAGCTGTTCCAGCTGCTTGCGACCTTCGGTCTGACCTTGATGGTCGAGGATCTCGTCGTGCTGATCTGGGGCCCCGACGATCTCGTCGGCCGCCGCGCGCCGGGCTTCAAGGGCGCCATCGATTTCTTCGGCCAGAACATCCCGAGCTACGATTTGTTCCTGATCGTGCTCAGCCCGGTCGTACTCGGCATTCTCTGGCTGCTGTTCCAGCGCACGCGCTGGGGCGTGCTGGTGCGCGCGGCGACGCAGGACCGCGACATGGTCGCAGCGCTTGGCGTCAACCAGAAATGGCTGTTCACATCCGTGTTTGCGGTCGGCGTCTTCCTCGCCGCACTCGGCGGCGCGCTCCAGATCCCGCGCGATGCCGTGCATCACGCCATGGATTTGCGGATCATCGTCGAGGTCTTCGTCGTCGTCGTGATCGGTGGCCTCGGCAGCATCGTCGGCGCCTTCGTTGCGGCGGTGCTGGTCTCCGAGCTCAACGCCTTCGGCATCCTGATCTTCCCGAAGATCTCCATCATCCTGGTCTTCCTGGTGATGGCGGTGGTGCTGATCGTCCGGCCCTGGGGTCTCTTCGGCAAGCCCGAGGCGCCCGCGCGCAAGACACCAGGCCTCACTGTTAATCCCTGGCGGCCGCTGACGTCGAACGAGCGGCTCGCGGCGCTTGCCGCGCTCGTCATCGCGGCGACGTTGCCGCTGTTCGCCGGCAATTATGTTCTCACAGTCGGTTCGGAGATTGCGATCTTCGTGATCTTCGCCGTCAGCCTGCATTTCCTGATGTCGGTCGGTGGGCTCGCGTCCTTCGGGCATGCCGCTTATTTCGGTCTCGGCGCCTACGGCGTCGCCTTCCTCGCCAAGATGGCCGGGCTGCCGATGGTCGTGTGCCTGCTGCTCGGGCCGCTGCTGGGCTGCATGGGCGCTGCCGTGTTCGGTTTCTTCGCGGTGCAGCTTTCCGGCGTCTATTTCGCGATGCTGACGCTTGCGTTTGCGCAGATCGTCTGGTCGATCGCGTTCCAGTGGGTGAGTGTCACGGGCGGCGACAACGGCATACTCGGCGTCTGGCCGTCAAGCTGGGCGGCGAGCCCGGGGCATTTCTATTGGTTGGCGCTCGGCGTTGCGGCACTCGTGACGGTCGCGCTTCGGGCCATGGTATTCTCGCCGTTCGGCTACGCACTCAGGGCCACGCGCGACTCGCCTCTGCGCAGCGAGGCGGTCGGCATCAATGCCAAGCGCATCCAGTGGACGGCGTTCGTGATCGCAGGCACGACCGCCGGCATCGGCGGCGCGCTGTTCGCCTACCTCAAGGGTAGCGTCTTCCCCGACAATCTCGGCATCTCGCTGTCGGTCGACGCTCTCGTGATGGTGCTGCTCGGCGGCGTCGAGACGGTATCGGGCGCGGTGATCGGCGCCATCGTCTACAAGGCGCTCAACATCTGGCTGGTCAGCCAGACCGACCTGTCAAAGCTCGTGCTCGGCGGCTTCATCGTGCTGATCGTCGTCGTCTTCCCGAAGGGCATCGTCGGCATGCTGGAGATGCTGGCGCAGCGGCGCAGGAAGACATCGCCGCCGGGATCTCCCTTGCTTGCCAAGCCGATCGAGTCCGTCGAATGAGCGTCGCACCCCCACTTCTCGCGGTTGAAGGCCTGTCCAAATCCTATGGCGGCATCCACGCCGTGCGTGGCGTCTCGTTCTCGCTGCGATCAGGCGAAATTCTGGCGCTGATCGGCCCGAACGGCGCGGGCAAGAGCACCTGCTTCGACATGCTCAACGGCCAGAACAAGCCTGATACCGGCCATGTCCGTCTGCTCGGCGAGGAGACCACCGGCAAGAAGCCGCGCGAGATCTGGCGGCTCGGTGTCGGGCGCACCTTCCAGATCACCGCGACCTTCGCGACAATGACCGTGCGCGAGAACGTGCAGGTCGCGCTGATCTCGCACGGCAAGCAGCTGTTCAATCTCTTCGGCTCGGCGCCGAACTTCGACCGTGGCGAGGCCGGGCGGCTGCTTGAGCTCGTGGGCATGGGCGGCTACGCCGATCGACCCTGCGGCGAGCTCGCCTATGGCGACCTCAAGCGGCTCGAGCTTGCGGTGGCGCTTGCCAACGATCCCAAGCTGCTGCTGATGGACGAGCCGACCGCCGGCATGGCGCCGCGTGAGCGCGTCGATCTGATGCGGCTGACGGCGCAGATCGCGCGGGAAAAATCGATCGGCGTGCTCTTCACCGAGCACGACATGGACGTGGTGTTCGAACATGCCGACCGCATTATCGTACTCAACCGCGGCACGCTGATCGCCGAGGGATCGCCGGCCGAGGTGCGCGGCAATCCGCAGGTGCAGGCCGTCTATCTCGGCGAGGGCCTGCTTTACGATGCCGGGCATGGAGCCTCCGCATGAAGCTCACGGTGCAAGACCTCAACAGCCATTACGGCCCGGCGCATATCCTGTTCGACATCGGCTTCGAGGTTGGCGAGGGCGAGGTGGTGGCGCTGCTCGGGCGCAACGGCGCCGGCAAGTCGACGACGTTCCGTTCCATCGTCGGCCTCGTCGCGCAGCGAACCGGCCGTATCATGTTCGAGGGCAAGGATGTCTCGGTGCGCCCGACGCATGAAATCGTGCGCGACGGGCTCGGCTATGTGCCGGAGGAGCGGCGCATCTTCACCGATCTGACGGTGGAAGAGAATCTCGAAGTCGGCCGTCAGCCGAAGCGACCGAATGCCCCGCACTGGACCCGCGAAAAACTGTTCGCGCTGTTTCCAAATCTGGGTGAGATGAAGAACCGACCGGGCGGCCGCATGAGCGGCGGCGAGCAGCAGATGCTCACCATCGCGCGCACGCTGATGGGCAATCCGTCGCTGGTGCTGCTGGACGAACCCTCGGAGGGCCTGTCGCCGAAGATCGTGGAGCAGATGGTCGACGCCATCCTGACCATGAAGAAGGAGGGCGTCAGCATCGTCGTGTCCGAGCAGAATTTGCACTTTGCGCGGCTGATCTCCGACCGCGCCTATATCATCGAGCGTGGTCGCATCTGCTTCGGCGGCACCATGGCCGAGCTCGACGCGCGTCCGGATGTCCGCGACGCGCATCTGTCGTTGTGAGGGGCGGGGCGCGGATGGCGAGAAGCGTTGCGGCGAAGAAAAGCGTCAAACCGGCAAAATTGTCTTACGTGCTCGACGAGCAGGTCGGCTTCATCCTGCGTCAGGTCTGGCAGCGCCACAGCTCGATCTTCTCGCGCGACATCGGCACCAATCTCACGCCGACGCAATGGGCGGCATTGTCGAAGCTGGCCGAGACCGGGCCATGCTCGCAGAACCAGCTCGGGCGGCTGACGGCGATGGATGTCGCGACCATCAAGGGCGTGATCGACCGCCTGACCGCACGAGGCCTGACCGAGACCAGCCAGGATCCCGAGGACGGACGGCGGCTTCTGGTCAGCCTGACGCGCGCCGGTCAGCAGCTTGCGGAGAAGGTCGCGCCGAGTGCGCTCGCGATAACCAGGGAAACGCTGGCGCCGCTCGACGCCAGGGAGCGCGAGATGCTGATGGCGCTGTTGAACAAGCTGCGGTGAGCAAGGTGCCGTAGGTTGGGCAAAGGCGCAAAGCGCCGTGCCCACCTTCTCTGCGGCTTGGCGAAGAACGGTGGGCACGCTTACGCTTTGCCACCCGACGGCAGTTGAACAAGCTGCGGGGACTGGCGACTAACCTCGATGAAGGGTTTGTCGAGGTCTTCCGATATGAGAGCGGCTACGCGGTTTGCGATTTTGGGTCTTGGTGCGGCGCTGGCGGGCGAATGCGCTCCTGCCTTTGCCGCGCAGCCCTACGAGGGCTTCTGGGCGTCGACCAAGAAGGATTGCCGCGATCAGGACAGCGCCAACCGGATGAGCATCGAAGGCGGCAACCGCCTCTATTGGTACGAGACGCGCTGCCGCGCCAGCGAGATCACCGCAGACGGCAAGCAAAGCTGGAAGATGCGGCTTGCCTGCGAAGGCGAGGGCGAAAAGTTTCGCTCCGATCCCCGGGTTTCGGTTGCGGCGGATGGCCGGCTGGTGATCGAGAATGGCCCGGTCGGCCAGGCCAAGCGCCAGACCTACGTGCGCTGTGAGATCGCAAAGAAGCGCTGATCCCTTACGTCTTCCCCGGCCATTTGGCGCGGTAGCGGATTTCGCTGCCATCGGCGAGCCGCCGCCACGTGCCGAACTCCGGCGTATGCGGCGCCCGGGCCGTCAAGTCGATCGGATAGATCCGGCTCGGCTGGCCCTGGATGTTGATGGTGAGCTGCCGGTGCGAGGTTCTAAAGGCAAGCTCGACTTCGCCTGCGATGACAGGCTGCTCACCATCACGATAGAAGGCCGCGGGGGTCACTTCGCCCGGCATGGTGTTGAGGTCGGTCTGCAATTCGATTGCGATGCCCTGCGGTGACGTCGGCACCGTTACGCCGGCTGGAAAACGCACCTCGAACACGAGCAGGGGATTGCTGGCGTTCGGATTGAGCCAGGGCGTGGCGGTCGCATACGCGTAGACGGCGTAAGTGACACCGGCGGCTAGGCAGAGCAAGACGACGACGCCGAGTGACTTCAGGCTGTTGCGTGCGAGGCCGCCGCTATTGTCGTCCTTGCGTGTCGCCAGCTTGGTGGCGAGCACCAGGCCGATGACTGCGCCGATGGGGGCGATGACGAACAGGGCGACCAGCCCCGTCGTGATGGGGTCTGCACGATTGCCGAAGCCGGTCAGCTCGAGCAGCCCGATCGTGGCGATGAAGCCTGCCGCCGCACCGGCGATGCCGGCGGCAATCCGCAGCGAACTTTTCATTTCTCCCTCGATGGTCCAGCAATGAACTGCCGCCGCCGAGGGCTGCCTGCGTTAGACGCGGCAGGCAGCAGACTTGTTCAATGCTTTCGAGGCGCGACGCGAAGCGGCTAGCTGCTCCGGCTGCGTCACTTCGCCACCACTTCCGGCACCCGGCCGGCCGGCGGCGTGTTGCGGCTGCGCTGGGTGCGCACGATGCCGTCGATGATGGTCATGCCGATGCCGGGGAGGTCGCCGAGCTGCACGCTCTCCAGGATGGTCTTGCCGGGCGAGTGCTGCGCCTTGTCCATGATGACGAAATCGGCGGAGCGGCCGACCTCGATCAGGCCGCAATCGAGCTGACGCATTCGCGCGGTGTTGCCGGTGGCAAGACAGAAGGCGAGTTCGGCCGGCAAATCGCCGAGCGAGGACAGCATCGAGACCATCCGCAAGATGCCGAGCGGCTGTACGCCGGAGCCGGCCGGCGCGTCGGTGCCGAGGATCACCCTGTGCAGATCGTTCATCTCGCGCGCGATGCGCAGCGTGAACAGGGCCGAGCGCTCATTGCCGTTGTGAACGATCTCGAGGCCGCGCTTGCAGCCCTCGCAGATGCAGCGGATCTGGTCGTCGGGAAGCGCGGTGTGGCCGCCATTGATGTGGCCGACCACGTCGGTGTCGGCCTCCAGCACCACGTCCTTGTCGATCAGGCCGGAGCCGGGGATCGAAGGGCCGCCGGTGTGGATCGTGCTCTGGATGCCGTATTTGCGGGCCCAGCCGACCATCTTGCGCGCCGTCGGGCCGTCCTTGACGCCGCCGAGGCCGACCTCGCCGAGCAGCTTGACACCGGCCGCGGCCAGCTCCTTGAAATCCTCCTCGACCATCTCGCATTCGATCACCGGTGCGCCGGCGTGAACCTTCACGCCGCCCGGGCGCAGATTCCAGAATGCGCGCTGGGCGAAGATCGCCATCGCCTTCAGCCCGACGACGTCGCGCGGGCGGCCGGGCATGTGCACCTCGCCGGCGGAGATCATGGTGGTGACGCCGCCATGCAAATTGCTGTCGATCCAGCCGATCTGGTTCTGGCGCGGCGTCCAGTCGCCCGCCACAGGGTGGACATGGCTGTCGATCAGGCCGGGCGCGACCGTGGTGCCGTTGGCCTCGACGATCGTGGTCGCACCTTCGGTGTTGAGGTCCTTGAAGCGGCCGATCGCAGTGATCTTGCCGTTCTCGGCGACGATGGTGTCGCCGTCCAGGATCGGCTTTTCCAGGGCGCCGGACAGGATCAGGCCGATATTCCGGATCACGAGCTTCGAGGGTCCGGTGGCCTGGGGGGCGTCATGCGCCATGGAAGGGGCTCCTTGTTCCTAACTGCAACGCTCGCGATCTTGGGCAGCCTTGACCCCGGGAGCAAGCAGGATTATTCATTAGTACACGAATGATCGTGTACAAACGACGCATAGCTGCCCGCCTCGGAACCGCATTGGAAGCGACAGGGAAGGTGAGATGAGCAATTTCAATCAGGAAAGCGTTTTGAGCGTCCACCACTGGACCGACACGCTGTTCTCTTTCAAGACCACCCGCAGCCCGACCTTCCGTTTCCGCAACGGCGAATTCACCATGATCGGGCTCAAGGTCGGCGAGAAGCCGCTGCTGCGGGCCTACAGCGTCGCCAGCGCCAATTACGAGGACACGCTGGAGTTCTTCTCGATCAAGGTGCCGGACGGTCCGCTGACCTCGCGCCTCCAGCATCTGAAGGAAGGCGACGAGATCATCGTCAGCCGCAAGGCCACCGGCACGCTGGTGATCGACAATCTCGAAGAGGGCCGCAACCTCTACCTGATCGGCACCGGCACGGGCCTCGCGCCGTTCCTGAGCGTGATCAAGGACCCCGAGACCTATGAGCGGTTCGAGAAGGTCGTGCTGCTGCACGGTTGCCGGCATGTGAAGGAGCTCGCCTATGGCGAGATGATCACCGAGACGCTGCCGAAGGACGAATTGATCGGCGAGTATATCCGCGATCAGCTGATCTACTATCCGACCGTGACCCGCGATCCCTTCCGCAACCGCGGCCGCATCACCGACCTCATCACGTCCGGCAAGCTGTTCGCCGATATCGGCCTGCCGCCGCTGGAAGCCGCCCATGACCGGGTCATGATCTGCGGCAGCCCGGCCTTGGTCGCTGATACCCGCGTGCTGCTGGGCGAGCGCGGCCTCATTGAGGGCAATCACGGCGAGCCGGCCCAATTCGTGGTCGAAAAGGCCTTCGCCGAGCGCTGATCGCGGATTTTTCGCGCAATAAGACCGTATTTTCGCCGTTCGGCGGGCGTTGCGGCGCCGATTCCGCGCGCGATACACTGTGGGAACGAATCAGCGGAGTTCCCACATGGTTGCGGACAGCGACAGCAACATCGCCTGGCACCGGGTTCAGTTGAAGAAGAACCGCACCGAGTTGAAGGCGCTCGAGACCGCGCGCTTCACGATGGGCGAGATCGCGTCTTCGAAGCGGGACGGGCAGACCCAGAAGGCGATCGCGGAACTCAAGCGCAAGATCGCGCAGTCCGAGCGCGTGATCGCCGATCACGACAAGCGCACGCGCCGCCCCCTCGGCACCGATCTGCAAAGCCTCGCCAACGGTAGCTGGAGCCATTGGGACGCCTACACCAATCAGCAGCGCAAGACCGGTCAGCGCTCGCCGGGGCGCGGATAGGCTCTCTTCTTTTCGCGCGGTTCCGGCCCTTGCGCGGCGCCTCGTACACACCATCTGGTTGAGGCGCCACCAACCAATACGGTGATCCCATGACACCGCGCCTCGATTTCACCAGCGAGGCCTTCTTCCGCGATCCGCCCAAGGCGATCGCGGCGCTGCGCGCGTCTGGCCCCGTGATCGCGACGCGATTTCCTCTGGTCGGCGATGTCTGGGTCACCACGACCCATGACGCCACCGCGCAGGTCCTCAAGGACGGCACCACCTTCACGCTGCGCAAGGGGGACGGCAAAGTCGCCGGCCTGCGCTGGTGGATGCCAAAACTCGTTACCACCATCGCCAACAACATGCTGACGATGGACGAGCCTGATCACACGAGGCTGCGCAGCATCGTGGACGAGGCTTTTCGCCGCCGCGCGATCGTGGCGATGGAGCCACGCATTCGCGCCATCGCCGACGGCCTGGCGAACGACCTGTTTGCTGATGGCAGCCCCGCCGACCTCGTTCAGCGTTACGCCCGCATCCTGCCGGTGTCGGTGATCTGCGAATTGCTGGGCCTGCCTGCGGCCGATCGCCCGCGATTCATCGCCTGGGCCAACAAGATGTCGTCGCTGACGAATGTCGTCAGCTTCTTCCGCCTGCTGCTCGCGTTTCGCAAGATGCGCGCCTATCTCGAACAGCAGTTGCAGGTCGCACGCGTGCGGGGCGGCGAGGGCCTGATTGCCGAGCTGGTTCAGGTCGAGCGTGAGGGCGGCCAGATCACGCCGGACGAAATGGTGTCGATGGTGTTCCTGCTGCTCGCGGCAGGATCGGAGACCACGACGCATCTGATCAGCGGCTCGGTCTACGAGCTCCTCAGAAATCCGGGCTTGCGCGATTGGCTGGAGCAAGACCGAAGCCGTGTCGGGCTCGCTGTCGAGGAGTTTTTGCGCTTCGTGTCACCGGTGCAGTTTTCCAAGCCGCGCTATGTGCGGCGGGATATCGAGCTTGCGGGCGTGCCGCTGAAAAAGGGCGATCGCGTCATGGTCATGCTCGCCGCGGCGAACATGGATCCGGCGGTGCATGACCAGCCCGAGCGGCCCGACCTCGCGCGCAAGCCGAACCGCCACATCTCGTTCGGAACGGGAATTCACTTCTGTCTCGGCCATCAGCTCGCACGGATCGAGGCGGCCTGTGCGCTGGAGGCGCTGTTTGCGCGATGGCCGAAGCTCGGTCTCGCCGTCGATCCCGCGCAAATCCACTGGCGCAAGCGGCCGGGCATGCGTGCCATCGCGGAGTTGCCGGTCGTTGCGGTGGACAGTCAGCCCGTCGATTTCCGTGATGCCACGACATCGCGCTCCCAGCCGAACACGGATCGGCCGTCGAGATCGGGCGAGGCTTCACGCTCTCCGGCGATGTAGGCCTCGACCGACGGACCGCTGGCAGTCCGCTCCAGCCGCCGCGCCTGGTCGTCGAGCCGCCTGATCGCCTGCATCTCCTCTTCGCGTCCGAGCTTGGCGTTCTGGATCGCGCCCTTCAGCACGCGGATGGTCTCGTCATAGACCTTGATCGGGACGGGGTAGGGATGCCGGTCCTTGCCGCCATGGGCGAGCGAGAAGCGCGCGGGATCGTTGAAGCGATAGGGTGCGCCATGCACGACCTCGGCGACCATCGCCAGCGAGCGCACGGTGCGCGCGCCGACGCCGGGCGTCAGCAGCAATTCCGGAAAATCGACCGGGCCGCGTTCGGCCGCGGCGGCCAGCGTGCCGTGCAGGCGGCGTGCGAACACGTCCTTGGGCCGGACATCATGATGCGCAGGCATGATCAGATGCGGCAGCATCGCCTGCGCCGGCGCGGGCGCAGTTCCAACGAGGCGTTCGAATTCAGTGAGGATGCGATCGGGGCCGAGACTGCTCAACAGTTCGAGCTGCGCGGCGCGCGAGACATCGGCGCGGTGATCGGTGAGATTGACGATCTCGCCCTGCTGCGGGCCGTCGATCGCGCTGTGCGGCGTGTCGACAAAACTCTTCAGCGCCTCGGAATGCCAGTGATAGCGGCGGGCCTGCCGCTTGTCGCCGTTCATACCCTGTTGCACCACCGTCCATTTGGCGTCGGCAGTGACGAAGAAGCCGTGCAGATAAAGGTCAAACCCGTCCTGGACCGCGGCGCTGTCGACCTTTGCGACCAGGCGACTGGCCCGCGTGAGGCTCGCGCCGTCGAAGCCGACGCGATCGCCGAGCTGCAACAGCTCGTCAGGCGTCTTGCGCGAATGCTGGCCGCGTCCGCCGCAGACATAGATGCCGAGCTCATCCTGGAGCGGGCCGAGCCCGCGCTTCAGCGCGCCGATCACGGAGGTCGTGATGCCGGAGGAGTGCCAGTCCATCCCCATCACGGCACCGAATGACTGGAACCAGAACGGATGCGACAGCCGCTGCAGGAAGGCGTCGCGGCCATAATGATGCACGATCGCCTGCGTGACGATTGCGCCCAGCGACGACATGCGGCTCGCAAGCCATGGCGGAACCCGCCCGGTGTGGAGAGGAAGATCGGCGCTGCCGGTTCGGCGAGTCATGATCGACGCAAGTTAGCGCAGTTCGGCGACGGTTGCATCGAGGGAATACTGTATTGGGCAGGGCGGGAGGACACCCCAGTCCGCGAGCTACTCGCGCGTCGCCTTGGACGCGCCGCGCAGGCCAGCCTGCTGCTGGATCGTGTCCAGCGCGCCGGACGACTGCTCGTCCGTCACGAAGCGGTTGAGCAGGGGAAGGGCATCCTCGCGCCCCTTGGGGATCGCGATGGCCATATGCTCGGCGCCCCAATTGCCGTCGAGGATTTTCGCGCCCGGCATCTGGTCGGACATCTCGAACAGCGTCGGTTTGTTGGTGGCGTAGAGGTCGATCTCGCCGCGGCCGAACATGGCGATCGCGACCTTGACGCTTTCGGCCGGGACGATGGTCGCGCTCCTGAACTTCGTCGGCAATGTCCGTTCCGAGGTCGACCCTTTGGTGACGCCGATCTTCACACCCGGTCTGTCGATGTCCTCGATCCTGCCGATCTGCGAGTTCGCCGGGACGAGATAGCCGAGCTCGATCGCCAGCACGGGCTGGCTGAAGCTGACCTCGTTGGCGCGGGCCGGCGTGGCGTTGGTCACGGTGAAATCGACCTGGCCGTCGTGGATCGCGGTGACGATGTCGGCGACGCGCTGAAACCTGACATAGTCGATGCCAACGCCGAGCCGTTTGGCCAGCTCGCCGCCGAGATCGTAGGCGAGGCCATGCGGCTTGCCGGCCGCATCCGTCACCATCGAGGTCGGGCTGCCTGGATAGATGCCGACACGCAACGTGCCGCTCGGCGCCGGCAGCCTGGCTTCGCCATCGGCGCGCGCGGGCGCGCCGAGCAGGCCGGTCATTGCAAATGCGAGCAGGGCGGTGCGCGCAAATCGCCGGGAAGAGGTCCTCATGTGGCGAGCCTCACTGCGCACGGATGTCGGCGGCCTTCAGCACCGGCTCCCATTTGGTCGCCTCGGCGTGCATGTAGGCGTCAAAGTCCTTGGCAGAGGAGCCGACCGGCGCCGCGCCGATCTTGCCCAGCGTCGACAGCACGTTCGCGTCCTGCAGCGCCGCCTTCAGATCGGTCTCGAGCTTCGCCACGATCTCCGGCGGCATCTTGGCCGGACCGAGCACGCCCCACCAGACCGAGACGTCGTAGCCGGGAACGCCTGATTCTGCGACGGTCGGCACATTCGGCAGCGCCTTGGAGCGTTCGGCCGAGGTCACCGCGAGCGCGCGCACCGGGCCGCCTTCGAGCTGGCCGATCGCTTCCGCCAGCGGATTGATGCTGAGGGGGATTTCGCCAGCGATCACGGCGGTCAGCGCCGGTGCGCCGCCTTTGTAGGGGATCGCGACGATCTTGCTGCCGGACATGTATTTGAGCAGCTCGCCGGCGAGATGCGCGGAGGTGCCGTTGCCGGACATGCCGTAGGAGAGCTTGTCGGGCTCCTTCTTTGCTGCGGCGAGGAGATCGCCGAGCGTCTTGTAAGGGCTGTCCTTCGCGACCACGATCGCGAGCGGCGAGGAGGCGACTTCGGTGATCGCGGTGAAGTCCCTGAACGTGTCGTAGGGCACGCTCGGATAGATGAACTGGTTGAGCGGATGGCCGCTCGCGACCAGGATCAGCGTGTAGCCGTCCGGCGCTGCCTGCGTCAGCGCCTGCGAGGCAACGATGCCGCCGGCGCCGGGGCGGTTGTCGATCACCGGCTGCTGGCCCCAGGTCTTCGCCAGCGCCTGGCCGAGCGTACGCGCGAGCACGTCGACGGCGCCGCCTGCCGCATAGGGCACAAGGATATGGACCGGCTTGCTCGGGTAATTGTCGGCAGCCTGCGCGGTGCCGCCCAGCAGCAAGCCGGCACCCAGCATCAAACCGCCGATTGTCTTGTTCAAACCCAGCATTTTCCAGCACTCCTTGCGGGCTTTCGCATCCTGCCTCGGTGTTCCGAGCCGTCCGGACGCCGCCCATGGTTCTTGTTGACGAGACCTGATCTTTTGTACGATAGTACAAATCACATGGTACGCAAGCCCACCAGCAAGGAAACGGCCCGCAAGCCGAACATGCGCGAGGCGATCCTCGCCGCGGCCGAGGAGCTGTTCGCCACCAACGGCTTCAATGCCGTCTCGGTGCGCGACATCGCGCAGGCCGCCGGCGCCAATCCCGGCAGCGTCACCTATCATTTCAAGACCAAGGACGGCCTGCTGCTGGAGATCTACCAGCGCCATTGCGGGCCGATGAATTTGCGCCGTTCCGAGCTGCTCGCCGCCGCCAAACGCGTGCGCGATCTCCAGGACCGGCTGGAGGCGATCGTGCGCGCCTATGTGGTGCCGGCCTTCACCTCGGGCAGCGATCTCGCCGGGGGCGGGGCGCGCTTCACGCGGCTGCGCGCCGTGATGTCCGCCGAAGGCAACGAGGTCGTGCGAAAAATCATCGCGCAGACCTTTGACGACACCAGCCATGCCTTCATCGACGCAGTCCACGAGAGCCTGCCGCATATTCCGCGCACCGACATCGTCTGGCGCAGCCACTTCCTGCTCGGCGCACTCTATTACTCGCTGGTGACGCCGGATCGCGTCTCGCGCCTGTCGCGCGGCGAGGCCGACGGCAGCGATGCCGCCAGCGCCATCGAGCAGTTGGTGCAGGCCACCGTCGCCGCCTTCCAGGCGCCGGCGCTCGATCAGGCCGCGCCGGTACGGCGGCGGCCGGTCGTCAGCAGCAAGGCTTGAAAGAAGCGATCTCGCTCGGCGGTTCACCTGATGACAACGATTTACACGCCGACCATTCCGCCGCCAGATCCGAACACGCGCACGCCGAAGTTCAAGCTGCCAAAGCTGTCCTGCGACGCGCATTGCCACATCTTCGGGCCCGGCGCGAAATACCCTTACGCGCCTGACCGTTCCTACACGCCGCCGGATGCGCCGCTGGAGGATTTTCGCGCGCTGGATGTCAAGCTCGGCGTCGAGCGGGCCGTCATCGTCAATGCCAGCGTGCACGGGACCGACAATACGGTCGCGCTCGATGCGATCGCACAGAGCAATGGCGCCTATCGCGCGGTTGCCAATATCGACGACACCATCACCGAGCGTGGGCTCCAGGTGCTGCACGAGGGCGGTTTCCGCGGCTGCCGCTTCAATTTCGTGCGCCATCTCGGCGGCGTCCCCGACAAGAGCGTGTTCAACCGCGTCATCGCGATGGTCGCGCCGCTCGGCTGGCACATCGATCTGCATTTCGACGCGATCGACCTGCCCGAATATGCCGACATGCTGGCAAAGCTGCCGCTGAGCTACACCATCGACCACATGGGGCGGGTGAAGGCGTCCGAGGGGCTCGACCAGCTGCCGTTCAAGATCCTGATCGAGCTGATGCAGCGCGACGAGAAGTGCTGGGTCAAGATCTGCGGCTCGGAGCGGGTGTCCTCGGCCGGGCCACCGTTCACGGACGCGGTGCCGTTCGCGCGAAAGATCGTCGAGACCGCGCCCGACCGTGTCATCTGGGGCACCGACTGGCCGCATCCCAACGTCAAGGTGATGCCGAATGACGGCGACCTGGTCGACCTGATCCCGCTGTTCGCGCCGGAGACGGAATTCCAGCAGAAGATCCTCGTCGATAATCCCGCGCGTCTGTTTGGGTTCGACACATGACGGTGCTCGCGATCGATACGTTGCTTATCAAGGAAAGAGGGGAGTTCGTCCCATGAAAACAGGTCTCGTGATCACCGCCCATCCCGGCGATTTCGTCTGGCGCGCCGGCGGCGCCATCGCACTGCATGCGAAGAAGGGTTATCGCATGAAGATCGTCTGCATGTCCTTTGGCGAGCGCGGCGAGAGCCAGTTCGCCTGGAAGGAAAAAGGCGCGACGCTGGAGTCGGTCAAGGCCGGCCGCAAGGACGAGGCGGAGCGGGCGGCGAAGCTACTCGGCGCCGAGATCGAGTTCTTCGACTGCGGCGACTATCCACTGAAGCTCACCGAGGCGCATTTCGACCGCATGGTCGACATCTACCGCGAGCTCAATCCGAGCTTCGTGCTGACGCACGCGCTGGAAGATCCCTATAATTTCGACCACCCGAACGCGGCGCATTTCGCGCAGGAGACCCGCGTGGTCGCGCAGGCGATGGGCCACAAGCCCGGCGCGCAGTACAAATATTCGGCGCCCCCGGTGTTCCTGTTCGAGCCGCACCAGCCCGAGCAGTGCAACTACAAGCCGGACCTGCTCCTCAAGATCGACGAGGTCTGGAAGGAGAAGTACGAGGCGTTCCAGATCCTCGCCGCGCAAAAACATCTCTGGGGTTACTACGAGCGCGTCGCGCTCAACCGTGGCATCCAGGGCAGCCGCAACACCGGCGTGCCCATGACCTATGGCGAGGCCTATCAGCGCCTGTTCCCGACGGTTGCGGAGGAGCTGGCATGAAGCCCGTCGTCGTTCGCAACATAGAGCGAGCCGATCCCGCCGGAATGGCGGAATACGGCGTATCGACCGTGCACGAGGCGTATGGCCGCATTGGGCTGATGAAGCCTTACTTGCGGCCCGTTTGGGCCGGCGCGTCGATCGCCGGCCCCGCCGTCACCGTGCTGGCACAACCCGGCGACAACTGGATGATCCATGTCGCGGTCGAGCAGTGCAAGAAGGGCGACATCCTCGTCGTCGGCTGCACCACTGATAACACCGACGGCATGTTCGGCGAGCTGCTCGCGACCTCGCTGCAGGCGCGCGGCGTGCAGGGGCTGATCATCGACGCCGGCTGCCGCGACGTCAAAGCGCTGCACGGGATGAAGTTTCCGGTGTGGTCGCGCGCCGTCTCGGCCAAGGGCACGGTCAAGGCGACGCTCGGCTCGGTCAACATTCCTGTGGTGTGCGCTGGGGTCAACGTCGATCCCGGCGACATCATCGTGGCCGATGACGACGGCGTCGTCGTGGTGCCCAAGCGCTATGCCGCTGAAGTCGCCGAAAAGGCGAAGAAGCGCAACGCGGACGAGGGCGGCAAGCGCAAGCGGCTGGCCTCGGGCGAATTGGGCCTCGACATGTACAACATGCGCGAGGCGCTGGCGAAGGTCGGACTCGTCTATGTCGACAATCCCGAGGACGTCTGAGCGGGACCAGAGAAGCGGAGCGGGCGGATGGATCGTCTCAAGTTGAAGGCCGTGCTCGGCAGTCACCCCCATGTCCAGGCGGTGAAGAGCGGCGAGCTCCGCTCCGACCTCTTCGACCTCGATTTCATCGCGTACACGCCGACCAACACGGCGTTCAAGCCGATGGTGCGCGAGCAGGCTTTCGACGTCTGCGAGATGGCCATCGTCACCTATCTGATGGCGAAGGCGCATGGCAAGCCGCTGGTGCTGCTGCCGGCGACCATGCTCGGCCGCTTCCAGCATTCCTACGCGCTCTATAACCCTGCAAGGGGAGTGCTCGGGCCATCCGATCTCGAAGGCAAGCGCGTCGGCATCCGCTCGTTCACGACCACGACCGGCGCCTGGATCAGGGGCATCCTCGCCAATGATTGCGGCGTCAATCTCGACAAGATCAACTGGGTCACCTTCGAGGATCCGCACGTTGCCGAATATGTCGACACCACCGAGCGCGCGCCGAAGGACAAGAGGGTCCTGCAGATGCTGCTCGACGGCGAGCTCGATGCCGTCCTCGGCGAGACCTCTGATCATCCCACGTTGAAGCCGCTATTCCCCGATCCGGCCGCGGAAGCGGCCAAATGGTACACTCGTCGTGGTGTCGTCCCTGTCAATCATCTCGTGGTCGTTACCGAGAAACTCGCAAAATCGCGCCCCGACGTAGTCACAGGCATTTATGATCTGCTTAAGCGGAACAAGGCGCAGGTGGGACCTGCGGCGACGCCCGACCTCGTTCCGTTCGGGATCGAGGCGAACAGAAAACCGTTGGAGCTGATCGTCGACTACGCATTCCAGCAGGCGCTGATCCCGCGCCGTTATGCGGTCGAGGAGCTGTTCGACGAGACGACACGAGGATTGAATTGATGGCAGGTGATCCCAGGCGCTGGCAGATCGGGTTCGTCGGCTACGGCGAGGTCGGCAGGATCCTGGCTGAGGATTTGCGGCAACAGGACATCAAGGTAGCCGCTTACGACATCAAGCTCGGAGGCGAGCACGGCGCGCCGCTGAAGGAGCATGCGGCGAAGTTCGGCGTGACGCTGGCGGTGTCTCACGCCGAGCTGACCGCGAAATCCGATTTCATCATCTCCGCGGTCACGGCGAGCCAGGCCGTGCCCGTTGCAAAAGCCTGCGCTGGCGCAATCAACCAGGGCACCTGGTTCCTCGATTTCAATTCGGCCTCGCCGGGTGCCAAGCAGCGCGCCGCCGCTCTGATCGACGGCGCTGACGGACGCTATGTCGAGGGGGCCGTGATGACCTCGGTGCCGCCTTATCGCATCAAGGTGCCGCTGCTGCTCGGGGGCCCCGGCGCTAGGGAGCTGGAGCCGCTGCTGAACGCGATTGGCTTTGCGGCCAAGGTTGCGAGCGACAAGCTCGGCGTGTCCTCGGCGGTGAAGATGTGCCGCAGCATCATGATCAAGGGCCTGGAGGCCATGGTCATCGAGAGCTTTACCACCGCGCGCGCCTATGGCGTCGAGGATGCGGTGCTGGCCTCGCTCGCGGAGACGTTTCCGGCGATCGACTGGGAGAAGCAGGGCGCCTATTGCTTCCAGCGCGTGATCGAGCACGGCCGTCGCCGCGCCGAGGAGGTGCGGGAGGTCGCCGAGACCGTGCGCGAGGCGGGGCTGACACCGTGGTCGGCGCAGGGCACCGCCGAGCGGCAGGCGTGGGTCGCCGATCTCGCTGATGACGGCCTGTTCGGCATCAAGGGGACGAAGGAATTTGCCCGCAGCGCCGATTGGCGCACCGAGGCGGATCGCATTCTGGCGAAGATCAAGCGCTGAGATCCAGCGCGCATTCAGCTCAAGACTCTGCTGCCGCCGCGTAGTCCGAGAGTTCGTCGCGCGCGAGCTCGATCAGGCTGATCAGGCTCGTGGCTTCGCGGACGACTTCCGTGGTGCGCTCGGTGCGGAACTCGGTGAGAATCGTGCGAATGCATTTGTCGGCGGTATCGAGCGTCAACAGCGCGCGGGCCATGTCGTCCTGCGTGTGGATTGCCGATATGTCGATGCCCGACAGGACTTCGCCGATGCCGGTCAGTCGCTTGATGGCCATCTCGGCGGGCGTGTTGGCCCGAATGGAATGGTAATCGATGCTGCTGAATGCGCTGAACATTCGATACTTCCCCGGAGAACGCAGATGTCAGTGCGGGTCTTAGTATGATCTCCTTGGCCCGTCGTGCAATGCGCGTATTTACGGTCAGGGATTCTACCGGATTGGGGAGTGAGGAAAGCTAGCGGTATAATCGAACGGAAAAGATCCGATCATTAGCCGCGCTTCCCGACAATCTTACCGTCGCATGCGACGAGCTTGCCTTCCTTGTACACGGTGCGCCCTTGCGGCACTCCGACAACGGCTTCAGGAATATGCTCGGCATTCAGTGTCACGAAATCGGCCTTGGCGCCGACGCGCAGGCCATAGCCTTCGAGCCGCAGCGCCTTTGCGCCGGATACGGTGACGACATCGAACGCGACGCGCAGTTCTTCGTCGATATTGAAGCCCGAGCGATAGCCGAGCGTCGTGGCCCGGCGCAGCATGTCGCCGTCGCCATAGGGCCACCAGGAATCGCGGATGTTGTCGTTGCCGCTGAAGACGGTGACGCCGGCATTGCGCAGGGCCAGGATCGGCGGGAAGGGCCGGGCGCCCGGCGCATTGGTCATGATCGCGACGCCCGAGCGGGCGAGGGTGTCGGCGATCTTCTTGAGCTGATCCATGGGGATGTCGCCGAGCCCGTAAGCATGGCTGACGGCAACGCGTCCCTCCATACCGAGCGCGCGGGTGCGCGCTGCGATTTGCTCGATTTCGAACGCGCCCAGCGTGCCCATGTCATGCAGATGGATGTCGACGTCGACGCCGTGCTTGCCGGCCACGCCGAACACGACGTCGAGATGCTTCTCGATGTCGCGATCGAAGCTCGCGGGATCGAGCCCGCCGACGAGATCGGCGCCGAGCCCGATGGCCTCGTCCAGCAATTGCGGCGTGCCCGGGCTCATCAGGATGCCGCTCTGGGGGAAGGCGACGAGCTGGATGTCGATCAGGCCCCTGTATTCCTCGCGCACGCGCAAAATCGTCTCGAGCGATTTCAGGCCGACCGAGCCGTCGACCATGACGTGGCTGCGCATCTGCGTGGTGCCGTGGCCGATGCAGAGGTCGAGCTGGTTGCGTGCGCGCACATCCATCGGCGCTGATACGGCCATGTTCTGGGCCTGGAAGGCGACGCGCTCATGCACGTCGAACCCGTTGGTGCATGGCTTGTGCGGACGCCAGGCGTCGCCATAGAAGCTGGTGTCGAGATGGATGTGGCCTTCGACGAAGCCGGGAACGACGAGGACGTTGCCGAGGTCGATGGTCTCGTTTGCGGCGGGACGCTCATCGACGGACGTGATCGCGGCGATGCGGCCGTCGGCGACGGCGATGTGATGGCGGGCTCCGCCGTCGAAGCGCGCGTTCAGGAAGATCGTGTCGAAGGCCATCCGGTTGCTCCGTTGGTCGATTGCGATGATCATCGCGCAAGCTGCGGGTCGGGCGCAAGGCGCGGAAGGCCGGTCAGCCAGGCCTGAACAAGGTGGGCCGCTGCCGCTCGAACGTCTGGCGGCCGCTCTTGAAGCCCATCACGATATCCGGCAGCTCGGCGATGGCGAAGCGGCTGTCCTGGGTATCGAGCACGACGAGATCGGCGGGGTTGCCGACCTTGATGCCGTAATCACTGAGGTTCATCAGCCGCGCCGGCAGTTCGGTCACGAGATCGAGGCAGGTATCGAAGTCGCTGACCGAAGCGTGCGCGACGTTGGCATAGAAGTTTGCCATCCGCAGCAGCGACGCGTCGCCGAACGGCGTGAACGGGTTGAGCACGTTGTTGGTGGCGACCGAGCACAGCACGCCGTCGCCGGCGAGCTTGTGCGCAAGCGTCAGCCCGCGCGGCACGTTGTGGGTGGCTTCGCGGCCCATCAGATAGAGATCGGTTGCGGGCAGCACGGTGACGGCAACGCCTGATGTCGCCAGTTGCGCGGTGGCCGCCTTCATCCGCTCGGGCGGCAGCGCCGAGAGTTTGGTGGCATGACCGATCGCCACGCGTCCCCCGTAGTTGCGCCGCTCGGTTTGCCGGCAGACCTCGTCGAGGTGCCACCAGGAGGGATCGAGGTCGAAATCGAGATGGAGGTCGACGTCGACGTCGAATTCCTGCGCGAGATCGAAGATGCGCTCGAGGTGCGCGTTCGGGTCGGTGTCCATGTAGGGACAACCGCCGATTGCTTCGCCGCCGTCGCGCAGCGCCTGCACCAGCAGCTCTTCGCTGCCGGGGTCGTTGGTCAGGCCTTCCTGCGGGAAGACACAGAGCGACAGGTCGATGGCCCAGGCATAGTCGCGCTTCAGCGCCTTGACCGCCTCGAAGCCGCGCAAGGCAATGCGCGGGTCGATCTCGACATGGGTCCGCATGCGTGTCGTGCCGTGCACGATGGCGCGTTCGAGCACTTTTGCGCCGCGCGCGTAGACGTCCTCGACCGTGAAGTCCTTCTTCATCCCGGCCACGGCGCGGATCGCGTCCGAGACGCTGCCGTGATTGTGCCCGCAGCGGCCGAGCAGGCAGGCCTTGTCGAGATGGATGTGGGTGTCGACGAAGCCGGGCAGGGCGAGGCGCCCGCCGACATCGACCTCGACGGCCTCGCAGGCAAGCTGCGGCTCGATCGCGGCGATGCGGCCGCCCTTCACGCCGATATCGACGGGTGCGGCGGATGATCGCAACAGCGTGTTGCGGAAGATCAGGTCGAAGGCGGGTTGGGCGGTCATGGCTTCGGATTCAGCTGTGGTAGCCTAGCGGAAGCTGGGGAAGCGGGCAGCTCCAGATTGTGTGCAGTTATGCCACCAAATTGTTCAAAAAATGTGCATGCACTTTTGGGTGTGAATTGTAGAATGCCGGCACCTCGGAGAGCCCACCATGTCTGTCCCCGCAAAAGCCGAACGCCCGATGACCGACGCCGAGATCGTGGAGGCCTATCTCACGGCCTCGATGATACCCGATCCCGATGCGGCTGCGGCCTATATGAAGCCGGGTACGGTGATCACGTTTACCGGCGGGCGCGAGTTCGATCATCCGCGCGGCCCGACCGGCTTCAACGCTAAGCGCTATCGCTGGGTCAAGAAGAAGATGGACCGGTTCGACGTCTGTCCGGGCGCGGACGAGACCGTCGTCTACAGCGTTGGCACGCTCTATGGCGAGTGGATGGACGGCACGCCGTTCGAGGGCAATCGCTATGTCGATCGCTTTGTCGTGCGGGGCGGACAGATCGTGAAGATGGACGTCTGGAACGACAGCGCCGAGCGGATTTTGGTCCAGCGCGGGATTGAGGCCTAACCCCTGCGGGCCACTTTCGGCAGCTTGACGACTCGGTCGCTCGTCACTTCATCCGCATAAGGCGCGAGAATATCGAGCAGGTCGCGGCCACGTTGCGGGGTGGGGGCCACCAATGCACGATTGGCCACGGAATCCAGATGATGGTGCATCAATTGCATCACCTTGGCTTCGTCGCCCTTGGCGAGCGATGCAATGATGGCGCGGTGCTCGTTGATCGCGCATTCGGTTGAGTGCGGTCGGCTGTAGAGCGACAGAGTCAGGCAGCAGCGATAGGCGACCTCGCTGACATAGCGCACCAGGATCGGGCTGTTCGTCATGTGCGCGAGCAGGATGTGGAATTCGGTGGCGAGCCGGATCGAAACCGCGTCTGTGCCGCCGCGCGCGCGATCCTCGGCGTCAACATGGGCATTCAGCTCGGCGATCTGGCTCTTGCTCAGCTTGCCCGCGAGCTGGCGGACGACGAGGCCCTCGAGCTGGATGCGGATGTCGAAGGCGTCGCGCGCCTCCTGCCAGCTCGGTGTTGCCACCACCGCGATCCGGTTGCGGCGGAGCTCGACGAGACCTTCGGCAGCAAGCTGTCCCAGCGCATGGCGAGCAATGGTACGGCTGACGCCGAAACGTTCGCCCAGCGCATCCTCGGGCAGCTTTGCACCGGGTTCCAGCGCCTGCTCGATGATCGCGCGCCTGAGCGCGCGGCAGATCACGCTGACCTTGTCCGATGATTCAGAGGTCTTGCTGGTGGTGCGCGCCGCCATCGGCGAATCCTTGCGGGGTGGGTCGAAGACCCTTTAGCACAACCCCGCGCCAATCCAGCGCTCCAATTGCATGCAGTTTGGCGTCCGGATTGCCTAAATCGAATCCGGTCGTTTGGTGCGTCGTTTGGCCAAATCATTGATTTTGCGGGGCCGATCGATTGGCACCCAGCTTGCATGCACTTTGGCTGTGATGCGCATGCAACCCAACGCCCAATTTGACGGCCAGCCTGTTCCCGAAGGCTCCGGCCCTGTTGCCATCGAGCTGTCCGAGGCCTCCGTGACCTTCGGGCGCGGCGACCGCGCCGTGCCCGCTCTGTCGAAGACGACGTTGCGGATCGCCGACGGCGAGTTTGTCGCACTGGTCGGCCCGTCCGGATGCGGCAAATCGACCATTTTGCGTCTCGTCAGCGGCCTGGTGCAGCCGACCAGCGGCGTCGTCATCGTCGGCGGCCGCGAGGTCGCGGCGCGGGCGCTGCGGGTCGGCATGGCCTTTCAGAACCCGACCATGCTGCCGTGGATGACGATCGAGCGGAACATCATGTTGCCGCTGAAGATCGTCGAGCCGTTCCGCTCGAACTTCCGCAAGCTGCGTAAGACCGAGTTTCGCGACAAGGCCAATGCGCTGCTGGAGCAGGTCGGCCTTAGGGGATTTGGCAGTCGCTATCCCTGGCAGCTATCCGGCGGCATGCTCCAGCGCGCCAATCTCTGCCGCGCGCTGATCCACGAGCCGCGCATGTTGCTGCTTGATGAGCCGTTCGGCGCGCTCGACCAGTTCACCCGCGAGGAGCTGTGGGCGATCCTCCAGAACCTCTGGATGACGCACAAGCCGACGGTGCTGCTGGTGACGCACGATTTGCGCGAGGCCGGTTTCCTCGCCAGCCGCATCTGCGTGATGAGCGCGCGTCCCGGCCGCATCCTCGATGACAGCCGTGTGGAGTTCGCGCGGCCGCGCACCGTCGCCATGACCTTCGAGCCGGATTTCGTCGCGCTGAACCAGAAGCTGCGCGCCTTTATCGAGGATGCGCGCAGTGCGGCCCAACAGGGGACAGGCTGATGTTCGGGATCGATATCAGGCAGAAGGCGTGGTCGGCCGGACTGATCGTGTTGTTCTTCGTCGCCTGGGAGCTGTTCTGCCTGATGACGGGCATGTCCGACCTGGTGCTGCCACGGCCGTCGCAGGTTTTTGTCACGCTGTTCCAGCGCTTTCCGGTGCTGTGGCCGCACATCGTGCAGACGCTCGCGACCACCATGTTCGGCTTCGTCCTCGGCGTTGCGCTGGGTGTCGCCCTCGGCGCCATCATCGGCGTCTCCAAGACGGCCTATGACACCTGCTATCCGCTGCTGATCGGCTTCTCCTCGATCCCCAAGGTCGCGGTGGTGCCGATCTTCGTGCTGTGGTTCGGCTCCGGCACGGTGCCGGCGGTGTTGACCGCGCTGTCGATCTGCTTCTTCCCGATTGTCGTCAATATCGCCACGGGCCTTGCGACTACCGAGCCCGAGCTCGAAGACGTATTGAAGGCGCTCGGCGCCAGCAAGTTCGACATCCTCTGGAATGTCGGTCTGCCCAGGACCATGCCGTTCTTCTTCGCCTCGCTGAAGGTCGCGATCTCCTACGCCTTCGTCGGCGCCGTGCTGTCGGAGACGGTCGCCTCCAACCGCGGCATCGGCAACGTCATGATGACCGCGTCCTCCAATTTCAACGTGCCGCTGGTGTTCGCCGGCCTGTTCGTGCTCGCCGGCCTCGGCGTCGCGCTCTACGCGGTGTTCTCGCTGATCGAAGGGCGTGTCACCGGCTGGGCCACGCGCAAGAACGACGTGATCGCCACCTGAATTTCTGAACCGTCACGCAACGAAGCTTGAGGAGGTCTCGATGTTGAGAAAAGTAACAGTCGCGCTGCTGGGATTGGCTCTGTCCACGGGCGCTGCCACGGCCGACGACACCACGATCAAGTTCACGCTGGGCTGGAAGACGCAGGGCAGCGATGCCGCATTCTTCTACGCCAAGGACAACGGCTATTTCAAAGAGGAAGGCCTCAACGTCGTCATCGACCAGGGCGAAGGCTCCGGCGCCACCGTCACGCGCGTGATGTCGGGGGCCTATGACGCCGGCTTCGGAGACGTCAATGCCATCATCCAGAACGCCTCGACCAAGCCGCAGGAGGCGCCCGTCATGGTCTACATGATGTGGAACCAGCCGCCCTTCGCGATCGTCGCTAAGAAGACCAGCGGCATCAACACCATCAAGGATTTTGAGGGCCACACGCTGGGCGGCGCGCAGGGCACGCCGACGACGCGCCTGTTGCCGGTGTTCACCCGCAAGAACGGGCTCGACGGCGAGAAGATCAAGATCTCCAACATGGCCCCGAACCTCCAGGAGCCGATGCTGATCAAGGGCGATATCGACGCGGCGCTCGTGTTCAACATCACCAGCTATTTCAACCTCATGCTCAACCGCCAGGACCCGGACAAGGATTTCAAATGGTTCTCGTTCGGTGAGTACGGCCTCGACCTCTACTCCAACGGCGTGATGGTCTCGAAGAAGCTGATCGCGTCGAACCCGAAGGCCGTGGCCGGCCTCGTCCGCGCCATCAACAAGGGCGCGATTGCAGTGGCCAAGGACCAGAACGCCGGCATGAAGGCTGCGCTGAACTACGACAATCTGATCGACGTCGCCGTCGAGAAGCGCCGGCTGCAATATTCCTTCGACAAGCTGATCGTCTCGCCCGAGATGAAGGAGATCGGCATCGGCGACATCAAGGACGACCGCATGACGCGCGCCATCGGCATCGTGGTCGAGGGTTATCAGCTCGCCCGCGCGCCGACGCCCGCAGAGGTGTTCTCGCGCGAGTTCCTGCCGCCGCGTGCGGAGCGGGAGCTGGTGTATACTGCCAACTGATCTTCTCAGATCTTTGGAGAGACCGTCATGGCTACGGAGATTGCGGCAACCAGCCTGTTCCGTGGCCCTGATCTCGGTGTGACCGACAATGTCGTGCTGCGGCACGATAACGGTATCATCACCGACATTCTTGAAGGAGCAGGGCCTGCTGGCGGGCCTCGCTCCTTGGTCATTCCTGCCTTCGTCAACGCCCATGATCATGCGCGCGCGACAGCGTCGTCCTTCGGGGCGGTCGGCATGCCCCTCGAAAGCTGGATCCTGCGCACCGCGCTCGGTTCGCCCATCGACCCCTATCTGACCGCGGCCTCCGCGCTGGCACGTTCCGCCAGGGCTGGATGCGCGGCGATGATGGTGCACTACACCCGCCCAAGCGGGACGGTGCCGTTGCTCGATGAAGCCAAGGCGATTGCGAGGGCGGCATCCGATGTTGGCATCCGCGTGGCATTTGCCCTCGCGGTGCGGGACCAGAATCCGATCGTTTATGGCAATGCCGAGCCGATTCTCTCCGGCCTCCCCAGTGACGACCGCAAGACGATCGAAGACCTCTTCGTCCGCGCGCCGATGTCGCCCAAGGCGTATATCGAGTTGACCGATGCGATTGCCGCCGCCATCTCCGGCCCGATGGTCGATGTGCAGCTTGGACCCGCCGGCGTGCAATGGTGCTCAAAGCCGCTGCTGGAGGCGGTGGCGGAGAACTCGGCGCAGACGGGCCGCCGCATTCACATGCATCTGCTGGAGACCGTCTATCAGCGCGCCTGGGCCGACAAAAACTTTCCGGACATGGTGCGTTGGCTGCGCGATATCGGCTTCCTCTCGGAGCGGCTGACGCTGGCGCACTGCATCCACGCCCGTCCCGATGAGCTGGAGATGATCGCGGCCTCCGGCGCGCGCATCGTCACCAATTTCAGCTCGAACATGCATCTGCGCTCGGGGCTCGCCCCGATCGCCGCCGCACACAAATGTGGCTGCGCCATCGCGGTCGGCGTCGACGGGTTGGCGCTGGACGAGGACGACGACATCCTGCGCGAGATGCGGCTGGTGCAGATGGCCCATGGCGGCCTCGGCTTCAAGGCGACATGGACGCCGGCCGAGATGTTCGCGCTTGCTGTCCGCAACGGGCGTCGTGCCACCGGCGCGCCCGCGAGCGGGGAGCTCGTCGCAGGCAATCCCGCCGATTTCGTCGTGATCGACCTCGACCGGCTGGATCGAGATCAGATCATGCCCATCGACCCCATGGCGCTTCTGTTCGCGCGGGGCAATGCGTCGCTGGTGCAGGAGGTCGTCGTCGCCGGCAAGACAATCGCGAAGGACGGGGCCTGTATGGGCGTTGACCTGCCGGCCATCGAGCAGGAGTTGCGGGCGATGTACCGCGTCAATGTCGGCAAGCTCGGAAGTTTTCAGCGCATGTGGCCGTCCCTATCGGAGCGCGTCTCCGGTTGGTTCGAGCAGCAGCTCACTTGCGAGTAGGAGGCGACCAGGGAAACGCCCGCCTGACGATCGGGCGAGCGCTTCCAATGGCACGAATGCCGTCGTTACTGCAATGCCTTGAGCTTGGTGTTCTTGCCGTCGACCACCTCGAAAACGACATAGCGAGGCTGCATCTGGCCGTTCGGCAGGAATTGGACGTCGCCGAACACGGTGCCCTTGACGGGCTTGCCGCGGATCGCCTCTGCCACGGTCTTGCGATCGAGCGACTTGGTCTGTTCGACCGCCTGCGCCCACACCTGCACGGCGGCGGCGCCGAGCGCGGCGCTCTTGTCCGGATCAACGCCGTAGGCCTTCTTGTAGGCCGCGACGAACGCTACGCTCTCCGGCTGCGTCGTGAACGGCGGCAGATCGGGGAAAAAGATGTCGGCCGATATCACGCCGTTGTTGGCGTCGCCGGCGACCTTGTACACGGTGCTCAGCATGATGCCGACGGCGCCGACGAAGGTGGATTTTATGCCGGCCTGGCGATACTGGTCGACCAGCGCGGGAAGGCCTGAGGAATTCGACGAACTAGTGACGATGACGGCGTCTGGATTGGCGCCCTTGATATTGGTCAGCTGGACGCGGAAGTCGGTGTCCTTGAACGCGAACTTTTCGGTCATGATGACTTCGCCCGAAAAGTTCATCTTCTTGAACTCGGCCTCGACGGCGGTCTGAAAGCCGTTGCCATAGACGTCGTTCTGGGTGAGGAACGCGATTTTCTTCGCCTTCATCGTCTGGGCGACGTATTTTGCGATGACTTCCGCGTCGAAGCCGTTCGAGCTGTTGATGCGCATCGCATAAGGGTTCGTCTCGCCGCTGAGGATCAGATCCGACTTCGAGACCGCGGTGAAGTCGAGAATGTTGCCGCGGGCAAGAATCGGCTGCATCGCCAATGTGACCGGTGAGTTCCAGCCTTCGATGACGATGTCCGCCTTCTCGGCAACCATCTCGTTGGCGCGGCTGACGCCGACCGCGGGCGTGCTCTCGTCGTCCTTGGAGATCACCGTCAGCTTGCGGCCGAGCAGGCCGCCCTTGTCGTTGATCTGTTGGACCATCAGCTTGACGGCGTTGGTCACGGTCTGGCCATCAGGGCCGGCGCCGCCGCTGAGCGGAAAGATGGTGCCGACCTTGATGTCCTGCGCCACGGCTGGCACAGATGCGAGACCCAACAATAGCGCGAGAGCCAGTTTCGTCTTGTGCATGCGCTTCCTCCCAATGCGTTCTACGTCTTCTTGGTGATACGGCGGTAGAGGCCCACGAGCCCGGCGGGCCAGAAGATCAGGACGAGCGCCAGCACCGATCCCAACACGATCTTGTTCCAGTCGCCGCCGAGCGACAGCAAGTTCTGCTGGGCAATCAGGAGGGCGGTGCCGATCAAGGGGCCGAGCAGGATACGGCGCCCGACCAGCACGATCGCGGTGAGCATCATGACGAGGAAGTAGGACTCGAACATGTCGGGGCCGACATAGGCGCGCTGATAAGCGTAAAGCCAGCCGGCAAGCCCGGTGATCGGTGCCGAGATCACGAACACGGCGAGCCTGATCCGGCGCGGATCGACGCCGAGGCTTGCGGCCAGCGCGGGGTTCATCTGCACCATCAGCGCGGTGGTGCCCAGCCGCGAGCGGCGGAAGCGCGCGATGAAGGCGAGGGTGAGCAGCAGCAGCGCGAAGGCGATCGGCCAGAGATCTTCCTGCATCGCGCCGGAGAAGTTGGTCACGAGCAATGGGAGTTTCAGCGGCGGAATGCCGACGATGCCGTCGGACCCACCGACGGCGTCCCAGTTGAACGCGATCTCGTAGGCGACCACGGCGGCCGCATAGGTCACGAGGGAGAACACGAACTCGCGGGTCCGCAAGGTGACGGCGCCGAGGAAGGCCGCGGCCGCGAGGCACAGCGCGATCGTCGCGGCCGCCGTCGCCCAGCCGTTCAGGCCGTATTTGACCGAGAGGTTCGCGGCCGCATAGCCGCCGATGGCCCAGAACACGGTGTGGCCGAGGCTGACCTCGCCGAGATAGGACAGCACGATGTCGGCGCCGTAGCACATCACCGCGAAGATCGCGATCGTGGTCAGCGTGGAATAGGCGACCGAGGTGCCGCCGAGCAGGCGCGGCAGGAAGAAGCCGATCACGACGATGGCCGCGACTGCCGTGAGGCGCAGGAACGGGATCGAGGCGGGCTGCGGGGATTCGATCGCGGTCATTTGGTTGCAAGCCCCGCGGGACGGATCACGAGCAGCGCCAGCAACAGCGCAAAGGCCGCTGCCGTCGTGTAAGCCGGCGCGACAAATGCGCCGAAGAAGGCGGTGAATAGGCCGAGCCCGAGGCCGGCGGCGAGCGCACCACCGATCGAGCCGATGCCGCCGAGGACCACGACGACGAAGGTCATGATGACCTCGTTGAAACCCATGCTGGTCAGGATCGGCGAGCGGGGCGCCACCAGCGCCGCCCCCAGCGCGACCGCGGAGCATTCGAACACGAAGACGCCGAGATAGACGAACTTTGCGTTGATCCCAAACAGCTCTGCGAGCTTCGGGTCCTCGGCGACGGCGCGGATGACCGAGCCGAAGCGGGTTCGCTGGGTGAACAGCCAGACTGCGCCATAAAGAAGAAGGGTTACGATCAGCACCAGCACGTCCTGCCAGGTGAACCAGAGCGGACCGATGTCGATCTTGGCGCGCGCCAATGTTCCGGGCAGCGTCTGCGGATTGCCGCCGAAGATCAGCGCACTGCCGCCCTGCAGGACGTAGCCGAGGCCGAGCGTCACGATCATCAGGCTGGTGAGGTTCTGCGTCATGACCAGGCGCATCATCGCGCTCTGCATCAGGAGGCCGATGACGCCGAGCACGATGACTGCCACCAGAATGGCGAGCGGGTAGGGCAGGCCCAGTTTGGTGATGGCGTACCAAGTGACGAAGGCGCCGAGCATGTAGAGCTGGCCATGGGCGAAATTCACCAGTCGTGCGACGCCGAGCAAAATGGTCCAGCCCAGCGCGATGCAGGCATAACCGGAGCCAAGCACGATGCCGTTGATGACCTGCTGCGCGATATTCATGCCGGCGTTCCATCGGCGATGGTGCCGAGATAGGCCTCGATGATGCGATGGTCCGCGGCCATGACGTCGGCAGGACCTTCGCCGACGATCTTGCCGCGTTCGAGCAGGTAGAGGTGGTCGACCACCTTCAGCGCCGCCTTGACGTTCTGCTCGACCAGCAGCACCGGCAGGCCGCGATCGACCAGCAGGCGGATGCGGGAGAGCAGGTCGGTGATCAGCCGGGGCGCGAGGCCCGCGGAAGGCTCGTCCAGCATCAGCACGCGCGGGCCGGCGAGCAAGGCGCGCCCGACCGCGAGCATCTGCCGCTCGCCGCCGGAGAGCGCTGCGCCCTTGTGCGAGCGCCGCTCGGCGAGGCGCGGGAAGAACTCGAAAACCTCGGGGATGGTGAAGAGATGCCGGCCGGTCGTGTCCGCGGGCGGCCGCACCAGTGCCAGGTTCTCGTCGACGGTCAGCTCCCCAAAGATGTTCTTGCCTTCCGGCACCAGCGTAAGGCCGCGCGCCACCCGCTCGTGCGCGGCGAGTTTCTCGATGCTGCGTCCTTCGAGCTGGACGCTGCCGGTGACCACGGCGCGGCCACGGGACCAGCCGGCGAGCGCATTGACCAGCGTGGTCTTGCCGGCGCCGTTGGCGCCGACGAGGCCGACCATTCGCCCCGCGGGCACGCCGATATTGACGCCTGACACCGCGACATTGCCTGCGTAGCGGACCGAGAGACCGTCGCTCTGGAGTACGCCGTTCATTCGTCGCGTCCCAGATAGGCTTCGCGCACGCGGGGATCGCGCTGGATGTCAACAGGCGTTCCCGTCGCCAGCATCGCACCCTGGTCGATCATGACGATGCGATCGGCAATCGACATGATGAGGTCCATGTGGTGCTCGATGACGACGAGGGCGAGGTTACGCTTGCTCAGGCCAATCAGGACGTCGGCGAGCTTCTTCATGTCGCCGCCGCTGAGGCCGGCCGCGGGTTCATCGAGCAGGAGCACCTTTGCGCCGGTGCCATAGGCGAGTGCGACCGAGAGCAGGCGCTGCACGCCGTAGGGAATGTCGCCGGGAAGCTGGTCGTGGTACTGCCGGGCGATGCCGAAGAAGTCGAGCAGTTGTGCGGCCGCCAGTTCGGCTGCGCGGCGCGTCGTGGCCTCGCGCCAGGGCGCGAACAGGGATGTGGCGAGATCGGTCGAGAAATCGCGGAAGATGGCCGAGACCGCGTTCTGCAGGACGGGCAGCTCGCCGAAGAACGAGTTCTGTTGAAAGGTGCGGCGCAGGCCGCGGCCGGCGAGGTCGAACGTCCGGAGCGCCGAGACGTCGGCCTTGTCGAGGAATGTGCGGCCGCGATGGGTGACGGCATTGGTGACGGCGGCAAAGCAGCTGCTTTTTCCCGCGCCGTTCGGGCCGATGATGCCGAGGATCTCGTCGTTATGGACTGACCAGCTCACGTCGCGCAAGGCGACGAGCGCGCCATACTGCACGGTCAGCCCTTCGACGCGCAGCACCTCGCTCGCGCCGCGACGCGTTTCCCCGGAACTTGCCACCCGGCCGTCCATCCCTTGTTGTCCCGGCCGCGCTTACGGCAACCGGCCCTTTTTGGCGAGGCCGCGCACGGCAATCGATGCGGAATCAAATCGCAGGAGAGAGGCAGCCTCGCGAGAGGCAAGGTATTGCGCGCCAACTCTGAAAACTTGTGCTGACTGGTTGTCAGACCAGAGACGCCTGCGCTGCGGCGCGCTCAACCCTGACGGCGCGGCACGGTATTTTCTCCCGCAGTGGTACATACAAAACCGCAATAGCTGATAGACGGAACCTCGTCTGGCGATCATCCGGGCTGTGGGCTATGAACCCTGGAGTTGCGCCGCGGCGCAGCCCATGACCCCCTTGAGGAGCCCTGCGATGCGTCTTCCCACAATTATCCTGGCCGTCACATGTCTTGCGGGCGCAGCTTCAGCCGAGGACCTGTCGGGCACGCTCCAGAAGGTCAAGGAGACCAAGAAGATCACGCTGGGCTATCAGGAGGCCTCGGTTCCGTTCAGCTATCTCGACGGCAACCAGAAGCCGATCGGCTTTGCGATGGATATCTGCCTCAAGATCGTGGATGCCGTGAAGAAGCAGCTCGGCATGCCCGACATCGCCGTCGACACCCTCGCCGTGACGTCGTCGAACCGGATTCCGCTGATGGTCAACGGCACCCTCGATCTGCACTGCTCGGCGACGACAAACAACGCCGACCGCCAGAAGCAGATCGCCTTCACCAACACGCATTTCCTCAGCGCGACGCGGTTTGCGGCCAAGAAGGCCGCGAAGATCAACACCATCGACGATCTCAAGGGCAAGGCCGTCACGGCGGTGGCAGGCTCGGTCAACCTGAATCAGCTCGCCAAGGTCAACACCGAGCGAAATCTCGGCATCAGAATAATGCCGGCCGTGGATCAGGCCGAAGCGTTCCTGCTGCTGGAAACCGACCGCGCTCAGGCCTACGCGCTCGACGACGTCCAGCTTGCGGTCGCGATTGCGCGCTCGAAGGAGCCGGCGCTGTTCATGATTAGCGAGGAGACGTTCTCGAAGGCCGAGCCGTTCGGGATCATGCTCCGGCGGGAGGATGCGCCGTTCAAGGCGCTGGCCGATCGTGCGACCGCGGAGCTTTACGCGAGCCCGGAGATCGAGGTGCTCTACAGGAAGTGGTTGGAATCGCCGACGCCGCCGAACGGCCTCAACTACAATGTCCCGATGTCGGCGGCCCTGCGCAACGCCTTCAAGAAGCCGAGCTCGAGCTTCGATCCCGACGTCTACGTGGTGAACTGAGGCGAGGGCGCTAGCGCGCCCGCGGCGTGTCCAGCAGCTGGCCAGCCAGCGCCGCGCCGATCGCCGCGATGGCGGCCATAGCAAGCGCCCACGGAACGAACAGCCGATGACCGATCAGCGCGCCGCTCAGGAGCGGCGCGCTGATATTCGCGCCCGACATCAGCGACTGGTTCAGGCCCATAATCATGCCCTGACGATTGATCGCGGTCGAGCGCGACAGCTCGGCCGTCAGCGTGCTGCGCGCGAACATGGTGCCGACGATGATCAGTGTCAGGTTGATCGCGAGCAGGCCGACATTGTCGCGGGCCGCAAGTCCGGCAAATCCGAGACCCATGCAAGCGAACGCGGCCATCACGATGCTGCGGTCTGACGCGATGATGCTCACACGCGTGATGAGCAGTCCCTGAACCACCATGTTGATGAAGCCGGCATAGGCGAACATCCAGCCGAGCTCGCGCGCGCCGAAGGGATGTCCGTCCCAGGAGAACCGCGCCGACAGGAACAGGCCGATCTGCGACAGGAACATCGAGTTGACGAAGAAGAACACGATGAGCAGGCCGAGCAGCCGCCAGGCATAGCGCATGCCGAGCAGGCTGCGGGACAACGTCGGCTCGGGCACGCGATGCTGGTAGAGCGGCTCGGAAGCCGGGTGATCAGGCGGGAGCAGGGCGATCGTCGCAACGATGCTGATCAGCGAGAGTGCGGCCGCGGCCCACACCGGCGCGGTCTGGCCGTAATGCACGAGGAAGCTCGAGAGAGCAGGGCCGAGCAGCAGCCCGGTTCCGATCGCACCGCTGGTCATGCCGAGGGCCTGCTTGCGCGTTGCCGGCGCGCTGTGCTCGGCGGCATAGGCGTGAGCGACCGAGATGTTGCCTGATGTCAGGCCGTCGATGATGCGTGCCAGGAACACCAACGTCAGGTTGCCCGCCAATGCGAGCAGGATGAAGCCGATGAAAGTCCCGATCTGGCTGACGACCAGAACCTTCCGCCGGCCGTACCGATCGGAGAGCATGCCGACCACAGGGCCGGCAATGAGCTGACAGACGGCATAGGCCGAGATCAGCGCGCCGAGCAGGAACGGCGTCGCGCCGAGCCGCTGCGAGTAGAACGGCAGCAACGGCAGGATGATTCCCATGCCCGTGGCGTCCACAGCGACGACCACGAAGGTCGGGACCAGCGTCAGCGTGCTCTCGCCCGCCATCGTCTCCCTTGCCCCGCTCGCGGAACCCGGTCCCATCCAGCGCTGTCCTCGTTCGCATTTGCGTGATCGATTGCGATACGCCGGATTATATAGTTGCAGGCTAATAGTTCGCGTCCTATCTAATTTGCATGGCTCCCTCGCAGGCTCATATCCACGGCGAGATCGGCCGGCTCATCGCGCGACTGGCCCGCATCTGGCGCCGCGAGTCGGATCAGGCGCTGTCCGATCATGGCCTGTCCTATGCGACCGCGATTCCGCTGCTGGTGCTGTCGCGGCAGGGCGAGAACGTGCGACAGGGCGTGCTCGCCGACGAGCTCGGCATCGAGGGGCCGTCGCTGGTCCGGTTGATCGATCTGCTCGAGGCCGAGGGGCTGGTTGAACGTCGCGAGGATCCGAGCGACCGCCGTGCCAAAACGCTCCATCTGACCAAGGCGGGCGAGGTCAAGGTCGAGGAGACCAACCGGGTGCTGCGCCGGGTGCGGGCAAGCCTGCTCAAGGATATCGGCGCGGACGAACTTGCGATAACCTTCGAAACTCTTCAGCGCATCGAACAGCGGGCCAGTCGCCTGCAGGACACCAAGACCGGTCCAGAGACGAAATAGCATGCGTGCGCAAGAGCCGTTCCTGGTCCGCCACGCGGACGTCATTTTTGCGTTGAAGACGTTTGCCGCGTCGATGCTGGCGCTCGTCATCGCCTTCGCCATGGACCTGCCGCGGCCCTATTGGGCGATGGCGACGGTCTACATCACCTCGCAGCCGCTGGCGGGCGCGACCAGCTCAAAAGCGTTCTTCCGCGTCATGGGCACGCTGGTCGGCGCCGCCATGACGGTGGCGCTGGTGCCGAACCTGATCGATGCGCCGGAATTGCTTTGCCTCGCGATCGCGCTCTGGGTCGGGCTCTGCCTCTATCTGTCGCTGCTCGATGGCACGCCGCGCAGCTACGTCTTCATGCTGGCGGGATACACGGTCGCGTTGATCGGGTTTCCCTCGGTCTCCGAGCCCGGCGCCATCTTCGATACCGCCATTGCGCGGGTGGAGGAGATTTCCCTCGGCATCATCTGCGCGAGCCTCGTCTCCACCATCGTCTTTCCCCGCAGCGTCGCGCCAGCCGTTGCCAATCGCGTCGACGCCTGGCTGTCGGATGCGCAGCGCCTGAGCCAGGCGGTGCTGCTTCGTCAGGGAACGAGTGAGACGCGCCGCGGCAGGCGACTCAAGCTTGCGACCGACATCGTCGAGATCGACACGCTTTCCACTCATCTCGCGTATGACCGGCTGACCGATCGCAATGCGGTGACTGGCCTCGGTGAGATCCGGCTGCGCATGCTGATGCTGTTGCCGGTGATCGCCTCGCTGGAGGATCGGCTGGCAGCGCTGGGGGAGGAGGCGATGCGCCGGCAGCCCGAGCTGAAGCGGCTGCTGGAGGATCTTGCGCAATGGATTGCGAGCGATGTCGGCGCGCGGCAACCGGCCGAGCCGATCCGCGCCATGATTGCAGAGCGACAGGCGGTGCTCGATGACAGCGCCTCATGGGAGCGGATCATCACCACGAGCCTGCTGTTGCGGCTGCGCGAGCTGGTCGACCTCTCGCGCGACTGCCGCGCGCTCAGCGAGGCCATCGCCGAGAGCCGCAATGTTTCGACGCTCGATCTGGCCTTCCGTTCGGAGGCCGGTGCCGCGCCGGTGCGCCATCGCGACCGCGGCCTTGCCTTGTGGTCGGCGGCCGGCGCGGCCACGGCCATCCTGATCTGCTGCGCGTTCTGGATCGGGACCGGCTGGCCGGACGGCGCCTCGGCGCCGATGATGGCGGCGGTCGCGTGCTCCTTCTTTGCCGCGCAGGACGAGCCCGCACGTTTCATCCGCAGTTTCGGCCTGTGGTCGCTGGTCGCCATCGTGGTCGTCGCGATCTATCTGTTCGCGCTGGTGCCCGCGATCTCTCATATCGAGGTCCTGATCGTCGCGCTGGCGCCGACCTTCCTGCTTTACGGCTTCCTGATCGGACGGCCGGCAACGGCGGGAACAGGCATGGCGCTCGCGGCCAACACCGCAACGCTGTTGGCGCTGCAATCGACCTACAGCGCGGATTTCGCATCCTATGCCAATTCCGCGGTCGCCTTCTTCGTCGGCGTCGTCATCGCCGAGCTCGTGACGCGGATCGCGCGCGGGGTCGGCGCCGAGTGGATCGCCAATCGCCTGGTGCTATCGAGCTGGAAGACGCTCGCGGTCGCTGCCGAGCGCCGTGGCAAGCATGATCGGGCAGAGTTTGCGGGCCTCATGCTGCACCGTCTGGGCCTTCTGGTGCAGCGGATCGCCTTCCTCTCCGAGAGCGATCGCCACGATGCCGACAGCCTCGTGCAGCTTCGAATCGGGATCAATATCATCGACCTGCGCCGCGCCCGCTATGGGCTTGCCGCAACCACCATTGCCGTCATCGACGACATGCTTGATCAGCTCGCGATCGCTTGCCGCAGCCATGCCGGTGGGAGAATGCCGACCGAGCTGTTGACCAGCGTCGATCGGGCGCTGGCCAAGGCGGTGACGGATTCCAATGACCGCGCGCGCGAAGACGCCCTGATCGGCCTCGTCGGCATCCGCCGCGGCCTGTTCCCGGACGCACCGGCCTACCGGCCGCGTACAGGCGCGAGTGTTGCAGCATGAGATACGTGATCGACATCTATGGCGTGCTCGTGCCGGCGCTGCTGCTGTGGATCATCGTCGCCTATGTCCTGAGCGCGATCCTGCGCCGGCTCATGCAGCGCTTCGACCTCTACCGACTGGTCTGGCACCGTGCGCTGTTCGATTTCGCGATTTTCGTCTGTCTTCTCGGCGGCGTCGTCTATCTCTCGGAGTTTTTGCCATGAAGGGGAATTTCGCCTGGTTTGGCCGCCTTGCGCTGACCGTTCTCGCCGTCGTCGCCGCGCTCGCGGTCGGCCGTGAGCTTTGGGTCTATTACATGGAGCAGCCCTGGACCCGCGACGGCCGCGTCCGTGCCGACGTGGTGCAGGTCGCGCCTGACGTATCCGGGTTCGTCACGGAGGTGCTGGTCAAGGACAACCAGAAAGTCCATCGCGGCGATGTGCTGTTCCGGATTGATCGCGAACGTTTCGCGCTGGCCTTGCGGCAAGCCGATGCGTCGGTGGCGGGTCATCAGGCCACGCTCGACCAGGCCAATTCCGATTTGAAGCGCTACAGCGCGCTGACCACCGATGCGGTATCGCAGCAGAAGCAGGAGCAGGTGTTGGCCACCCAGCTCCAGGCCAAGGCGGCGTTCGATCAGGCTGTGGCCGACCGCGCGGTCGCCCAGCTCAACCTCGATCGCAGCGAGGTCCACGCCTCCGTGAACGGTGTCATCACCAACATGGATCTGCGTCCCGGCGCTTACGTCACGGCCGGCAAGGGCGTGATGGCGCTGGTCGACACGGATACGTTGCACGTGGAGGGTTATTTCGAAGAGACAAAGCTCGCGCGCATCCGCACCGGCGACAAGGTGCGGGTCCGCCTGATGGGCGAAACGGTCACGCTGTCGGGCCATGTCGAGAGCATCGCCGCCGGCATCGAGGACCGCGACCGCGCTGAGGGCGCGAACCTGCTTGCCAATGTCAACCCGACCTTCAGCTGGGTGCGGCTCGCCCAGCGCGTCCCGGTGCGCATCGCGCTGGACAATGTCCCCGACACTATCTCGCTCGTCGCCGGCCGCTCCGCGACGGTAGAGGTATTGGACTAACGCAACGAGCCCATGGATCGCGCCTGGCTTGGGGAAAACCGCCAACAGGCGTTTCAATGCGAAATCGCAGGGCTAATCCTGACGCGCTTGTGTGAGTCGGGGGACCGTATGGGCGTTTGGTTTTTAGTCCTGGCAGCTTGCGTCGTCGGCGCGTTGCTCCTTTTGGCATTCTGCCGATAGAGCCGACAGCGGACGCAAATGTTGCTGCGAAGCATCAGCCAGCCGTTGAATAGCGGTTCCAGACCGATGGTTTTTGACTGTGCATCGATGACCGCGTTCACTTCCGGGATCGGAGGCGGACATGAGCTGGTTGTTTGTGTTTCTCATTGCCGCGAGCGCAGTCGTTCTGATCGCCCATGCGATTGACGCGATGCGTTCTTGATACTGCCTGCGACTCGGTTTCGTCGGTAGCTAGGTAAGCGACGAAATTGTTCCGAGGCGGGCGAGTGTCAATTTGAGGAACCTGGTCCTGCAGGCCAAGGTTGTCACAGCAGGAGGAATACGATCATGCTTGCGTTCTATCTGCCGATCATCATTTTCGGAGCGATGCTCGAAGCGATTTCGAAGCAAAATGTGTCTGCACCCATCCAGGAGCCACCAAGCAGCGATTAGACTCCGATGCTCAGGCGTTCGGCTCGTGACTGACGAACCAGCGTCTGCTCAGGCATTCGAGTATTTCTTCAGCTCGAATCGCGCGATCTGGTTCCTGTGGACTTCATCCGGCCCATCGGCAAGCCGCAGCAGGCGCGCGGTCGCGTAGGCCTGGGTCAAGCCAAAATCGTTCGAGGTGCCGCCGCCGCCGTGCGCCTGGATGGCCCAGTCGATAATCTGGCAGGCCATGTTGGGGACGGCGACCTTGATCATCGCGATCTCGGCCTTCGCGACCTTGTTGCCGACCGTGTCCATCGCATAGGCGGCGTTGAGCGTTAGCAGCCGGGCCTGCTCGATCATGATGCGGGCTTCCGCGATTCGCTCCTGTGTCACGGTCTGCTCCGAGACCGGCTTGCCGAAGGCGACGCGGCTGCGCACGCGGCGGCACATCTTTTCCAGTGTGCGCTCGGCCAGTCCAATCAGCCGCATGCAGTGATGGATGCGGCCGGGGCCGAGGCGGCCTTGTGCGATCTCGAAGCCGCGGCCTTCGCCGAGCAGCATGTTCTCCTTGGGCACACGCACATTGGTGAAGACGACCTCGGAAGCGCGGTCGGGCACGCCGTAGAAGCCGAACACGGGCAGCGGACGCTTGACCTCGATGCCCGGCGTGTCCATCGGCACCAGGATCATGGATTGCTGCTTGTGGCGGTCGGGATTGTCCGGATCGGTCTTGCCCATGAAGATGCAGATCTTGCAGCGCGGATCGGTCGCGTTGGTCGTGTACCATTTCCGCCCGTTGATGACGTAATGGTCGCCGTCGCGCACGATCGAGCTTTCGATGTTCGTCGCATCGGATGATGCGACCGCGGGCTCGGTCATGGCGAAGCAGGAGCGGATTTCGCCGGCGAGCAGCGGCTTCAACCAGCGCTCCTTGTCCTTCTCCGTGCCATAGCGCTCCAGCACCTCCATGTTGCCGGTGTCGGGCGCCGAGCAGTTGAACACTTCGGGTGCCAGATGCGTGCGCCCCATCACCTCGCAGAGCGGGGCATATTCGAGATTGGTGAGACCCGCGCCGTGGCCGGACTCCGGCAGGAACAAATTCCAGAGACCTTCGGCGCGCGCCAGCGGCTTCAGCTCCTCGACGACGGGATAGACCTTCCACGGTCCGAGCTCTTCCGCTTCGCGATAGAAGCGCTCCTCGTTCGGATAGATGTGCCGGTCCATGAAACTTTCGAGCTTGCGCTTGAGCTCGACGACTTTGGGCGACATCGGGTAGAGCATCTGGACCTCCTGTAGATCAAGCAGCGCCTGCACGCGGGGCCGGCTTGCATCAGAATCGAGTCGGCGATAGCGCCGCTTGCCTCATCGCATTTTCATCGGCGCGGCTCTGCGCAAATCGCGTCAGAGCTCAGCTGTTGCGTAGCGATATTAACGCCCATTCATGCGTTGTCTTGCGTTTGTGCACCGAATGAGAAGCGCGTGGGAAACAATCAGCAACTGTGACTTTGACGGGACTGGCAATCCGAAAGGTCGTGCCTAAGATCGGCCTCAATCAAAAGTGGGGGCAGCAGTCATGACAACACAAGGGGACTACGGAAGCACATCCTTACGGATCGCGCGCCCCTAGTTCGCCAGTCGATAGGACGCGGAGCGCATTGTCCTAGACTGCGCGCGGGTTCTTCCAACAACCGATAGTTCGTCCCGTCGATCCGCAAGCTGCGCGGTCGCCGGTTTCGTTCGTTCAAAAGCAAGCAAGGGCTTGATCCAAACGTTGCATCTCAAGACACAATCGAAAATAGATAACTATAAGAAACACACTCTTGAATTCGAAAAAGGAAATGGACATCGACATGCACACGCAATCAGAACGCTCCGTCACTCACCGCATCAGACTCGCCGCCGCCGTTGCAGCGGTGAGCGCGATTATCACTTCACCTGCTTTCGCCGGCGGTCCGCTGCCTGCACCCGTCGTCTCCTGGTCTGGATTCTACGCCGGTGTCCATGGCGGCTGGGGATGGGGGAAGTCGGAGTTTCGCGATCCCCTCAACAGCCCCGCCAACAATCCGTTCTTTGCCTACTACAACGGACCGCTCGCGGGCGGGCAGCTCGGCTACAATTGGCAGCTGGGCAACTATGTCCTTGGTGCCGAGGTCGACGGCTCCTGGTCCTTCGTGAAGGGCAACACCAGCACCTCGCCCCTTCTCACGTCGAGCACCACCAACGGGGTCGGCTACACCGCCCTCGCGACAGCGACGGGCCGTGTCGGCTGCGCATCGGGCCAATGGCTCGCCTATGCCAAGGGCGGTGCCGCCTATGCCCGCATGGAGCTTTCGTCGCGGTTCACCCCGGAGATCACCAACTACAACCGCGAGCTGTTCGGTGCCGTCGGCGGCGTCGGCCTGGAAGTGGCCTTCCTGCGCAACGTCTCCGCCAAGGTCGAATACAACGCGATCTTTCTCCCCACCGAAACGCTGCATTGGGTGAGCCAGGACACGACCTCCGAGATCAAGCATTTCGTCCAGGTGGTGAAGGCCGGCATCAACGTCCGTTTCAACGGCGACGGCGGCCTCCCGCGTTAATTCCCCGGCACATCGAAACAACATTCAACAGAAATCCTCGGAGACAACATCATGTCCACCATGTCCAAGATCGCCGCAGTCGTCACCGCCGGCCTCGGCGCCATGATCGCCGCACCAAGCCACGCCGCCGCTCCAGTCGAGTACGTCAAGGTCTGCTCCTTGTACGGCGCCGGCTTCTTCTACATTCCGGGCACCGACACCTGCACCAACGCCAACCAGATCGCGACGAACCAGTTCGATCTCGCGCGTGCGCAGACCCGCGCTTCGACCGGCACCGCGATGGCCGCGTCGCTCGTCGCGCCGTGGCTTCCGCCCGGCACCAATTACGCGGTCTCGACCCACTGGGCGACCTATGACGGCCAGCACGCCGCGGGCTTCTCGGGCCTGGTGCGGGTCTCCGGCAATTTCGTGTTCTCGGGCGGGTTCTCGCTGGGCCTCGACAAGGGAAGCCTCACGTCCAACACCAACCGGACGCAGACGGAATTCGGCACGGCGATCCCGGCGCAATCGTGGAGTGACGTCCGTGGCCTCGGCCGCGCGGGCTTCATGTACGCCTGGTGAAGCACGCGACGCTCGCTCCGAAAATTCATTCTGACATTTTGAAAGATCATCTCATGACAATCTCTCTCTCGCGATCGGCGCGCCGCTTCCTCTCCTGCGTTGCTGCCGCTACGCCGCTTCTCGCGGCCATGCCGCTCACTGCCACATCCGCGAACGCCGCCGACATGACCGTGAAGGCTCCGGTCGTGGCTCCGGTGCCGCTCTGGAACGGCTTCTACATTGGTGCTCATGGCGGTTATGGCATGGGCAGCAGCCGGCTCGTCGACCCGAGCTTCGCATTCGCGCAAGATCGCTTCACGATGGACACAAAGGGCGCGCTCGCAGGTGCGCAGGTTGGCGCCAACTGGCAGTTCGACAACATCGTGGTCGGTGCCGAGCTCGATCTTTCCTGGGCGTCGATCAAGGGCAATCGTCCGTTCGATCCCGCGAACCCCATCTTGTCCGGGCTTTCAGTGTCGTACCAGGCACTGGCGACGGGTACCGGTCGCATCGGCTACGCGTTTGATAATGTGCTGGCTTACGCCAAAGGCGGCGTTGCATGGGCCAACGTCGCCTACCAGGCCTATGTAGGCACATTTGCTCCGCTCGACGTGAACCACCAGCGGACCGGTTTGACCGGCGGCGTTGGCCTTGAATACGCGCTGACGAGCAATCTCTCGGCGCGACTGGAGTACGACTATCTGTACTTCGGTCCGGCCGCGATCGCGCTGAACACACGGATCAGTACCCAAAACGTCGACCATGACCTGCACCTCGTGAAGCTCGGCGTGAACTACCGCTTCAACGGCGATGCCATCGTTGCTCGTTACTGAGCCGCGTCAACGTCACTGATTGGAGACAAACATGTGGAAGCAAATCAACGCGGCACGAGACGTCTTCCGACGTCACCTGCGCGCTATCCTTGCGACTGCCGCTCTGGTTCTGGCGATCCCGACGCCCGGTCATGCTGCGGTCGAGTACGAAAAGATCTGCTCGGTCTACGGTGCCAACTTCTTCTACATACCGGGTACTGACACCTGCGTGAACGCGGGGCAGACGGTGCAGAGCCAGTTCGATCTTGCACGCCAGATTACCCGTGCAGCGACGGGAACGGCCATGGCGACCTCGCTCGTCAATCCGTTCCTGCCCGACGGGACCAACTATGCGATCTCGACGCACTGGGCCGTCTTCGACGGGCAGCATGCCGCCGGTGTGGTCGGAATGATCAGGATCCAGGGAAACCTGTCACTGACCATGGGCATCGCGTTCGGTCTCGATCGCGGCAGCTTGACGTCCACGTCCAACCGGACCGCGACGGAGTTTGGCGTGGCGCTTCCGGCGCAGTCGTGGAGCGACGTGCGCGCCCTTGGACGGGTGGGGCTCCAGTATTCCTGGTAGCCGGCGCCGAACACGAAGGCGCCGCCCGGACGATCTTCACGACGTCCGGGCGGCGCAAATGCTGGGAGCGCAGGGAAGGGCGGCTAGCCGATTTCGAGATAATCCGGGCCGGGCAATGTCGGGAAGGGCGGGGTCGGCAGCGTCTGGTACCAGAACGCGACCGAGGCGATGTCGTCCTGCAATGGAAGATACTTCGCCTCCTTGACGCCCGGCAGCCAGCCCAGCGCCTGGATCGTCACGCGCAGATCGGAGCGGAAGCGCACGGGATCGGGGATGTGCCAGCGGTACAGGCCGAAGCGTTGCTGCGACTTGTAGACACCATCGGGGCGGATCACCTGCGGCAGGCCGGCATAGGGCGTGGTGAATTCCTGGTAGCGGGATTGTTGCGCCGGACCCTGGCCGGAATGCGCGACATAGGGATCGAAATTATAGGCGCCGCAAAAATAGTCCTCGGTGCCGGTGCCGCAGATGGTCGGGAATGCACCGTCGCCGTCGATGAAGAACTTGATCTCGCCTTCGCCCCACCAGCCGTTGTTGTTGACGCCCCACGCCATATAGGTGCCGACATAATGGCCCGCACCGCTGACGCCATCGAGGATGGTGTAGACCTCCTTGTACGGCAGCGGGTTGGTACGCCGGAATTGCGCATGGAAATAGGCGCAGTCCTCGGGCACCTCAGTGAGCGCATAGTTGATCTGGTAGTAGACGGTGAGCTGCTCCTCGCTGCGGTTCTCCAGCGTGAAGCGCGCGCGCTTGCGGAACGGCATTTCCCAGTAACAGTTGAAGGCGCGACCGGGATTGACGCAGACCGCGAGCGAGGACACCTGCGCGAATTCCTCCCATCCGCAGGCGAAGAAATCGCCGACCGGGCATTCCACGCTTGGCTGTGCCTGGTCGTCCCAGTAAACGCGCAGGATCGAGTGACGAAGGCGCCCGCGCGCCAGCGTCATCCAGATCTGCTGGATCGCGCCCTGGCCCTGAATGTCGCCGAGCGTAAAGGTAGCGCCGGGCTCGATGACGACATAGGGCGAGATCTTCCAGCCCTGGCCGAGATCGCGAGCCTGGCGTGCGGCGGGTCCGTCGACCGACATGCCGCCCTTGCCCTTCTCGCCGGTGAAATTCTCGGGGCTGATCGAGCGCGTCTGCGCATTCGACAGGCGCGACAGATTGCCGAGATGCAGGCCCAATCCGGAAAACGCCATGCTGTCCTCGATCCCTGGAGTTAGCGACACCTCGATATATCGCCGTCGAATCTACCAAAAGATGAAGACCGCGCACGCAGGCTGCGCGTACTTCAGGCGACGCGGTACTCCTTGAACTTCTCGCGCAGCGCGGATTTGAGCACCTTGCCGGTGCCGGTCATCGGAAACTCGTCCAGGAATTCGACGGCGTCGGGCATCCACCAGCTCGCGATCTTCGGGCGCATGTGGTCGAGCAGGGCCTTGCCGTCGACGGTCGCGCCCTTCTTGCGGACGACGAGGAGCAGCGGACGCTCCTGCCATTTCTCGTGGTTGATCGCGACCACCGCGGCCTGAAGCACATCGGGGTGGGACAAGGCGACGTCCTCGAGCTGGATCGAGGAGATCCATTCGCCACCGGACTTGATCACGTCCTTGGAGCGATCGGTCAGCGTGACGTGGCCCTGTGGATCGATTACGGCCATGTCACCGGTGATCAGCCAGCCGTCGCGGTCGAGACCCTCGTCCAGCTTCATGTAGCCGGAGGCAACCCAGGGGCCACGGGCGCGCAAGTGGCCGACGGTCTTGCCGTCGCGCGGCAGCTCGTTGCCGCCGTCGTCGACGATGCGCAAGGATGTGCCGAAGCAGGCGCGGCCCGACACCTGGCGCCGGTCGAATTTCTCCTTGTCGCCGAGATGCTCGGAGCCGGGCCGCAAGCCCGGCATCGAGCAGCCCAGGGCCTCGGTCATGCCCCAGGCCTGGATGTAGTCGATGTCATAGTCGCGCTTGAGCTTCTCGACCATCGCGCGCGGCGGCGCCGAGCCGGACGACAGCGTCGCGCGCAGGGTCGAGAATTTATTGCCGGTGCGACCCAGCCAATCGAGCAGGATCAGCCAAAAGCTCGGCACGCCAGCGGAGAGCGTCACCTTCTCGCCTTCGAGCAGCTCATAGAGCTTGTTGGGCTCATAGTTGCGGCCGGGCAGCACCAGCTTTGATCCCGTGTAAGGTGCGGTGAACGGCATGTTCCAGCCGTTGCCGTGGAAGAGCGGCGCCATCGGCATCATCACCTCGCGCACGCCCTCGGCATGGCCGGGCAGGAAGTCGAAATTGCAGCAGGTCATGGTTTGCAGGATGGCGGCGCGGTGCGAGTAGATCACGCCCTTCGGATTGCCGGTCGTGCCCGACGTGTAGCAGATGGTGGAGGCGGATTTCTCGTCGAACTCCGGCCAGACGAAACCGGCGTCGTTCTCGCTGGCGAGGAGATCCTCATAGCAATGCACGTTCGCAAGCTTCGTCTCCGGCATCCGCTCGCGCGAGGACATCACGACGAAGGCCTCGATCGTCTTCAACTGCGGCGCGATCGCCTCGACCAGCGGGAGCGTGGCGCGGTCGATGAACAGCAGCCGGTCTTCGGCGTGGTTGATGATGTAGACGAGCTGCTCGGGAAACAGCCGCGGATTGATGGTGTGCAGCACATAGCCCATGCCCGGCGCGGCATAGAACATCTCGAAGTGGCGGTGCGTATTCCAGGCCAGGGTGCCGACGCGGTCGCCTTGCTTCATGCCGAGCCGCTTCAGAGCCAGCGCCATGCGCTTGATGCGCGGATGGGCGTCGGCGTAGGTGTAGCGATGGATGTCGCCCTCGATCTCGCGCGCGACGATCTCGGCTTCGCCGTGATAGTCCGCGGCATACTGGATCAGGCCGCTGATCAGGAGCGGCATATCCATCATCAATCCCTGCATGGTCTCCTCCGCAGCCACGTCGTTGCGTGGCATATGTTGTGATTTGCGCGTGAGGTTAGCGGAACGTCACGGGACGTTCACGCAAAAAGCGAGGGACGCGATTGCATGCGTCACTTTTTCGGGGCTAACTGATCCGAAGCAGCGTCCGCCGTGGAGGAAATCGATGTCAGCGGAAAGACACAAGACCGGTGCAGCCGGCGAATCTACGGTCGATATTTCCGCACTCCGTGCGCGCTATCGCGACGAGCGCGACCGCCGCCTGCGCGCGGAGGGCAAGGCGCAATATGTCGAGGTCGCGGGCGATTTCGGCCGCTATCTCGACGATCCCTGGGCCGATCCCGGATTTGCGCGCGCAGCTGTCAGCGAACAGACCGAAGTTCTCATCGTCGGCGGCGGCTTCGGCGGTCTGCTCTGCGGCGCGCGCCTGCGCGAGGCCGGCATCGAGGATTTTCGTATCGTGGAAAAGGCCGCCGATTTCGGCGGCACCTGGTACTGGAATCGTTATCCCGGTGCGGCCTGCGATACCGAGAGCTACATCTATCTGCCGCTGCTGGAAGAGACCGGCTACATGCCGGTGCGTAAATATGCGCGCGCGCCCGAGATCTACGAACACTCCCGCCGCATCGGCCGTCACTTCGGCCTCTACGAGCGCGCGTTGTTTCAGACAATCATCTCGCGGATGGAATGGCAGGAGCAGGAGGGACGCTGGCTGGTCGAGACCGATCGTGGCGATCGCATCCGCGCACGCTTCGTCATCCTGGCCGGGGGCCCGCTGAGCCGTCCGAAGCTGCCGGGTATTCCCGGCATCGAGACCTTTAGGGGACACAGCTTCCACACCAGCCGCTGGGATTATGGCTACACCGGCGGCACGGCCGAAGGCGGTCTCACCGGTCTGGCCGACAAGCGCGTCGGCATCATCGGGACCGGCGCGACCGCTGTGCAATGCGTGCCGCATCTCGGCCGCTCGGCGAAAGAGCTCTACGTCTTCCAGCGCACGCCATCGGCGATCGGCGTGCGCGACGACCGTCCGACGGACGCAAGCTGGGCGCAGAGCCTCGAGCCCGGCTGGCAGCGCGAGCGCATGGACAATTTCACCGCGGTCATCTCCGGCGAGCCGTTCGAACGGGACCTGGTGCAGGACGGCTGGACCGGCCTGCTCGGCGAGATCCTGCTTGCGCCGCGCCGCCAGCCGCAGCCGGTGACCTCGCTCGAAGAGGCGCTGAAGGTCATCGAGCAGGCCGACTACCGCAAGATGGAAGAGATCCGCGCGCGCGTCGATACCGTGGTGAAGGACGAAGCAGCTGCGGCGGCGCTCAAACCCTGGTACAAGGCGTTCTGCAAACGCCCATGCTTCCACGACGAATATCTCGACACCTTCAATCGTCCCAACGTGCATCTGGTCGACACCAAAGGGCAGGGCGTCGAGCGGATCACCGAGAACGCCGTCGTGGTTGACGGCAAGGCCTATGAGCTCGACTGCCTGATCTACGCCAGCGGCTTCGAGGTCGGCACCGATTACGCCCGCCGCATGGGCTTCGAGGTTTACGGCCGTGACGGCGTGAGCCTGTCCGAGCGATGGCGCGATGGCGTCAAGACGCTGCATGGCTTCTACAGCCGCGGCTTCCCGAATTGCTTCCTGATCGTCACGGTGCAGGCCGGTCAGAGCGCCAATTTTCCGCATATCATCGACGAACAGTCGCAGCACATCGCCTATGTCATTGCGGAGGCGCGCAAGCGCAAAGCGCGGACGCTGGAGCCGACGCTCGCTGCCGAGAACGCCTGGGTCGAGGAGGTCGTCAAAGCCGCGCTCGGCCGCCAGACCTATCTGGCCGAGTGCACGCCGGGCTATTACAACAACGAGGGCGCGTTCGATCCGATCGCGGCAAGAAACAGCCAGTACTGGCGCGGGCCGGTGGCGTTCCTGCGGCTGCTCGACAAATGGCGCAAGGAAGGCAATCTGGATGGCTTGGAATTGACTGAGGGGACCGAGGCGGGCGGCTCTCAGGTTCCGGCTTCATCGGCATGATCCCGGCTCTATCAGGCGCGACGCGGCTCTACGTCATCGTCGGCGATCCCATCGCGCAGGTGCGCTCGCCGGCAGGCGTAACGGCCGCCTTCGCCGCGCGCGGCCATGACGGCATTCTCGTGCCGGTTCAGGTCGCGCCAGCGGATTTGCCGGATTTCCTCTCGGTGGCAACGCGGCTGAAGAACCTCGACGGCATCGTCGTGACCATCCCGCACAAATTTGCCTGCTATCAGGCCTGCGCCAGTGCGACCGAGCGCGCACATTTCCTGCGCACCGCGAACCTGATGCGCCGGCGCGCCGACCGCTCATGGCATGGCGACATGGTGGACGGCCTCGGCTTCGTCGGTGCGGCGCGGGCGAAGGGGATCGATCCCCGGGGCATGCGGGCGCTGCTCGTCGGCGCCGGCGGCGCAGGATCGGCGATCGCGCTTGCGCTGGTCGAGGCCGGCGTGAGCGATCTTGCGATTCACGACAGCGCGCCCGAGCGCCGCGACGCACTGATCGGCCGGCTCAACGGGCTCGGCAGAACGCCCGTGCAGGTCGGCACCGGGGATCCCGCGGGCTTCGATTTCGTCGCCAATGCGACACCCGCCGGGATGAAGGAGGGCGATCCGCTGCCGGTCGATGTCGCGCGGCTTGCGCCGACGGCCTATTGCGGCTGCGTCATCACAAAGCCGGAAGTCTCGCCCTTCATCGCTGCGGCCCGCAGGATCGGCTGCGTGACCGGGACCGGTACGGACATGTACGAGCAGCACCAGGGCATCATGGTGGATTTCCTGCTCGGCCGCGACGGGGAAGGCTAGGCGGTCGCCCCGGTGTCAAGGCACAGGTTGCGCCGGATGGGGCTTGAGCGATCAGGGCCGACGTAGGATCATGGGCCGGCGCGAGCCGGTCGCGCACGTTTATGTGAGAGGACCAGGGAATGACCAAGGGCAGGACCGTTGCGACGGCCATGATCGGCGCTGCAGCGGTGCTTCTCTCGCTGGCGCCCATGTCCCTGATATCCATGGCCCACGCCGCCACATGCGGCAGCTCGCCGGCGGGCTTTGAGGCCTGGAAGCGCGAGTTCGGCGCGGAGGCGCAGGGCAAGGGCGTCGGCCAGACCGCGCTCGCGGCGCTGATGCAGACCAATTACGCCGGTGCCACGATTGCGGCCGACCGCGGCCAGCACAGTTTTTCGCTGACGCTCGACCAGTTCCTCGCCAAGCGCGGCGCCACCACCATCGTGGCCAAGGGGCGGCAGCTCAAGCAGTCGCAGGCCGCCTTGTTCGCCTCGATCCAGCAGCGCTACGGCGTCCCGCCCGGGCCGCTGATCGCGATCTGGGGCATGGAGACCGGGTTCGGCAGCCAGCGCGGCAACCAGAACATGCTGTCGTCGATCGCGACCCTTGCCTATGACTGCCGCCGTCCCGAATTTTTTACCGACCAGCTCTATGCCGCCCTCAAGCTGATCGACCGCGGCACGCTGTCGGGGGCGACCCGCGGCTCCATGCACGGCGAGGTCGGCCAGACGCAGTTCATGCCCAAGAACATCCTGGCCTATGGCACTGGCAATCTCGAGGTTGCCGCCAATGCGCTGAACTCGACGGCGAATTTCCTGAAAGCTCATGGCTGGCGCGCAGGAGCCGGTTACCAGCCGGGCGAACCGAATTTTGCCGCTATCGAGGCTTGGAATGCTGCCGGCGTCTATCAGAAGGCAATCGCCCTGATGGGACGGCAGATCGACGAGGGAGGAGGGGCGGCCGCGTTGCGTTGAGGCCGCATGAAGGCTCGGCCGCGCACGAGAAAGTTCTTGCGTTGAGGAACTGACGGCACGAGGTTTGCTTTGATCGGGGGCAGGGCTGGCATGAGGAGACTCAATATGGCTACCCAGATCGTGATGGACCAGACTGGCGACACGCGCCACGAGTTTGATCCTGACAATGCCGAAGCGCTGGCGCGAGCCGAACGGCGCTTTCGTGAGCTGACCGGAGCGGGCTTCACCGCCGCCTATCGTACTGGACCCGGTGAAGTCACCCGCATCAAGTCATTCGATCCGACCGCGCACGAAACGCTGTTCTATCCCCGCCTGGTCGGCGGTTGATCTGAGCTGCTCATGATCGCGGCAATTTGGCTCCGTGCGCCGGCGCGTGCGCGTCTGCATGCGCTGCGCGAGCTCTATCGGCGCTTCTTCGGCGAGAACACGCCGGATGCCCGCGGCCGCCGGCTTTTGGCCGAATGGCTGTCGCCGGCGCAGCGCGCGCAATTCGAGCAGCATCGGTATTTCGATGTCATCGGCTGCGATACCGGCAAAAGGTACCGCATCCACTACGGCACGGCCGCCAATGTCCATGAGATCGACGATGAGGGGCGTGCGGCGATGGGATGGTGCTTCGTCCCGTCAGGCTTTCTCGTGCCCGGCGACGTGATGCTGGCGCAGAAGGTCGCGCTCGAGACCGACGAGAACGCGGCAATCGCGCTCGCCAACCGGTTTCCGCCGGCTACTCACTCGGAGCACTTCTACCGGCGCCCGTTCTAGCGGCCGGAGGGCGTACAGATCAGGAGTGCGTTGTGCGGTAGGCATCCAGCGCATGCGCCGCGAACACAGCGACGCTGCAAAGGGCGAGCACGGCTGAGATCAGCTCGATCATAGCTCATCCTCCCGCAGCGGCTGGGACACGAGATTCTGGCAGCAGGCATAATCCAGGATGAGGTCGAGGAAGAATTGCATGGTGGCCGTCCCTGTATGATTTTGACAACCACTTAACCGGCCATCTGTTTCAGGCGTGTTTCGTCGTTTTGGGAAACGGGTTTCGCGGGGAACCCGGGGCTGGTTTGTGCACCGCAGACCCGCTACATCCCGCGCTGCTTAGTCCTTCAGCCGCGCCTTTCCGGCGGGCGGCAAGTCATATTGCGAGGCAAAATCATGGCGCAGGTCGAGTGGTTCGACGATCTCACCATCGGAATGCGGTTCAAATCCCCCGAGGTGCAAGTCACCGAAGCCGACATCAAGCGCTTTGCAGCCGAGTTCGATCCGCAGCCGATGCATCTCGACCACGAGGCCGCCAAGCAGACCTTGTTCAACGGCCTGGCCGCATCAGGATGGCACACCGCCGCGATCGCCATGAACCTCGCGATCCAGGCCCGCCCGTTCGGCCCGCATCCGCTGATCGGCGCGGGCGTCGACGGTCTGCGCTGGACCATCCCGGTACGGCCCAATGACCGCCTGCATCTGGTCGGCGAGGTCATGAGCCTGACGCCGTCGAAGTCGAAGCCGCAGGGCATCGCGCTGGTGAAATGGACCATGTTCAACCAGAACGGCGAGGAGGTTTACACCTTCACCCCGATCGCCATCATCCCCAGGCGGGTGTAGGGCCGGCGACGTTCAGCATCGGCCGGGATCAGCCTCCTCGAGCCCTTGCGGGCCGCAGGCTGAGGTGGTCATCTCCACGTGGGGAACGCTGGAGGCTGACATGAGACGATTCCTTCTTGCCGCTTTGCTGAGCGCGGGCGCCTTGGGCGCAGCCGTCTCGAGCGCAGGGCCGGCGTTCGCGCAGCAATCCAGGGTCGGCGACTGGACCATCGAGAAGCGCGCGCAGGATACGCATTGCAATGCGAGCCGCGGCTACAAGGACAAGGAAGACGAGAACCGCAACTACGTCATCGTGATCACCTATTCCGAGAAGGCCATCGTGATCGTGATGATCTATGACGGTTGGGAGTGGGACAAGGTCGGCGAGATCCTCCGGGCCGACGTCGGCACCGATGACGCCGACATCATGAAGAAGGCGAAGTGGGAGGTCATGGACAAGACCACCGTGCGCGGCATCTTCGAATACGACCAGTCGATCATGGACCGGCTGTCGAAGGCCAGGCGTCTCTCGCTCGATTTCGAGGACGATGACGAGGACAGCATCGAGATGCAGATCCCGCGCGCCGGCGAGGCGCTGGCCGCGCTGAAGTTCTGCGAGGAGAACCGGAAATAAAGTGCTGCGCCGCGCACAGCGCGCGCGATCGAGCAAGCAGCGCGAGGGCGCGTGACCCACAGCACACAGCCCGTGCGCTGTTCGCTTTTATCCTAGTCTTTGGCGAAAACGTCCAAGCCGCACCCTGCGGTTGACGTTACGCAAGGACGATGTTCGATATTCTAGCATCTCGCTGCACTGCCTTTTCCACGCCGAAGGCGACGATTGACCGCTCCGTCGCCTCTGCCAATGTCCAATGCGCAAGCTCCCTTCGTCACCGGGGCCGCACGCCGATCGCATCGTCGTTCCGATGACGATCCTCCAGGCAAACCGGTTCTCGTCTCTCGTCGGCGAGATCTACGATGCGGCGGTCGAGCCTGCGCTGCGCGGCGGCGCGCTGGAACAGGTTTCACATTTCGTCGGCGGGTGTGCCGCGACCATCCTGTCCCGCGATGCGGCAAGGCTCTCGATCGAGATTCACCAGCATTTTGGCACCGAATCCCGCTTCCGCCAGCTCTACCGCGACAGATATGTCGAGCAGGATCCTCTGCTCGATCGTCATCTCGCTTTTGCGGCCGGGCACGCCATCGGCGTGACCGATATCATGCCGCACGCGGACTTCGTGGCGACGAGCTTCTATCGCGAGTGGGTCGAGCCGCAGGGCGCGATCGACCTCGCGACCGTCGCGCTCGAGAGATCGGACGCGCGTACCACGGTCTTGCAGGTGTTGCGCCACCGATCCCGCGGAACCGTCGACGAGGCGATGCGCGAACGCATGCGGCTGCTCGCACCCCACATCCAGCGTTCCAGGATCATGGGCCGGCAGATCAGGGCGCGCTCGCACACCGTGGACGATCTTGCCGATGTGCTCGACGGCCTGAGCACGGCGATCTGCCTGCTCGATGCGGATGGCCGGGTCGTCCACGCCAACGCGGCGTGCCGGCAGCTGTTCGTCGATGCAAACCTGCTTGCGATGGTCGGCGACCGGATCGTGGTCCGTAACACCCAGGCCGACAAAATATTCCGCGGCCTGTTCGAAGTTGCCGCAGATGGTGAAACTCACCCGGCCGGTCGCCGCCGCATCGGGCTCGCGACGTCGGCGGACGGTCAGCACTATCTCGTCCAAGTCCTTCCATTGAAGCGGGAGCGCAGCCTGCCGAGAGACGTCGCGGCTACGGTGCTTCTCGTACAGAAGGCCGCGATGGTGCCATCGCTCGTGCCCGACGCCATTGCTGCGGCCTTCAGGCTGACGCGGTCCGAATTGCGCGTGCTGATGGCCATCGTCGAGGTCGGCGGCGTTCCCGATATCGCGGCAAAGCTCGGCATTGCCGAGACCACGGTGAAGACGCATCTCGGTCGCCTGTTCGAGAAGACCGGTGCCGGCAGGCAGGCCGACCTCGTGAAGATCGCGGCCGGCTTCACCGCGCCGTTTGTACAGCGAACGAGCCGCGACGACGACACAATGTGATTTATTTGACGGCGCGAGCCGCGCGGCGATGCAATCTCAATCCATTGTGATGAGCAGGATCGTCAGGTCCTCCGAACGTACGACGCGCGTCATTTGATACTTTCGTATATGGCGCCACTTGAATGAGAAGGGCAGCGTGCGCCACGGAACAATGCGCGCCGGCACCGGACGCGGGTGCGGGAGACGACAGCGCGTGAGCGAGCCTGCCTGTCGGTTGGAGAAATTGCAGTGAGCGGCAAGGACGAATTTTCCATTCTCAATGTTTCGACGGACCACATTCCCGAAGACGAGCGTGTACCGCTGCTGCGCGAATTCTATTGCCGCGGCGTGCTCAAGGCGGAGGTCGAGCCAACGGACGAAAAGCCGTTCGCGGCGAGCCTCACATCCCATGGCTTGCCGGACGTCCAGCTGGTGATCGGCGGGCTGGTCGGAGCGCGGGTCATCCGTACCAAGCAACTGGTCGTCGACGGCAACGACAGCCTTGGCCTGATGATCAACCGATCCGGCATCGTCGAAGTATCTGCGCGAGGACGAGATCTGAGGCTTCATCCCGGTGACGCGGTTCTGACGAGCGCGGAGGACGCGACGATCTACGAACGCCTCTCGCTTGGAAATTGTCTGTCGCTGCGCGTGCCGCGGCGGGTGCTGGCGCCCATGATCGTGGACATCGACGACACCGTGATGCGAATCATTCCGGAGCGCGCCACCGGACTTCGCCTGCTGGTCGACTACGCGACGTCTCTGGTGCGCGAGCGCGCGTTCGCGGTGCCCGCATTGCGCCAGCTCGCTGTTGCACATCTCCATGATCTGATGGCGCGTGTTCTCGGCGCGACGGATGAGGTTCACGAGCTGGCCGGGCGCCGAGGCGTCATGGCCGCGCGGCTGCGGAAGGTGAAGTCCTTCATCGTCAACAATTGCTGGCATCAGGACCTCTCGGTCGCGACCGTGGCGCAGGAATTCGGCGTGACCACACGTTATCTCCAGCGGCTGTTCGAAGCCGACGGCAAGACGTTCTCGTCCTTCCTGACCGGGCAGCGCCTCAAACGCGCGCATCGCATGCTGCGCGAGCCTGACTTCGCCGGGCGGCCGGTGAGCTCGATCGCCTACGACGTGGGCTTCGGCGATCTCTCTTATTTCAATCGTTGTTTCCGCCGGGCCTATGGCGCGACGCCCAGCGGCGTCAGGAGCGGCGAAGCGCTGTGACCGCGCGGTGCGCGGCTCGTGCGACCAGGCGAGTGCCTATCGCAGTGCGCCGCATTCGGCCGACTACGTCTTCTGAGCGCGCGGAGTAGAACGATGACGCTGTGTTTCGGACGGCGCCGGCAATTGGAGTTGTGAATGCGCCGCTTCTTCTTTGATCTCCTGGTCGACAATGTCGTGAAGATCGATCCGGGCGGCATGGTCTTCGAGCAGGCCAGGGCCACGTTCGTCGTGGCCGACGAGATGGCGAGGCATCTGTTTGTCTGGCGTGACGATCTGCGCGATCGCGACGCCTGGATTCGCGTCAGGGATGCCGGCGGACGAGAGGTCTATCGCGCCGCGGTCTGGTCAGAAAATGTCGAGAAGGTCGGCTGGGACCAGGCATGACGGTCCCGGCTTCACCTTCCAGGGCGGCAACGCCGACAACAGGTCGCGGCGCCAAATGCTCAACAATGCTGCGGTGGCCGGCTTCGGCTTCGACTACCGCGCCAGCCGCAACGTGTCCGTGTTCGGCGCGGTCGAGGGCATGATGATGTCCGACCGGAGCCGCACCGGCACAGCGAAGGGTGGCGTTCGCGTCGCGTTCTGAGCCGGCATCAGCCCTGGCGGCTTGAACGCGATGCCCGCCGGCCGGGCCCCATCCGCCCGGCCGGCGCCTCCTCCGATCGGAGGACGCCGCATGCTGTGGTTGTAGTATGCTTGGTGATATTGATCACTCAGGCCATTTCAAGCCATGCGCGGACTACGGAAGCTGCCGGAACTGGTCGAGTCCATCTATGACGCAGGGCTCGATCCCTCGCTGTGGAACAACGCCGTTGCCGGCATTCGCGATTTCGTCGGCGGGCAGGCCTGCGGGCTGTTTTCCAAGGATTCGATCAGCAAATTCGGCGTCACCCATTATTATTGCGGCGCCGACCCGCACTATATCCGGCTCTATTCAGAGACCCATTCGAAGTTCGATCCGCTGACGGTGCTGCCGCCGCATGGCGAGATCGTCAGCATCCCCGATCTCGTCAATTTCGATGAGTACCGGAAAGGGCGCTTTTACCAGGAGTGGATGCAGCCGCAGGGTTGCAGCGACGCGGCCAATGTCGTGCTCGAGACATCGCATGCGAGCTGCCCGGTGATGATGACGGTGCTGTCGGGCCGGCGCATGGTGGACCCGGCGATGAAGCATCGGCTCTCGCTGATTGTGCCGCACGCCAGCCGCGCGCTGCTGATCAACCGCGCCATCACCTCGCAACTGACACTGGCGACAGCGCTGGTGGATGTTCTGGACAATCTGGCGTCCGGTATCTTCCTGCTCGATGCCTTTTGCCGGGTGGTGCATGCGAATTCGGCCGGCCACGCCTTGTTTGCCGCCGCCGACGTGGTTCGGTCCGTTGCCGGGCAGCTCGTAACCAGCAGCGCGGAGGCCAATCAGACGCTGCGCGAGGCGCTTGCGACCCGCAGCGAAATTGCCCTGCTTGCCACACGGGGCCATGCGATCCCGCTGCTTTCGCCGAGCGGCGAGCGTTATGTCGCGCATATTCTGCCGCTGTCGTCCGTGCTGCGAAATGGCAGCGAGCGGGTGGCCGATGCCGTCGGCGCGCTGCTCCTGCGCAAGGTGTCGCTTGGCGGGCAGTCCTATGGCGAGCTGATCGCACGGACTTTCGACCTCACGCCGGCCGAGCTGCGCGTGTTCCTGTCGATCGTCGAGATCGGTGCCGTCCCGGAAACGGCGGCAGCGCTCGGTATCGCAGAGACCACGGCGAAGACTCATCTGCATCGGGTGTTCGCCAAGACCGGCGTTTCGCGTCAGGCCGATCTGGTCAAGCTCGCGGCGGGATTCTCCAATCCGCTCGTCAACTGATCGGTCAATCGCTGTCGGGGTTGAACCTTTTGCTCCCACGATAGACTCAATTGTGCCGCCGGGCATGACGAACATTTCGCGATCTCCAAGTCACCATTGGCTGTTCTGATGTCCCGACCTCCCAAACAGTCCGAGTTGATCGAGAATATATATGACGCGGGTCTCCACCCTGAGTTGTGGAGCGATGTCGTCGTCAAGCTCAATGCGTTCATCGGCAGCCAGGCTTGCGGGCTGATTTCGAAGGATCCGGTCAGCAAGTCCGGTGCGACGCATTACTACTGCGGTGTCGATCCGCACTACATCCGGCTCTATGCCGAGACCTATGCCCAGTACGATCCGCTGGCACGGCTGCCTCGCTATGGCGAGGTTCGTAACATCCCCGATCTCGTGAATTTCGACGAATATCGCCGTGGCCGGTTCTATCAGGAATGGCTGCGGCCCCAGGGCTGCGTCGATGTCGCCAGCGTGGTTCTGGAACAGTCGAAGTCGCCGTGTCCGATGCTGATCACCGTGATTCCCGGCAAGGGGATGCTCGATGCGGAGCAGCGGGCGCGGATGCAATTCCTGGTTCCGCATGCGAGCCGGGCGCTGCTGATCAACCGGGCGATCGAGCGGAAGCAGCAGCGGGCGATCGCGCTCGCCGATGTCGTGGATCGGCTGAATGCCGGCGTCATCCTGCTCGATACGGCCTGCAACATCGTCCACAGCAATCCTGCCGCGGACATTTTGCTCGCCGCCGATGATGTCCTGCGGTCTGTCGCGGGCCGGCTGGCGGCACGATCTTCCGCGGCAAATTCGGCGCTGCGCGATATCTTCCGTGACGCAGGCGAGGTTGCCGTCGCGGCGGCCGCCGGGCGAAAGATTCCGCTGATGTCGCATGACGGCTCCTACTACGTCGCGCACGTCATCGCGCTGCCGTCGTTGTTGCGTGAAGGCGCGGCGGAGCGCACGTCGGCGGTCGGCGCCTTGTTGATCTGGAAGGCGGAACTCGACGGCCGCTCATGTGCCGGCCTCATCGACCGCGCGTTCGAGTTGACCCCTGCGGAGCTGAGGGTCATGCAATCGATCGTCGAGGTCGGCGGTGTGCCGGAGACGGCCGTGGCGCTCGGCATCGCGGAGACGACGGTGAAGACGCATCTGCATCGGGTGTTCGCGAAGACCGGCGTCTCGCGTCAGGCCGATCTCGTCAAGCTCGCGGCTGGATTCTCCAATCCGGTTCTGCACTGACGCGCTTTCTGAAGGCGCAGGCGAGTCGCTCCGGCTCGCGATGGGTTCAAACAGCAGCATCATTAGAAAGTTATCGCGGGTCGTTCGATCGAATGACGCGATTCTCCGCGCTCTCTTCTACGAGAACTCACACGTTTTCTTGCTCGACGCGTTCGATCTTCGTGTGAAGCAACTCACAGCAAGCGGAAGTGAACCTCATCAATCTCTCGCACAAGTTGAGAGGAGATTGTCATGCGAAAGGCGTCACCGGCTCCGGCCGGCAAGTTCCGCGACATCGTCGCGCGCATCGGCGCGGCATTCCAGGCGCAGCGCGAGATCGACGCGAAGCGCGCGTTGCGGCGCTACAGCCATCTGCTGGAGCAGTCGCATGAAACGTCGCGTTTGAATGAAATTATTCCCGTCTGCAATGAAGAGGATACTTTTGAAAATGCCAACAGAGTTGATCCGCGCGCGCGCGCGGCCGGCCGCACCACGTTCGAACGCGCGTAACGTCAATGTTGTCGCCGCCGCGCTGACGGCGGCGCTCGTCACGCTTCAACTGGTCGGACTGGCAATGCTGGAGCGTTCGCACGCGCAGCCGGTCTCTCGGCCTCTCCTGAATTCGCACGATGCGGAGCTCTGCACCGGGACTGCCGATGTCCCGGCGACGCAGACACCCTACGACTGAGCCGGAGAACGCATCGTGCCTGATATCACGACCAGCCTTCTCGTGAGCGTCGCCGTGTTCGCCGGCGCCTTCGTCTCGGGGCTCTCGGGCTTCGCGTTCTCGGCCGTGGCCGGCGCGATTCTGCTTCGCGTGTTTCAGCCGCTGGAAGCCGTGCCGCTGATGATGGCGTGCAGCATCGGCGTGCAGGCCACCAATCTATGGGCGCTTCGGCGCAGCATCCGGTGGGAGGGCAGTCTGCTGCTGATCGTCGGCGGATTGATCGGCGTTCCCATCGCGGTGTCGCTGTTGCAGAGCACCGACACGCATCTGCTCCGGCGCGGCTTCGGCATCATCGTCGCGCTCTATGCGGCCTACATGCTGCTGCGGCCGACGCTTGTGACGGCCGGTGAGGCAGTCGGCCGGCCCTGGGTCGCACTGATCGGGTTCGGGGGAGGGCTGGTCGGCGGCCTCACCGCGATGCCCGGCGCGATCCCCACGATCTGGTGCGACATGCGCGGCATGCCCAAGAGCGAGCAGCGCGGCCTGGTGCAGCCGTTCATCGCCGCGATGCAGGTCTTCGCGATCGCGCTGCTGGTCGGGCACCAGGATCTATCGTCGAAGATGTTCGTCGACCTCGCGATCAGCCTGCCGGCGCTGTTCGCCGGCTCAGCACTCGGTGTGATCGCCTTTCACCGGGTCAACGAGACGGTCTTTCGCAAGACCGTGCTCGTTCTGTTGTTGCTCTCGGGGATCTCCCTGATCTAGTGGCCTGCGCCTTCGTGCTTGAGACCCTGGACCGGCGCCGCGCTGGTGTCGCTGCTGTGATGCACCAGCGGCTTGTTGCCGGTGACGGTCCGCAGCAGCACATAGAACACCGGCGTCAGGAACAGGCCGAACACGGTGACGCCGATCATGCCGGAGAACACCGCGACGCCCATCGCGCGCCGCATCTCCGAGCCCGCGCCGGTCGAGAGCACGAGCGGCAAGACGCCCATGATGAACGCCATCGACGTCATCAGGATCGGACGCAGCCGCAAGCGGCTCGCCTCGATCGCGGCCCGGATCGGCGTGCGTCCCGCGAATTCGAGCTCACGCGCGAATTCGACGATCAGGATGGCGTTCTTGGCGGAGAGGCCGACCAGCACGATCAAGCCGATCTGGGTGAAGACGTTGTTGTCGCCCTTCGAGATCCAGACGCCGAACATCGCTGCCAACAGCCCCATCGGCACGATCATGATGATCGAGAGCGGCAGGGTCAGGCTCTCGTAGAGCGCCGCCAGCACCAGGAACACCAGCAGGATCGCCAGCGGAAACACCCAGAGACCGGAATTGCCGGCGATGAACTCCTGATAGGTCAGGTCGGTCCATTCGAAGGCAAAGCCCGGCGGCAGCGTCTCCGCCGCGATCCGAGTCGCGACCTCCTGCGCCTGGCCCGATGAGAAGCCGGGAGCAGCCGCCGCGTTGATGTCGGACGACAGGAAGCCGTTGTAGCGGATCGCACGCTCAGGTCCGGCGCTCTGGCGGATCGTCAGCAGCGCCGACAGCGGCACCATGTCGCCGGAGGACGAGCGCACCTTCAACTGCCTGATGTCGTCGGCGCGGGCGCGGAACGGCGCGTCGGCCTGGACATAGACGGAGTAGGTGCGACCAAACTTGTTGAAGTCGTTGACGTAGTAGGAACCGAGATAGATCTGCAGCGTGTTGAACACCTCCGTCACGGGCACGCCCAACTGAAGCGCCTTGGTGCGGTCGATGTCGGCGAAGAGCTGGGGCACGTTGACCTGGAAGCTCGAGAACACGCCGGCAATCTCCGGCGCCTTCTGCATCGCCGCCATGAACGCTTTCGTCGCCTCGTTCAGCGCTTCATAGCCGAGACCGGCACGGTCCTCGATCTGCAGCTTGAAGCCGCCGATGGTGCCGAGGCCGTTGACCGGCGGCGGCGGGAACATGGCGATGAAGGCTTCCTGGATGCCGGAATATTTCTTGTTGAGGTCGGCCGCGATGGCGTTCCCACTCAGGGCCGGACCCTTGCGCTCGTCGAACGGTTTCAGCGTCGAGAACACGATGCCGGCATTGGACGAGTTGGTGAAGCCGGCGATCGACAGACCCGGAAACGCGACCGAGCTCTCGACACCGGGCTGGGTCAGCGCGATGTCGCTCATCTTGCGGATCACCTCTTCGGTCCGATCGAGCGCCGCACCATCGGGCAGTCGTGAGAAGCCGACGAGATATTGCTTGTCCTGACCCGGCACGAAGCCACTCGGCACCTGCTGGAACAGGAAAGCGGTCACGCCGACCAGGACCACGTAGAGGCCCATCACCGCGGCCTTGCCCGAGATCACCTTGGTGACGGTGCCGCTGTAATTGTCCGAAGAGCGCGTAAATGCCTTGTTGAAGCCGCGGAAGAACCAGCCGAGGCTCTTTTCCATGATGATCGTCAGCCGGTCCTTCGGCTCGTTATGGCCCTTGAGCAGCAGCGCCGACAGCGCCGGCGACAGCGTCAGCGAGTTCACGGCCGAGATCACGGTCGAGATCGCGATGGTCAGCGCGAACTGCTTGTAGAACTGCCCGGTGAGGCCGGAGATGAAGGCCAGCGGCACGAACACCGCGATCAGCACCATCGCGATCGCGATGATCGGGCCGGAGACCTCGCGCATCGCCTGGTAGGTGGCGTCGCGCGGCGAGAGGCCACCCTCGATGTTGCGCTCGACGTTCTCGACCACGACGATGGCGTCGTCGACGACGATGCCGATCGCAAGCACGAGGCCGAACAGGCTGAGCGCGTTGATGGAGAAGCCGAACAGATGCATCACCGCAAAGGTGCCGACGATGGACACCGGCACTGCCAGCAGTGGAATGATGGAAGCGCGCCAGGTCTGCAGGAAAAGGATCACGACCAGCACCACCAGCGCGATCGCCTCCAGCAGGGTGTGAATGACGGCCTCGATCGAGGAGCGCACGAACTGGGTGGGATCGTAGACGATCTGGTAGGACACGCCCTCCGGCATGTTCTTCTTGATCTCGGCCATGGTGGCGCGGACGTGGTCGGAAATCTCCAGCGCGTTGGAGCCCGGCGCCTGGAAGATCGGGATCGCCACGGCCTGCTTGTTGTCGAGCAGCGAGCGCAGGCCGTATTCGGAGGCACCGAGCTCGATGCGCGCGACGTCGCGTAGCCGCACCACTTCACCGCGCGTGCCGGTCTTGACCACGATGTCGCCGAACTGCTCCTCGTTCGCAAGCCGTCCTTCCGCATTGACGGACATTTGCAGGTCGATACCCCTGACGTTCGGCGACGAGCCGACGACGCCGGCGGCGGCTTCGACGTTCTGTGCCTGGATCGACTTGACGATGTCACTTGCGGTCAGGCCATGCTCGGCCGCCTTCTGCGGATCGACCCAGACCCGCATCGAATAATCGCCGGCGCCGTAGAGCTGGACGTCGCCGACACCGTCGATACGCGCCAGCCGGTCCTTGACGTTGAGCACGGCATAGTTGCGCAAATACGTCATGTCGTAGCGGTTGTTCGGCGACAGCAGATGCACGACCATGGTGAGGTCGGGGGACGATTTCTTGGTGATGATACCGAGCTGGCGCACCACGGCCGGCAGGCGCGGCTCGGCCTGCTGCACGCGGTTCTGCACCAGCTGTGTCGCCTTGTCGGGGTCGGTGCCGAGCCGGAACGTCACCGTCAGCGTCATGGCGCCGTCAGTGGTCGCCTGGCTCGACATGTAGAGCATGCCTTCGACGCCGTTGATCTGCTCCTCGATCGGGGTCGCCACCGTCTCGGCGATCACCTTGGGGTTGGCGCCGGGATAGGTCGCGCGCACCAGCACCGAGGGCGGCACCACGTCCGGATATTCGGAGATCGGCATCGCGAACAGCGAGATCAGGCCTGCGAGGAAGATCAGGACGGACAGCACGCCGGCGAAGATCGGACGGTCGATAAAGAACTTTGAGAGATTCATGGCCTTGCCCCTGCAAGAGAGACAGCTCTCCCGTTACCGGGACGCGGGAAATACCCGCGAACCCGGAATCGAGATGCGATGTCTTGGTAGCTCTATGACGTCGTTATTCCGGGCACGCGGTCCGGAATGATGTAACTAGCGTTGCACCACGTCCTGGTTGCTGTGGTTGGAGGCCTGCTGCGGTCCACGCGCACCCATCGCCGCGACTTCCGTCTTGAGGAGCGCACCCGGACGCACGCGTTGCAGGCCATTGACGATGATGCGATCACCGGGCTTCAGTCCCGCCGTCACGATGCGCAGGCCGTCGACCGATCCGCCGAGTGTGATCGGCCGATAGACCGCGCGGCTGTCGTCGCCGACCCCCATCACGAACTTCTTGTCCTGGTCGGTGCCGATCGCGCGCTCGTCGATCATCACCAGCGTCTGCTGCTTCGGCTGGCCCATGCGTACGCGGGCGAACTGGCCGGGGATGAGACGGCCGTCCTCGTTCCGAAACACCGCGCGGACTCGGATGGTGCCGCTCTGGCCGTTGACCTGGTTGTCGATCAGCTGGATATGACCTCTCGCCGAGAGACCGCCGGATGTCGTCATTTCCACCGGGATCTGGTCGAGATTGCCGCGCTTGCCGGAGGCATCCGCGATCGAGTTCAGCGCGCGCAGCACGACCTCTTCATCCGCATCGAACGAGGCGTAGATCGGATTGACCGACACCAGCGAGGTCAGCACCGGGGAGGCGGTGCCGGCGGCGACGAGATTGCCGACGGTGATCTCGAACTTGCCGACGCGGCCGTCCACGGGCGCGCGCACCTCGGTGTAGTCGAGATTGAGCTTTGCGGTCTGGAGCGTCGCTTCGGCCGCCTTCACGTTGGCGATGGCTTCGCGATTGGCATTGTCGCGCTGGTCGTAGTCGCGCCGTGTGACCACGGCGTTGCCGACCAGCTGCGCGCCGCGCTCGAGCTCGCTCTGGGTGAACACGACGCGCGCCTTGGCGGCCTCGAGCTGGGCATTGGCCTTGTCGACCTCTGCGGCGTAAGGCGCCGGATCGATCTTGAACAGCACATCGCCGGCCTTCACCAGCGCGCCTTCGGTGAAGTTGGTCGCAAGGATCGCACCCGCGACGCGGGGACGAAGCTCGACACGGTTGATGGCCTCGAGCCGGCCGGAGAAATCGTCCCACAGCACGGTCTGCTTCGGTTCGATCAGCGCGACCGTGACAGGGACGGCCTGCTCGGCAGCGGCGGCCGTTGCGGTCGCCTGCGCGGCACGTAAGTAATGGCCGGTCGCGATCGAGCCGGCCACGGCGAGGGCGCCCACGATGGCAACGCCGCCGAGGAGGCGGCGGAAACGGCCGGTGCGGGGGGAGTTTTGCGAGGGATGCATTTGCGCGCTCCAGATATGTAGTGTTCACTACAGATGTGGAGCTGGATGTCGCAGTGCAAGATACTTATGTACCATTCACTAAGAAAATTGTAGCGGCATACCGCAAGAATTGGAAGACGGCAGAGAAAATAAAGCTAGAACAAATAGATAGGATTCGGCGTTAAGCTTCAGGCAGAACGTGAATTCCGAGGAGACAGGCACATGGGCATGGGACGCCCCCGCGAATTCGACGCCGAAACGGCGTTGGACCAGGCGATGGAAGTGTTTTGGCGCCATGGCTATGAGGGCGCCACCATTGCCCAGCTCACCGAGGCCATGGGCATCAATCCGCCTAGCCTTTACGCCTGCTTCGGCAACAAGGAAGGCCTGCTCAAGGCCGCGCTCGACCGTTACACCAAATTGCGGGGCGTCTGGATGGACGAGGTGGTCGCCGCACCGACCGCCCGCGACGTCGCCGAGCGGATGCTGATGGGCATCGCCGACAAGCAGACCGATCCCGCCAATCCGCCCGGCTGCCTGCTCGTACAGGGCGGCATCGCCTGCGGCAGCGGCTCCGAGAACGTCCCCTTCGAGCTCGCCGCCCGCCGCGCCCAAAATGAAGACCAGCTCCGCGACCGCTTTGTTCGCGCCAAGGCCGAAGGCGATCTCAAGCCGAGCTCTGATCCCGCCGCGCTCGCGCGCTACGTCTCGGCCGTCTCGGTCGGCATGGGCGTGATGGCGTCCTCAGGATCCGACCGCGAGGCGCTGCGTCAGGTCGCGAGCGTTGCCGTGCAGGCGGTCGAGGCGCAGTCGGCCGACAGAACGTGACGGCCGCTGGCCGTTGTCAATTTGAGGATAGGAGCGACGGCGGCGGGACGAAGCCGCCGTACTCGCGTTCGATCAGCCCGGCGAGCGCAATCGTCGTGCGGTCCTCGAGGTACGGCCCGATGATCTGAACCCCGACTGGAAGGCCCGACGGCGTTCGTTCGACCGGGACGGCGGTCGCCGGCAGTCCGCAGGTCGAGGCCGGGTCCGCCCAGATGAAGCACGCATCGGCGTAAGGGTGCAGCTTTCCGTCGATGTCCAGTTGCCGCGCGTCGAACGGCTCGGACTGGTCATGCGGAAAGGCCGGTACGGCGGCGGCCGGGTAGATCACGGCGTCGAACTCGCGGAAGAACTGCTGCCACCGCTGCTGCAACTGCAGGCGCGCCGCGTCGGTCGCCAGCCATTCGCGATGGATCATGCCCCAGCCGCGGGCGCGCTCGGCCTGCAGGCTGCGGTCGTCGGCCGAGAGTGCCGCGGCAATTCCTTGCGCCTCCGCGAGAGCGGCCGGTGTCAGGCGCGGGCTTCTCGCTGCGTTCAACAGCTTCATGTAGAGCCGCGCGGAGTCGGCGAGATCGGGCAGTGACGTGCTCGCGCGCGCGACCCGCGCGCCAGATTTGTCGAGCCGCTCGGCCAGTCGCCCGATGGCTGAACGCACGGCATCGCCCGTCGGCATCAGCGGATGCGTATCGATCACGAGGATCCTGAAGTCCTTGAGATCGTTGTGCCGCGGCGCGGGTAGCGCAAGGCGATAGCCGATCCCGTCGCGTGTCTCATCGGGGCCGGCAATCACGTCGAGCGACAGCGCGAGGTCGGAGGCGGTGCGCGCCATCGGCCCGACGACAGCCAGATCGCCCTGGCCGGGGACGGGCAGTGCCGGCGGCAGGCTGTAGCCGCGCAGAGGCACCAGGCCGAGGCTCGGCTTGTGTCCGAACACACCGCAGAAATGCGCAGGCACCCGGATCGAGCCGCCGATGTCCGAGCCGATCGAGAGCGGACCGAAACCAGCCGCCAGCGCCGCGCCCGATCCGCCCGAGGAGCCGCCGGGTGACCGGCCGAGGTCCCACGGGTTGTTCGTCGTCCCGTGGATGTCGTTGTAACTTTGGAAGTCCCGCAAGCCGATCGGGATATTGGTCTTGCCGATGATGATGGCGCCTGCCGCCTTCAACCGCGAGACCACAAGGGCGTCTTCCGCCGGTTGGAAGTCCTTGAAATGCGGGAAGCCCCATGTCGTCGGCAGGCCGGCGACGTTGAACGGTTCCTTGAGGGTCACGGGAATGCCGAGCAGCGGCAGCCGCTCGCTGCGGCCAAACGCGGCATCGGCGGCGCGTGCGGCCTCTCTCGCGCGATCGAAATCGCGAACGATGATCGCGTTGATCCGCCCGTCCAGCGCCTCGATGCGCGCGATCGTATGCGCGAGCAAGTCGGACGCGGACACTTTGCGAGCGTGCAGGGCGGTCAGAAGTGTGCTGATCGAGCCGTAGTCCAGCTCAGCGGCATCTGCGGTCATCACGAGCTCCATTGTATCCCGACTGAGACCTTGTAGCCCGGATGGAGCGCAGCGCAATCCGGGAGATATCCCGACGCGGATGCATGACCCGGATTACGCTATCGCTTCATCCGGGCTACGACGCTATCGCATCTGGTCGTCATGCCCGGGCTTGTCCCGGGCATCCACGTTCTCAGTGCGGCGTCACAAGGCGTGGATGGCCGGGACAAGCCCGGCCATGACGCGGTGGAGAGCCTCAGGAAGCTTCCTTCAGCACCGGCGAAGCAGACTCTTCCGCCTTGAGCTCCTCGAGGCTACGATGCCGCGGCTCGATGCCCAGCGCCCAGACCGTGATGATCTGCACCACCAGCAGTCCGATCATCAGCGCCATCACGCCGGCCACGCCGCGCGTCTCGAACAGCGATACGACGAGGAACGGTGTGACGATCGTGGCGCCGCGCCCCAGCGTGTTGACGATGCCGGAGGCGCGCAGGCGGACCTCGGTCGGAAACAGCTCGGGGATATAGATGCCGAACAGAAGGGCGACCAGCACGTAGATCGGTACCGTCAGCGCGAAGCCCACAGCCGGCAGCAGGATCGGATCGGAGATCATGGGGTAAAGGATTCCGAGCGCCACCGTGATCAGGGATGCGCCGATGATGGTCGGCTTGCGGCCCCAGCGGTCGGCGGTCAGCGCGCCGATGGCCGAGCCGACGGGCGCGCCGAGCGCCATCAGCAGCGAATAGCCGAACGAGGTCGCGATCGAGAGGCCCTGCTTGACGAAGAACACGGGCAGCCAGGTCACGAAGCCATAGAGCAGAGTGTTGATCGTGATCAGGCAGACGGCGCCGACGATCATCCGCGACAGCAAGGGCGCGGTGAACAGCGTGCCGAGATCCGCAGATGCCGGGACCGGTGTCGTGGCCGCGGGAGGAGGCAGAGGCTGACCCTGCGCAGCTTCCTTCTCGATGGCTTGCATCAGCGCTTCCGCCTCGGCGGTGCGTCCCACGGCTTCCAGCCAGCGCGGCGATTCCGGCAGCGACTTGCGCATGTACCACACCACGAGCGCGCCGACGCCGCCGAGCACGAACATGGAGCGCCAGCCGAATTGCGGCACCACCACGGACGCGACCAACAGCGCCACGGGCAAACCGGTGACGACGCACACGGTGGTGAAGCCGAGCCATTTGCCGCGGGTGCGCGCGGGCACGAATTCCGTCATCGTCGAATAGCCGACGACGTTCTCCGCCCCGAGCCCAACGCCCATCACGAAGCGGCAGGCGATCAGGAAGGCCATGTTCGGTGAGAACGCCGCGGCCAGGGAGGCAACGCCGAAAAGGAGCAAATTGAATTGATAGGTGAAGCGGCGTCCGTAGCGGTCGCCGAGGAAGCCGGTGCCGAATGATCCCAGCATCATGCCGACGAAGGTCGCGGAGATGAAAACCGCGTTCTGGGCGAGGGTTGAAAAGCCTGTCTTCAGCGTGACGCTGAGCACGGTCCCGGCGATATAGATGTCGAAACCGTCGAAAAACATTCCGATGCCGATCAGCAGCATGATGCGGCGGTGGAATGGCCCGATCGGCAGCCGATCCAGACGGCTGCCTGCGTTCACCAATGTCGACATATACGCTCTCCCCTGACTGTTGTTCTGGTCGATGCGGCCCGCCTTCTATGGGCGGTCGGCCGCTCGTCGTTTGTTGCTAGTTCAGGCGCTGTTGGTTGGCTGTGTCCCGATACCAGTCGAACGGCTGCTCGTGGGTCGCGACCATCACGCTCTTGGTGTTGAAGTGGTCGTTGAAGCTCTCGGTGCCGCATTCGCGGCCAATGCCGGAATCATCGACGCCACCCCAGGGCGAGGCCGGGTCGAGACGGTGGTGATCATTGATCCAGACGATGCCGGCCTTGACGGAGGCGGCGACGCGGTGCGCGCGGGCGACGTCACGGGTGCGGATGGCCGCAGCAAGGCCGAACGGCGAGTTGTTGGCAAGCCGCAGCGCATCGGCCTCGTCCTTGAACGGCGTCACCGAGGTGAAGGGACCGAACACTTCCTCCTGGAAGATGCGCATGTCGGATGTGACGTCGGCGAACACGGTCGGCTCGACGAAATAGCCGTTGTCGTGACCCGGCACCTTCGCGGCAACGCCGCCGTTGACCAGACGCGCGCCGTCCTCGTGGCCGTAGCCTACGTAGGTGAGAACGCGGTCGCGCTGCCGAGCGGAGATCACGGGGCCCATTTGGGTGTTCGCATCGAAGGGATCGCCGACGCGGATCGTGCGGGTCTTGGCCTGCAGTTTCTCGACGAATTCGTCATAGATCGAGGCCTGGACGATGTGGCGCGAGGCGCAGACGCAGGTCTGTCCCGCGCCGATGAAGGCGCCGAATGCGGCGTAGTTGACGGCGCGGTCGACGTCGAAATCGTCGAACACCATCACCGGCGTCTTGCCGCCGAGCTCCATGGTCTGGTGCGCAAAGACTTTTGCGGCCGCGCTGCCGGCGATGCGGCCCGCTTCGGTGCCGCCGGTCAGGACCAGCTTGTTGATGTCGCCGTGCTCGGACAGCATCTTGCCCGCGCTCTGGCCGAGGCCGAGCACGATGTTGAAGACGCCGGGCGGAAGGCCGGCTTCGGTGAAGATCTGCGCGAGCTTCAGCGTCGTCAGCGGCGTGTATTCGGACGGCTTGACCACGGTGACACATCCGGTCGCCAGCACCACGGCCAGCGACTTGCACAGGATCATCAAGGGATGATTGAACGGCGTGCAATTGGCGACGATGCCGATCGGCGTGCGAAGCGTATAGTTCAGATAGGCGCCCTCGACGGGGATGACGGAGTCGCGACGCGCCAGCGCAACACCGGCAAAGTAGCGGAAGAAGTCGGGCAGGCGGGAGAGCTGGGCGCGGGTCTCGTTGACCGGCCGGCCGTTGTTGAGGGTTTCCAGCCGGTACAGGCTGTCGAGATTGGCCTCGAAAGCATCGGCGAGCTTGTTGACCAGTCTGGCGCGCGCGCGCGTGTCCATGCCGCCCCAGGCTTTGCCTTCGAACGCCGCGCGGGCGCTCTTCATCGCGCGGTCGATGTCCTCGGCGGTCGAATTGGGGATGCGGGCGATGACGTCGCCGGTCGCGGGATTGCGGACGTCGAGCATCGCGCCGTTGCCGGCTTCGACTTCACGTCCGTCGATGAAATTGCCATGGGTTTCGACGTCGATCGACGCGGGTTTCGATGGAATGTTCATGATGATCTCTCCTCGACGATGACGGCGTTGCGCTTGAGCGCCGGCAGAACGCGTTTTTCGGTGGCCCCGATATGGGCCTTGATGATGCGCGCCGCGGTTCGCGTTTCGCGGCTCTGCATGGCGTCGATCAGGGCGACGTGCTCGGCGACGAGCTTTGCCGGATCGTGACCCTTCAGATTGGACACGCTGACGCGGACCAGCCGGTCGGCCTGGCCGATCAGGTCGCACAGCGCCGTCGCCATGCGGCGATTGCCGGACGCATGAGCTAGCGCGGAATGGAAGCCGCGGTTGTAGGCGATGAAGTCCTCGTGGTTGCCGGAGAAGCGGCGAAATTCATCGAGCGATTTCAGGACGCTGTCGGGAGCGCTCTCGATCGCCTCGGCGACGCAGGCCGGCTCCAGCGCAAGACGGAAGCGCAGGAGGTCGCGGGCGTCCGACAGCGAGATCGGCGTGACCCGGTAGCCCTGGCGCGGCTGCACCGTGACCAGGTGCTCGCGCTGCAGCCTCAAAAGCGCATCCCGAACCGGTTGGCGGCTCACCGAATAGCGTTCGGCCAGATCCTGCTCCCGCATTTCATCGCCCGGAGCGAAGCGGCAGGCTAAAATATCAGATCGGAGAAGATCGTAGATGTTTTCGCGCAAAAGCATGATTCTAGGGACCTCGTTGGCTTCAATTTGGCAATCCTGATATTTCACGTCAAGAGCCAAATGCTTGAATTCCCTGACAGTTGATTTATCAATCGGGGGCCTCCACGGCACGCAAACGGGCGTGATCCCGCCGACGAAGTTAAGGAAAGACCGGACATGGACAGGCTTCTTGCCAACGGGACCGTCAACGCCGCGCAATCGGGCGATGGGCCGCCGCTGTTTCTCTTCCACTCGCTGTTGTCGGACCGTGCGAGCTTCGATGCGATCGTGCCCGAGCTTGAGGGATCGTTTCGCACCATCGTGCCGGAGTTGCCGGGGTTCGGCCGTTCACGCGCGGTCGAGGGCGGGCTCGTCGCTGTCGCGGACAGGATGGCGGAGGCCGTGAAGGAGGCTGCGGGCGGTGCGCCGGCGATCGTGCTCGGCAATGGCTATGGCGGCTTCGTCGCCTTGCAGATGGCGATCCGGCACCCGGAGATCGCCAGCAAGCTCGTTCTCGCCGATTGCGGCGCGGCGTTCTCGGAGCCCGGCCGCGAGGCGTTTCGCAACATGGCGAGGGTCTCGCGGGACAAGGGCCTCGAGGCGATCACTGACGTTGCGATGCGACGCTTGTTTGCGCCCGAGTTTCAGGAGCGGCATCCCGAACTGATGCGGGATCGTCGTGAAGCTTTTCTGCAGACGGATCCCGATGTGTTTCGCAGCGCATGCGACGCGTTGGCAAACCTCGATCTCCGCGCCGAACTTGCCGCGGTGAAAGTTCCTGCCCTCGTTCTGGTCGGTGAGCACGACGAAGCGACGCCTCCGCCAATGTCGCACGAGCTGGCCGCCGGTTTGCCGCACGCCGAACTCAAGGTCATTCCAGGCTGCGCGCACGTGCCGCAGCTTCAATCGCCGCGGCAGTTTCTTGGAGCTCTCAAGGGCTTTTTGCTTTGATTTGCGCCTGGCCGATGCCGACCCTGCGCTCGAAACGGCGATGCCTTCCGAACGGTTAATGGCGTCTGTGCGGCGGGAATTCACAAGCGGGGATGGTGCAATCCTGCGCCTGTGTTGCCCGACGTGTCCAACGTCCTCGGGGGCCAGGCTCGCGCGATGCCGGAGCAAAATTCTTCAATGATTTGTACTGTGCATGGGGTTGTTTTCGCATTTTTTATTGGAGCAGCCCCAGGCAGCGAGGACCAGAGCATCAGCCGCCCGCATTGAAGCGGGCCTCCTAAGAGTTTTTATACACAGTTCTGGCACGCTCCGCGCGTCAATATCCGCAACCTGCATCGTCGCCTCTTATTGCGCGCACGAAAAGACGGGACCCGCGGGCATCGAGGGGGCGTGAGCCATGACTGCAGTTGCTTCGGACGCTGGTCGCGCGAAGGGCGGGATCGTGCCGATCCTGCTATGCGTGGTGCCGTTCAGTCAGATTCCGCTCGATGCCTATACGCCGGGCCTGCCGCAGATGGTGGTGGATCTCGCAACCGATTCCGCGTCGATGCAGAACACCGTCACCGCCTACATGCTCGGCATGAGTCTGGCGCTGGTGCCCGTTGGAATCGCCTCCGACACGCTCGGCCGCCGTAACGTTCTGCTTGCGGGGCTATCGGTTCTCATCGCGATGAGCATCGCCTGTGCGCTCGCCACCAGCGCATCGCTGCTGCTCGCGCTGCGCTTCCTGCAGGGCGTCGGCGGCTGCACCTGCCTCGTCGTCGCCTATGCGGTTGCGGCCGACTGCTTTCGCGGCCGCGAGCTCACGGCGATCTCGGGATTGCTTGGTGCTGCCTGGGGGCTTGCACCCGTGCTCGCACCGGCGGCCGGCGGCTTCATCGTCGAGCTGACGTCCTGGCGCGGGGTCTTCGTCATCATCGCCATCGCCGCGGCGATCGTCGCCGCAATTGTCGTGCTGCTTCTGCCCGAGACGCTGCCGGCCGAGCGACGTGCGCCGTTCGATCCGCGCCGCACGGCGAGCATTCTCCGCGAAGCGCTCGTCCGTCCGGGTTTCCTGGCCTTCGTGCTGGTGTTCGCCGCCGCGGCCAGCGCGCAACTGGCGTTCGGCGTCGTCGCGCCGTTCTTCTACCAGACCGGCCTCGGTTACTCCGCGGCCATCTACGGCCTCGTCGCGCTCGGCCTTGGCGGCGTGAATCTCGCCGGCGAGCTCGGCTGCGCGCATTTCGCGCGCTTCATGCCGGCCCGCGTGATGGGCTTTGGCGCCTTCGCGCTGTTTGTCGCGGGTGCCGCGGTCCTCACCGCGACCGGCATGACGCTTGGTCTCGACTTTATGTCGATCACGATCGGCGGCGCGCTGGTGCTCGGCGGCTGCGGCGTGCTGTGCCCGATGATGTACGGCATGGCGCTCGGCCTGTTCGAGCGCGACCACGGCCTGATCGGCGGCCTCATCAGCGCGCTCTGCTATCTCGCGGTGAGCGGCGCCATGGCGATCGCGGCGGTGTTGCCTGAAGCGACCCAGGCGCCGATCGGCTGGCTCTATCTCGGCCTCTGCGCCGTCGCAGGGACGCTGCTTGCGATCTCGCTGCCTTCGGCGCGCCACGCCACACAGACCTAAGGAAGGAACCCATTCATGACCACCGCTGGTATTCGCGGCACGTTCTTCGACTTCGTCGACGATCCCTGGAAGCACATCGGCAACGAGCAGGCGGCCGCGCGTTTCCATCAGGACGGTCTGATGGTCGTCACGGATGGCGTCATCAAGGCGTTCGGTCCCCATGACAAGATTGCCGCCGCGCATCCGGGCGTCGAGATCACCCATATCAAGGACCGCATCATCGTCCCGGGCTTCATCGACGGCCACATCCATCTGCCGCAGACCCGCGTGCTCGGCGCCTATGGCGAACAGCTGCTGCCGTGGCTCCAGAAGTCGATCTACCCCGAGGAGATCAAGTACAAGGATCGCAACTACGCGCGCGACGGCGTGAAGCGTTTTCTCGACGCACTGCTCGCCGCCGGCACCACCACCTGCCAGGCCTTCACCAGTTCCTCGCCGGTCGCGACCGAAGAGCTGTTCGAGGAAGCGGCCCGCCGCAACATGCGCGTGATCGCGGGTCTCACCGGGATCGACCGCAACGCGCCGGCCGAGTTCATCGACACGCCCGAAAACTTCTATCGCGACAGCAAGCGTCTGATCGCGCAGTACCACAACAAGGGCCGCAACCTCTACGCCATCACGCCGCGCTTCGCCTTCGGCGCCTCGCCGGAGCTGCTCAAGGCATGTCAGCGCCTCAAGCACGAGCATCCCGACTGCTGGGTCAACACCCACATCTCCGAGAATCCGGCCGAGTGCAGTGGCGTGCTGGTCGAGCATCCGGACTGCCAGGACTATCTCGGCGTCTACGAGAAGTTCGACCTGGTCGGGCCAAAGTTCTCCGGCGGCCACGGTGTCTATCTCTCGAACAACGAGTTCCGCCGCATGTCGAAGAAGGGCGCCGCGGTGGTGTTCTGCCCGTGCTCGAACCTGTTCCTCGGCAGCGGCCTGTTCCGTCTCGGTCGCGCCACCGATCCCGAGCATCGGGTGAAGATGTCGTTCGGCACCGATGTCGGCGGTGGCAACCGCTTCTCGATGATCTCCGTGCTCGACGACGCCTACAAGGTCGGCATGTGCAACAACACGATGCTCGACGGCAGCATCGATCCGGCGCGCAAGGACCTCGCCGAGGCCGAGCGCAACAAGCTGTCGCCCTATCGCGGTTTCTGGTCGGTCACGCTCGGCGGCGCCGAAGGCCTCTATATCGACGACAAGCTCGGCAATTTCGAGCCCGGCAAGGAAGCCGATTTCGTCGCACTTGATCCGAATGGCGGCCAGCTGGCGCAACCCTGGCACCAGTCGCTGATCGCCGACGGTGCTGGTCCGCGCACGGTCGACGACGCTGCGAACATGCTGTTCGCCGTCATGATGGTCGGCGACGACCGCTGCGTCGACGAGACCTGGGTGATGGGCAAGCGTCTCTACAAGCAGAGCTGAAGCGAACGGTCGCGATGAGCGCATCTCCGGATCCAGCGGCCCAGCCGGTCGCCCTCGTCATCCAGCGTCGCATCACCGACGACGGCTTTGCCGCGTTCGCGCGGTGGAACGGCGAGATCGGCGAGGCGCTGAAGGCGTGGCCCGGCTTCCTCAGCCAGGAGGTCGTGCCGCCGCAGCCGCCGGCGCATGTGGACTGGGTGACCATCCTGCGTTTCGCGAACCCGGCCGCTGCCCGCGCCTGGCTTCAGAGCGATGTACGGGCGCGGCTGATCGCGGACGTGCAGCGCTTCTTCGTCGGGTCGGAGGACGTCCATATCCTTCCCGACACCGGCGTTCAGCGTGACAACGCGGTTTCTGCCGTCATCTCCTTCAAGGTCCCGGATGGACTCGAGGATGCGTTCCTCAAATGGCAGCAGCGCATCCAGGCCGCGGAGGCTGAGTTCAGGGGGTTCCTGCGTCACAAGATCGAGCGGCCGATCCCGGGCCTGCACGACGAGTGGATCGTCATCCTGTCGTTCGACAGCGATGCCAACCTCAACGCATGGCTGGACTCGCCCTTGCGGCAGACGCTGCTTGGGGAAGGCGCGCGCTTCAACGCCGGCATGAACGTGAAGCGGGCAAGCTACGGCTTCAATTTCTGGTTCCCGGCCGGCAAGACGCAGGCGCCGGAGCAAGGGCCTGGCTTGATCTGGAAGAGCAACCTCATCGTCCTGCTGGTGCTCTATCCCGTGGTCTATCTCTGGGGCTATTTCGTCAGCGCGCCGCTGATCGACAGCCACGGCGTGCCGGTCTGGCTGTCGCTGTTCGTCGGCAATCTCGTGAGTACCCAGTTGCTCGGCTGGTTTCTCGTGCCGGCCGCCTTCAGGGCGCTCGACTGGTGGATCAGGCCGAAGGCTGCGCTTGGTCGCCAGATCGTGGGATATGCACTGCTTGCCGCGCTCTATGCGGGCTCGATGGGCCTGTACGCGCTGCTGCTCGCATGGCATTGGGGACGGTGAGGCCATCCACCGTGCGGACCGTTGCGGTGCTGTCGGGGAGAGGCCCGTCTCTGGACGCTGACGACCATGTTCGCCCTGACATTCCTCGGCACCTCGGCAAGCGTTCCCTCCGTGGAGCGCAACCATCCGGCCCTCCTGGTGGAGGCCGCGGGCAAGCGTATCCTGGTTGATTGCGGCGAGGGCACGCAGCGCCAGTTGCTGCGCAGCGGCGCCGGCTTTCGCCGGCTCGACCGCATCCTGCTGACGCACGGGCATCTCGATCACGTGCTCGGCATCCCCGGTCTCTTCTCGACGTTGGGGTTGCGGCAGACCTCGGACGTGATGACCGTTCATGCGGGCCCGGGCACGCTCGACATCGTCGTTCGCATGCTCGCGGGCTTGTGGGGCGCGGGCAGGGCGCCGATCCCTGTGGCGTTCGCACCGCTGACCGAGGGGCAAGTCATCGATGCCGGCGACTTCACCATCGACTGCTTTCCGGTTCGCCACCGCGACACCGACAGCTTTGGCTTCTCTTTCCAAAGCCCCGCGCGCCGCCACCTTCTGCGCGAGCGGCTTGCGTCGCTCAGTGTCCCGGACGGGCCGATGCGCGGAGAGCTGGCCGCCGGACGGCCGGTCGTGATCGCCGGTCGAACCATCGATCCGGAGGACGTCCTGGGCCCGCCGGGCGGCGGCAGGAAGCTCGTCGTGGTCGGCGACACCGAAACCACGGATGGTCTATCTCGACATGTCGCCGACGCCGACATGCTGGTGATCGAGGCGACGTTCCTCGATCGTGACGCCGCGACCGCGCGGGACTACGGCCATCTCACGGCGACCGAAGCCGCTTCGTTTGCCGCTGCCAACAACGTCAAGCAGCTCGTGCTGGTCCACATGTCGGGACGGTACGACGATGAAGAGATATTGGCCGAAGCGACAAGGGTGTTTCCGAATACGCGGATCGCCGCCGACTTCGATCACATCGTGATCTAATCGCCATCACCGCACTCAGCTCGTCAATCCCGACTTGATCGCGAGATCCTGGACATGGGCCGTCGCCTGCATCAGCCGCGGCAACGCCTGGTCGCGAAAGGCCGCCATGTCCATGCGCATCGCATCGACCGTGACGCTCAAGCCGCCGATCACAAAACCCTGAGCGTCGAAGATCGGCGTTGCCAGCGTGCGCAGGCCATAGGCATTCTCGCCGTCGGAGACGGCATGGCCTTTTTTCTTCACCTGATCGAGCCGGGCGAGCAGTGCATCGAGATCGGTCAGCGTTCGCTCCGACAGTTTGACGCGAGGACGCAACTCGAGCCGCTCGATCTGCTGGTCGCGTGGCAGATGCGCCAGCATGACATGGCCGAGCGCGGCGCTGTAGGCGGGGATCCGCGTGCCCGGCCGGCGGTCCATCTTGTGACGGTCGAGGCCGGCACCGACGCGCGCGAGATAGACCACGTCGCCGCCATCGAGAATGCCGAGCGAGGCCGCATCGCCGACATCAGGGATGAGGTCGCGCAGCAGCGGCTCGACGATCGGCCGCAACGAGCCGCGCGACAACACGGTGTAGCCGAGGTCGAGACAGGCGACGCCGAGACGGAACCGGCGGCTTTGCGGAACGGCCTGCAGATAGCCGAGTTCGGTCAGGGTCTGGATCAGGCGGAACGCCGTCCCGCGATCGAGATCAGCCCGTGCGGCAATCTCACTCAGGGTCAGCTCGAAGGTTTCGCTGGTGAAACTCTTGAGCACGGCAAAGGCCTTGCCGACGGAGGCGACATAATTCTTGGGATTTTTGGCGCTAGTTTCCGATACGCGCTTCGCGGCCTTCCCTGCGACCTTGGCCATGCTCGAATGCCCCACCATGACAGCCATGCCCTTGACGTCGGGCCGGGCTGATTTTACGACTGCACCAGCAAATAACAAATGTTCGTATTCCGAACAACATCGTTCTGACGATCGGAGGAAGTTTTGTCGACATCATCGCTGCACCCTCATGGCGTGTTCTCCGCCGCGTTGACGCCGCTCGACGCCGAGCTTGCTCCCGATCATGCGCGCTTCGTGGACCATTGTCGCTATCTGCTCGACGAAGGCTGCGACGGCATCGCGATGCTGGGCACGACGGGTGAGGCAAACTCCTTTTCGGTGGCGGAACGCACGGCGCTGCTCGAGGCGGTCGTGGCCGCCGGCATCGCGCCGCGGCGGCTTTTGCCCGGCACCGGCGTTGCCGCGCTCAGCGACACCATCGCGCTGACGCGCCACGCCCTCTCGGTCGGCGTCGACACCGTGGTGATGCTGCCGCCGTTCTACTACAAGAACGTCACAGATGACGGCATCTTCGCCTCCTACAGCGAGGTGGTGCAGCGCATCGGTGATGCGCGCCTGAAAGTCGTCCTCTATCACTACCCGCAGATGTCGGCGCAGCCGATCTCGCATGCGCTGATCGGGCGGCTGCGCAAGGCCTATCCGGCCACGTTCACGGGCATCAAGGATTCGTCCGGTGACTTCGCCAACATGACCGCGATGGTCGAGCGCTTCCCGGGCTTCGCGGTCCTGGGTGGCGCCGATCCGTTGATGCTGCCGCTGCTGCGCAAGGGGGGCGCGGGCTGCATCACCGCGACCTCCAATGTCGTCGCGCGCAGTCTTGCCTATGTCTTCAAGCACTTTGGCGACAGCGACGACGATCCTGCGCTCAAGGCGGCGCAGGCGCGCATCGTGAAGGCGCGCGAGCTGGTCTCGCAATTTCCGCAGATGGCCTCGCTGAAGGCGCTTGCGGCTGATCGCACCAAGCATGCCGGTTGGCAGCGGCTGCGGCCGCCGCTGGAGTCCCTGCCGCCGGACCAGCTGAAAGAGCTGCTTGCGAATGCTGCGGCATTCGCAGCCTCCGCCTAAGCTCGGTACGGACGAAGAGGCGATCTGATGTCCGACTCATTCCAGGATGCATTGGCCGGGCTCGCCGCGATCGTCGGCGACAAGCACGTCATCGCGTCCGGAGCTGACCAGGAGCCTTATGTGGTGGACTGGCGCGGGCGCTATCGCGGCCGCGCGGTCGCGGTGGTGAAGCCCGGCTCGACTGCCGAGGTCGCCTCCGTCGTCAAATACTGCGCCGACAGGCGCCTTGCGATCGTGCCGCAAGGCGGCAACACCGGCATGTGCGGAGCCGCGACGCCGGACGATCACGCGGGCAATGTCGTGATCCGGCTCGACCGCATGCGAGCCGTGCGCGACGTCAGTCCGCTCGCCAATACGATCACAGTCGAGGCCGGCTGCATTCTCGCCGAGGTCCAGAATGCGGCGCGTAGCGTCGATCGCTACTTTCCCTTGAGCCTGGGTGCCGAGGGTTCCTGCCAGATCGGCGGCAACATCTCGACCAATGCCGGCGGCACGGCCGTGCTGCGCTACGGCCCGACGCGCGATCTCGTGCTCGGGCTCGAAGCCGTGTTGCCCGACGGGCGTATCTTCAACGGCCTGCGCGCGCTGCGCAAGGACAACACGGGTTACGCGCTCAAGCAGCTCTTCATCGGCGCGGAAGGCACGCTCGGCATCGTCACCGCGGCGGTGCTGAAACTGTTCTCGCCGCCGCGCAGCTCGGCGCTGGCGCTGGTGAAATTGCAGGGTGTCGCGCAGGCACTCGAGATCATGCAGCGCCTGCGCGGTATGGTCGGCGACCGGCTCGGCAGCCTCGAAATCATGTCGCGTTCGCAGATCGAGGCGATCGCCGAGACCGTGCCGCATGTCACCATTCCGTTCGAGCTGACGACGCCGTGGTACCTGATCGTCGAGTTGACGGACACGCTCGCGGGCGTCGATCTCGACGAGCCGCTCGCCACGGCGCTGGCGGATGCGATGGAGGCCGGCATCGCCGAAGACGTCATCCTGGCCTCCAACCTCGCGCAGGCGAAAGCGATCTGGGCCGTCAGGCACAGCGTGTCCGAAGGCAACAAGCGCAGCGGCTATGTCGTCTCGCACGACAGCGTTGTGCCGCTGGAGCGCCAGGCGGACTTCGTCACCAATGTCGAGGCGCGAATTATGGCCGCGGTACCGCATGCCCGCGTGGTGATGCATGGCCATATCGGCGACGGCAACATCCACGTGATCGCCCTGATCGACCGTGCGCATTGTCAGGAGCCGGCGACGACCGCCGCCCTGGTGGCGCAAATCAATGAGATCGTCGACGATGAGACCGCAGCGCAGGGCGGGGCGATCAGTGCCGAGCACGGCATCGGGATCACCAATCGCGTCCGGCTGGCCCGTGTCGCCGATCCGCTCGATATCGAGCTGATGCGCGGCATCAAGCGCTTGCTCGATCCGAACGGCCTGATGAACCCCGGCAAGATCTTTGGCGCGGGAGCAGCATGACGATGACGGTCGTGCGCCTGCTTGCCGACGATCTCACCGGCGCGCTCGACACCGCGGCGGAGTTCGTCGGCCTGTGCGGACCGTTCGACGTCACCTGGGCGGATTCGCCCGCGGCTCCGGGCGCGCAAAGCCTCGCGATCGACAGCGGCACCCGCGAGCGGTCGAAAGCCGACAGCGTCGAGATCGTCGGACGGCTGGCGCCGCAGCTTCAGGGTGGGACGATCGCCTACAAGAAGGTCGACAGCCTGCTCCGCGGTGCCTGGGCGGCCGAGCTCGGTGCCTACCTGCGCGGCGGCCCTTGGGCGTCATGCGTGGTCGCACCAGCCTTCGACTATCAGGGACGCCGTACCGTCGAGGGCCAGCAATTCGCGCGCACTGTACAGGGGGACTGGCATCGCGTCGGCGACAACCTGCTGGACCAATTGAAACTGGAAGGTATCGATGCACGGCAGGGCGGCCCTGACACGCTCGCGCAAGGTGGCGTTCAGGTGTTCGATGCCGAGAGCGACATCGACCTCGATCACGTCGTCGAAATGGCGGGGCAGATGCCGGGGCCCGTGCTCTGGTGCGGAAGCGGCGGGCTGGCCGGCGCGCTCGCCCGCGGCCATCGCGCCGATGCGCCGAGCCGGCTGAAGCGGCCGGTGCTTGGGCTGTTCGGTTCCGACCAGGCCGCCACCGCCTCCCAGCTCGCAGCATGTGGCGAAGCCACCATCGCGTTGGCCGAAGGTGAGGGGGGCGCAGGCGTTCAACGCAAGCTGGCTGACGATGGCGTGGCGCTGGTGAAGTTCGCGCTCGCGGATGGCCTTTCGCGCGCCGAGGCTGCCCAGCGGATCGCGCGCGAGCTGACGACGCTGATTTCGGCGCTCAATCCGCCCGGAACCCTGATCGTTGCTGGCGGCGAGACCTTGAAGGCCGTATGCGTTGCGCTCGGCGCGCATGCGCTCCAGGTGACGGGGCGTATCGTGCCGGGGCTGCCGCGCTCGATTCTGCAAGGCGGCCGCTGGGCCGGCGTGGATGTCATCTCGAAATCCGGCGCGTTCGGCACCAGCGAGCTGTGGCGCGATCTGCTCCGGGATAATCATTTGCTCAATACGGGGAGCCCGACATGACCTCTCGTCATCTTGCCATTACCATGGGCGATCCGGCCGGGATCGGCCCGGAGATCATCGTCAAGGCCTGCCTCGGGCTGAAGGACCGGATCGCGACAGGCGATCTGCGCATCCTGATCATCGGCAGCGGCGCCGCGCTCGAGGGTGCCAAGGCAGCGCTCGGCGCTGCCGTTGCGATTCCGGAGGTGAGTGCCGACGATGCTGACTGGCCGAACCTCTGTTTCCTCCAGGCGGATGTCGAGGGCACCCCGATCAAGCCCGGCGTCTTGAGCGCCGATGGCGGCCGCTTTGCCTACAAGGCGATCGAGCAGGGCGTGCGTCTGACCCAGGCCGGGCGGACCTCCGCGATTGTCACCGCGCCGCTCAACAAGGAAGCACTCAACAAGGCCGGCTATCACTTCCCTGGCCATACCGAGATGCTGGCGCACCTCACCGGCGTGCGCGGGTCGGTGATGCTGCTCGCCCACGGCAACATGCGCGTCAGCCATGTCTCGACCCACGTGGCGCTGGAAGACGTGCCGAAGCGTCTGACGCCGGAGCGTCTGCGCATGGTGATCGATCTCACCAACGAGGCCTTGCTGCGGCTCGGTATCGCCAAGCCGAAGATTGCGATCGCCGCGCTCAATCCGCATGCCGGCGAGGGCGGTCTGTTCGGCCGGCAGGATATCGACGTTTCGGCACCGACGATTGCCAAGGCCGTCGCCGATGGCCTCGACGTCGTCGGCCCGGTGCCCGGCGACACCATCTTCGTCAAGCTGCGCGCCGGCCAGTACGATGCTGCGGTCGCGATGTATCACGACCAGGGGCACATCCCGGTCAAACTGCTGGGCTTCCAGGTCGATCCCGCGACCGGCCGCTGGCAGGAGCTCTCCGGCGTCAACATCACGCTGGGCCTGCCGATCATCCGCACCTCCGTCGATCATGGCACCGCCTTCGACATTGCCGGCAAGGGCATTGCCAACGAGCACAGCCTGATCGAGGCCATCGACTATGCCGAGCGGCTCTCCGCTGGCGTCTCCGCCTCCAAGTCATGAGATCTAGCGCACGATGACCAACGCCTTCACGCCCATCGAAATCCAACGTCCCACCATCCTGGAATTCGGCAACGGCACCATCACGGCTGCTGCGCGCTTCGCCGAGCGGATCGGCGCCAGACGGCCGCTGGTGATTTCCGATCCGTTCAATGCGCGCCGCGTCGATGCGCTGGCGCTGCCGGGTGCAGTGAAAGTGTTTGGCGACGTCAAGCCTGAACCGGACCTGCCTAATCTGGAGAAGGCGGTGGCGATGGCGAAAGAGGTCGCGCCTGATCTCGTCGTCGGCTTCGGCGGCGGCAGCGCGATGGATCTCGCCAAGCTGGTCGCAGTGCTCTGCACGAGCGGCGTGGCCTTTGCCGATATCGTTGGGCCGGAAAAAGTCGCCGGCCGCAGCGTGCCGCTGATGCAGATCCCGACCACGTCGGGCACCGGCAGCGAGGCCGGCACCCGCGCGCTCGTCACCGATCCCGTCAGCCAGAACAAGCAGGCGGTGCAGAGCCGCTTCATGCTTGCTGATATCGCCATCGTCGATCCTGATCTCACAATGACCGTTCCGAAGGAGGTCACTGCGGCCACCGGCGTCGATGCGCTGGCGCATTGCGTCGAGGCCTACACCAGCCGCAAGGCGCATCCGTTGATCGACCTTTATGCGCTCGAGGGCGCGCGGCTGGTCGGGCAATATCTCAAGCGGGCGGTCGCCGACGGCGGCGATCGCGAGGCACGCGCGGGTCTCTCCCTGGCCTCGCTCTATGGCGGCTATTGCCTCGGGCCGGTGAACACCACCGCCGGGCATGCCGTCGCTTATCCGCTGGGCACGCGCCATCATGTCGCGCATGGGCTCGCCTGTGCCGTGATCTTCCCGCATACGCTGGCGTTCAACATGCCGGCAGTCGAGGCGAAGACGGTCGCGGTGCTGGCGGCGCTCGGCCTGCCGGCACGGAACGATGCGAAGCTCGCATTCGACGCCACTTACGATTTCTGCAAGAACCTCGGCATCGAGATGCGTCTGTCCGCGCTCGGCGTGCCCAAGGGCGATCTCGGCGTCATGGCCGACGAGGCGCACGCCATTCGCCGCCTGCTCGACAATAATCCGCGAGACCTCGGCCGGGATGCGATCCTGAACATGTACGAGGTCGCGTTCTAGTCACCTCCACCGCGCGCGGCACCCAATCAACAAAACTGTAACAGTAGAGGAAACTTCGATGCGATCGATGTGGCTTGGTCTTGTGTCAGCCGTGCTGCTGGCAACGTCGCCGGCAAAGGCGCAGGACGGCTATCCGTCCAAGCAGGTGACGGTGATCGTGCCCTTCGCCGCCGGCGGCACCGCCGACATCTTCGCGCGCATGGTGTCGAACCATCTGCAAATGAAGCTCGGCAAGCCGTTCGTGGTCGAGAATGTCGGCGGCGCCGGCTCGATCCTCGGTGTGACGCGGCTGGCGAAATCGGCGCCTGACGGCATCACGCTCGGCCTTGCCAGTACCTCCGCGCTCGCGATCAACCCCACGCTCTACGGGCCCAAGCTCAGCTACCAGCCGGACAGGGACCTGGTCGCGGTCGCCCAGATCAGCGTTGTGCCGAACGTGCTCGTGGTGAATCCGAACAAGATCAAGGCGCGCACCGTGCCGGAGCTGATCGCCTATCTGAAGGCGAACCCGGACAAGGTCTCGTTCGGCTCGGCCGGCGTCGGCACCTCGCAGCATCTTGCCGCCGAACTGTTTCAACAGATGACCGGCACCAAGATGGTGCATGTGCCCTACAAGGGGTCCAGCCAGATGCTGACGGATCTGTTGAGCGGCCAGATCGATCTTGCCTTCGACAACGTGCCGCTGCTGCTGCCGCAGGTGAAGACCGGCCAGCTCGCGATGCTCGCCACGGCAACGCCCAAGCGCGCCGCCTTCGATCCGGAAATCCCGGCCGTCGCCGAATTCCTGCCGGGCTTCGAGGCCGTGGCCTGGCACGGCTTCTTCGTTCCCGCGGCCACGCCGAAGCCCATCGTCGAAAAGCTGTCGGGCGAGATCCGCGCCTTCATGCAGCAGCCGGAGACGGTGCAGAAGATGGCCGAGCTCGGCGCGGCCGCGGTTGCGGTCGATTCCGAACCTTTCAAGGCCTACATCGCCTCCGAGACGGAGCGGTGGAAGAAGGTGATCGAAGCGGCGAATATCAAGCTGGAATAGGGGTGGTAGCTTATCCGGAGATGACGATCGGGTCGCTGTCGGCTCGGCTTCCTCACGAGCCCCCGCCGCTTCAAGGACGTGTTTGACGGGTCGGCGTTTCTGGTGTCGATCGTTATCGGATGCGTGGCGGGGATCTCCGCGGGGCTTATGGTCGAGCCGAAGGAAATCGGCCGGCAATTTCTCCTGAGCGTCCTGGCGGCCGGGTACGCTGGCGCCGACTTCATCGACGCGTTCGTGAAGAAGAGTGTCCCCGACATCAACAAGGTTGCGGAAGCCTCCAAAGCCGTCGGCGGGCCGGAAAACTTGCCGGCCGTGAAGGCGCTTGGCGGTAAGGCTCCGGCAGTCGCTGACGCAATCCGCGCCAAAGTGGCGGCCGGGACTTGAGAGCCTGGTCGGAGGGGGAGGCGGTGATCGGGTGATTTGTCGGGGCCTGATATCTGTCCGTCACGTTGCGCCGATTTGATAGGCGAAAGGTCGGCGCCGCACGTCGGGACGAGGTCGGACAATTCGCAGCTTGGCAAAGGAGAGACGTGTCATGACTGTCCTGCTGAGAAACACCTTCAAGGCCTGGATCGACCGGGCGCCGGGCGCGCCGCCCAAGCTGGTCATGGTCGGCGACGTGAGAGTACCGACCGATGGCTGGCAGGCCCGGCTGACCAGGCGCTCGCCGCAGGGGATCAATCCGAAGATCCTGATCCTCGACGTGAACACGCAGCAGCCGGGCGGCGAAGCGCAGGAAGCGATCACCACGATCCCGCTCCGCTACGAGGAGAGCCCGCCGCAGGACGAATACGGCCAGGTGATGATCGCGAACGGCAAGGCTGAGATCGTGGTTCGAGTCTGCGGCTCGAACTAGCCTTTCGATTGTTTGCCCGCGGAACCTTGTGATCTTCTGTGCCGCGTTGCATAACGAGGGTTGCATTCGGGGCTGTTCGCTCTCTCGTTGCTGCCGCTTTGTTCTGTCGATTTGGGGGATTTCCTGTGCGCCTCGGAAGCCGCATGCCGGACGTGATGCCTATCGTGGCCGCTTCTGTCGCTCTCTTCATCCTGCTCTGGCTCGCGTCCATCGCGCTCTATGCGATGCCTGAATCCGACGATTATTGCGTGACGAACCGCGTCAACAGCATGGGTCTCGTCGGAATGGTCAAATCCTATTATTTGCACCAGATGGGCCGACTGACCTCGCTTGTGGCGATCGCCGCCCCCGCCGTTGTCAGCAAGGTGACAGGCGTCGATTATTTGGTCGTCTATCCGGTCATACTCATTTGCGGCATGGCCATCTTCTTGGCAGTCAGCGTTTATTGGGCTGGTCGAATGTGGACCGGCCTGTCGTGGCCAGAGAGATTTTTGGCGGGTGCAATGCTCTGCGCGGCGAGCTTCGTTCTGGCGATCAGTCTGCGGGAGATGCTTTACTGGATCTCGGGCAGTGCGTCCTACATGGTTCCCGCCCTCTTCGTGATCATCATCCTCGTTGAGCTGGTGCGGTCCGCAGCGAACGAAACCGTGCTCTCGACCGGCCAAATCGTCGTTCTCTCCGCAATCGGCTTCCTGGGTGCTCTGGCCAACGAGTTCACGCCATTCTGGATCGTAGCCCTCGTCGCCGGTTCTGCCCTTTATCGAGCGTTCTACCATCCTCGCCCGCAACTGGCGGGCCATGCAGCGATGCTGACGGCGACCTTCATCGGACTTGCGATCCTGCTTTTGTCACCGGGGAATGCGGTCCGGATGGCGGCATATCCGGAGGGGGGGAAGATCGCCGCTTCTTTCTCGATGGGGTTGTACTATCTGTGGCTCGAACTGGTTCGGCATTACACCGAATCCGCGACGTGGGCCTGGCTCGGTTTCGTGGCGTTGTTTTCGGTCTTCGTGGTGCCTTCGCAACCGAGGCCGGCGGCGCGGCTGCTGGTCTTGATCGTCGGGCTCGTGGCGGCGGTGCTCGCTGGTCTCTACCCGCTTATGTCATTGCCTATTTTGCGACGGCGGAGGATCTCGCGACGCGAGGGCGGAATGAGGTGGTGGTTTTTCTTCTTGCCGGAGGGGGCTGCGTCGTCGCCCTGGCTGCCCGCTTCCTTCCCTCCCTGGGCCATCATGCCCATGTTCGCATGACGGCCCTGGTGGCATGCGGGCTCCTTTCTTTTTTGCTCCTCGATAGCGTAGCGCTGGGATACGTCCGCGCCGAGGAGTCGCAATTCGCGACTTTCTGGAGCGAGAGTGTCCAGAGACATCAATTTCTTCGGAGGACCAAAGACCTGGATGTTGTCGTCCCCAAGAGATCGGTCAAGCCGTCCATGCTGATGGACGGTGAGCTAACCAAAAATCCGGGCCAGCTGCCGAATGATTGCGTCGGTGAATTCTATGGCAAGCGATCTGTGGTCTTGGGCGACTAGGTCAGCGGATCGGCCTGTAAACCCGCCCGCGCTTCGTTGGGGCGATCGTCGGCTGCGGCGTGCCGGCGTCGAGCGCGCGCATCATGCCTGGGTAAAGCCGACAGACCATCCCCATTGATCGACGTGAAGCGGCACGCTGGCGCGCCCGTTGATCGTGGCATGTGGACGTCGTCGAGGCAGGCGTGCCAGGTCTCCTGGTGTTGATTGCCGGAGCCGGCCGCGGGTGAGGGCGGACGTGCCGCTACGGCGCGAACGCAGCGCGAACAAGCTGCGATGCTCACAGAGGGGCTAGACCGCGAACGCCGGCGCGGCTATATGAGCGCCAGCGCGCCGCTGATTTGCAAAACTTTTGCTGCGGCTTGCAAAACTTTCCGAAGAAAGTCTTGTGATATCAAGCGCTTCGGTGGGGAATGGTGTAACGGTAGCACAACAGACTCTGACTCTGTTTGTCTTGGTTCGAATCCAGGTTCCCCAGCCAGTTCCGGGCGATTTACCCAGATCATAACCTGCTCTGAATCAGGCCCGCGCCGCGAGCTTGACGTGCCGTCGGCAGGCCTCCCCGTCGTCGGTGCGGCCTCGGCGCGTTGGCCGGACTCATGGCGCCCGCGATGCGCCGCGCGGCGATGCAAGGCGAAACGATTAGCGGCGCTTCTTCCGGCCTGTCTTGGCGGCACGCTTTTTCGGCGCCCGTCGCTGGCCGCGACCTGCATCTGCCGCGCCCCATGGAATTTTCGCGCTGATGCGCGTCTTGGCGCCAACGAGATTGGGCGTCTGGTTGTATTTGAGGCGACGGAGTTTGACCGTGACGAGCTCGCTCAGCTCCTGGAACGACGGATTGGCGCTGCGGTCTCGTTGTTCGCGCAGCACCTTCGCCATGCAGAACGTGTAGGCGCCATACGACGTGACGCCGTCACGATATTCATAGGACAGCTCCTGCTCCTGGCAGGCCTCGAGGAGAATCGGCAGATAAGGACCGTGATGCCCGAGCTCGGCCCGCGTCTTGTTGTATTCCTTGTCGGGCTGGGTGCGGAGCGCCATGCTGCGCCCGAGCCGCTGCGTGGCGCCGTTGTCGCCGAGATAGTCGGCGCCGTTCTTGCTCTTGCTCAGACTCTCGTTGAGGGGAGGGAACTCGCGCGGCACCCACATGCCTTCGCTTGCCTCCCACCGCAGCGCCCGGTGGCGGATATCGTCGGGCGGCGTCAGGCCGCGGATGCGTGGACCGCCGTCACGTGTCATGCCGCCGGAATGGCAGCAGTCGAGCATGGCGACGAAATAGCAGTCGTATGGAAGCTGTGAGTAGAGCTGGCTGAACTGGCGGTCGAGAATGGCGTGCTCGGGCGTCCAGTCGAAATCATAGGGAACGAGGCACTCGTCGACGCTATCCGGTGCGCCGCTCGGGCTGTATCTGGGAATCTGGGCGCCATGGCCCGAGTAGAACAGCATACGCTGGTCACCGTCGCGGACGCCCTCGAGCAGCCAGTGAAGCCTTTCCATGATGCCCTGCGCCGTCGCCCGCTCATTGAGCACGACGCGTATTTCGTCCGGCTTGAAGCCGCTTTCCTGTAGCACCGAGCTCATGAGGAATACGTCGTTGACGCATCCTTCGAGCCTGTCCGCGGGTTTGGGATAGTCGTTGATGCCGATCAGCAGGGCGCGGCGGGTCGGCCGGGCGTCAATGCGGGCAATCCCCCGCGCGGCGCTGACGATGGAGCGGGACGTCGGCACCGGGACCACGTCGTGCCAGACGGTGGCGACGGTCTCGGGGCGCGACAGGTACCAGGTCGCGTTGTGATTCAGGAGATCGTTGGGGACATCGAACGGTGTCAGCACCTGCTGGAAATTGTCTGCGGCGATCTCGAGCGGATAGGTGAGAACGCGATCTTCCCGGTTGAACAGATGGTACCATTTCCGGCAGGGAAGGTCCTGAATGCGGCCTGCGAAGATGTCGCGCACCGCGGGATTGCCGATCTGCGAGCCGAACGTGACGAAGACCTTGTCCCTGATCGCAGCGGGGTTGCGCACGAACGTGTCGTAGCAGATCAGCGAGCCGAGGCTGTGAGCCAGGACAACGTCGTAGTTGCCGCTCTTCAGCTTGTCGAGGACTGCGCCGCGCAGCGCGGCCTGCAGCTGCTCATCCACCGACCACTGGGCGACCATGCCCGCAGTCCATCTGATCAGGGTTGGTACGTCATCGAGGCCGCGTGTGCCCGCGAGCAGATCACCGATCCCGTGGACGGTCGCGCTCGCCAGCAGTTTCGCCAGCGCGATGCTATAGGTGACGAGGTTGGGCGGGCTCTTGTCGAACAGGTCGTCATACGAGAGGAAGTCGATGGCCGGGTTGAGGCTCTGATCGACGGATTGGACGGCGCGTATGATCGCCTCGGACCATGACTTTCGAAACTCGGCGTCGATCTCCGCGTGTCCGACGCCGTGGACACAAAGCAATGACAGGCGGGTGCTCATGAAAGCTGCCTTCTCAACTGCAATCTGAAGTAGCCGATGTGCGAGCGCAAACGTCCGGGATGATGTCACGGCGCGGCGAGCTTCAAATGTGAAGTAGCGCACGAAACCCTCGCGACAGTTTGCCTCACCTTGCGGGTGCGATGACGAGTCGGATCGCCGTGCGCCGCTACGTCCTTGGGGCAGGCAACCCAAAGGAGATCCCGTGATGCCCTATGTCGATGGTTTCGTGCTGGCCGTGCCGAAGGACAAGATCGAGGCCTACAAGGCGCTGGCGCGAAAGGCCTGCGCGGTGTGGATGGAACACGGCGCGCTCGATTACGTCGAGTGCATCGGCGACGACGTGCCCTATGGCGAATTGACCTCGTTTCCGCGCGCGGTGATCGCGACGGAGGACGAGGTCGTGGTGTTCTCCTGGATCGTCTACCGTGACCGGGAGACCCGCGATGCCGTCAACAAGAAGGTGATGGCCGATGAGCGGCTCAAGGGCGCCGACATGCCCTTCGACGGCAAGCGCATGATCTATGGCGGCTTCACGACGCTGCTGCGGGCGAGCGACGTTGTCGGCTGACGGCGTTTCGCAGGGTGGGTTGGCGGCAGCGTAACCCACCGCCTCTGCGTTCGCGGAAACACACGGGAGCCGGGTTACGCCAGCGGACCGCGCTTGGCGCAGTCGCAGCGTTAACCCACCCCTGCAGATGGCAATGACGTCCGCCGTTCGGGTTACCGCGTTCGCGCCGGACGACGCCGGATTTGAACGCCGCCCGCACTGGCGCGTTCGCTGCCTCCCATGCAGCATTGCGCAAGTCCGTTTCACCTTGCCGGTGTCCGGCTGGCATGCCATCCTAGATCCACCAGGCATAAACAAACGGAAGCGGGCGCTTAGCCTGCAGCTTCCAAAATAGCTTGGTCGGGGAAACCCTTTGGGAGGTCTGATTTGATGAATTTCAAGCACGTCACCGGGCTGTTTTGCGCAGCCGCGATCTTCCTTGCGCTGGGCTCCGGCACGCAGGCCCAGGACAAGGTCATCAAGATCGGCGTCATCATGCCGATGTCCGGCGGCACCGCCTCGATCGGTGCGCACGCCAAGGCGGCGCTCGAGGTCGCCATGGACATCATCAACAATGCTCATCCTGAGCTTGGCAATCTGCCGCTGGCGAAGAACGCCGGCCTTGCCGGCCTCGGCGGCGCCAAGATCGAGGCTGTGTTCGCCGACAACCAGGGCAACCCGGCGACGGGCCAGAACCAGGCCCTGCGCCTGATCACGGAAGAGAAGGTGGCGGCCGTGTTCGGCTCCTACCAGTCTGGCGTCACGCTGACGTCGAGCGCGATCGCCGAGAAATACGGCGTTCCCTTCCTGAACTCGGAATCGGTCGCCGCCAATCTCACCGAGCGCGGCTTCAAATGGTTCTTCCGCACCACGCCGATCGCTACCGATTTCGCCAAGATCTATGTCGACTTCCTCGCCGACATCAAGGCGCAGGGTGCCAAGACCGACGCCGTCGCGGTGGTCCATGACAACACCGAATACGGCACCTCGGTCGCCAACACGATCGCCGGCGCCTTCAAGGAAAAGGGCCAGCCGATCGCGCTCGACATCGCCTATCCCGTCAATGCGACCGACTTGCAGGGCCAGGTGCTCCAGCTCAAGGACAAGAAGCCCGACGTCGTCATCATGATCAGCTACACGTCGGATGCGATCCTGTTCGCCAAGACCATGCAGTCGCTTGACTACAAGCCGGCCGTGCTGCTGGCCGACGATGCCGGCTACTCCGATCCGTCCTTCACCAAGGCCGTCGGCAAGATCTCGCAAGGCGTCTTCAACCGTTCGTCCTGGGTCGTGGGACCGCCGGGCTCGGCGTCCGCCATCATCGCCGACATGTACAAGAAGAAGAGCGGCGAGGAGATGGACGACACGGTCGCCCGGCAGATGCAGGGCTTCTTCGTGCTGGCCGATGCCATCGACCGCGCGGGCTCGACCGAGCCTGCAAAGATCCAGGCCGCGCTGAAGGCGACGGACCTGAAGCCCGAGCAGCTCATGATCGGCTACAAGGGCGTGAAGTTCGACGACAAGGGCCAGAACATCCTGGCTTCCGGCGCCATCATCCAGCTCCAGGATGGCGAGAACTACGTCGCGGTATGGCCGAAGGCCAATGCCGAGAAGGCGCCGGTGCTGCCCTACAAGGGCTGGTGAGATTGCCTGAAGGCGGGACCGCGCGTCCCGCCTTTCCCAGAATGTTTTGATCAGAGCAACGCAGCTCATGTCCTTCGTACTCGTGCAGGTGATTGTCGGCGGGCTTCTGCTTGGCGCCGTCTACGCCCTGTTTTCCTCGGGCCTCACGCTGGTGTGGGGCATGATGAACATCGTCAATTTCGCGCATGGCGACTTTGTCATGCTCGGCATGTACGTCGCCTATGTCGTCTACACCCTGATGGGGGGAGGGCCCATCCTCGGCGCGCCGCTGGCGACACTGGTGCTCGCGACCGTCGGGGTCGTGGTCTATTTCGCCCTGATCCGCGACATCATGAAGGGGCCGATGCTGGCGCAGATCCTCGGCACGTTCGGGCTCGCGCTGCTGCTGCGCTATTCCGTGTTCTGGTGGTTCGGCGCCAACTTCCTGTCGATGCCGTCGAATATCGTCGGCGGCACCTATGCGTTTGCGGGCCTGCGCATCGAAGCCTCACGGCTGCTTGCCGGTGTCGTCGCGCTGCTGGTGACATTCGGCCTCCATCTGCTTCTGACGCGCACATCGCTTGGTTCAAAAATGCTGGCGGTGGCCGAGGATCAGACCGCGGCTCAGCTCATGGGCATCAGGCCCGATACCATGCAGGCGATCGCCTGGGCCATCGCGGCCGGCGCCACCGGCCTTGCCGGCGCGCTGATCGCGAACTTCTTCTACATCGTGCCGACGGTCGGCGAGACGCTCGGCATCGTCGCCTTCGTCACGGTGTCCCTCGGCGGTTTCGGCAGCGTGCCCGGCGCGCTCGTCGCGGGCCTGTTGATCGGCGTGATCGAGTCGCTCTCCGGCTATCTGATCGGTGCGGTCTACAAGGACATCGTCGTCTATGTCCTGTTCCTGTCCTTCCTCTGGTTCCGGCCGCAAGGCCTGATGGGCAAGCTCTGATGAGAAAGCTGCAATGCGGCGCTTGATCTGGCTCTCGATCGTCGCAGCACTGGCGATTGCCTATCCGTTGCTGCTGTCCTCGCCGTTCCAGCAGCGCCTGGGCGCACTGGTGCTGCTCTATGCCATCGCCGCGTCGGCCTGGAACATCGTCGGCGGCTATGCCGGCCAGGTGTCGGTCGGCCACGTCGTGTTCTTCGGCTGCGGCGCCTATGCCGCGATGGGGTCTTACGCCAAGTTCGGGCTGTCGCCGCTGTTCGGCATCCCCAGTGGGATCGTGCTGGCGGTGGGGCTCGCTGCGATCATCGGCGTGCCGACGCTACGGCTGTCGGGTCACTATTTCAGCATGGCGACGATCGCGGTCGCCGAGACCGTGCGGCTGATCGTCACCAACACCGACTGGCTCGGCGCGGCCGTGGGTCTTTCCGGTCCAACGGTCCCCCGCAACATCTTCGATCTCTCGTTCCTGTCGTCGCTGCCGTACTACTACCTCTTCCTGGTCGTCCTCGTGATCACGCTGTTCATCACCTGGTGGATGACCAACAGCCGTATGGGATTCTATCTGCGCGCGATCAAGGATTCCGAGAGGGCCGCGCGTTCCCTGGGCGCACCCGCGAGCCGGACCAAGCTCTACGCCTACATGCTGAGCGCGGCGCTGACGAGCGTTGCCGGCGCGCTCTATGCGATGATGTTCGGCTTCGTCGATCCCGAGTCCGGGCTCGGCATCCTGATCTCGGTCAAAATCCTGATCATGGCGGCGCTGGGCGGGGCGGGGTTGCTGTTCGGTCCGCTGGTGGGAGCCGCGATCCTCGTGCCGCTGGAGGAGATCTCCAACAGTTGGCTTGGCGGCAAGGGGGCCGGCCTCACCTTCGTCCTGTATGGCGCGATCATCGTGCTGATCGCGCGCTTCCAGCCCGGCGGCCTGCTCAGCCTGTTCATGGGACGACGCAAGCCCGGCGCAGATAAGGGAGCCGGCCATGCTCCTTGAGGCGCGCGGGATCACAAAGGCGTTCGGCAGCTTCAAGGCGGTGGACGATGCGTCCGTCACGCTGGAGCAGGGCGATATTCTCGGCCTGATCGGCCCGAACGGCGCCGGCAAATCCACCTTCTTCAATTGCCTCACCGGCGACCTCAAGACCACCTCGGGCCGCGTGCTGTTCGAGGGGACCGACATCACCGACTTCGCGCCGGAGCAGCGCGCCGGGCTCGGGCTTGCGCGCACCTTCCAGGTGCCGCAGACCTTTGAAGGCATGACGGTGCTCGAGAACGTCATGATCGGCGCCTTCCTGCGCACCTCGCATCGCCACGAGGCCGAGACCAGGGCGCGCGCGGTGCTGGAGCGCGTCGGCATGAGCAGGCTCGCGGATGCGCCGGCGCGCTCGCTGGGCACACCCGGCCGCAAGCGGCTGGAGATCGCCCGCGCACTGGCGACCGAGCCGAAGGTGCTGCTGCTCGACGAGGCCATGGCCGGGCTCAACGCCCACGAGGTGAGGCTCGCCATCGATCTCGTCCGCGACATCCACCGTTCCGGCATCACGCTCGTCATCGTCGAGCACATCATGGAAGTGATCATGTCGCTCGCGAGCCGCGTGATGGTGTTTCACCAGGGCAAGGAGATCGCCCGCGGCTCGCCGCGCGAGGTCACCTCGAACCCGGCGGTGATCGAAGCCTATCTCGGCAAACGCGCGGCGAAGGCCGCGGCCGGCCATACGCCGGTCGAGCTGATGGGCGGGCGGGACCTATGAGCGGCGCGCTTCTTCGGATCGAGCACCTCGAGGTGCGCTATGGCGACCTCATCGGTGTCTCCGACGTCTCGCTGGAGGTGCCGGAGGGCAGCGTCGTCGCGCTGCTCGGCTCCAATGGCGGCGGCAAGACCACGACGCTGAACGCGATTGCGGGTCTCATTCCCGTGCATTCCGGATCAATCAGCTTTCGCGGCGAGGACATCGCCGGCCAGAAGGCCTTTGCGATTGTGCGCAAGGGGCTGGCGCTGTCGCCGGAAGGCTGGCGGCTGTTCGTGCAGCAGAGCGTCGAGAACAACCTCATGCTCGGCGCGACGCCGCTGCACGACAAGTCGCGCCAGGCCAATTTGCTTGAGCGCGTCTACGAGATCTTCCCGCGCCTGAAGGAACGCCGCAACCAGCGCGCCGGCACCATGTCCGGCGGCGAGCGGCAGATGCTCGCGGTCGGCCGCGCGTTGATGAGCGATCCGAAGCTATTGATGCTGGACGAACCGTCGCTCGGCCTCGCGCCGGCGGTGGTCGAATCCATGTACGAGACCTTCGGCCGCCTGCATCGCGAGGGCCTGACCATCCTGCTCGCCGAGCAGTCGATCGAGCTCGCGCTGGAAGTCTCGGACTTCGCGACCGTGCTCCAGGTCGGCAAGAGCGTACTGTCCGGCACGGCCGCGGCGCTCGCACAGGATCCGCAGGTGCAGAAGGCCTATCTTGGCGTCGACTGATTGATCTCCGCCTGGAGCAACAGCAACAGGCAACCGGCCAGCCGCGTCTCCATCTCTTTTGATCCAAGCGACAGCGGCCCGGGATCGTTGAGGATCGCGTTCACCAGCGTGCCCAGCACGACCTGGAAGCCGAAGGCGATCGTGCGGGTCTTGGCGGCCTTGCGCCCCTTGCCCATGGCCGGGAGCAGGAGAGGGGTCGCGCGTTCCGTCGTTGCCTTCGCGAGGGCCTTGAACGGCGTCCATTTGTCCGGACGGGTGTCATCGTGCTGAAGCGCGGCGCGCAGCACGCCCTCGTGGTTGCGCATCCAGGCGATGATCCCGCTGACGATGGTGTGGCAGAGCTTGTCGAGGTCCGTATCCGGTGACGGTCGCCGCATGTCGCCCAGCCGCTGTTCGCCGTCGCGCGCAGCCAGCGCCATCAGTGCGTTGAAATAGGCCTCCTTGCTCTCGAAGCGGCTGTAGAAGGCGCCGACGGTGGCGCCGACCTCGGTGCAGAGCGCCTCGATGGACAGCTCGGCAAGGCTGCGCGTGCGCAGCATGTCGGCGCCGGCGCGCAGCAGCGCCAGGGTCGTCTCGCGGCTGCGCTTCTGGCGCGACGGGGCAACGCCGGGCAGGTCGAAATCCGGTTCGTCCGAGCTTGGTCGCATCCGCCCTTGCATCCGTCAAAAACAATAATCATAATTCGGATTATAATTTAGGCGTGGCCGAGCCGCGGGTCAACCGCAGCCGCCGGGCAACATCGGGAGGAGCAGATGAGCGCAAACAGCGGCACGCCGTTCCGCGGCACCGTCGGCAAGACGGTCGCGGAGTCGAAACCCTGGTGGCCGGAGGCGCCAAGGCCGCCCGAGGGCGCGCCGAACATCCTGGTCGTGCTGTTCGACGACGTCGGCTTCTCCGATTTCGGCTGCTACGGCTCGGCAATCAAGACGCCGACCATCGACCGGCTCGCCGCGGAGGGGCTGCGCTACTCCGGATTCCACACCACGGCGATGTGCTCGACGACGCGCGCCGCGCTGCTGACAGGACGCAATCATCACTCGGTCGGCGTCGGCTGCCTTGCCAATTTCGATTCCGGCTATCCCGGGTACCGCGGCAAGATCGCGCGCGAGGCGGGGACGCTAGCCGAGATGCTGCGCCTCCACGGCTATCGCAACTACATGGTCGGCAAATGGCATGTCACGCCGCTGACCGAAAGCGGAGCCACCGGCCCGTTCGACGGCTGGCCGCTCGGCCGTGGCTTCGACCGCTTCTACGGCTTCCTCGATGCCGAGACCGACCAGTACGCGCCGGAGCTCGTCTCCGACAACGCGCATATCGATCCACCGGGCACGTATGCGGACGGCTATCATCTGACCGAGGATCTGATCGACCAGTCGATCCGATTCATCGGCGACCATGTCGCCGACCGTCCTGACGTTCCCTGGCTCACCTGGGTCGCACTTGGCGCCTGCCACGCGCCGCATCAGGCGCCGGCCGATATCATCATGAGCTATGACGCCGAATTCGCGCACGGCTGGGACGTCGAGCGCGAACGGCGTCTGGCACGCCAGAAGGCGATGGGGCTGGTGCCTGAGGGAACGCGGATGCCGGCGCGCAACGACGGTGTGAAGGCCTGGGAGGAGCATTCGGCCGACGAGCGCCGCGTCTTCACCCGCCTGCAGGCGGCCTTCGCCGGCATGCTCGATCATTCCGATCGGCATCTTGCTCGGCTTGTCTCGTTCCTGGAAACGGCCGGCATTCGCGACGACACCGTGATCATCGTGATGTCCGACAACGGCGCGAGCCAGGAGGGCGGGCCGCTCGGCTTCGTCAACGCGATGGGCCCGTTCAACTTCAAGCCGGAGCCGATCGCCGAGAAGCTCAGCCGTATCGACGACATCGGCGGTCCCGACACCCACAGCAATTTCCCGCATGGCTGGGCGATGGCGTCGAACACGCCGCTGCGGCGCTACAAGCAGAACACCCATGGCGGCGGCATCCGCGATCCCTTCGTCATCAACTGGCCGAAGAAGATCGCAGGCAAAGGCGAGCTGCGGCACCAGTTCGTCCACGCCTGCGACCTCACGCCGACGCTACTGGAGCTGATCGGCGTCGAGTCTCCCAGCACGATCGCGGGGTGCCCGCAGATGCCGCTGGAAGGCGAGAGCTTTGCGCGCTCGATCACGGATGCGTCCGCGCCCTCAAAGAGCTCGCCGCAATATTTCGAGATGTTCGGCCATCGCGGCCTCTGGCAGGGCGGCTGGAAGGCGGTCGCCTTCCATCCCTCGGGCACGCCGTTCGAGAACGACAAATGGGAGCTGTTTCATCTCGACCAGGATTTCTCCGAGACCGACGATCTCGCCGCAAAGGAGCCGGAGCGTCTGGCAGCAATGATCGCGACGTGGTGGGCGGAGGCCGAGAAGCACAAGGTGCTGCCGCTCGACGACCGCTTCGGTCCGCGCTTCGCCGAGAACGCCGCGCGCTTCCATGGTGCGCGCCACCATTTCGTCTTCCACGCCGGCATGGGCCACGTGCCGACCGATGTCGCGCCTGACGTGCGCAGCCGCAGCTACACGATCGAGGCGCATGTCGAGACCGACGGGCAGGGCGCCGATGGCGTGCTGATCTCGCATGGCGACGCGACGTCAGGCTACAGCCTCTACGTCAGGGACGGCCATCTCGTGCACGACCTCAACATCGGCGGCAGCCACCAGGTCGTTCGATCGGACCGGAAAGTGCCGTCAGGCGCGCGGCGGCTCGGGGTGCATGTCGAGCGGCTCGTCCGCAAGGAGCCGCCGGCGAAAGGCTCGCGCACCGGCGTCACCGAATACACGCTGCTGATCGACGGCAAGCCGGCGGGGTCGCTCCAGACCCAGCTCGGCTTCCACACGCTGATCTCGTGGTCCGGCCTCGACATCGGCCGTGACCGCGGCAGCCCCGTGTCGCATTACGAGGCGCCGTTCGAGTTCGAGGGGCGGCTGCTGCGCGTCACCGTCACCATGCACAACGACCAGAAGCTCGACGGCGATGCCGTCGGCAACGCGCAGATGGCGCGGCAATAGGGACGGGAGGTTGGGCGGCGAGAACCGGTGTCATGCCCCGCGCAGGCGGGGCATCCAGTACGTCGCGGCCTATCGATTGACCGTCTCGGAGTACTGGATCGCCCGCCCCAGTGCGCAATTGCGCACAAGACGGGCGATGACAGTGTGGGCCTTACTTGATCTTGTCGTAGGCCGCCGCGAAATCGCCCAGCGGCATCGGGATCGCGATCGCCTCCTTGGCCATGTTCTGGAAGGAGACCTTCAGCTGCTTGCCCGACCGCAAGGCCGCGAGCAGGTCCGCCGCGATCGGCGTCGAGGCGTAGCAGCCGCGGTTCTCGCAGGTCTGGATCTGAAGGTCGAATGTCTTGCCCTCGTCGACCTGGAGCTTGGCCCCGACGGGCAGGTTGAGGCCGAGCGGCAATTGCAGCAGCGCCACCGGCGTACGGGTGTCGGGCGCGATGCGGATGTTGATCAGGACGATGGTCTGGCCGGTCTTGGTCAGCACCGCGTTCTGCTCCATTGCGCATTCCAGCGGTGCGTCGCGGCTGACGCTGGTGCAGCGCACGACCCATCCGGCTTGCTGCGCACCGTCAGCCTGCGGCTGGGTCGGAGCTGGCGCGGGCTGTGCGGCCGGTGCAGGGGAAGCGGCGTTCTTTTTGGCGCTCTGCTGGGCATACGCGCCGCCTGTCGACAGCAGAAGGGCGGCGGCGAGGGCGACAAGTCTGGATTGCATGGACATGGCGAGACCGCGTTGGCGTGAACCGAGGGCCTCGCTGTAGCGTCGCGGAAGCCGCGGTGCAAGCTTACTCGGCGGCCTGCTTGACGGTGTTGTGCTCGGGCGCCTCGTGACCTTTGCCGTCACCCGAACGGCCCCAGCCCGAGAACCAGTTGTTGAGCTCGTCGAGATAGAGATAGACCACCGGGGTGGTGAACAGCGTCAGCGCCTGGCTGACGATCAGGCCGCCGACCATGGCGTAGCCGAGCGGCTGGCGGATCTCGGCGCCGGTGCCGTGGCCGAGCATCAGCGGCACGCCGCCGAGCAGGGCGGCCATCGTCGTCATCATGATCGGCCGGAAGCGCAGCAGCGCGGCCTGACGGATCGATTCCTCCGGCGTCTTGTGTTCGTCGCGCTCGGCCGCGATGGCGAAGTCGACCATCATGATGCCGTTCTTCTTCACGATGCCGATCAGGAGAATGATTCCGATCAGCGCGATCAAGCTGAAGTCGAAGCCGGCCGCCATCAGGATCAGGAGCGCGCCGACGCCGGCCGAGGGCAGGGTCGACAGAATCGTGATCGGGTGGATGTAGCTCTCGTAGAGAATGCCGAGGATCAGATAGACCACGACGAGGGCTGCGAGGATCAGCAGCGGCACGGTGCCGAGCGACTGCTGGAACGCCTGCGCGGTGCCCTGGAAGCTCGAATTCAGGGTCGGTGGTGCGCCGAGATCGGCCATCGCCTTCTGCACGGCCTCGGTGGCCTGGCCGAGCGCGACGCCCTGGGCGAGGTTGAAGCTGATCGTGATCGCCGGGAATTGGCCCTGGTGGCTGATCGAGAGCGGGCGGACCGGATCGGTGGTCCAGGTCGCAAAGGTCGACAGCGGCACCTGGTCGCCGGTCAGCGGCGATTTCAGGTAGAGCTTGTTCAGGCTGTCGAGACTGCCCTGCATCTCCGGCAGGATCTCGAGGATCACCTTGTAGGTGTTGAGCTGGGTGAAATACTGCGTGACCTGCCGCTGTCCGAAGGCGTCGTACAGCGTGTCATCGATCAGCTGCGGCTGGATGCCGTAGCGCGATGCGGTGTCGCGGTTGATCTTGAGCTGGACCGTGGTGCCCTGCGTCTGCTGGTCGGTCGCGACGTCGCGCAGTTGCGGCAGCGTCTGCATCTTGGCGAGGATTTTCGGCGCCCAGTCGTTGAGCTCGGTGAGGTCGGCATCCTGTAGCGTGAACTCGAACTGCGTGCGCGTCGGCCGGCCGCCGAGCCGGACGTCCTGGGCCGCCTGCATGTAGAGGCGGGCGCCCGACACCTTCTCGAGCTTGGGACGCAGCCGGGCAATGATCTCCTGCGCCGACGCGTTGCGCTCGTTGCGCGGCTTCAGCGTGATGAACAAATTGCCGTTGTTGCCGGCGCGGCCGCTGCCGCCGATGTTCATCGCGATCGTGGCGACGTCGGGATCGTCCATCACGATCTTGCCGAGCTCGACCTGGCGGCGCTGCATCTCGGCGAAGGAGATGTCCTGGGACGCTTCCGAGGTCGCGGTGATCAGGCCGACGTCCTGCTGCGGGAAGAAGCCCTTCGGGATCAGGATGAACAAATAGATCGACAGGCCGAGCGTGGCGAAGAAGATCAGGAGCGTGGTGCGGCGCCAGGCCAGAGCATGATCGAGAACGTACTCGTAGCCGCGCAGCATGCCATCGAAGGCGCGTTCGCTCCACTGGTAGAACTTGCCGTGGGTCACCTCGCCATGGGCGCGCAGGAAGCGCGAGGCCATCATCGGCGTCAGCGTCAGCGACACGAACATCGAGACGAAGATGGTCATCGCCAGCACGACGGCGAACTCGCGGAACAGGCGTCCGATGATGCCGCCCATCAGCAGCAGCGGAATCAGCACCGCGACCAGCGAGATGCTGATCGAGACGATGGTGAAGCCGATTTCCTTGGAGCCCTTGAAGGCGGCCGCCATCGGCGATTCGCCTTCCTCGATGTAGCGCGTGATGTTCTCGAGCATCACGATGGCGTCGTCGACGACGAAGCCGACCGCGATGGTGAGCGCCATCAGCGACAGATTGTCCAGCGAATAGCCAACCACCCACATCAGGGCGCACGCGCCCAGTAGCGCCAGCGGGACCGTGATGGTGGGGATGACCGTCGCCCAGAAGCTGCGCAGGAAGACGAAGATGACCATGACCACGAGGGCAATGGTTAGCAGCAGCGTGAACTGGACGTCCTCGACCGCGGCGCGGATGGTCGTGGTGCGGTCGCTGATCAACTCGATCTTGATCGCGGGCGGAATCGCCGCGACGAGGCGGGGCAGGGTGGCCTTGATCCGGTCGACGGTCTCGATGACGTTGGCGCCCGGCTGCTTGAACACCACCAGGAACACGCCACGCTTGCCGTTGGCCCAGGCTGCCTGCTTGGCGTCCTCGGCGCCGCTCACCGCCTGTCCGATGTCGCGGATTCGAAGCGGACCGCCATTGCGATAGGCGATGACGACGTCGTTCCAGTCCTTGGACTGGGTGAGCTGGTCGTTGGCGTAGATCGTGTAGGCGCGCTTCGGCCCGTCGATATTGCCCTTGGGGCTGTCGACCGTGGTGATCGCGATCTGGCTGCGCACGTCCTCCAGCGACAGGCCCTTGGCGACGAGTTTCGCCGGGTCGATCTGAATGCGGATGGAGGGCTTCTGCTGGCCGCCGATGAAGACCTGGGCGACGCCCGAGAGCTGGCTGATCTGCTGGGCAAGCTGGGCGTCGACGGCATCGCTGACGGTGGTCAGCGGCAGTGTATCGGATGTCGCCGAGAGCAGCAGGATCGGCGCGTCGGCCGGGTTGACCTTGCGGTAGGTCGGCGGCGAGGGCAGATTCTTCGGCAGCTGGCCGCTTGCGGCGTTGATGGCGCCCTGCACGTCGTTGGCGGCGCCGTCGATACTGCGGTTGAGGTCGAACTGGATGGTGATCGAGGCGGTGCCGAGATAACTCGTCGAGGTCATCTGGGCGATGCCGGGGATCTGGGCGAATTGCCGCTCGAGCGGCTGGGCCACCGACGAGGCCATCGTCTCGGGGCTGCCGCCCGGCAAATTGGCCGTGATCTGGATGGTCGGGAAGTCCACCTGCGGCAGCGGCGCGACCGGCAGCAGAGGATAGGCGACGAGACCGACGAAGAGGATGCCGGCCATCAGCAGCGAGGTGCCGATGGGATAACGGATGAAAGGTGCCGAAATCCCGCCCTCGGTCATTCCTGTCGTACCTTGTTCTGGCTCGGATCCGAGCTTGCTACGGCCGTCGAGACCAGGCTTCCGGGCTGGACCTTGAACTGGCCGCCGGTGATCACCTGTTGACCCGGGCTCAAGCCTTCGTCGACGACCGAACGGCCGTCGATCGCGTAGCTGACCTTGATCTTGTGCACTTCCGCCTTGTTGTCCTGATTGACGGTATAGGCGTAGAGGCCGTTGGTCGAATGCTGAACCGCGTCATCCGGAACCACGGTCGCGTCCTTCAGGGTGCGTACCAGAAGGCGCGTCGAAACCGACTGCCCCGGCCACAGCGTGTGTTCCTTGTTGTCGAACACCGCCTTGAGCCGAATAGTCCCGCTGGTCGTGTCGACCTGGTTGTTGATGACCGCGAGCTTGCCTTCGGCAAGCGTCTTTTTCCCGTCGGTGGTGAACGCGATCACCTTGAGCGCACCGGCCTTCTGGCCTTCGCTGATATAGGGCAGCTGATCTTCCGGCGCGGTGAAGATCACCGAGATCGGCTCGACCTGCGAGATCGTCACGATTCCCGTCTGCGTGGAGGCGTTGACGATGTTGCCGACGTCGACCAGGCGCAGCCCGGCCACGCCGGTGAACGGCGCCTTGATCTGGGTGTAGTCGAGCTGGGTCTGCGCGTTGGAGATGGCGGCTTCGTCGGCGGCGATCTGGGCGGTCAGCTGCGCGACGGTGGAACGCTGGGTGTCGACCCGCTGCGCGGTTGCGAACTCGCCAAGCTTCATGGCGCGCTGGAGCTCGAGGTTGGCGTTGGCGAGATTCGCCTCGTCCTGCGCCTTCTTGGCCTTGGCCTGGTCGAGCGTGGCTTGATAGGGCCGGGGATCGATCGAGACCAGAAGCTCGTCCTGCTTGACCATCTGGCCTTCGCTGAAGGCGATCTTGTCGATCTGGCCGTCAACCCGGCTCCGGACCTGTACCGTATTGAAGCCCTGAACCGTGCCGAGACCGGTCAGGTATACCGGAAAGTCGGCCTTCTGGACCGGCGAAACGCTGACGGGGATGGCGGGCGGACGCGCCGGGCCCTTCTGAGCCGTCTGGGTTTTTCCGGCCTCGGGCGAGCCGAATTTCTGCCAGCCATAGTAACCCGCGGAGGCCACGGCCGCGATGATCAGAATCCAGAGGATCGGCCGTGTTTTTTTCATGTCGGCTCGTTGGCTCTTACGCCCAAAACTACGAATTGTGGAGCAATCATAGGGTTCCAGCGCGCTTGTATAATACACGCCAAGTTCCAGTGTAAACAGCACTATCGGTTCGGAATCCTAAACAATTGGAAAGCTTTGCACTGTCTAGGCAGCTCCGTGACACTACGGTGTGCAGTGCTGCATTTTCCCGGCGCGAACGATCCGCGCGCAAATCTTGGGCAATGCCCGGAGCCGGTGTGGGCGGCCTGCAGAGCTGTCCGCAAGGGCGCCCCGGCTGCGCTGCGAAGTGAGCCGGAAACAACTCCCGTGAGAACGGTTCTAATTCGCCTGCACGGCGTTTCGGTTGTCAGGAAATCCGGCATCGGTCATATCGGCCCCGCCACAACGGGAGCGCAGGATGGACGAACTGAACGGCAAGCTGATCGCGTGCCAGATTCTGATCACGGGACTGATCGCGCGCGTCGCCAACGAGCAGCGCGATCCCTTGCGCTTCCTGACCGACTTCCGCGACGAGATCAAAGCCGTCGTTAGCGGCGTCAACATCGCCGGCATGGACAACTCCGATCGCGTGCGCGCCGTCGCGCAGAAAACCGTCGACGAATTGTTCTCGCTGATGAAGCCGCCGAGCAGCGATTGAGAGCGGCGCCGCCGCTCGCGCCTGCGCAGCTCTCGCATGCGCCCATGTTTCCAGATTGAAATCTGCACCGAGTCCGATCTGGATGAATTCAAATGTGCTGGCAGATCAATCGCATTGACCAGCTTTTCTCCGACCGATAGCACCGCCCCATCGTTCGCGTCTCTGCATCGACGAAGCGCATCAGTTCGAAGGTTGATGCGGCACGACGAGATCGTAGCGATCAATGTCCAGATTAGAATGGTTCAAGTTTAGAACTGTTTAAAACTGCGGCGTACTCAACCGAGTTTAGAATTGCTTTGAAATGGTCGGATTCAAACGGAGTGTGGCCGAGATCGCGTTGACCCCCATGAACACGCCCGATAGCACCAATGCGTCGCGTTGTCGCAACGCGACCAATGGAAGCATAAGCACTGTGGGGCGTGTGATGGGCATGATGAAGACACCGCGATCGTTGCGTTCGGTTGCGGATCGGAAATCCTTCGGCAACAATTTCGACACTGCGACCGGCAAGACTGTGTCCACGGTCGCCAGTCTGATCGCGGTCGCGACGGTCTCGACCGGCGCACAGGCGCAGCAGACCAATCTGCCCCCCGTGAACGTCGATGCGCCTCAGCAGCGTCCGCGTCCGACCGCTTCGAAGCCCACCGCCGATCAGATTCGTGCGCGCAACGCGCTGCGGCGCGCGGCGCAGCGGCAGCAGGCCGCACAAGCGCCTGTCGCCAATCCGAGCCCTGGTCCTGCCGATCGTGATCCGTACGCAAATCCCGCCGCGCCTTATATGGCCACCCGAGTGCAAGCGTCGGGTAAATTCCCTGAGCCAATCCTCAACACGCCAAAATCGATCACCGTGCTTACAAAGGATGTGCTCGCGGACAAGAACGCCACGACGCTGAAGCAGGCGATCCTGAGCACGGCCGGCGTGACGCTCGGAACGGGTGAGGGCGGCAATGCCTTCGGTGACCGCTTCTTCATTCGCGGCTTCGATGCCCGCAACGACATCTTCATCGACGGCGTGCGCGACGCGGGCGTCAGCGTCCGTGAAAACTTCTTCACCGAGCAGGTCGAAATTCTGCGTGGTCCGGGCTCAACTTTCGCGGGCCGCGGTGTCGCCGGTGGTGCGATCAACATCGTCACCAAGCAGGCGACGACGCAGAACAGTTTCTACAACATGGACACGACGTTTGGCACCGACCAGACCAAGCGTGTGGTGCTCGACGTCAACCAGGTGATCAACCCGACGCTGGCCGTTCGTGCCGGTGGTCTGTTCCAGGACGCCGATGTCGCCGGTCGCGATTTCGTCAAGGATAATCGCAACGGCGCGTTCGTCGCCACGACCTGGAAGCCGACCGACACGATCAGGGTGACCGGGGGTTACATCCACACCGAGTTGACCGGCGTGCCGGACTTCGGCGTGCCCTACTACCGGCCGAGCACGGCGACGACCGCCGGTGGGCCGTTCCCGGACTTCGGCTCCAACCGCAACAACTGGTATGGCCAGATCAACCGCGACTTCTACCGGACCGGCCAGGACATCGGCTCGTTAAACGCGGAAGTGCAGATCACGCCCGACTTGATGGTCAGCAACAAGTTCCGCGTATCTCGTTCGACCCAGAACTATGTCGGAACGCTGCCTGAGCAGCCGGTGATCGCCAACCCGCTTTCGAATTCGACGCTCACGATGAATCCGCAGAGCCGTCTCCAGATCACTGACGTGCTCGCCAACCAGACGGAAGCGACCTACAAGTTCCAGGACTGGGCCGGCTTCAAGCACACCGCGCTGGCCGGGATCGAAGTCGATCGCGAGCGGTCGTCGATCGACAAGTATCTCGGGCTCACCTCGGAAGGGAACGGAGTTCCGATCACTCCAGGCGGCTCGCCGACAGGTGTCAGCGTCTTCTTCCCTCAGGACACGTTCTTGCCCGGGAAGGCGCTCGCACTGGCCGGTCTGCCGGCCAAGATCGGCATCGACACTGTCAGCGGCTACGTCATGGACAGTGCGAACTATCGTGACCTCCTGATCCTCAATGGCGGCTTCCGCTACGACAACTACAACCTCGATACGTCGGCATACGGGGCGGGCAACGCTCTCAAGCAGCAATCGGCAAACTTCCTGATTCCCAACTTCAATCTCGGTTTGACCTTGAAGCCGGCGCCAAACGGCAGCGTGTACGTGGCCTACGCGACCTCAGCGAACCCGGTGGGAGCCGAGTTCGACGGCACCAGCACCGCGTATGGCGGCGTCAATCCCGCTCTGGCCGGCGGCAACAATCAGATCTTCGGGCCGGAGAAGAACACGGCCATCGAACTCGGCACCAAGTGGGAGCTGTTCGACCGCCACCTGCTCCTGACGGCTGCGCTGTTTCAGACCACCAAGGACAATGCGCGCGAGGCACAGAACGTCAATAGTGTGGCCACGGCGTCCGCGTTGGGATGCGTCTATCCCGCCGGCACGACCGGCAACATATCCTGTATCACCGCAGGTTCCGCTTATCGTATTCGCGGCATCGATCTCGGCGTGAGCGGCAAGATCACGGACAAATGGAGCGTGTTCGGCGGTCTCGTCCTGATGCAGTCGGAGGTTACGGCTTCAAACGTGAAGCCCGCGAACATGCCCGCGCCGCTTCTCTACACCACCAATGTCGGGCTTCCTCTGGCCAACGTTGCCCATCAGTCGTTCAGCATGCTGTCGAAGTACCAGTTCAACGATATCTGGGAACTGGGCGGGCAGGCCGTCTACCGCTCGAAGATCTACGGTGGCTCGTTGCTTGCGGCCAACGCAGGCACGTCGCTTCCGAGCTACTGGCGCTTCGATGTGTTCGCGGAAGCCAAGATCAACAAGAACTGGCAGTTGAAGCTGTTCGTGAACAACATCTTCGACAAACGCTACTATGACGCGCTGTACCAGAGCGCCGCGCCCTTCGTGCTGGAAGCACCGGGACGCGCCGCCTATCTGGTGATCTCGGCGCGCTACTGATGGAGTAACGACGAGGTGCCATGCTGACATGCATAGACGGCGTCCTGAGCAAGGATGATGTGGCGGAATTCCGCCGCATCATGGACGCCAGCGAATGGGAAGACGGCCGTTCCACCGCGGGCGCGCAGTCAGCAATGGTCAAGCGCAATGAGCAGTTGTCGCCTGACAGCGAGGTCGCGCGCAAGCTCGGCAACCGCATCATCTCGGCGTTGACGTCGAACCCGCGGTTCCTGGCAGCGGCGATCCCACTGCAGATCTTCCCGCCGCTGTTCAACCGCTATGCGGCGAACAGCGGCCATCATTTCGGGCTGCATGTCGACAATGCGATCCGCGGCGACCGCCTGACCGGCCTTCGCATCCGCACAGACCTGTCGGTCACGCTGTTCCTGGCCGAGCCGGAAGAGTATGACGGTGGCGAACTTGTGATCGAGGACACCTACGGTTCGCACGAAGTGAAGTTGCAAGCCGGGGACTGCGTGCTCTATCCCTCGACCAGCCTCCATCTCGTCACGCCGGTGACGAGGGGGACGCGGGTTGCGTCTTTCTTCTGGCTTCAGAGCATGATACGGGACGATCAAGCCCGGAGCATGATCTTTGACCTCGACACCGCGATACAGGCGCTGGTGGAACGGCTCGGGCGTGACGATCCCGAAACGGTCAAATTGACGGGTATCTATCACAACCTCATTCGCTACTGGGCCGAAGTATGAAGATCATGTCCTTCCAAGCAAGCCTTGCCGCCGCCTTGATGCTGGCGGCCGCCTGGCTCGTATCCCCTGTTTCTGCCCAGACACAGACCCCGCCGGCGGCACCGGCACAGGCTACGGCTCAGCCGGCCGCGGCCAGCCCGGCTCCGGCTGCCGCTCCGGCGGTGGTGGCGCCCGTGGCGAAGCCCGAAGCGGCCGCTATCGCGCCGGCCATGAAGGAGCTGTCCCCCTGGGTGATGTTCATGTCGGCGGACGTCATCGTGAAGGCGGTGATGATCGGGCTTGCCTTCGCATCGCTGATGACCTGGACCGTCCTGATCGCCAAGTCGATCGAGCTGTCGGTCGCGTCCGGCAAGCTTCGTTCGGCACTGAAGAAGATCTCGGAGGCGCGCTCGCTCGCGGAAGCGCAAATGGCGCTCGGCGCCAAGCAGGGCATTCTGCCGTCCTTCCTGGCGGCAGCGCTGCGTGAGGCGCGGATGTCGGCCGGCCTGTCCAGCGATGCCGGTATCAAGGAGCGCGCGGCCTCGAGCTTTTCCGAGATCGTGCGCGCGGAGGCGCGGCGCATCCGCGTCGGCATGGGTGTGCTCGCGACCATCGGCTCCACGTCGCCCTTCGTCGGCCTGTTCGGCACGGTCTGGGGCATCATGAACAGCTTCATCGGCATCTCGAAGTCGCAGACCACGAACCTCGCGGTGGTCGCGCCCGGCATCGCCGAGGCGCTGCTCGCGACCGCGATCGGCCTCGTCGCCGCCATTCCCGCCGTCATCATCTACAACCACTTCTCGCGCATGACGAAAAGCTATCTCGAGCTCGTCAGCCGTGCCTCGGGCGCGGCGGCGCGGCTGCTCTCGCGCGATCTCGACCGCAGCCACGGCAGCGCGCATTCGCGCGCGGCGGAGTGAACCATGGGCGTTTCGCTCGCAGACAATGATGACGACGACGATTTCGGCGAGACGCATGACATCAACGTCACGCCGTTCATCGACGTCATCCTGGTGCTGCTGATCATCTTCATGGTCGCAGCTCCGCTCTCCACGGTCGACCTGCCGATCGATCTGCCGACCTCGAGCGCGACCCCGCAGAAGAAGCCGGACAAGCCGACCTATCTCAGCATCAAGCCCGACTTGACGCTTGCGATCGGCGAAAACCCGGTCCACCGCGCCGAGTTGATCGGGACCCTCGACGGCCTGTCCGACATGAGCAAGGACAAGTATGTCTTCTTGCGCGCCGATCGTTCGGTGCCGTATGGCGAATTGATGAGCGTCATGGAGCTCTTGCGCTCAGGTGGCTATTCCCGGGTGAAGCTGGTCGCGCTGGAAGGCGCTCCCGGAGCGCCCGTGGCAGGCGCCGGTCAGCCTTAGAGGCGCACGATGTCGGACGAAGCCAGACCATCCCGGAAGCTCTGGATTTTGGCAGCGGTGGCGGCGCTCGCGCTCCATCTGGGCGGTGCCGCGCTTGCCCTGGCCCATCTGCGGACCGATGACGACGACGATGGTTTGGGTGCGGCCGGCGCGGAGTTCGCCGTCGAGATGGCCTCGCCCAAGGCGCCCGAGACCGACCTTCCGCCGGGACCGGACAGCGAAGCGATGCAGGAGCAGCAGGCGCTTCCCGAGCAAAAGGCCGAGACCAAGGAAACCGAGCTTCCAAAGGACCAGTCGCAACAGGTCGACGATCCCGATCGGGTCGTCACCGAAAACATCTCGAAGAAGCCGCAGGACGAGGATCCCAAGATCGCGGCGGTCGAGACACCCGCTGCCGAGGCTTCGCCGCAGTCGGTTGCAACGGCGCGGCAGACACTCGACGAGGACGCGCGCGAGGCCGAGAAGGCCCTGGCGCCGGTGCTTGGCCTCGGCAAGGACATCCTCAGGATTACGACCGACTGGAATCGCAAGATCAGTGCGCACCTCACGGCCCACAAGGTCAACCCGGAGGGCAAGCAGCCCAATAATCAGAAGGTGAAGGTCAGCTTCGCGATCAATCGCAGGGGCAATGTGCTGTCCGTCGACGTCGTGGAGTCATCGGGGGATGTGGCCTACGATGCGGCCGCGCTCTCGATTGTCCGCAAGTCCGATCCCATCCCGCAGCCCCCGGCCGGACTGACCGAAGACCGGTTCGAGCGTACCGTCGACATCATCTTCACGCCGCCCGACGAGAAGAAAAAGAAGAAATCGGCTCAGCGCCAGTAGAGCCGGATCCCGACATAGACCACGACCAGGCAGACGAAGATCAGCGCCACCGGGAGCGGCCGTTTCTGGGCTCCGCTAAACGCCGCCGTGAAGGAGGCCGTCTTCGTCGGTTTCGGGGGAGGTCGGCGGAAAGCGGTAACATTGTCCGCCGCCGGCTCGGGCGGACGGGTGCGGACGTCGGGCGGAGTTCCCGCGCCGCCCATCTCGGCATAGTAGGCCTTGTAGATCGCGCCGATCGTGGCCTCGGTGGCCTCGCCCTCGCTCATCCGCGCCAGCAGGTTCTTGTAGCTGACCAGGAACTCCTGCGCCTCGGCAGGCAGCGCGGAGGACCCGTTGAGCTTGGCCATCATCTTCCAGGTGGCAAAATCGGCGCGGGCGCGGGTGTCCGCGCGTCGCGCGATCAGCATATCGGCAGCTTTGACCAAGTCGGCCTCGAGCCCTTCGGCTTATGTTCGGGTGTTCTGTTGAACTACGCGTTGCCGGTCAGGAAGAGAACAGCCTGAATCACATAACCGGTCAACGTTCGCAGTATTCCTGAAATAACATCAAGATTTAGACCGAACTGCGAGCCCGCGAGCGGCAGCAGGATCAACAGGCCGATCAGGATCAGCATCCCGAACGGCTCGAGCCGGGCCAGCGGCATGGCGAGGGCCCGAGGCAACAGCCCGACCGCGACGCGCCCGCCGTCGAGCGGCGGGATCGGCATCATGTTGAACACCGCCAGTACCGCGTTGATGACCAGCGCGTTCTTGAGGTTGTCGAAGATCCACTGGGCCGAGCCGGCCGGCGCAAAGGGCACGGCATGGAGGGCAAGAGCCGCCGCGAGCGCCAGCAGGATGTTGGTGGCGGGTCCGGCAAGGGCCACCCAGACCATGTCGAGCCTGGGATGGTTGAGCTTGCGGAAATTGACGGGAACCGGCTTGGCATAGCCGAACAGGAACGGCGAGTGCGCGAACAGCAGCATCGCCGGCAGGATCAGGGTGCCGAACGGATCGATATGCTTGATAGGGTTGAAGCTGACGCGGCCGAGCTGCCAGGCCGTGTTGTCACCGAGACGGTACGCGACGAAAGCGTGCGCGGCCTCGTGGAAGGTGATGGCGAGCAGCAGCGGTAGCACCCATACAGAAAGCTCATAGAGGGAAATGTTCACGGCTCGTCCGTCCCGGTTTGTGCCTCGTGGCCTTGCAGCCAACCCGGCCGATCCGGTGATGGGGCAACGCGTCAGGTCAGGATATGGGACGCGGGTTCCGAAATCCCAAGCCGTAAATGATCCGCCAGCAGCGCCGCCGGCTGCGACAGGTTGCGCGCGCGGTGCAGGCGGATGTCGGCAGCCGGCAGCGGCGGCAGGCCGTTCGACAGGGCGCGAAGGCGGGAGGGCAGGGTGCCGGCCTTCACGACCGTGATCGCAAGGCCCTCCGCCGCGATCGCTTCCACCGCCGCAAGGGTCCGACTGACGAAGGCAAGGCGCCAGGGCCGGCCGGCGGCATCGAGGGCGTCCGCGGCCCATTGCCGGAACAGGCAGCCCGGCGGGTAGAGCGCGACGGGCAGCGTGTCCTGTGCTTCGGCTCGATACGTCCTGGCCGCAGCCCAGACCGCCTGCTCGCGTCGGAGCAGTTCGCCATCGCCGCGTCCTTCCGGATGCATGGCGATGACGAGGTCATAGGCCTCGCCGAGCCGGGCCGGCATCGTCGCGGTCAGGCCGGTCTCGATCTCGACCCGGATCTCCGGATGGTTTTGGGCAAAGCGCGCCAGCAAGGGCGGAATGACGATCGTGCCGTAATCGTCCATCACGCCGAGGCGGACCACGGCGTCGCGCTTGCGTGCGCGGAGCACATCGATCGCCTCTGCATTGAGGTCGAGAAGCCGCCTCGCATAAACGAGGAGCTCATCGCCCGCCGCGGTCAGCGCGACGCCGGCCCTGGTGCGCTGAAACAGCTTGGTGCCGATCCGCTCTTCCAGGCGCCTGATCTGGACGCTGACCGCCGACTGGGTCCGGTTGAGCAATTGGGCTGCGCGCGTGAACGAGCGATGCTCGGCGACGGCGAGAAATGCCTTCAGCAGATCGGGGTCGAGAACAGGCGTGGTCATGACGAAAACTTATCCCAGCATGACGGAAACTCCATTCCCTGTTTCGGCGCGCCTCGTATGCTGCGTTCAGGGCTCGTCAAGGGAGGGCGTGTGGGCGAAATCTCCGGCGTTCTGGCTGCGGTGCTGTCGAGTGGGCTCGGCGGCACCTCGATCGGTGCCACGCGCTATCTGGTGGGCAGCCTCGATCCGCTCGCGATCGGCTCGTTCCGGTTCGGCATCGGCTTCCTGCTGCTGTTACCCCTGACGCTGCTCCGCGGTGACCGCTGGCCGGGGCGAGGGGACTGGGCCGCCGCGACCGGGCTCGGCATCCTGTTCTTTGCCCTGTTTCCGATCCTGTTCAACGCGTCGCTGATCTTCACGACCGCCGCGCGCGGCGCGCTCGCCTTGTCGACACTTCCGCTGTTTTCGCTCGTGATCGGCGCCGCGCTCGGCGCCGAGGCCCTGAGCTGGCGCAAATCGATCGGTGTCGTGATCGCGACGTTTGGCGTTGCCGTCGCGCTGCTCTCCGACCTCACCTCGGCACCATCCGGCGCATGGCGCGGCGATCTCCTGATGATGGCGGCCGCGCTGTGCATGGCGCTGTACGGCATCTGGTCGAAGCCGCTGATCCGGCGCTCCAGCCCGATCGCCTTCACCACGATGAGCATGGCGGCCGGTGCGGCCTGCCTCATCCTGCTCTCTTATATCCGCGGCAGTTTTGCGCCGGTCGCCGGCTTCGGTGCGCCGCAATGGCTGGCGGCTTTCTATCTCGGCGCCTTCGGCGCAGCGCTGACCTTCTATCTCTGGGCCTTCGCGCTTGAGCGGACCACGCCGACGCGCGTCGCGATCTCGGTGACGGTCAACCCGATCACGGCCTCCCTGGTCGGCGCCTGGCTGCTGAACGAGCCGCTGCGCTGGAATCTGGCGGCCGGCATCGTCGCGGTGTTTGCCGGGATCTGGATCGCGACGACGACGGGACGGCGCGCTCAGGCGGCGAGAGTGCCCGCGTCAGGGCAAGCCTGACGTCACGCCGGGATGGTGCCTTGATATTGCGTCAGGCCGTCGTCGAGCTTCAGCCAGGCGACCTTCTCCGAGACCCAGATGTGCTCGGTCGGCGCAAAGGCGTTGCGATCGTCGAAGGTCGTGAGCGAAACGCCCGCCAGCGTGCCGTTGCGCCGCCAGGAGAACAGGCGCGTGCCGCAGCGCTTGCAGAACACGCGGTCGATGTTCTCGGACGAGGCATAGCGCTCGATGTCACCCTCGACGGTCAGCGCGCGTTGATCGAATTGCGCGCGGGCGAAGTAGGGCGAGCCCATCGCCTTCTGGCACAGGCGGCAATGGCAGATACGGACGTTGAGCGGCTCACCCTCCGCCTTGAACCGCACCGCGCCGCACAGGCATCTACCTTCCCGGATCATGGCTCAGGCCACCCGCCATTCGCCGACCTGGCGTGCCATGCTCCAGTTGAGATTGTCGAGATCGCCATCCATGTTGGAATTCCCGCGTCTGGTGTTGGTGAAGGCGGCCCAACAGAAGCCGCCATGGGTGCGCACGGCAATCGTGCTCGTGCCCGGCAGGCTGCCATTGTGCCACCAATTGTCGAATTTGTTGACACAGAAGCCCTTGGCGTAGTTCGGGCTGTAACTGGGCGCGGTGGTCATGACCTCGATGGTGCGCGGCCGCAGGATGTTCGCCGGTCTCGTGTAGCCGTCGACATGCATCAGGAACTGCACGAGATCCGCCGGCGTCGCGATCCAGCCGCCATGGGAATCCATCCGCCTCACCTTCATCTCATACGGACTTTCGCCCTGACCGTAATAGGCGACTTCGCCGGCCTGACGCTGGTCGCGGGTATTACCGGCGATGGTCATGTCGGTGACGCCGCAGCGCGCCAGCACCTCGGTGCGGACGTGCTCGGCATAGGCCTGGCCGGTGAGCTTCTCGATCACGCGGCCCAGCACGCAATAGCCGAAATTGGAGTAGGCGTAGTGCTGGCCCGACGGCCGGTCCAGCGGCCGGTTGGCGAGCGTCCAGGCGATCAGCTCGGCATGATCCATCCGCGGATGCGTGAACATGGGATCGCGGTTGTCGTTGCTCCAGCCGCCGGCGGCGTGCGTCAGCAGATGCTCGAGTGTGATCTGGTCGATGCCGGCGGAGTAGGGCGGTGACCCGTAATCGGTGCCGAGCAGTGCACCGGGGCCGAACACGCGATCCGTGAGCTTGAGGCGGTTCTCCTCGATCAGGCGGAAGATCGTGACCGAGGTGATCATCTTGCTGACGCTGGCGATCCGGAACAGATGCCGCGGCGTCACGGTCTCGTTCCGCTCGCGATCCGCAAGACCGAAGGCGTCCTCGTGGACAACAGTGCCGGCATAGCCGATCGCAAAGGACAGCGCCGGCACGTCGTATTTGTCCATGAAGCTGCGCGCGAGCCGCGCCATGGCGCCGCGTTCGGCCGGCGAGGGCGGACGGATGCTCGGCGGGCTGGGCGCCAGTTGCGCGGGTGCAACGCGCGACAGCAGCGGCAGCGCGCCTGCGCCCGCTGCGAGCTTCACGAAATCCCGACGCCCAAAATCCCGACGTCCAAGCCGCATGGTCCACCCCTTCAAGGGGCGGCCAAAGCTTCAGTAGGTCGCCCGTCCGCCGGAAATATCAAACACCGCGCCGGTGGAGAAGGCACAATCTTGGGATGCGAGCCAGCTCACCATCGCGGCGAGCTCTTCCACCAGCACGAAGCGTGCCTTGGGGATTTTCGACAGCATGAAGTCGATATGCTGCTGCGTCATCTGGTCGAAGATCGCGGTCTTCGCCGCGGCCGGCGTCACCGCATTCACGAGGATGTCATGTGCCGCCAATTCCTTGCCGAGCGATTTCGTCAGCGCGATCAGTCCGGCCTTGGAGGCCGAGTAATGCGAGGCGTTGGGATTGCCTTCCTTGCCGGCGATCGAGGCGATGTTCACGATCCGCCCGTATTTCTGCTTGAGCATCGTCGGCACGATCGCCTTGCAGACGATGAAAGGGCCGTCGAGATTGATGCGCAGGACCTTGCGCCACTCCTCGAGATCGGTCTCCCAGACCGGCTTGTTGACGCCGGCGATGCCGGCATTGTTGACGAGGATGTCGATCTTGCCGAAGGCGGCAAGCGTCGCATCGCGCGCCTGCTCGACCGCGGCGGGGTCGGTGACGTCGACCTTGAAGACTTTTGCCTCGCCGCCGACTTCATTCGCGGTCTTCTCGGCGAGAGCCGAGTCGAAATCCCAGATCGCGACCTTGGCGCCGGAGTCGATGAAACGCCGGGTGATGGCACGGCCAAAGCCCTGCGCGCCGCCGGTGACGACGGCAATGCGGCCGTTGAGATCGATCTTGTTCATCGAGAACTCCCTTGTCTATCCCTCATGGTGAGGAGCGCGCACTTGCGCGCGTCTCGAACCATAAGCCCGTGGCCTATCCTCGAGACGGCGCTGTCGCGCCTCCTCGGGATGAGGAGCGATCAGAGCATGTAGCCGCCGTCGACGACAAGGTCGACGCCGGTGGTGAATGCACTTTCGTCGCTGCCGAGATAGACCGCCATGGATGCGATTTCGTCGGCGGTGCCGAGCCGGCCCATCTTCTGGCGGGAGACGAACATCTCCTTGCCCTGCGGACCCTGCGCGGCGGCGCGGTCGAGCATCGAGGGCGTCTCGACGGTGCCGGGGCAGATGCTGTTGCAGCGGATGCCCTTGGTGATGAAGTCGAGCGCAACCGCGCGCGTCAGCAGCGACACCGCGGCCTTCGACGCGCTGTAGACGTAGCGGTTGGCCGGTGGCCGCAGCGCCGCGCAGGACGAGATGTTGACGATGCTGCCGCCGCCGCCCGCCAGCATCTCGGGCAGGAAGGCCCGGATGGTCCGGTGCATCGACTTGACGTTGAGGTCGAACGAGAAGTCAAAATCCTCTTCCGAGCACTCCAGGATGGTGCCGTGATGCACGAAACCGGCCGCGTTGAGCAGGATGTCGACCTTGCCGATGCGCTTGGCGAAGGCGTTGACGTCGGCGGTGTTGCGGACGTCGAGCTTTGCGACCTCGGCGATGCCTTCCTTGGTCAGGCCCGCGATGCCGGCCTCGTTGATGTCGGTGGCGATGACGGTTGCGCCTTCACGCGCGAATGCGATGGCGCATGCGCGCCCGATGCCTGCCGCTGCAGCCGTGACGACGGCGCGCTTTCCCTTGAGGCGGTCTGCCATGTTGTTTTTCTCCTTGGCTTGAATTTGTCTATCGGCTCGTCATTGCGAGGAACTCGTGACAAAATTGCGCAGCAATTTTGCACTGTTGCGACGAAGCAATCCAGACTGTCTCCTTGGAGATATCTCTGGATTGCTTCGCTTCGCTCGCAATGACGACGTGGCTGTTAGTGATTGTCTCTGGCGACACCAAACGTGCCGGCGACGTTCTGATACCTTGTGGCGAGCTCCATGCAGGCGCCGGTCGATTGCTGGCCGACCGTGTTGCGGTAGATCTCCTGCCACGGCGTCTGGTTCGCCGGATGCTTGAAGCCGCCATTGGCCATCAGCTCGGCGTGGCGCTTCTTCACCTCGTCGTCCGAAATGAGAATATTGGCGCTGCCCTTGTTGAGGTCGATGCGTACCTTGTCGCCGGTCTTGAGGATCGCGAGCCCGCCATTGGCGGCAGCTTCCGGCGAGGCGTTCAGGATCGACGGCGAGCCCGAGGTGCCGGACTGGCGGCCGTCGCCGATGCAGGGCAGGGCGAGAATGCCGCGTTTGATCAGCGCGGTCGGCGGCTGCATGTTCACGACCTCGGCGCCACCGGGGTAGCCGATCGGGCCGGTGCCGCGGACGAACAGCATGCAATTCTCGTCGATGTCGAGTGAAGGATCGTCGATCCGCTCGTGATAATCCTCCGGGCCCTCGAACACGATGGCGCGGCCCTCGAAGGCGTTGAGGTCCTTCGGGTTGCTGAGATAGCGGTCACGGAACTCCTTGGAGATCACGCTGGTCTTCATGATCGCGGAATCGAACAGATTGCCCTTCAGCACCAGGAAGCCGGCGTCCTTCACCAGCGGCTTGTCGTAGGCCCGGATCACGTCATTGTCGGGCGCGGGCGCATTGGCGCAGTTCTCGCCGATGCCGTGGCCGTTCACCGTGACCGCGTCCTCGTGGATGCGCTTGTGCTTCATCAGCTCGCGCACCACGGCCGGCACGCCGCCGGCGCGGTGGAATTCCTCGCCAAGATAGAAGCCGGCCGGCTGCATGTTGACCAGCAGCGGCACGTCGTGGCCGAATTTCTGCCAGTCGTCGATCGACAGCTCGACGCCGATGTGGCGGGCCAGCGCGTTGATGTGGATCGGCGCGTTGGTCGAGCCGCCGATCGCGGAGTTGATCACGATGCAGTTCTCGAACGCCTTGCGGGTCAGGATGTCCGACGGCTTGAGGTCTTCCCAGACCATCTCGACGGCGCGCTTGCCGGTCTCGTAGGCGATCTGGCCGCGCTCGCGATAGGGGGCGGGGATCGCCGCGCAGCCCGGCAGCGAGAAGCCGAGCGCTTCGGCAAGCCCGTTCATGGTCGAGGCGGTGCCCATGGTGTTGCAATGGCCGACCGACGGCGCCGAGGACGCCACGATCTCCATGAATTCCTCATAGTCGATCTCGCCGGCGGCGAGCCGTTCGCGCGACTTCCAGACGATGGTGCCGGAGCCGGTGCGCTCGCCGGCATGCCAGCCGTTCAGCATCGGGCCGCCCGACAGCACGATCGCGGGCAGGTTCACGGTCGCCGCCGCCATCATGCAGGCGGGCGTGGTCTTGTCGCAGCCGGTGGTCAGCACCACCCCGTCGAGCGGATAGCCGTAGAGGATCTCGACGAGGCCGAGATAGGCGAGGTTGCGGTCGAGCGCCGCGGTCGGGCGCTTGCCGGTCTCCTGGATCGGATGGGTCGGAAATTCCATCGCAATGCCGCCGGCTTCGCGGATGCCTTCGCGGACGCGGTGCGCCAGCTCAATATGGTGGCGGTTGCAGGGGGAAAGGTCGTTGCCGGTCTGGGCGATGCCGATGATCGGCTTGCCGGACTGAAGCTCGACCCGGGTGAGGCCGTAATTCAGGTAGCGCTCCATATAAAGCGCGGTCATGCCCGGATTATGCGGATTGTTGAACCATTCCTGCGAGCGGAGGTGGCGGCGAGCGCCGTTGCTGGCGGGCGCATGCCCATTGGTTGGTTTTTTTGTCATTGGTTTCTCCTGCAATGCAAACGCACTGGCGTCGGGAGCTCAGCTTCGGCTGGTGCGATGCCCAACGGCGCGATCCATGGTTCAAAGGCCCGTTGGCGGGTCATTCCCTCACAAGCGCGATACTAGTCTTGGCCACTTGGTAACGCTATCATTTTGTTCGCGGCGCCCGCGCCTGATGCGGCAGGCCTGTCGTCCGACCGCCGCGACGACGAGCTTTGCCGCTCGATCACCTTGAAGCCGAGATCGAGCACCGGCTGCTCGGGGCGCCGTCCATCGATCGCTTCGATCAGCATGGTGGCGGCCGTGTTGCCCATCTCGTAGCGGTTGGTGCGCACGCTGGTGAGGGTGGGCACTGCGGAGGCCATGAATTCGAGGTCGTTGAATCCGACGATCGCGATCTGCTCGGGGACCGCGATCTCCCGGCGCCGGCATTCGAACAGCACGCCGAGCGCGAGGTCGTCATTGGCGCAGAACACCGAGTCGATATCGGGCTCGCGCGCCAGCAGATCGGTGAACAAGGTGCCGCCGAGCGTCACCGAGGTCGGTGTCGCCGTCGTGACGACGAGGCGCTGCTCGAACAGCGCGGCGTCCTTCATGGCCGAGACATATCCGTCCAGCCGCCGCTGCACCCGCGGATCCATGCGCGCGCCGACGAAGCCGATCTTGCGATGGCCTTGCGCAAACAGGTGGGCGATCGCCGCGCGGGCCGCATCATAGTGCGAAAAGCCGATCATCATGTCGACCGGATTGGGTCCGATCTCCATGATCTGCACGATCGGGCAGTCGGCCGCCTCCAGCATCGCGCGCGATTCCGCGGTCTGGTCGATGCCGGTGACGATCAGTCCGGCCGGCTTCTGCGCGAGAAACAGGCGCAGCAGCTTCTCCTCCTGGAGAATACTGTAGCGTGTGTTGGACAACTGGATCGAGTACCGGCTGCCTTCGGAGGCGTCATAGATGCCGCGCAGCACGTCGGAAAACACGTTGTTGGTCAGTGACGGGATCAAGACGCCGATCACTTCGGTGCGCTGCGAGGCCAGCGCCCGCGCCGCCAGGTTCGGCACATAGCCGAGCTCATTGGCCGCGCTCTCGACCCGCGTCCGTTTGGCGACCGACAGGGCCTCCGGATTGCGGAAGAACCGGGACGCCGTGATCGGGCTGACGCCGGCAAGCTCGGCAACTTCCGCCAGCCGGATTTTACCTGACTTGGTGCGTTTTCGACCCATTTGCTGCTCTTATCACAGTCGGTCCGGCAAACAAAGGAACGTTGACAGCGCTACCAGCAACGACTAACCAAAGACAAATTGCCAAAACCGCACAAACTGCCGACAATGTCGCTCGCTAAGATCGGGCTTCGTTCGGTGAAGTCTGAAAAACAAGACGGTCGCGGCGCGTGAGGCGTCGTGGACTTTCGAGGAGGGAGCTAGATGTCGTCTGTGCAAATCCGCGACGTGCGGAAATCGTTCGGCAATTTTGAAGTCCTGCACGGCGTTTCGATTCCGATCGAGGACGGCCAGTTCGTCGTCCTGGTTGGCCCCTCCGGCTGCGGCAAGTCGACGCTTCTGCGCATGCTTGCAGGCCTCGAGAACATCACCTCCGGCACGATCTCGATCGGCGACCGCGTCGTCAACAATATCCAGCCCAAGGAGCGGGATATTGCGATGGTGTTCCAGAACTATGCGCTCTATCCGCACATGACCGTCGGCGAGAACATGGGCTTCTCGCTGAAGCTGCGGAACGCGAGTTCCGACGAGATCAACAAGCGCGTCAAGCGCGCCGCCGAAATTCTCGCGCTGTCGCCGCTGCTCGAGCGCTATCCGCGCCAGCTCTCCGGCGGTCAGCGCCAGCGCGTCGCGATGGGGCGCGCCATCGTGCGCGATCCGCAGGTGTTCCTGTTCGACGAGCCCTTGTCGAACCTCGACGCCAAGCTGCGCGTCGCCATGCGCACCGAGATCAAGGAGCTGCACCAGCGGCTGAAGACCACGACCGTCTACGTCACCCACGACCAGATCGAGGCCATGACCATGGCCGACAAGATCGTCGTCATGCATGACGGCATCGTCGAGCAGATGGGCACCCCGCTCGAGCTCTACGACAAGCCCGACAACCAGTTCGTCGCCGGCTTCATCGGCTCGCCGGCCATGAACTTCCTGAAAGGCCATGTGCGCGTCAACGGCGTTGCGACCTTCGAGGGGCCGAACGGCGTCAAGCTGCCGCTCAAGAACGCGCCGGCGGCGTCCGACGGTCGCCCTGTCGTCTATGGTGTGCGACCCGAGCATTTCACCATCGCGGACGACGGCGCCGATGCCGAGATCATCGTGGTCGAGCCGACCGGCTCGGAGACGCAGGTGTTCGCGAAGGTGGGTGGCGAGCAGGTCGTCGCCGTCTTCCGCGAGCGTCACCAGTTCAATCCGGGCGACAAGGTCAAGCTGAAGCCTGACCCGTCACTGGTTCATCTGTTCGACGAGGCGACGGGCAAACGCATGTAGCCGCGCCGAAGGATTGCCCAACGACTGTTCAAGAACGACCCAAATACAAATATAAAATTCAGGGAGAGAACGATGAGCAATTTCGACAGGCGAAGTGTGCTTAAGGCCGGCCTGGGCGGCGCAGCGTTGCTGGCCGGCCCGGGCATCGTGCCGGTGCGCGCCGCGGAGTGGACCAACACGCCCGAACCGAACGCGTCCATCCGCGTCTTGCGCTGGAAGCAGTTCATCCAGGCCGAGTTCGACAAGTTCGCCGAGCAGACCAAGAAGTTCTCCGAGAAGACCGGCGTCAAGATCAAGCTCGAGGCCGAGAGCTGGGAAGACATCCGCCCCAAGGCCGCGGTGGCCGCCAATGTCGGCGCCGGCCCCGACCTCATCATCGGCACGCTCGACGATCCCCACAAATTCCCGGAAAAGCTGATCGACATGACCGATGTCGCCGACTATCTCGGCGCGCAGTATGGTGGCTGGTATCCGGTTGCCGAACGTTACGGCAAGAAGGGCAACAGCTGGATCGCCATTCCGCAGGGTGCAACCGGCGGCTGCCTTAACTACCGCATCAGCCACGTGAAGGCTGCGGGCTTCGAGGAATTCCCCAAGGACACCGCCGGCTTCCTCAAGCTCTGCCAGGCGTTGAAGAAGAACAACACGCCGGCCGGCTTCGCGCTTGGCCATGCCACGGGCGATGCCAACGGCTGGTGCCAGTGGGCGCTCTGGGCGTTCGGCGGCAAGGTCGTCAACGACAAGAACGAGGTCGTGATCGACTCGCCGGAGACGATCGCCGCGCTCGAATACGTCAAGCAGCTCTACGAGACCTTCATCCCGGGCGTGCTGTCGTGGAATGACTCGAACAACAACAAGGCGTTCCTGAACGGCGAACTCAGCCTGACGCTGAACGGCATCTCGATCTGGACCGTCGGCAAGAACTCCACCGATGCGAAGCAGCAGGAGATCGCCAAGGACATGAACCACGCGCCGATGCCGATCGGCCCCGTGGGCGTGTCGACCGAGCAGCAGAACGTGCTGGTCTACTACGGCTACAAGCACTCGAAGTATCCCAAGGCGGTCAAGGAATTCATCAAGTTCATGATGGACAAGGAGAACTACGACGCCTGGGAGGTCGCTTCCAACGGCTACGTGTCGCCGCCGCTGCCGGCCTACAACGACAACCCGGTGTGGACGTCGGATCCGAAGATCACCCCGTACCGCGACTGCCTGAAGCGCTGCCGCGACAACGGCTTTGCCGGCGATCTCGGCTATGCCTCCGCCGCGGTGATGGGCGACTTCGTCGTCGTCGACATGTTCGCGGAAGCAGCCTCCGGCTCGGCGACGCCGAAGCAGGCGGCGGCGCGCGCCGCCGAGCGCGCCAAGCGCTACTACCAGGTCTGATCAACGCCAATCCGCGCGGCGTCCGGTTCGCCGGACGCCGTGACTTTTCTCCCGAGGGGAATCCGACATGGCAGTCATGGCCGAGTCCGCTGTCGCGCAGGTCAAGCGCGCCAGCCTCTGGACCAGAGCATTCGAGAGCCGGAATTGGCTCGGCGCGATGTTCATGGTGCCGGCGATCGCGATCCTCATCCTGTTTCTGGCTTATCCGCTGGCGCTGGGCTTCTGGCTCGGCATGACCGACACCAAGATCGGCGGGGCCGGGCGCTATATCGGCTTTGCGAACTTCGTCTCGCTCTCCAAGGATTCGGTGTTCTGGCTCTCGGTCTTCAACACCATCTTCTATACGTTCACCGCGAGCATCGTGAAATTCGCCATCGGCCTTTACCTCGCGCTGCTGCTCAACGAGCGGCTGCCGTTCAAGTCGATGATCCGTGCCATCGTGCTGCTGCCTTTCGTGGTGCCGACGGTGCTGTCCGCGATCGCGTTCTGGTGGATCTATGACAGCCAGTTCTCGATCATCTCCTGGGTGCTGATCAAGGCCGGCCTGATCACGCGCTACATCGACTTCCTCGGCGATCCCTGGAACGCGCGCTTGTCGGTCGTCGCCGCCAATATCTGGCGCGGCGTGCCCTTTGTGGCGATCACGCTGCTGGCGGGATTGCAGACGATTTCGCCCTCGCTCTACGAGGCCGCCAATCTCGATGGCGCCACCAACATGCAGCGCTTCCGCCACATCACGCTGCCGATGCTGTCGCCGATCATCGCGGTCGTGATGACATTCTCGGTGCTGATGACGTTCACCGACTTCCAGCTGATCTACACCATCACGCGGGGCGGGCCGATCAATGCCACGCATCTGATGGCGACGCTTTCGTTCCAGCGCGCCATCACCGGCGGCAATCTCGGGGAGGGCGCAGCGATCTCGAACGCGATGATCCCATTCCTGGTCGCAGCGATCCTGCTCAGCTTCTTCGGGCTTCAGCGCTCCCGCTGGCAGCAGGGCGGGAGGGACTGACCATGAGCACCGCAGACGACCAAAGCGTCGGAATGGATTATCTCGAGAGCTTCCCGCGGAAGTTCTTGCGGGTCTACTTTCCGCTCGGCCTGATCATCTTCTTCCTGCTGTTCCCGTTCTATTGGATGGCGGTCGCGACGTTCAAGCCGGACGCGGAGATGTACGATTACGAGAAGTACAATCCGTTCTGGATCGTGAATCCGACCATCGAGCACATCAAGAAGCTGTTGGTCGAAACCGACTATCCGCTCTGGATGTGGAACACCGTGATCGTCTCGGTGTCCTCCACCTTCATCTCGCTGTTCGCCAGCGTCTGCGCCGCCTATGCGATCGAACGTCTCCGCTACAAGGGCTCGCGCTATGTGGGGCTAGCGATCTTCCTCGGCTATCTCGTGCCGCCCTCGATCCTGTTCATTCCGCTGGCGGCGATCGTGTTCCAGCTCGGCCTGTTCGATGGCAATCTGGCGCTGATCCTGACCTATCCGACCTTCCTGATCCCGTTCTGCACCTGGCTCCTGATGGGCTATTTCCGCACCATTCCCTACGAGCTCGAGGAATGCGCGCTGATCGACGGTGCGACGCGGCTCCAGATCCTGGTCAAGATCACGCTGCCGCTGTCGCTCCCGGGGGTAATCTCGGCCGGCATCTTCGCCTTCACGTTGTCCTGGAATGAGTTCATCTACGCGCTGACCTTCATCTCCTCGTCGGAGAACAAGACGATTCCCGTCGGCGCCATCACCGAGCTTGTCAGCGGCGACGTCTACCATTGGGGCGCGCTGATGGCGGCGGCCCTGATCGGCTCGGTCCCCGTAGTTATCCTTTATTCCTTCTTCGTGGAGTACTATGTGTCGGCGATGACCGGCGCCGTGAAGGAATGATCGCGGGGCCTGCCTTGAGAGCGTGCCAGGAGAACGTGTCAGGAGCGGCGCGCTCCGGCCAATAAGAAGGAGTAGGCTCTTGCACATTCTGGTTCTGGGCGCCGCCGGCATGGTCGGCCGTAAATTGTGTGAACGGCTGTTGCGCGACGGCCGGCTCGGCAAGAGCGACATCACCAAGCTGACCATGCACGACGTGGTCGAGCCCAAAAAGCCGGAAAAGGCTGGTTTCCCCGTCGAGACCGTGTCAGGCGATTTCGCCGTGCCGGGCGCTGCCGAAAAGCTGATCGCCGGCCGCCCCGACGTGATCTTCCATCTCGCCGCGATCGTCTCCGGCGAAGCCGAACTTGATTTCGACAAGGGCTACCGCATCAATCTCGACGGCACGCGGATGCTGCTCGATGCCGTCAGACTCGTCGGCGGCGGCTACAAGCCGCGCGTGGTCTTCACCTCGTCGATCGCGGTGTTCGGCGCGCCGTTCCCGGATGCGATCGGCGACGAGTTCTTCCACACCCCGCTGCTCAGCTACGGCACCCAGAAGGCGATCGGTGAATTGCTGCTCGCCGACTATTCGCGCCGTGGCTTCCTCGACGGCATCGGCATTCGTCTGCCGACCATCTGCATTCGGCCCGGCCTGCCCAACAAGGCGGCATCGGGCTTCTTCTCCAACATCCTGCGCGAGCCGCTGGCCGGCAAGGAAGCGGTGCTCCCGGTCTCCGAGGACGTCCGCCACTGGCACGCCACGCCGCGCTCCGCCGTCGGCTTCCTGCTCCATGCCGGCACCATGGATCTCGCCAAGGTCGGCCCGCGCCGCAACCTGACGATGCCCGGCTTCTCGGCCACCGTCGGCGAACAGATCGCTGCGCTCAAGCGGGTGGCCGGCGATAAGGTCGCCGCGCGCATCAAGCACGAGCTGGATCCGTTCATCGTCGGCATCGTCGGCGGCTGGCCGCGCAATTTCGAGGCGAAGCGGGCGCGCGAGCTCGGCTTCACCACCGAAGAAAAGACTTTTGACGACATCATCCGCATTCACATCGAAGACGAGCTCGGCGGCAACTTCGTCGCCTGATCGAACCGATGAACAGCGTGGATATGACGATGGCGAGCGTTGCTTGCATCGGTGAATGCATGGTCGAGCTCCGGCAGGCCCAGGGTGGACAGTCCGCTGGACAGTCCAGCGGGCATGGCCAGGGCGGCGGCCTGTATTCGCGCGGCTTCGGTGGCGACACCCTCAACACGGCGGTGTATCTGGCGCGGCTCGAGGTCAAGGTCGACTATCTCACCGCGCTCGGCGATGATGCCCTGAGCGACGAGATGATCGCGGCCTGGAATGCGGAGGGCGTCGGGACCCGCCGCGTCTCCCGGCTGCCGGGCAAGCTGCCTGGCCTCTACATGATCCAGACGGATGCGAAGGGCGAGCGCCAGTTCTTCCACTGGCGCGACAGTGCGGCGGCGCGCCAATTGATGAGCCTGCCGGAGACGGACGAACTGCTCAACTCGCTGATGAGCTACGACATCGTCTATCTCTCCGCGATTACGCTCTCGATCTACGATGCGGCCGGGCGCGAGCGCCTGTTCGCGGCGATCAAGCGGGCGCGCCTGCTCGGTACCCGCTTCGTGTTCGACACCAATTTCCGCGCGCGGGGATGGCCGGACCGCGATGTCGCCCGCGAGGTCTTTGCCACGGCGTTTGCGACCGCCGACATCGTGCTGACCTCGACCGAGGATCTGCTCGCGCTCTATCCCGGCGAAAGCCACGAGCAGTTGATGGCGCGCATTCCCACGCCCGAGCTGGTGTTCCGTCTCGCCGAGCCCGTCAGCCTGTTGCGCTTTCCCGGCGGCACCAGCGAAGTCCGCGCCGAGCCCATGACAAACCCGGTCGTCGACACCACAGCGGCGGGCGACAGCTTTGCCGCGGCCTATATCGCGGCCCGGCTCGGCGGCTCCGATCCGGTCGAGGCGGCCCAGGCCGGGCACCGCCTCGCCAGCCTCGTGATCTGCTATGCCGGCGCCATCATTCCGGGCTATGCCATGCCGCCGAAGAAGCGGCACCGGCCGGCGACCACGCGTCAAGCGACCAAGTGAAACGAAAGCCAAGATGACCACGACTGCCCAACAGAACCATCTCGTCGCGCTGTTCAAGGCCGCGACCGTCATTCCTGTCCTCACCATCGAGCGCATCCAGGATGCCGTGCCGCTGGCGAAAGCGCTGGTTGCCGGCGGCGTCCGCACGCTGGAGGTGACCATGCGCACCCCCGTCGCGATCGAGGCGGCGAGGGCGATGATGGCCGAGGTGCCCGAGGCGGTCGTCGGCATCGGCACGATCCTCAAACCGGCCGATTTCGTCCGCGTCGAGAAGCTCGGCGTCGCGTTCGGCATCAGCCCGGGCCTGACCCCCGATCTCCTGAAGGTCGCCGCCGACAGCTCCTTGCCGTTTGCCCCAGGCATCGCCACCGCGTCCGAACTGATGCTGGCGCTGTCCTACGGCCTCGACGTCGCAAAATTCTTCCCGGCCGAGCAGGCCGGCGGCATCAAGGGCCTGCGCGCGCTGGGCGGCCCGTTCCCGAACGTGCGGTTTTGCCCGACCGGCGGTGTGGGCGAGGCCAATGCGGCAACCTGGCTTGCCGAGCCCAACGTGGTCGCGGTCGGCGGTTCCTGGCTATGCCCGACGGCGGAGATCAAGGCCGGGAACTGGGCCGGCATAACTGCCATCTGCCAGCGCACCCTCAAGGCCCTGAAAGCCACGTGAAGTCTTGCGGTTGGTGGGCTAAGACTTAGGTCAGTAAGAGACCCCAGGGAGATGACCATGACCGCCAGCATCGTCGGATGGGCGCATACGCCGTTCGGCAAGTTCGACACCGAGACCGTCGAAAGCCTCGTCACCCGCGTGGCCAATGAGGCGATGGCCGATGCCGGCATTTCCGCGTCCGACGTCGATGAGATCGTGCTCGGCCATTTCAACGCCGGTTTCTCGCCGCAGGATTTTACCGCCTCGCTGGTGCTCCAGGCCGACCCGAAGCTGCGCTTCAAGCCGACGACCCGCGTCGAGAACGCCTGCGCCACCGGCTCCGCCGCGGTCCATCAGGGCCTGCGTGCGATCGACGCAGGCGCGGCCAGGATCGTGCTCGTCGTCGGCGTCGAGCAGATGACCCGCACCCCGGGTCCGGAGATCGGCAAGAACCTGCTCAAGGCGTCCTATCTGCCGGAAGACGGCGACACCGTCGGCGGCTTCGCCGGCGTGTTCGGCAAGATCGCCAGCTCCTATTTCCAGAAATACGGCGACCAGTCCGATGCGCTGGCGCTGATCGCGGCCAAGAACCACAAGAACGGCGTCGCCAACCCCTTCGCCCAGATGCGCAAGGATTTTGGCTTCGAGTTCTGCCGCGCCGAGAGCGAGAAGAACCCCTACGTCGCGGGTCCCCTGAAGCGTACCGACTGCTCGCTGGTCTCCGACGGCGCCGCGGCGCTGGTGCTGGCCGATGCCGAGACCGCCAAGGGCATGAGCAAGTCGATCGGCTTCCGCGCCACCGCGCACGCCCAGGACTTCCTGCCGATGTCCAAGCGCGACATCCTCCAGTTCGAGGGCTGCACGGTCGCCTGGCAGCGCGCGCTGGAGAAGGCGGGCGTTGCGCTCACCGATCTCTCCTTCGTCGAGACCCATGACTGCTTCACCGTCGCCGAGCTGATCGAGTACGAAGCGATGGGCCTGACGCCGAAGGGGCAGGGTGCCCGCGCCATCAAGGAAGGCTGGACCCTCAAGGACGGCAAGCTGCCGGTCAATCCGTCCGGCGGCCTGAAGGCCAAGGGCCACCCGATCGGCGCCACCGGCGTCTCCATGCACGTGATGACCGCGATGCAGCTCGCTGGCCAGGCGCCCGAGGGCATGCAGCTCAAGAACGCCAAGCTTGGCGGCATCTTCAACATGGGCGGCGCAGCGGTGGCGAATTACGTTTCCGTGCTGGAGCCGCTGAAGTAAGGTCTCGTAGGGTGGGCAAAGGCGCGTTTGCGCCGTGCCCACCTTTTTGTTGCGCTAGATCATGGTGGGCACGCTACGCTTTGCCCATCCTGCGGCTCTTCATTGATTGGCAGGGAATGCATCATGGGCAATGATTACGAAGACTCGCTGTCGATAGACGCACTCAACGATCGTATCGCGATCCTCGAGGACAATATCCGGCAGCTCATCGAGCAGGCCGCGGCCGCCTCCGGCGAGCAGAACGAGTCGCGGATCGCCGACCGGATCAACCAGCAGAACGATGAGCTCGACCGTCTCATCAAGATCCGCGAATCCCGCCAGAAGAAATAGCGGCCGCATCGGCCTGCGCATGCGGCCATACCCCGGCCGCCCTTGCGCGCGCGGCGTCGCTGCCCTTAGCTGGACCGAAATCGCAGGGCCAGGTTGAGCCCACGCAATCGGGAGCGAACGGATGGGGCCGCTGAAGGGCATCAAGGTCGTGGATATGACCACCGTGCTGATGGGTCCCTATGCGACCCAGATGCTCGGCGATTACGGTGCCGACGTGATCAAGGTGGAACCGCTCGACGGCGACGTCACCCGCCTGATCGGTCCGATGCGCCATGCCGGCATGGGCCCGGTGTTCCTCAACACCAACCGCAGCAAGCGCTCGATCTGTCTCGATCTGAAGAAGCCCGCCGGCCGAGAGGCCGTGCTGCGGCTGCTGAAGGACGCTGACGTTCTCGTCTACAATGTCCGCCCGCAGGCGATGGCGCGGCTTCAGCTCGGCTACGACGTCGTCGCCGCAATCAACCCGCGCCTCGTCTATGCCGGGGTGTTCGGCTTTGGTCAGGACGGGCCCTATGCAGCAAAGCCCGCCTATGACGATTTGATCCAGGGTGCGACGGCGCTCCCCGCCTTGATGGCGCAGACCGGTGACGGCGTGCCGCGCTACGTGCCCAACGCGCTGGTCGACCGCATCGTCGGTCTCACTGCGGTCGGCGCGATCTGCGCCAGCCTCGTGCATCGGGATCGCACCGGACGCGGCCAGCGCGTCGACATCCCGATGTTCGAGACCATGGCCGGGTTCGTCATGGGCGACCACATGGGCGGGCTCACCTACGAGCCGCCGCTCGACAAGGGCGGCTATGCCCGCCACCTCTCGCGCGACCGCCGGCCCTACAAGACCTCGGACGGCTATCTCAGCGTCATCGTCTACAACGACAAGCAGTGGGAGAATTTCTTCAAGGCAACGAGCCGCGACGATCTGCGCGCCGATCCCAAATTCGCGACCTTCGCCGGCCGTGCCGCCAATATCGACGTCGTCTATGCCGAGCTCGCGCGCATTTTCGAGACCCGCACCACGGCCGAGTGGATCGATTTGCTGACCAAGGCCGACGTGCCTGTGATGCCGATGCACGACCTCGCGTCCATCCTGCACGACGAGCATCTGGAAGCCACCGGCTTCTTCCCGGTCGTGAACCATCCGACCGAAGGCCCGATCCGCAGCATGAAGGTGACGGCGACCTGGTCAGAGACCGAGGCGGAGCCGGTGCGGCTCGCGCCGCGGCTGAACGAGCACGGCGCGGAGATTCTGCGCGAGGTCGGCTACTCCCCGGACGAAATCGCCGCCATGGTGCGCGACGGTGTCACCGGGGCTATTGCCGGCCAGTAGGGATTGGCTATGTCGATTCGTGCTCTGCGGCGGCGCAGTCGTGAAAATGTATCCATTGTTGGACAAGATCTCTGGGCCTGGATCAAGCTCCCGTCGCTCCCCGAACTCGTAAACGGACCTTCTCATGATCGTCTTCACCCGTCTGCTCATGATTGCGTGCAGCATCGTGCTCGCGCCTGCCGTCGCTCGTGCTGCGATGCCGGCCGATGCGCCCGATGCCCGCGACCACGCGCTGATCAGTCGCTATGCCGGCTCCTGGCTGGTGGCGCAGGACGCCCAGGGCTTCGATCAGGTCGGGATGCCGCGCGGGAGCCAGAATGGCGAGGTCGTGAAAGTCGAGGGCCGTGTGACTCGCTTGTTCTACCTTGCACCGGCCGGCAAATCGGCGCTGGAAGTTCAGCGCAACTACGAGCAGGCGTTGGAGCGCGCTGGCGCGGCCAGGCAGGATAGCTGCGCCGAGGACTGCGGGGCGCGCGACTTCGGCCAGCTTCGCAGGCTTCTGGCTAATCCGTCGCTGCCAAAGGCCCAGCTTGAAGGGTGGACCCCCATCACCTTGCTCCAGCAATGGCAGGAGCCCGGGACCGAACGGTACTGGTACGGGACCGTGAACGCATCCGGTGCAATGCTGCATGTCGCGATTGTCACGGCCAAGCCGGGAACGGTTGCGCTGTCCGGCAAGTACGTGGCCACCATCGTGGAGATCGTCGAGGCCAAGGCGATGGAGTCCGACAAGGTGGTGGTGGACGTGAAGGCCCTGACGAAGGGCTTGCAGGCCGAGGGCAAGGTGGCGCTGTACGGCCTGTACTTCGATACGGGCAAATCCGTCATCAAGCCGGAGTCGAAAGCTCAACTCGACCAGATGGCACAGTTGCTCCAATCCGATGGATCTCTCAAGGTCCATATTGTCGGGCACACCGACAACCAGGGCGCGCTGGACGCCAATCTGGCCCTGTCGAAAGCACGGGCGCAAACGGTCGTGGATGCCCTGGCGACGACGTACAAGGTTGACCCGAAGCGGCTGTCGGCGGCCGGCGTCGCCAGCTATGCGCCGCTCGGTAACAACGTAACCGACACGGGCCGTGCGCGGAACCGCCGGGTAGAGATGGTGTTGCAGTAGCGCGCCGCTACCAGATCGCAGGAGCACGAAAGTCACCATGAGCTTCATCACCGGCGTCGGCCTCACGCCCTACGGCAAGCACGAAGGCTCATCCTCGCTCGACCTGATGAGCCGGGCCGCGCAAGCCGCGCTCGACGATGCCGGGCTGAAGCGTTCGGACATCGACGGCATCCTCTGCGGCTACTCCACCGTGTCGCCGCACATCATGCTGGCGACCGTCTTCGCCGAGCATTTTGGCATCCGCCCGTCTTACGCGCATGCCGTGCAGGTCGGCGGCGCGACGGGCCTTGCTATGACCATGCTGGCCCATCACCTCGTCGAGGCGGGCGTCGCGCGCAACGTCCTCGTCGTCGCCGGCGAGAACCGGCTCACCGGGCAGAGCCGCGACGCTTCGATCCAGGCTTTGGCGCAGGTGGGTCATCCCGACTACGAGGTGCCGCTCGGCCCGACCATTCCCGCCTATTACGGCCTGGTCGCCACGCGCTACATGCACGAATACGGCGTGACGGAAGAGGACCTCGCCGAATTCGCGGTGCTGATGCGCGCGCATGCCTGCACCCATCCCGGCGCGCAATTCCACGATCCCATCACGGTCGCCGATGTCATGGCGTCGAAGCCGGTGGCAATGCCGCTCAAGCTGCTGGACTGCTGCCCGGTGTCGGACGGCGGCGCGGCCTTCGTCATCAGCCGTGAGCGGACCGGCTAGGCCGGCGTGCGCATCCGCGGCTGCGCCCAGGCGCATACCCATCAGCACGTGACGGCCGCGCCAGCACTCAGCGAGCTCGGTGCTGAAATCTCCATCGCCCGCGCCAAGGAGGCCACCGGCCTTGCGATCTCCGACGTGCGCTACGCCGCGATCTACGACAGCTTTACGATCACGCTCGCCATGCTGCTGGAAGACCTCGGCCTCGCCGGCCGCGGCGAGGCGGCTGCGCGCGTGCGATCAGGTCATTTCAGCCGCGACGGCGCGATGCCGCTCAACACCCATGGCGGCCTGCTCAGCTATGGCCATTGCGGCGTCGGCGGCGCCATGGCGCATCTGGTCGAGGCGCATTTGCAGATGACGGGGCGGGCGGCTAGCCGCCAGGTGCGCGACGCATCGATCGCGCTGCTGCACGGCGACGGCGGCGTGCTGTCGTCCCATGTGAGCATGTTTCTGGAGCGCGTGCGATGAGCGAACGAATCGCGGACTGGACCAAGGGTGAGCAGGCCATCACCTTTCAGACCTGCGGCGCATGCGGCCATGTGCAGTATTTCCATCGCGCCTTCTGCGCGGCCTGCGGCGCGCCCGATCCGCGAGATGCGCGCGCGAGCGGCAAGGGCAGGGTCTACGCGACCTCGCTGGTCTGCCGCGCCGCCACGCCCGAGACCCGGGCGCACGTGCCCTACAACATCCTGCTGGTCGATTGCGCCGAGGGATTTCGCATGATGGCGCACGGCGAGACGAATCTAGCTATCGGCGATGAGGTCACTGCGAGCTTCCCGACGTTCGCCGGCAAGCTCGTGCCGTTTTTCAGCAAAGGGAAATAGTAGGATTCGTCATTCGGGGGCGGTCCGAGGGACCGAGCCTGGAACGGGATTCTGGGCCTGGCTTGTGCGAGAGCCACCCCGGAATGACGAAAACACTCTACGCAACTCTTTCGCTAACGCCCGTAGAACAAGATGCTGGCGATGACTAGCATCGCCGTCACCGCCAGCATATGCGCGAGCGCTCCCGAGGCCGCCCCCTTGGTGGCTTCCTTCATGCCTATTCTCCCTAGACTTGGGCGTGACTCATCGTTGCGCGCACTGCGCACCCGACGGTCAATTGTTTTTACTCGGAACACCCCTTGCGAGTATTCACCGTGATTTGTCCCCACACGGCGAATATCGACTGTGCCAAGGTCGATCAGCAATGCGGCGGCATTTTGACTCGATGATGTTGCTGTTGCGGTAGCGCAGCACAGGGTTTGCGGCAACTTTCTTCAACCGCGACAAATCATCGGATTTTCCCGCGAGAATTCGCGGGTTTCTTTGTGGCCATCGATTTGGCCTTCGAAGCCTCCATCAGCGCATCCCTGATGTTGGTGAGGTGACGCGTCATGGCGTGGCTCGCCTTGCGTGGGTTCCTCGCTTGAACCGCTTCGAAGATGGCCTCGTGATCCCTGCGCCACATGGGCCGGTAGTCCTCCATCTGCATGTGGTTGTGAATCTCCTGCCAGATGCCGGACTCGGTCTGTGCGCGCCACAGCGAGTCGCTGATCGAAACCAGCGCGCCGTTCCCGGTCGCCTCGGCCAGCACCATGTGGAAGCGGTGGTCCGACGTGTCGGCCTCGCGTCCCTGCGCATGTTCCCAGCGCATCATCGCGAGCGCTTCGGCGAGCTGCGCGAAGGCGGCCTCGGAGCCGCGCTGCGCCGCGATCGCCGCGATCTGCGGTTCGATCAGCTGGCGCGCCTCCAGGTTCTCGAATGGCCCAAAACCTTCGAGCACGTGCACGTCAGGTGCCTCCTGACGACTGATCACATAGACGCCGCTGTTACTGCGCACCTTCAGCATGCCGGCCATTGCCAGCGACAGGATGGCCTCGCGCACCGTCGGCCTCGACACGCCAAACGTCTTCGCGAGATCGCGCTCTGCCGGCAGGCGCTGGCCGATCCGGTAACTCGCCTGGATCATCGCAGCAATGCGCCGGGCAACGATCTCGAAGCTGCGTTCAGGCTTGGACGGGGGATCGTGCAACATCTTCGTGCTCATCAGTCCTTTTTTTGAGTTTGACAAGCTGCCGCTCGAAAGCCAAGCTGGTCAGACCAATTTGGACTGACCAGTTTCGCGCGACCGGGGTTGGGAATACTCTGTCGGTGGGACGATGGAGGCTGCGCGCGTGTTCGACAGCAAGCCGAATTCAGCCGAGGCGCGTGACATCGCGTTCCATCTGCACTCGCAGACCAACCCTCAGCGACATGCAGAAATCGGACCGCTGATCATGGCGCGCGGCGAGGGCGTCCATGTCTTTGACGCGAACGGCAAGCGTTATCTGGAAGCGATGGCCGGGCTCTGGTGTACCTCGCTCGGCTTTTCCGAGACGCGCCTGAAAGCGGCAGCAGCGGCCGCCTACGACAAATTCGGCTTCTATCACAGCTTCAATCACAAGACGCCGGACAACACGATCGACCTCGCCGAGAAGCTGGTCGAGATCTCGCCGATCCCGGATGCTCAAGCATATTTCGCAACGTCAGGCTCGGAAGCCACCGAGACGATGGTGAAGCTCGCCTGGGTGTATCACGCGGTTCGCGGCAAGCCCGGAAAGCGCAAGATCATCGCCCGCGATCGCGGGTTCCACGGCTCGACGATCGTTGCTGCTTCGATGTGCGGTCTGCCCCGCATGCACCGCGAATTCGGTCTTCCGCTCGATGGCTTCCTGCATACGCATTGCCCGGACGCCTATCGCGGCACCAGACCAGGCGAAAGCGAGGCGGCGTTTGTCGACCGGCTCGCAGCCGATCTCGAAGCAATGATCATGGCCGAGGGACCCGATACGATCGCAGCCTTCATCGCCGAGCCGATCAACGCCGGCGGCGGCATCGTCGTGCCGCCGAAGGGATATTTCGCTGAGATCGAGGCCGTGCTGCGCCGTCACGACATCCTGGTGCTTGGTGACGAGGTGGTCTGCGGCTTCGGCCGCACCGGCAACTGGTTCGGCTGCCAGACGGTCGGCATGAAGCCGGACATGGTGGCGCTCGCCAAGGGCATCACCTCGTCCTATTTCCCGATGTCGGCCGTGTTGCTGGGCCGTCCGATCCGGGACGCGCTCAGCGAGATGAACAAGGGCGGCGAGCTGTTCGGCCACGGTTTCACCAATTCCGGGCACCCGGTTGGCGCGGCGATCGCGCTCGAAACGCTGAAGATATATCACGAGATGGATGTGGTGCCGCACGTCCGCCGCATGGGCTCGAGGCTCCGCGCCGGACTGGAGCAGATCGCGCGGGATTCGCGCATCGTCGGCCAGGTGAGGGGCGAGGGACTGATGATCGGGGTCGAGCTGGTCGCGGACCCCGCGACGCGGCAGGCCTTCGATCCCGCGCTGAAGGTCGGCGCGATGTTCGATGCGCTCGCAATCGAGAATGGCCTGATCATCCGCGCGATGGGCGACACGATCGGGTTCTGCCCGCCGCTGATCATCGACGAAGCCGGAGTTGACGAGGCGCTCGACCTGTTCGCGCGGACCTTGCTCAGCGCCGAGGCCAAGCTTGCCGAGACACGTCCATCTGCGTAACCCCTTGAGGAGACCATAGCATGCGCCGTCGAGACCTGCTCCGATCCACACTGGGCGCCGGTCTCGGCGTCGCCCTGGGCTCGAGTCTTGCGATGCCGCGGCTGGCCCGCGCGCAAGGTTCGCGCGTGCTGCGCTTCGTGCCGCAGGCCGATGCGGCCATCCTCGATCCGATGATCACGACCGGCCTCGTCAACCGCAACCACGGCTTTCTGATCTGGGACACGCTCTACGGCGTGGATGAGAAATTCCAGGTTCAGCCGCAGATGGTCGCCGGCCATACCGTCGAGAACGACGGCAAGCTCTGGATGATGACGTTGCGCGACGGCTTGAAATTCCACGACGGAGAGCCCGTACGCGGGCGCGATGTGGTGGCGAGCCTGAAACGTTGGGCCGCGCGCGATGCCTTCGGCAATTCGCTCTTCAATTTGGTGGACGAACTCTCGGCGCCTGATGACAAGACCGTGCGCTGGCGTCTGAAGTCACCGTTTCCGCTGTTGCCGGAAGCGCTCGGCAAGGTCGGTGCCATCATCGCCTTCATCATGCCGGAACGTCTTGCGCAGACCGATAGCGTCACGCCGGTCAAGGAGCTGATCGGTTCCGGTCCGTTCAAATTCCAGGCCGATCAGCACGTGCCCGGCGCGCGCCTGGTGTATACGCGTTTCGATGGCTATGTGCCGCGCCCCGAGGGGACGCCGAGCCTGCTCGCCGGTCCGAAGATCGCGCATTTCGACCGGGTCGAGTGGCAGGTCATCCCGGACCCCGCGACGGCCGCGGCTGCGCTTCAGCAGGGCGAGATCGACTGGTGGGATCAGCCCATCGTCGACCTGTTGCCGAAGCTGAAGGGCAACAAGACGCTGACCGTCGAACTGCTCGACCCCATCGGCAATGTCGGCGTGCTGCGCTTCAACCATACGCAGCCGCCGTTCGACAACCCGGCCATCCGCCGCGCGGTGCTCTCCGCCATCAGCCAGAAGGAATTCATGTCCGCGGTTGCGGGCGACGACACCAGTCTCTGGCGCGACAGGGTCGGCTTCTTCGCGCCCGGCGGCATCATGGCGAACGATGCCGGCATGGACGCGCTGAACGGCCCCCGGGATATCGCCGCGGCGGCCAAAGCCATCAAGGACGCCGGCTACAAAGGCGAGAAAGTGCTGCTGATGGCGCCGGGCGATTTCCCTGTCATCGGGCAGATGAGCGAAGTCGCAGCCGATCTGTTCCGCAAGCTCGGTTTCAATGTCGACTACGCGGCGATGGACTGGGGCTCGATGCTGCGGCGCATGGGCAACCGCGAGACACCGGACAAGGGCGGATATAGCGCCTTCTGCACTTACTCTGCGGGCGTCACGCAGCTGAACCCCTCGGCGCATAACTTCATCCGCGGCAGCGGTGACAAGGCGACCTTCGGCTGGGCAAAGAGCGAGAAGCTGGAGCAGCTCCGGGATGCCTGGTTCGCCGCGCCCGATGCCGCCACGCAGACGAAGATTGGCGTCGAGATGCAGCAGCAGTGCTTCATCGATGTTCCCTATGTTCCGCTTGGTGTCTTCTATCAGCCGACGGCTTACAAGAAGAGCCTGACGGGCATGCTCAAGGGCCTGCCGTTGTTCTGGAACGTGCGCGGCGCCTGAAGAGGGATTTTCGATGCTTCCGATCACCGGTTATGCGGACCGCTGGAGCGTGCGCTCCGGCGACGACATCAACTTCATGATTGCGGTCAAGGGCGGCGGCCGCTATTCGGCGCGGATCGCCCGCATCATCTGTGGCGACCCGAATCCCAGGGGACCAGGCTATCGCGAGATTCCGGTCAAGTGGGACCTGGAAGGCCAGCACGATGGCATCGAGCAGACCATCGCCAAGGGCTCATGGGTCGATGTATCGGCGCTGACGCTGCCGGCGGGCCCGATCGCCTTTGCCGCGACTGTCTGGCCGACCTTGCTCGCCGCGGGCCAGCAGGCCGTGCTGAATTGGGCCGGCGCAGGCGGCTCAATGACGCTCGGCGTCGGCAAGGCGGGCGCTTTCGTCCGGCTCGTGACCGGCGAGGGCACCATCGAGGTCGAGACCGGCGTCGCGCTCACCGAGCGGGCGTGGCACGACATCGCGTGCGTGTTCGACCCGGCAACCGGATCGTTGGCGATCGCACAGGCACCGCGCAAGATCAGGCTCGATCGCGACGAGCGCGCGACGAAATCGCTGAGTGCGCCAAAGGCCGCGTTGGCCGGCACGGGGGCGGCGGCGATTGCAGCGGAGCGCGCAGGCCGGGGCGTAGTCCACCATTTCAACGGCAAGATCGAGCGGCCGCGCATCACCGATGGCAGCGCCGGCCTTGACGGCACCATCGCCGTGCAGGCTTCTGGAACGGCGGCTCCGTCGATCGCCGAATGGGACTTTTCCATCGGCATTCCGACCGACTCCGCGACCGATATCGGCGCTGCCAAGGCGCACGGCACCTGCATAAATTTGCCGACGCGCGCGATGACGGGGTCGCGCTGGACCGGCGGCGTGACGCATCGCTGGACAGAAGAACCCAAGCTCTGGGGGGCGATCCATTTCCACGACGACGATATCGGCGATTCCGGCTGGCAGCCGTCGCTGACCTTCACCGTGCCGGAGGACTGGAAGAGCGATGTCTACGCACTGCATCTCGAAAAGGATGGCACGCGCGACAACATCGTCTTCTATGTCCGCGCCCGGATACCGGGATCGCAGGCCAAGGTGGCTTTTCTCGCGCCGACCTTCAGTTACACGGTCTACAGCCAGTATCAGAAGAAGGGCAGGCAAGCCCTGATCACGGAGCGCTCGCTGGCCTGGGGCGCGCTGGCGCAGGCGCCGGACGGTCATCCCGAGTACGGCGTCTCGCCCTACAACTTCCACTCTGACGGCAGCGGCGTGGTGATGTCGACGATGCGCCGGCCGCTGATCGACAAGCGTGTGAACCAGATCCATCTGGTCGATCCCAGCGACTACGGTTCCGGCCTCTACTGGATCTCCGCCGACAGCGCCATCACCGATCTGCTGACCCGCAAGGGTATCGACTTCGAAGTCATCACCGATCACGACGTCCATGCCGAAGGCGTCGATCTGCTGTCGAAATATTCTGTGGTTCTGACCGGGCAGCATCCGGAATATCACACCCATGAGACGCTCGACGCGCTCGGCGCCTATCTCGGCAATGGCGGCCGCTTCATGTATCTCGGCGGCAACGGCTTCTACTGGAAAGTGGTGCCGCATGCGACAGGCACCTGGGCTTTCGAGCTGCGCCGCGCCGAGGGCGGCATCCGGCTCTGGGAAACGCTGCCCGGCGAGAGCTATCACGCGTTCGACGGGTCCTATGGCGGCCTCTGGCGGCGGCTCGGCCGCCCGCCGCAGGCGCTGGTCGGCGTCGGCTTCAGCACGCAAGGGGAGTATATGGGTTTCCCCTACACCTTCCTCGACGGCATTCTCGATTCCCGCGTCGCCTTCATGCGCGAGGGGATCGAGGATCTGGCGAAGCCCGGTGCCAAGCTTGGCGAGCGCGGCTTCATGGGCGGCGGCGCGGCGGGTCACGAACTGGATCGGGCGGACACGCGCCTTGGCACCCCGCATCATGCGATCATCGTCGGCCGCGCAGTCCTCACTGATCCGACCTATCAGCCCGTCAACGAAGAGCGCTACGACCATACCTGGCCGGCATCGCGCGAGGACATCATCCGCTCCGACCTGACCTTTTTCGAGACCCCGAATGGCGGTGCGGTGTTCTCCGTCGGCTCGATGAATTTCATCGGCGCGTTGCCGGTCGACGGCTACAACAACGTGGCAGCCCTGCTGGTGACCAACATCGTCAGGCGCTTCGCCGATTCGACGCCATTCCCGGTGCCGAAGGCCCCCGCACAAGGGGGATGACCTCACGCGACGATGTTGCTCTTGGGCCGGTGCGAGAATACTCTTGGGACCTCTGCTCGAAAAAACGACAACAAGACCAAGACCCAAGGTGACTGATGGCCCGTATCAACTACAGCGACCCGTTCAAGGCGTCCGACCGCACCCGCGAAATTCTCGACAAGAACCGCAACGCCAACATCTTCCGCATGATGGCGCACTCGCCGAGCTACTTTGAGCAGTATTGCCGGCTCGGCGGAGCCATCCGCCACAAGGGCGAGCTCGATCCCATCGTGCGTGAGCTAGCGATCACCCGCACCGGCATTTTGTGCGAGGCGCCGTATGAGATCGTCGCGCACAAGCGCATCGGCAAGAATGTCGGCGTCACCGACGAGCAGAACGAAACGCTGGAGAATTGGCAGGCCGCGACCTGCTTCAATGAGGTGCAGCGCGCCGCGCTCGCCTTCACCGACGAGATCGTGAAGCTGAAGAAGCCGACGGATGCGACGTTCAAGGCGATCGCATCGAAGCTGACACCGGCCGCGCTGGTCGAACTCCAGCTTTCGGTCGGCTTCTACATCATGACGTCGAAATTTCTGGAGACTTTTGAAATCGATCTCCAGCCCGTCACGGAAGTGGTGGGCTAATCCAAAAACTGTGGCGAGGTCTGCCGATGACGATCGATGAATACGCGGTCTGGGCCGCGAGCATTGCGAAAGTCGATGAGCATCCGTCCAACGAGCGGCTGTCCTATCTCGGGCTCGGCCTCGCCGGCGAATCCGGCGAGGTGGCCGACCACATCAAGAAGCTGCTGCGCGATGACTGGCTCGACAAGGCGGGCCTCGTCGATGAGCTCGGCGATGTCATCTATTACTGGGCCTGCCTGTGCGCCGCGACCGGCCAGCAGCCGTCCGAATTGCTCAAGGCGAGCGCGGCCAAGATCAAGCGGCGACTGAGCGAAGCCGCGAGCCGCTGACCCGGATCAGCGCGCTCACGTCGACGTCAGAATGTCGACCTTGGCATTGGCGACGATCAGGCGGTCGGCGAGCAGCTGCGCCAAATTGCGCATGATGCGCTCGGAAGCGCGCGGGTGCTGCTTGCGGAAGCGCTCGAAATCCTTCAGCGGCACCTCGAATGCGGTCGCTGCCATGTCCGCGAAAACATCGGCCGAACGCGTCGGCTCCAGCAGCGCCATCTCGCCGAAGGCCATGCCGGCGGTCAGCGTCGCCAGCCGCACGCCGTCGGGCAGGGTGACATGCACGGCGCCGCTACGCAGGAAGAACAGGAAATCGGCGGGGTCGCCGGTCGTGATGATCTTTGCCCCGGATGGAAAGGTCCGGATCGTGCAGATCGAGGCGAGGCCGGTCAGCTCTTCCTCGCTCATGCCTGATAGCAGCGGCTGTTCGGCAAGCTCGGTGGTCTCGTGGAAATCGATCGAGCCGCCATAGCGGTAGACGATCTGGTCTTCCGCCCATTCGATCGCGGTGTCGAGCAAATAGAAGTCGCGGACGTTCTTCAGCTCCGCCGTCCATTCCCGCAGGCTGTCCCATTCCTTCGACGCACGCCTGACCCCCGACAGTACGACGGTCACGTTCAGCGCCGCCAGCTCCTCGAACGCCTCGGCAACGAGCCGCGCCCCGGCGCGGGTGGTGGAGGTGACGCGGTGGAGATCGAAGATCACGATTTGCGGCCGCGGCTGTCCGGCCAGCCGGCGCGAGACATAGTCGACCGCCGACAGCGACAGCGTACCGACCAGCTCGATGACCCGCACCTCCTGCTCGTGCCCGGCCAGAATCTCGCGCTCCTGCGGCCGGCGCACGCGCCGCGACGGGCTCTTGCCGATGTCGTAATCGGCGATGACGGCGTTGCGCGCGTCGTCGCTGCGGTTGAGCATGTGCAGGTCGTAATGCGAGGACAGCGCCTCGCAGACCTTGATGCCGCGCACGCTGTTGCCATGCTTGTCGAGCCTCGGCGAATAGCTGCCGAGCCCGAGCCGGGCAGGAAGGGCCGCGAGGATGCCGCCGCCGACGCCGCTCTTGGCGGGGATGCCGATCCGGTAGATCCACTCGCCGGCGTAGTCGTACATCCCCGACGACGTCATCACCGACAGCGTGCGCGAGATCGCGTAGGGCGTCAGCACCTGCTCGCCCGTGACCGGATTGACGCCGCGATTGGCGAGCGTCGCCGCCATCACCGCGATGTCGCGCGCCGTGACCAGCACCGCGCATTGCCGGAAATAGACGTCGAGCACGCCCGCGACATTGTCCGAGATCACCGCATTGGTCTTGAGGAGATAGCCGATGGCGCGGTTGCGGTCGCCGGTCTGGCTCTCCGAGCTGTAAACGGCCTCGTCCACGGCGAGATCGCGCCCCGCAAAACGGCTGAGCGCAAGCCGGATCTGCTCGAAGGCGTCCGGGCCCTTGCTGTCATAGATCAGCCCGGTGCAGGCGATCGCGCCGGCATTGACCATCGGGTTGAATGGATGATTCTCGGAATTGAGCCGGATCGAGTTGAAGGGATCGCCCGAGGGCTCGACGCCGATCGCGCTCTCGACGCGGCCGGCGCCCAGGAGGTCCAGCGCCAGCGCGAACACGAACGGCTTTGACATCGACTGGATGGTGAAGGGCACCCGGCTGTCGCCGACCTCGTAGACGTGGCCGTCCAGGGTCGCGAGGCTGATGCCAAAATGGGCAGGGTCGGCCTTGCTCAGCTCGGGGATGTAATCGGCGACGGCGCCGGAGGTCTCGGCCGAGAATTCGTTGAGACAATTGCCCAGAAACCGCAGCAAGGGCGGCTTCGAGCGGGTCCAGGCGGAGGCGGCAGGCGAGTGGGTTGTCATCGCCTGTCTTTGTGCAACGCAATCAGGGCACGCGCAACCCGTCCGGCACCACGGCCTGCCGCCGGACCAGCAGCAGGGCGATCAAAACCGTGGGCACGAGGATCGCGAGGCCCAGCAGCGTGACCTGCATCTGCGACAGCGGCATGATCCCGCCGCCCGGGGTGGCCACGACAAAGCCGCCGATCACCAGCAGCACCCGCAAAGGCCACTCCATCAAGCCCGCGCCGCGAAGGTCGCCGACATAGGCTTGATAGCCCTGGATGCCGCCGCAGATGAAGACGATGCCGAAGCAGGCAAGTCCGGTCAGCCCGAATGCCTCCAGATACGGGTTGCTGCCCTGAAGCAGCAGCGCCGGATTGAGCACGAAGAAGAACGGGATGAAATAGATGATGCTGCCGACCCACATGCTCTCCCAGCCCGTCTTCATCGCGGGCGCACCGGCAATGCCGGCCGCCGCGAAGGAGGCGATCGCGACCGGGGGTGTGATCGAGGACAGCATGCCCCAGTAGAAGATGAACATGTGCACGGCCATCTTGTTCAGCCCGAGCTTCTCCAGCGCCGGCGCCACCAGAATGGCCAGGAAGATGTAGCAGGAGGTCGTGGTCAGCCCAAGACCGAGGATCAGGCTGGTGATCGCGCACATGATCAGCAGCAGGAAGGCATCGCCCCCGGCGATGCTGAGCAGGTCGTTAGCGAGGCTCGAGATCACGCCGGTGAGCGAGAAGGCGCCGATCAAGAGGCCACAACCGGCGAGGATCGCGATCAGCTCGACGAAGGTCTTGCCGTTGAGTTCGAGGAAATGCAGCCAGCGCGCGCCGCCCCAGTTCTTGCCGGGGAAGAATTCGTTCAGCGCGGCCAGCAGGCACATGCCCCACAGCGCGGCGTTGAGCACGCCGAACCAGAACATCGCAGCCGTTGCCGCGATCGAGCCGGCGAGCACCAGCGTATTGCCGTGTTTCCAGCGCGCCGGCCCGGACCATTGATGCAGGATCACGAGCAGCACGGAGGCATAGAACGGCGCGTGGCTCTCGCGCTTGAAGTACAGCAGCATCACCACGAGCACGACGATCACGAAGAGATAATACCAGCCCTCTTTGAACGCGTCCCAGAAGCGAGGCAGCTCGGCGCGCGGCAGGCCCTTCAGCTTGTGGCGCGCGGCATAAGCGTCGACCTGCGCGAATAGGCCGACATAATAGAGGATCGAGGGAATGGTCGCGGCGAGCGCGACGTCGGCATAGCCGGTGTTCATGAACTGCGCCATCACGAAGGCGGTGGCGCCCAGCACCGGCGGCGCCAGCACGGCGCCGGTCGAGGCGCAGGCCTCGATCGCGCCGGAATAGGACGGCGTGAAGCCGGTCTTTTTCATTGCGGGGATCGTCATCGTTCCGGCGGTCAGAACGTTGGAGACGATGCTGCCGCCGACGGTGCCGAGCAGGCCGGAGGCGAACACACAGACTTTTGCCGCGCCGCCGCGGAAGGTGCCGCACATCGCGAAGGCGATGTTGATGAAGAATTTGCCCGCGCCCGTCATCATCAGCGCGGTGCCGAAGACGAGGAAGCCGATCACGGTGTCGGCGAAGGCCTGGATCGGAATCCCGAGCAGGCTCTCACCGGAGAGCATGTGATAGGACGTGGTCTGCTGCAGCGTCGATTGCGTGCCGCGGAACGGGCCGAGCCAGGAAGAGTCCGCAAACAGCGGATAGAGCGTGAAGGGCAGCACGCTGAGCAGCAGGCTCCAGCCGCCGGTGCGCCGCAGCGCCTCCATCAGCACGAACCACATCACCAGCCCGGCGGCGATGACGCTGCTAGGCGCGCCATCGAACTCCCAGCCGAATTGCGCGGCCTTGCGGATGTTGAGCATCAGCCAGATCGCCGAGCCGAAGGTCGCGGCGAACAGGAGCAGGTCATACCAGGGAATGCGGTCGAGCGGCGCCTTCTCCGATCCCGGAAAGATCAGGAAGGTGAATGGGAGCATCAACGCGATCAACAGGTAGAAATATTCGGTGTTGAGCTGGGTGTAGTCGATGAAGAAGCGCAGCGAGAATTGCTGGTTCACACACAACAGAATGGTGGCCGCGGTGGCCGCCATCAGCACCCAGCGCCACGCGCCCTTCAATGTGCGGACGCGCGTGACTTCGGCTTCCTGCAGATCGGCGGCGGCGCCGAGATGCGGATCTGCGAACTCAACCTTCGTCGCCGGCGCTGCCGCAGTCTCTGACATCGGCGCTCTCCTCAAACAGTTCTGCGGCAGGCAGCTTGACGGTCAGTCAAACCCGTTCGGCATGTCGGCCTTGGCCAGCGCCGTGGCGCGCGCCTTCATCCAGCCCTCGAGGAAGGCCTTTTCGTCCGACGGTGGATTGGACTTGCCGTAGTCCGCCCAGGCGGCGCCGAGCACTTCCTGCCGCTTGAACAGCTTGTTGTTGTGCGCGTCCTGCGCATCGGACCATTGCCCGGCTTCTTTCAAGGCTTTCACTGCACCGGGATGCACGGGGACCACCCAGTTCTTGGTCTGCCGGTCGGCAGCGAGCCCGCCGGCGCCGGGTGCGGAATCCTTGTAGGCGTCGTAGCTGACGATCATCGCCTTGGTCATCGCATAGACCTGGTCGGGGGCTTGCGAGGCGTAGGTGACGAAGATCGGGTAGGGGTAGTTGCCGAGTTCGATCGGCTTGTCCGGCGTGATGCCGGCACCGCAGGTCGCGGTCTGCGGGAAGAAGAACGAGCCGACCTTCTGCATCCGCGCCCAGCCTTCCTTGTCCTTGGCGGGAAGTGGCGGCCAGACCAGGCCGCGCGGCGAGGTCTCGGCTTCCTTGGCAGGGCCGGTGATGGTGGTGCCGAAGGCGGCGTCGGTGTCGTTGTTGATCAGGCCTTTCCACATCGCGCCGTAGCTCGCGAACTCGACGACCTTGACGTCCTTCTGCGTCAGGCCTGCGAAGGCGAGCACCGCGAGCGAGTTCTGGTTCAGCGCGGGCGAGCCGACCACGAATCCGACGCGCTTGCCTTTCAGGTCTTTCAGATCTTTCACGCCGCTATCGGCTGCGACCCCAAGCGAACCGCAATTGCAATCGACGCTCGAGAGCATGATCTGGAGCGGCTGCGGGCCCCATTCCTTCGAGCCGAACTCGAACACGCCTTCCTGCGCGAAATAGGTACCGGATCCCATCGCCGATGACGCCGCACGCTTGGCGCGCAATGGTGCAAGCCGCGCGACGTCGTTGCCTGCGGGCAGCACGCGCACATCGGTGCCGTATTTGTCCTTCATCATCTTGCCGACGCCGACCGCGATGTTGAAGCCGGCGGTGCCGGTGTCATAGGCGGTGAACGTCAATGTCGCCGGCAGCTTGATGTCTTCGGCGATTGCATAGCTTGTAGACGCAAAAGAAATGCCCGCAACCAAGGCAGGCGCGAGCATGGTCAGCCCACGAAGCATGTTTCCCTCCAATGATCCTCGCGTTTGCCGCGAAGAGTTTCATTCTTTGTTTGAAACAGTTTTTTGTTTGAAACGGATCATGTCATCGCGATCAGGCGATGGCAACGCCGTACCGCGAACGCGGCGATGAGGCAGACAGATTGTCGCGGAAGCCACGGATAATGCAGTCAGTTCGCGACGATCGCGATCGCCTGTCCTTCGGCGACGACGTCGTCGAGCTTGACGAGCAGCGATTTGATCGTGCCGCTCGCGGGCGAGGGCACAGGTATCTCCATCTTCATAGCTTCGACGACTACAACGTCATCGCCATCCGCAACGGTTCCTCCAACTTGCACGGGAGTTGCGCAGATGCGACCCGCGACCTCCGTGACGATCTTAATTTCTGGCATGCCATCGCCTTTTTGTTGTCGTCGCAAAATGCCTGAGGTAGCGTCGTCTGCAAGTGGAATTTAATTCCGCAGAGCGGAACGAACGGTAGGGAACATGGGACGACGATCGGAGCGGTTAAGCAGGCAAGGTGCGCTCGCTGGCGATGCCGGCGAGGGTGATGTCATCCAGGTGGTGTCGCGCGCGTTCGACGTGTTGCGATGCTTCGAGGGCCACGAGGCCCGACTCGGCAATCTCGAGATTTCAAATCGCTGCGGCCTGCCGCGCTCGACGGTGTCGCGGCTCACGCACACGCTGACGCGGATGGGGCAACTCGTGTACCTGCCGCGCGACCAGAAATATCGCATCGGTCCGAGCGCGGTGGCGATGAGCGCCTCGATGATGAAGGGCGCGCAGCTGCGCAGCATGATCCGGCAGCGGCTCCAGGAAGTCGCCGAGCAATTGCCAGGCACTGTCGGCTTCGTCGTTCCCGATCGATTCCATCTGGTCTATCTCCAGTTCGCGCGCTCGGCGACTGCGCTCGGCCTGCATGAGGGCACCGGCAGCCGCATCTCGATGGCCTCGACGGCCGCGGGCGCGGCCTACACCGCGGCGCTAGCGCCTGAAGTCGGCGATGCCTTCATTACGGACATGGAACGGGAAGCGCCCGAAGCTGCAAAGATCCTGCGGCCCCGCATCGAGGCCAACAGGCAGTCGTTGCTCGAGCGCGGTTATGTCACGGCCTGCGGTTTGTGGAGCCCGCACATCAACGGGCTCGCGGTGCCGATCTGGTCGCCGCAGTACCAGACCTTCGTCGTCATCACGATCGGCCTTCTGTCGTCGATGTATGACGAGCAGCGCCTGCATGCCGAGGTCGCGCCGCTGATGCTCGCGCTCGGCCGCTCGCTCGGCAGCCTGATGGAGGGCGCCGAAGGTGATGTCTTCAACAACCGCCTCTCGCGCAAACCGGTCGCAATGGCCGTGCATAACAATAACAAGCCGATCAATTCGGAGGGAGTGAATGAACTGGAAGCCGGAACTCGACGAGCTCGCCCGGCGCGAAGCCTTCGCGCGGGAGATGGGCGGCGTTGACAAGGTCAAGCGTCAGCATGACCAGGGCCGACTGACTGTTCGGGAGCGTATCGACAGACTGATCGACAGCGGCAGCTTTCACGAGATCGGTGCCGTCTCCGGCATCGGTGAGTACGATTCCGGCGGCGAGCTGCAGAAATTGACGCCGGCGAACTGTGTGTTCGGCCGCGCGCGCGTCGAAGGCCGCACGGTCGTCGTGGTCGGCGACGATTTCACCGTCCGCGGCGGCTCGGCCGATGCGTCGATCTCGGCCAAGCCGTTGATGGCGGAGGAGATGGCGCATGATTTCCGGCTGCCCATCGTCCGCATCATCGAGGGCTCCGGCGGCGGCGGCTCGGTCAAGACCATCGAGACCAAGGGCGCAGCCAATCTGCCGGGCGGCATCGGCGGCACGCGCTGGTATCGCTTCACGACGGAGAATTTGTCGCGCGTGCCGGTCGTCGCGCTCGGTCTCGGCTCGGTCGCTGGCCTTGGCGCGGCGCGCCTTGCCGCCAGCCACTATTCCATCATGACCCGGAAGTCCGCGATGTTCGTCGCGGGGCCGCCGGTGGTGAAGGCGCTGGGGCAGGACCTCACCAAGGAGGAGCTCGGCGGCGCCGACATCCAGACTCGCGCCGGCGCGGTCGATCACGCCGTCGATACGGAAGAAGAGGCGTTCGCCTGCGCGCGACGTTTCCTCTCTTATCTGCCGTCATCGGTCTATGAGCTGCCGCCGACCTTGCCCTGCACCGACAATCCGGAGCGCACCGAAGAAGCGCTGATGAATGCGGTGCCGCGCAGCCGCAAGCAGGTCTACAAGATGCGGCCGATCGTCGAGCAGGTCGTCGACAAGGGCTCGTTCTTCGAGGTCGCCAAGAATTTCGGCAAGCCTGTCATCGTCGGTCTCGCCCGGCTCGAGGGCAGGGCGGTGATGGTGCTTGCGAGCGACAGCTTTCACTATGGCGGCTCGTGGACCGCGGATGCGTGCCAGAAGGTGGTGCGCTGGGTCGACTTCGCCGAAACCTTCCACCTGCCGATCGTCTATCTCATGGACTGCCCGGGCTTCATGATCGGCCTCGATGCCGAGAAGGCGGCCACCATCCGCCACGGCGTCCGCGCGATGGCCGCGGTCAACCAGACCACCGTGCCCTGGTGCACCGTGATCCTGCGCAACGCCTTCGGCGTCGCCGGCGTGGTGCATCAGCCGGCCGACCGCTTCTCGATCCGCTACGCTTGGCCCTCGGCCTATTGGGGCTCGCTCCCGCTCGAAGGCGGCATCGAAGCCGCCTACCGCGCCGACATCGATGCGGCCGAGGACAAGGCGGGCAAGCTCAACGAGATCCAGGAACGGCTGAACAAGCTGCGCTCGCCGTTCCGCTCGGCCGAAAAATTCTGGGTCGAGGAGATCATCGATCCCCGGAAGACAAGGTCGCTGCTGTGCGAGTTCGCGAGGCTGGCCGAGCCGTTGCGGAAGGCGGGGCCGCCGGAGAACTTTTCGATCAGGCCGTAGGTTGCGGTCATGGCGAGCAACCGGGGGCGCGCGAAGCGAAGTCCCGATGACGGGCTCCGCGAAGCAATCCAGACTTCACCCGCGGAGGCCGTCTGGATTGTTTCGTCGCTTCGCTCCTCGTGGAGCGGCGCGGTGCAAGTCGTGATGCGTGGAACCATTTCCGGCGCTGTGCATTCAAACGCGCATGAGGAACCTGTATTTCGGCATCGGGGCTCTCGCCGCCGCGCTGGTTCTCTTTACGATTTGGCTGGGCCAGCATGAACGGGAGGCATCAATCGATCGCCTTGAGCAATGGGTGATTCCACGCCCGCCACCTGAGCGCTAAAGGAATCGCGGCCGTCACTGACGGCCCTATCGAAATACCCGCAAACACATTAGCTGTAAGCCGCCACGGGAACGGCCACGCCTTCCGCCGGACAGATCGACATTTTAGACCTGCCGGGGATGTCACTGCCGCCGGTCTTCAGCGGCAGCGACATGAGGATTGACGATTAGCGCTTGGGCAGCGAGGCCATCACTTCGCCCGCGTCGCCATCCTCCAGACAGGGTGTGACGGTCAATGGGAGCAAGTCAGCCCACTGTGCGAGCCACCGATACATCGCCTTTGGATCGCTCGATTCAGAGATCGCAAATCCCTGTCCGTTCATGCCATGCCACCGGCCCAGCATCTTGACGCCTTCGGGTGGCGCTCCGCCGGTTTCCAGAAAACGGCTGACGGCTGCATTGAAGGTGCCTTGAGGTACACTCCAGGTTGTAATGAATTTCATGCGATTCTCCCATAATCTGAATTATTGGATGAATGCCGCGGCTGCGCCGCCCGCGCACAATAGCGCTGGCGTGTCGAATAACAACGGCGAATGAAGCCGTGGGTTAGTGCGATGGAGGCGCCGTAGCGGACTTGGTCGTGTGTCACCGGCGTCCGCCGGAGAACATGACGATACGGCCGTAGCGGCGCGAACGGGGAACTCATTGGGGCTGCCGACCTATCCCATCTCTGATAAGATCATCTCGGGAATGAGACCGGGAGGGCTCGCTCATGTCGGCTGTCGATGCGAAGATCGTCCGCACCATGTGTCCGATGAACTGCCACCCGACGTTTTGCGGAATGCAGGTTGAGGTCGAGAGCGATCGGCTCAAGACGCTGAGCGGAGACAAGGATAATCCGGACAGTGCCGGGTTTCTTTGCGTTCGCGGGCGCGCGTCCAGCGAGATCTTCGGCAATCCGAAGCGACTGCTCTACCCCCAGATTCGCGACGATCGCCGCACCGACATCTGGCGCCGCGTAAGCTGGGACGAGGCGCTGGATTTCATGGCGAAGCGGATGCGGTCGGCTGGACCCGAGGCGGTGGGTCTATGGGCGGGACATGGCGGCTTCACCGTGGGCAGTGCCGTGACGGTGCAGTTGATGCAGCGTTTCGCGCATATGTATGGATGCCAGAACTGGCATCCTGCAATGGTCTGTTGGGGGCTTGGCGGTTTTGGAGTGGGTCTGACGGGCGCGCTCAAGGTCAATACCAAGGAGGATATGGCTGAGAACTCGAACATGATCGTGCTTTGGGGCGCGAACATTTCGAGTCAGCCCAATACCGCCCGTCATATCGTCGCGGCTCGGCGTCGCGGGGCAAAAGTCATCACGATCGATGTAAGGAGAACGGAAGCGGCGGCTCAATCGGATGAAGTTTTCCTGATCCGCCCTGGATCGGACGCTGCGTTCGCTTTGGCCGTCATGCACGTCATCGTCACTGAAAAGCTCCATGACTCTGAGTTTATCGAAGCGCATACCGTCGGCTTCGCGGAATTGTCGTCTCACGTTCTGCCCTTCACGCCGGCCTGGGCAGCAGCCGAGACCGGTCTTGAGGAAGGCCAGATTGCGTCGTTCGCCAGAGCGTACGCGTCCACGCGACCAGCCATGATCCTTCTCGGCGGCAGCTCCATGCACAAGAGTGCCAACGGCTGGCACGCGGCGCGTGCGATCAGCTGTCTGCCGGCGTTGACCGGCAATTTTGGGGTTGCAGGCGGCGGTCTCGGCCCACGTCATGGCGCCCACAGTGCGGCCATGTGCAATCTGAATACGGGTGTGGCACGCGCGCCGGGCAATTATGTTGCCAATCAAATGCCCGACATCGCAAAGGCCTTGTCCGACGGGCAGCTCAAGGTTTTGCTCCTGCTGGGGACCAACATGCTGTCGTCCTTCGCGGACGCCGGTGAAATCTCCCATGGTCTCGATCTGTTCATGAATGAAACGGCGCGGCGTTTCGCCGATGTGTTGTTGCCTGGAACCGCCTGGCTCGAGGAATTGGGATTTAAGGTGACGAACACGCACCTCTATCTGATGGAGCGTGCACTGGAGCGGGAGGGAGAGACGCGCCCGATCTATGAAATCCTGAGTTCTTTGGCACACTCCCTCGGGCTTGCTGACTTCTTTCCGTGGGCGTCGATCGAAGAGGTGATCGATGTCATCTTGAATGACACAACAACCGGCCATGCGACTGTTGCGTCGCTGCGCGCTGCCGGTGGCTTTTTGCCTCTTAACGTGCCCGCGGTCGCCTATGTGGATCGGAAATTCGATTCACCGTCCGGGAAGGTCGAATTCTGCTCGCCGCAGGCGGAAAGGCTCGGGCTTCCGCCACTTCCGGTGCATGGCGGCGACCAGGCTTCGCCCTATCCGTTGTCGCTGAGCTTCGGAAGGACGCTGACACATTTTCATTCGTTCTATGACGAGGGCCAGGCTCTCCCGGCATTGGCAAAGCACAATGTCGCCCCGCAACTCTGGATATCGCCGGTGGATGCAGAGGCGCGTCAGCTCAGCAACGGGGATGCGATCAGGATTTACAATCAGCGGGGCGAGTTCGCGGCAAAGGCCTGCGTCACCGACGACGTCAAGCCCGGGGTGGTCTGGATGCGCGATGGCTGGGTTGGCCTCAATCATCTCACGTCCGGCGACGCGGTCCTGACCGGAGACGCTCTCAGTCTTTTTCACTTCTCCGTTGGCCAGTCCGACTACGGCGCCCGCGTGGAGGTCGCGCGAAGGCAGGCATCGTTGTAGACGAGGCTATCCGGCGTCGATCACAGCCGCAGCACCTTGCCCGGATTCATGATGTTTTGCGGATCGAGCGCGCGTTTGATGGTGCGCATGATGTCGAGTTCGGTCTTCGAGCGGTAGTGACTGAGCTCGTCGAGCTTGTCGATGCCGATGCCGTGCTCCGCCGAGATCGAGCCGCCCATCGAGGTGATGAGATCGTTCACGGCCCGCGTGATGGCGGACGAATATTGGGTCAGCGTCTGCTGATCCATGCCTTTGGGGCCCATGAACGAGAAATGCAGATTGCCGTCGCCGATGTGCCCCAAAGGATAGGGGCGAATGGTCGGGAGAATGTCGAGCACGGCCTTGAGCCCCTGGTCGATGAACCCGGGAATCCTGGAGATGGCCACCGACACGTCGTAGCTCAGTCCCGGCCCTTCGGCGCGGGAGGCCTCGGCGACGCTTTCCCGGATGCGCCACATGTTGCGCGATTGACCGACCGTCTGCGCCAGTGCCGCGTCGAGCACGCGGCCGGCCTCGAGCTGATCAGCGAGAAACTGCTCCAGCTTCTCGGTCATGCCCTCGGTCCCGTCCTGTCGGGCCCGCGAGGACGACCATTCGAGCAGGAGGTACCATGGCGTGTCGGCCTTGAGAGGATCCTGGGTGCCGGGAATATGGCGCAGCACCATGTCGATGGCGCTGCGGCTCATCAGCTCGCAGGAGCCGACATTGTCCCCTGATGCCGCATGGGCTTCGGACAGGATCTCCAGCGCCGCGCGCGGATCGCGGATCGCCAGCCACGCAGTGCAGATGTCCTTCGGCGCGGGCCATAGCTTGAGGACGGCCTTCGTGATGATGCCCAGCGTTCCCTCGGCGCCCATGAAGAGGTGCTTGAGGTCGTAGCCCGTATTGTCCTTCTTGAGCGCACGCAGTCCGTCCCAGACGTCCCCGTTGGCCAGCACGACTTCGAGCCCCAAGACGAGATTGCGGGCATTGCCATAGCGGAGCACCTGCACGCCGCCGGCGTTCGTTGAGAGATTGCCGCCGATCATGCATGAGCCCTGGGCGCCAAGGCTGAGTGGCAGGAACCGGTCGTGACGGCTTGCGGTCTCCTGAAGCGTCTGGAGAACGCAGCCGGCCTCGACCGTCATCGCGTAGCCGACGGCATCGACATCCAGCACGCGGTTCATGCGGCCGAGCGACAGCACGATACCGGTGTGCGCCGGCCAGGGCGTGGCCCCGCCCATCAGACCGGTGTTGCCACCCTGCGGCACGATCGCGACGCCGTGCTCGTGGCAAAGCCGGACCACTTTCGAGACTTCCTCGGTGCTGCCAGGACGAACGACGGCGCCGGCGCCGCCAACCAGCAATCCGCGCCAATCCGTCACGAACGGCTGCTTGCCGTGCTCGTCCTCGATCAGGCCCTTCTCGCCGACGATCGCGCGCAGCGCACCGCGCATCCGGGCGGTCAAAGGAGCGGTCGGGATGGTGGGTAGGGAGGACGGGAAGGCAGCCGGCATTTTGTTTCCCCTGGCGCATCTTGGTGTGCACTGCGCACGTAACGTGCGGGGGTATTCTCCACGTTTGCGGCGGGGAGTCTAATGGCAATATGTCTCGAAGCGGGGGACCGTGGACGAACGCGTCGAGCAGCTGCCGTCACCGACGGCGCTTGGTCTCGGCCGAGCGGGATCCTAGTGGATGATCTGGTTCAGGAAGCCCTTCGCCCGTTCCGTGCGCGGAGCCCGGAAGAATGTCTCCGGATCCGCCTCCTCCAGGATGCTTCCGCGATCCATGAAGACGACCCGATCGGCGACCTCGCGGGCGAATCCCATCTCGTGTGTCACGCAGACCATCGTCATTCCATCTCGCGCCAGCTCGACCATGGTGTCCAGCACTTCCTTGACCATCTCGGGGTCGAGAGCAGATGTCGGTTCGTCGAACAGCATGATCTTGGGCTGCATGCACAGCGCCCGCGCGATGGCGACGCGTTGCTGCTGGCCACCCGACAATTGCGCGGGATACTTGTCCGCCTGATCCTGGATGCGGACCTTCCGCAGCAAGCCGAGTGCGCGATCGCGCGCTTCCGCCTGCGAGATGCCGCGAACCTTCATCGGAGCCAGCATGCAGTTCTCGGCGACCGTGAGGTGCGGAAAGAGGTTGAAGCTCTGAAAGACCATCCCGACCTCGCAGCGCACGCTGTTGATGTCGGCCATGCGGTTGCTCAATTCGACACCGTCGACGACGATCCTGCCGCCGTCGTGTTTCTCGATATGGTTGATGCACCGGATGAGCGTCGACTTACCGGAGCCCGAAGGACCGCACAGGACGATCTTCTCGCCCTTGCCGACCCTGAGATTGACGTCGTTCAGCGCATTGAATGCGCCGAATCGCTTCATCACGTTCTCGACGAGGACGATTGCACCGGGCTGCGTGGCATTGCTGACAGTCGCTTGAGGCATGTTCGTCTCCCGAATACGAGGCCGTTTGGTATCCCGATGATCATCGTGCTGTGGCAAGGCCATATCGCTTGCGAAGAGTGGCGACGCACTGGGAGGCCACCGAACTGATGGCGAGGTAGGCCACCGCGACGACGAGGTACATCTCGACGAGACGTCCATTGAGCTGTGCGAGCTTGGAAGCCGCGCCCAGAAGATCCGTCAACGACAGCACGTAAACGAGAGACGTGTCCTGAAACAGGATGATCGTCTGGCTCAGGATGATCGGGCTCGCCACGCGAAGGACTTGCGGCAGGACGACATGGCGGTAGGTGTCGTAGGTCGACAGCGCGAGCGCCTGGCAGGCCTCGAACTGCCCCTTGTTCACGGCCCGCAGTCCGACGCGGATGATCTCGGAGTAGTAGGCGGCTTCAAACAAGCCAAAGGTGATGAACGCCGTGTAGGTCGCCCCGATCGGGATCGGGCGGCCGTTGCCGCTCAGGTGCCCAAGCACGATCGGCACCAGGAAGAAGAACCAGAAGAGGACGAGGATCAACGGGATCGATCGGATGATCGCGACGTAACCGCGGACGATCTGCGCGAACACCGGGACCTCGAAGTGCTGTACCAGCGCAAGACAGGTTCCGAGCACCATGCCGATGGCGAATGCGGCCGCCGTGAGCGAAAGCGAGAAGAGCAGGCCCGACCAGAGATAAGGCCACGACTGCGCGACGATCGAGAAATCGAGGGTATTCATTTCACGGTCTCCATGGCGCCAGGCAGAGCGCTGCCTTGCTGCATGTCGGCGGCGAGATCCTGTTCAGCAGTGAGCTTCACCGGGGCGCTACCCGGAATCCTGACGGCCTTGTCGATGAGCGTCATGATCTGATACGCAACCAGCGCCAGGCAAAGATAGATGATCGTCGCCGCGCCGAATGCCGAGAATGTCTGGAACGTTGCCTCGCTGATCTGGCGCGCCTGTGCGGTCAGCTCCATCAAGCCGATCGTGAGTGCGACGGAGGTGTTCTTGTATATTCCCATCACCTCGCTGGTGAGGCTCGGCACGATCAGGCGCAGAGCCTGCGGCACGACGACGTAGCGATAGGTGAGGTGGCCGCTGAGGCCGAGAGCGTTGGCGGCCTCAATCTGCCCCTTCGGAAGCGCTTCGATGCCGGCCCGGACCTGCTCGGCTATCCGAGACGCCGTGTAGAGTCCGAGGCAAAGGAGTGCCGGGAAGAACGATGCCCAAGGCGGCGGCATCTGCTTGATGGCGTTTCCGAGCGCGGTCGGCACCACCTCCGGGAAAACGAAGTACCAGAGGAACATCTGCACCAGGACAGGGATGTTTCGGAATATCTCGACGTAGAGCCGGGCCGGAATCGAGACGAAACGATTCTGGACCGTGCGGCCCACGCCGACGAACACGCCGATACCGAAGGCGATCCACCAGCCGAAGAAGGCCAGAGCCAGGGTCCAACCGAGACCCGACAGAAGCCAGTCGATATAGCGCTGGCCGTCTGCCGCCTGTTCAAAAAGCACTCCGAACATCGCGAGCCTCCGGGTTGCAGGTGCGGACGAGGATGACCTTCCGGGACGATCAGCTCCGTCAATCAGTCGACGGCATCGCTGGGATGTGCGATCCGCTCCATCAACTCATCGGTGAGCGGGAATGCGAGGTTCTCACCCTTGGGCGGGATCGGCCTGGTGAACCATTTCGCGTAGGTCTTCTCGAATTGGCCGGATGCCATCTGCTTGGAGAGAACGTCGTCGACGAGCTTCTTGAAGCCGGCGTCGCCCTTGGTGAACATCAGCCCATAGTAGATCTTCGCGTAGCCCTCGGAAAGGAACAGGAGCGCGTCCGGATTCGGCGCCGCAGCCTTGAGCCCGGCGAGAAGGATATCGTCCTCCATGAAGGCGACGGCGCGGCCGGTGTTTAGCATCAGGAAGGACTCCGCATGGTCCTTGGCCTGGACGATGTTGAGGCCGAGCTGCTCCTTGACGTTGACGCTCTGCGCGAAACCTACCGCGTTGGAGCCTTGCGTGGCGACAACCGTCTTGCCTTTCAGGTCGCCGGCGGTCTTCACGCCACTGGCGGCCTTGACGAGCCAGCGCGGCTGGCTGACGAACGTTGCGACCGAAAACGAGACCTGTTCCTGCCGCTTCTTGTCGTTGGCTGTGCCGCCGCATTCGATGTCGACAGTCCCGCTCTGGATCAGGGGAATCCGGTTCGAGGAGTTCACGGGCGTGTAGTTGACCTTCAGACTGGGCAACTTCAGCTCATCCTTGATGCGATCGACGATCGCCGCGCAGAGATCGAGCGAGAAGCCGATCGGCTTCTGATCCGGCCCGAGGTATGAGAACGGTATCGAAGCCTCACGGTAGCCGATCGTGATCGAGCCGCTGGATTTGATCTTGTCGAGCGTCGGGCTGTCGGCTGCCGCGGCCGGGCTTGCGTTGACAGCCAGGAGCGCCGGGAGAAGTCCCAATAGCTGAACGAGCGTCTTCATGGTTCTTGCCTTCCCATCGTTTGTCAGATTCAAGCTGCGACGGACGGGCGTCCGAGCCCTCGCCGGCGGATGACGTCGATCAGCCGATCGATGTCGGTGGCGGTGTTGAACATGCCGAGCGAGACGCGAATGCCATCTCGTTCGGGCGACACGCGCACGCCGTTCTCCTCGAAATGGCCGAGCCAGTCTGCCGCGGGCAGGGCGATGACGTAGATGTGCGGAGCGCGATGCTTGCGTTCGCGCGGACCGACGAGGCGGACGCCCAGCTCGTCCAGGCGCGCAATCAGGTGATCGCCGAGATCGAAGCAGTGGTTCTGGATGTTCTGCACCCCGATCTGCTCGATCATGTCGAGCGAAGCACCGAGGGCGTGGACTGCGGGCAGATTGAAGTTGCCGAGCTCGAAGCGCCTGGCGGCCGGCGAGGGCGCCATCCTGTCGGCACGCGCGATGAGATCGCTCGGGATCTCGGCGAGGCTCGCAGCCGCCAGATAGGTCGGCTCGAGCTCTTTGAGCGTCTTGTCCCAATAGAGCAGCCCGAGCCCTTGCGGAACCAGTAATCCCTTGTGGCTGCCGGAGCCGATGAAGCTTGCGCCGATCGCCTTGGCGTCAACAGGCACGACTCCGATGGCCTGCATCACGTCCACCACGAAGTGGAGCTTGTTCCTGACGCACATCGCGCCGACGCTCTCGATGTCAAAGCGGTGACCGGCGTGAAAAGTCACATGCGACATCGAGATCGCACGCGTCCTTTCGTCAATGAAGGGAGCAAAGCTGTCGGCGTCGACGACTTCCGTCATCGGGATGAAGCGGACCTCGACGCCTTTCCGTTGCAGATTGAGGAACGCGTAGGCGTTGTTCGGGTGATCGCCGTGGATCATCAGGACGTTGTCGCCGGCCTGCAGCGGCAGTGCGTTTGCCGCAATGTTCATGCTCTCCGACGTGTTTTTCGTGAAGGCAATCTGATCCGCCGTCACGCCGAGAAAGCGGGCGACCTTGGCACGGGTCTGCTCGACCCGATCGAGCCAGATGCTCTTCGGACCGGCTGTCTCGAAGCCCTCGCGCAGGAAAAGCTCGATTGCGGCCTTCACGGGACGCGCGAGCGGCGTTTGAAACCCGGAATCCAGATAGACCATCCGTTCGACGGCGGGGAATTCCTTCCTCACGGCGTCCACGTCGTAATGACGAGACATGCACATCTCCTGTTGAGCGCGCCGGCAGAACTTGGCTCCCGGCCAAGCGGCGGAGCGCGATTTTCGGAACGGCGAGACCGCACTGCACAATTTCTGGTCAATCGCCGGTGACGCCAAGAATATGAGCTTTCAGGATTTCGACAATCTATTATGTCGAATTTCAATAGGTTTTATTCCGAAAAATGATAATATTCGGCGTTGATCTTGATTTCACTTCCAGTTTTGGCCGGGTGGGAAATGACGAAGCGAATTGGGAAGGAAGGACCGTTGGATCGGGCTTTCGCGATCGTTCGGCATGTTGCCGACCAACGCAAAGCCGTCTCGGCCGCGGAGATCGCAAAGGCTCTTTCGCTGCCGCTTCCAACGGCACACAGGTTGATCGGAAACCTCGAAGACCGCGGATTGCTTCAGAAGGCGTTGGGTACCAAGCGGTACGTTGTGGGAAACCAGCTCGTCACGCTGTCCGCCACCGTCATCGGCGCTGCATTTCGCACTGCGCGGCGGCACGCGGTGCTTCGGGCGGTCGCGGGAGAAATCGGCGAACAGTGTGAGATCGGCGTCGTGCGCGACAACGTCGTTGCCTATGTCGACAGCGTTCGCGTTTCGGAGCCGCAAGGTCTCCAGTTCAATCCGGGAGAAGCGGCGCCGTTACACTGCACGTCGACCGGAAAGATCTATATGAGCAGACTGCCCCAGCGGATCCGGGCGAAGCTGTGCCGCGCGCTACCCCTGACCAAGTTCACCGAAACGACGATCGTCGATGTCCACGCTCTGATGAAGGTTCTCGAGGAGACGCGACAACGCGGCTGGGCCAAGACAAACGAAGAGTACGTCAAGGGGGTGGTGGGGTGCGCCGTCCCCATTCTGTCACCGGATCGGGAGTTGATCGCTTGCCTCGGCGTCTCTGTACCGGTGGCCCGCGTGAGCTTCGCCGAACTGGACCGGTTCATAGCGCCGCTTCAAAAGGCCGCCGCTCTGCTATCCGACACCATTCTGCAAGTTGAAGACGACGATGGCGCAGATGCCCGATGACGGCATGATGCCTTGGCCTCTGTGCCATAGCCGTCCTTAACCAGACCGACGTGCCTGCTGCGCGGTGACGCTGCGCAGCCCACCGGACGCACCCGCCAGCGCCGGCGTTGAGGCCGTATCGACCGCACCTGAGGCCGCTTACCCCTCAATCTCTGCGATCGCGTTTAACCGACGTTAATGATGTCTTCTCGATATGGAACATCCCACTCCGTTGCACTCCCTGTTTGTGGATTGCCCGTAAGTGTTGATTAAGAAGGCCATATCCATATTCCAGCCTGCGATTGGCGGGCTGACCGGCAGCGGTAATCCCACCGGTTGCCCCGATCAAAAGACTTTAGGAATTGCTCTCTGCCGCCACGACGGCAATCAGGATGAAGGTCATGCTCCGCCGGGTAGTGCTCCGTTTCGCAAGAGACCGGAAGGCCAACATCGCCGTTATCTTCGCCCTCACGATGGTGCCGATCGTCTTTCTCCTGGGCATGACGCTCGACTACACGCAGGCCGTCCGCAAGCGGGAGCAATTGAACGCAGCCGCCGACGCGGCCGCGATCGCAGCCGTGCGGCCGGCGATGCTGACCCAGACCGACAAGACGGTCGTCCAGGCGACCGCCGCAGCCGTCTTTGCAGCGAAGGCGAATCTTCCCGGTCTGACGGCGACGCCGACGCCGACCATCACCGTCACGGATTCCGGCCTCGCACGAAGCATCACGGTTTCGTACACCGCGCAGTCCGTCAATAATTTCCCCAGCGTTCTCGGCAAGCAGACCTGGGACGTCTCTGGCTCCTCAACGGCGAAGGCGTCGAGTGCGCCCAACATGAATTTCTACCTGCTGCTGGACGACTCGCCGTCGATGGCGCTTGCCGCGACGCAGGCCGACATCACCAACATGATCGCGGCCACGAAGAACCAGCCCAGCTACGCGAAGAATTGCTCGTTCGCCTGCCATGAGGCGCGTCCCAACAACGCAACTGCCAGCTCGACGAACAAGGACAATCTCACCGTCGCACGCGCAAACAACATCACGCTGCGCATCGATCTCGTGACCAACGCCGTTACGCAATTGCTGAAGGGACCCTGGACGTGCCCGCAGGCGGGTGTGACGGGCGGCGTCATGCAGTGCATGTCGGCGCTCAACAACACGACCTACAAGGCCGCCATCTACACCTTCGACTACGCCCTCAACACGATTCAGGTGCTGACCACGCCGGACACCGCCGCCACGAAGATCAACAACATTCAGCTCCTGACGGTCGACCACCAGAACTGCCCCATTGTCGATAGCAAGGGCAACTGCACCTACACCACCGACTACGGCACGGATATCTCGGGCGGGCTCACGGGCGTCAACACCGTGATGCCTGCGCCAGGCACCGGCACCAATCAGGCGGGCGATACGCCGCAGGAAGTGGTCTTCCTCGTCACCGACGGCGTCGAGGACAAGCTCATCCCGAAGACGGGGGGCTCCTGCGACCCCAATGCCACCTATGCGCTTCCGACAGCCAACTCGACGACCTTGCGGTGCCAGCAACCGCTCGACACGACGGTCTGCACGACGATCAAGAACCGCGGCATTCGCATCGCGGTCCTCTACACCGAGTATCTGCAGCTGAGCGACAGCTGGTACACGAGCCGCATCTCGCAGTTCAACAATCCATCCTCGTCAACCGGCACGATCGCGACACGGCTGCAATCGTGCGCATCGCCCGGTCTGTATGCGAGCGTGCAGACAGGTGGCGACATTTCCGCGGCGCTGACCAACCTCTTCATCAAGGTTGCGTCCAGCACGGCCAGCCTCGTGCAGTAGGGAAGGCGCCATGACCCGACAGGTCACGACAACGAAAAGACGCCGCAACCGCTGCGCCGCCTTCGCCGGCGATAGCCGCGGAGCCACGGCCGTCGAATTCGCGCTCGTTGCCGCGCCGTTTCTCGCCCTCATCATCGCGCTCATCCAGACGTTTCTGGTTTTCTTTGCCCAGCAGATGCTTGAAACCGTGGTGCGCCAGTCGGCGCGTCTCGTCATGACGGGGCAGGTTCAGTCGGCGCAGATGAACCAGGCGGTTTTCAAGCAGAAGGTCTGCGATCAGATCGTGATCCTGTTCAATTGCAGCGGTCTGATGGTCGACATGCAGGTCGCAACGTCCTGGTCTTCCGCGAGCACGGCGACGCCCACGCTGACCTTCGACGGCTCGGGCAATGTGACCAACAGCTGGCAATACAATCCGGGCGATTCCGGCGATATCGTCGTTCTCCGCGTCATGTATGTCTGGCCGGTCGTGCTCGGGCCGCTCGGCTTCAATCTCTCGAACCTTAGCAATGGCAACCGGCTGCTCATGTCGTCCGCCGCGTTCCAGAACGAGCCAGGAGCTACCTGATGATCTCCGCCCTGTCGTCTCGCGCTCGGCAGATGTTGACCGATGTACGCGCTGTTGCAGCGACGGAGTTCGCCATCGTGACGCCGTTCATGCTGGTGCTCTATGTCGGCGGCGTCGAGCTCGGGAACGGGCTCGCCATGAACGTCAAGGTCAGCGCGACTGCGCACAGCGTTGCCGACATGATCTCGCAGAACACGGCCGTCACGTCGACCCAGATGGACGGCATTCTCGCTGCGGCGAGCTCCATCATGGCTCCCTATCCCATCAAGAACGGCAGCACCTCGCTGATGACGATCACGGTCTCCGAGGTCTCGACCGACAGCAATGGCAACGCGACGGTGCAATGGAGCAAGTCGACCAGTACGTCGGGGGCGAGGGCCGCCGGTCAGCAGATGACCTTGTCGTCCTTTACCGCGCCGGGCGGCACCAGCAATGCCAACATCTCGCTCATTCTGAGCGAGGTGTCCTACGACTACGCGCCCAACCTCGGCTTCACGATCGCCGGCACGGTGAAGCTGTCCGACAGCTATTACCTGTTCCCCCGCTGCTCGACGAACACCCCCGCCACGTCGAGTTTTCCCTATTACGACGTGAAATATCCGGCGGCGAAGACCTGCACCTGCGTGCAGCACTTGCAGCAGAAGACCTGTTAGTTTCACGGAACGCGGTCCGAAAGAAGCCGGATGCCGCTGAGGCACGCTTCTGTCCCGATTTCCTCCCCTGAGCGCAATTGCGCACCGGGCCGGATGACATTGGAGTAAACGCTTACGCCGCCACAGTGGCGCGGTCGAGCGCTGCGATCAGCTTTGCCGCGATGGGATGGTCGGACCGCGGATTCTGGCCGGTGATCAGCTCGCGGTCCTCGACGACGTAAGGCTCGAAGTCGACGGCGCTTCGGCTGACCTCGGCACCCGCAGCTCCCAGCGCGTCCGGCATGGTGAAGTAGATCTTGCCGTGCAGGAACTGCTCCTCGATCGGTATCTCTTCCGAGGCCGTGAACACCGTCATCTTGTATCCCGCATATTGCCAGCCCTTGCCCAGCTCCGCGACCTTGGCCTTGTCGCCGGCGATCAGGGCGGCGCGATAGGCCTTGGCGTCGGGCAGGGCGGCCAGAGTTGCGATCGGTCCGTGGCAGAGCAGCGCCGTGATCTTCTTCCGTTCGTGGAAATATCGCAGAATCTTGCCGAGCTCGGGATCCTGCATGAGGTCGACGACCGGGCCCTGCCCGCCGGGGACAAAAACGGCGGCGTATTGATCCAGTCCTCCGTCCACGATCGCGCGCAACGTATGGACGTTGGTCATCGCCGGGTCCTTGTCGAAGAAGTCGCGTCCCCGCCGGTAGGCCTTCTCGTCGCCGTCAAAATGGGCCGCATGATCGGAGGCCGGATCGATGTACGGTTGCTTGCCGTTCGGCGTCGCCAGCACCACCTCGTAGCCGGCATCGATCACGGCCATCGCCGGCACGACGGTTTCATTGAGGTATTGGCCGGTCGGTCCGGTGCCGCCGCCCTGGATTTCGATACGGGTGGCATTGGAGCCGACAACGAGCACTTTTCCTTTGGACATGGTGTCTCCTGCGATTTGCTTGATCGTCTTGCGGTTAGAACTTCATAACAATCCGGCCGACGCGAACGGCAACCTGACGCGACGACCGTTCTGGCGTTTCAAGCAACGACTGGAGCAGATCGGGCGGAGCACGCCGCTTCGCTCCGCAAGCTCGCCCCGAAGGCTCCTGCGGAGGGAATAATCTGTCGCTGCCGAAGAAGTAAGCGGCTTCGCTGATGGCGCGCAAGCCAGCCTCCCAACGTCATTCCGCGCGCAATTTAGGGGATGCAGCGTAGTCTGACCATGTGGCGCGATCGGCCTGGAGCGGATGCATCGTGCGATTTTGCAATGATGACATCATGCTCCTGTTTTGCCCGACGAGTCAAGTTTACTTCGGTAAAACGTAAGTCATTGATCCGCCACGCGCCGGCTACTGTGCATGGGGTTGTTTTCGCAGTTTTTGTTTGGAGCAGCCCGCGCGGGGTGCTTTACGCGCTCTCCGTCTCCCGGTGCACGTCGTGCACCACGAGGCCCATGCCTTCGTCCGGCATCTTGATCCAGTCGCGGCGCTTCAGCGTGCGCTTGGTGTCCTCGTAGCCGCTTGTCCAGTGCTCGCGCATCGAGGTGCCCGAGAATTCGTGGTCCTTGGCGTCGCCCTCATAGGCCTTCTGCTGGTAGATCAGGTGCAGGATCGCGATCTCGGGCATGTTGCGCAGGCTCGTCTTGAGGCTACGATCCTCGTCGGAGAGTTGCTCGTCCGGGATTTTCGCCAGCGCCTTGTAGAGCAGAACCTTGAGGTTGTGGGTGCGGCGGTAGACGTCGGTGTTGTGGCGCGTGCGCGAGGAATACATGATGTCCTTGTGGCGGGCCATCACGTCCTGGATCGAGCGCGGCAGCACGCCCCGTGCGCTGAACAGGTCGACCTGGAACACCAGCGAGTTGAGGGCGTCCTCCTGGTCGAGCAGATGCTGGAGCGGCGTGTTGGAGACGATGCCGCCGTCCCAGAAATGATCGGTGCCGATCCGCACCATCGGCAGCGCCGGGGGCAGGGCGCCGGAGGCCATGATGTGCTCCGGCTCGATCTCGTCATGGGAATTGTCGAAATAGATGAAGTTGCCCGAGAGCACGTTGACCGCGCCGACCGCGAAACGGACCTTCTTCTCGTTGATGAGGTCGAAGTCGACGAGCTCCAGCAGGCTCTCCTTCAGCGGCATCGTGTCGTAATAGCTGGTGGCGGTGCGCGCGCCGACCGGGCTGAACCAGGGATTGACCTGGTGCGGAGTGAAGAAGCCGGGCTGGCCCATCGCCGAGGTCATCCACGCACTGGTGAGATTGCGCCACTGTCGGAAGATGTCGCCGTCGGGCGTGTAATGCCAGATCTTGCGATTGGTGATGCGCTCCCAGAAGATGCGCAGCGCTTCCAGCCGCTTCTCCGGCTTGTTGCCGGCGATGATGGCGGAATTGATTGCACCGATCGAGACACCGCAGACCCAGTCGGGCTCGATGCCGGCCTCGTGCAGCGCCTGGTAGACGCCGGCCTGGTAGGCGCCGAGCGCGCCGCCACCTTGCAGCACCAGCGCGACGCGGTCGCAGCGTTCGGGGCGCCAGCCCCGTGCGGGAGGCTGATGCGTCTGATGAGCCGGTTGCGACGTGCGGGCGTCCATGGGTGCCTCCTAGCGTGGACCAAACGATTGCGTCCGGCAGTGACGGCGTGATGACAATTTCAGCGCCGATGCATCGTCCGCATGCAGGCCGACCGCAGCGGGAATGGCGGGAGGTCGTGCGCCTGACGGAAATCCTTCACATCGTAGTCAATGACCGCGGCTAGCAATTTGCGGTCCAGGCCTGACGCCGCCGGGCGGGCATCACACACAGGAGATCAGGATGCGCAGGGAAGACGTGCTGAGACTTCCGTCCATGCCGGCGGCGGGGCCGAGCTATCCGGCCGGGCCCTATCGCTTCGTCAACCGCGAATTCCTCGTCATCACCTACGAGACCGATCCGGAGCTGATCCGCGCCGGCCTGCCTGAGCCGCTGGAGCCGATCGACCAGCCGATCGTGCATTACGAATGGATCAAGATGCCGGACTCCTCCGGCTTCGGCAGCTACACCGAATCCGGCCTCGTCATTCCGGCGCGCCTCAACGGCGAGGAGGTCAATTTCGTCTCGCAGATGTATCTGGATGATGATCCGCCGATCGCGGCGGGCCGCGAGATCTGGGGCTTTCCCAAGAAATACGCCCATCCCAAGCTCGAGATCGTCAAGGACACGCTGACGGGCACGCTGGAATATGCCGGCCAGCTCGTCGCCATGGGCACGATGGGCTACAAGCACGAGAGCATGGCCGGCAACGGCGATCGCACCCGTGCGACGCTGTCGAAGACGCAGATCAATCTGAAGATGATCCCGGGCGTCGACGGCCGTCTCGAAGTCTGTCAGCTCGTCGCGATCAACCTCATCGACATCGTGCCGAAGGGCTCCTGGATGGGGCCCGGCCGGCTGCATCTGGTGCCGCATGTCAACGCGCCGGTCGCGGATTTCCCGGTTCGCCGCTGCCTGGGCGCGCACCACTACATCGCCGATCTTACGCTGCCGTTCGGCCGCGTCGTGCACGACTACGTCAAGGAGGCCGAGGCGGTGGCCGCGACGGGGCTGGCCGCGGAGTAGGGCGGCCATCATCAAACTGTAACAAAGCCGTAATTGAGTACCCGTGAGAGGTCCGGAAGATGCCGTCAGCCATCTTCCGGAAGCGGGGCATTTGTTGACGGTTGGGGTTGGCCATGGCTGAGCCGGCGAAGCTTGTCAGCGCGATATCGGATTCCGTGCCCGCCATTCCCGGACTGGTCTGGGCGTTCCGGCTGCACGGCGACGGCAGTGCCGAGGCGCTGCCGATCGACCAGCCGATCGAGTTCAGCCATGACGGCCGGCTCTGGCTGCATTTCAACCTGACCGATGCGCGCGCACGGCCCTGGATCGCGGCGTCACAGCTGCCGCCGCTCGCGCGCGACCTCCTGCTGTCCAACGACACTTTCCAGCAGCTTCACGTCATCGACCATTGCGTCTACGGCGTCTTCTCCGATCTCGTGCGCGACATCGACAGCGCGACGGAAGAGACCGCGTTCCTGCGTTTCGCCATGACCGAGCATCTTCTCGTCAGCGGCCGGCATCAGGCGCTATGCTCGGCCGATGCGACGCGCCGCGTGCTCGAAGGCGGCTACCGCGTCGACAACGTCGCCCATCTCCTGGAAAAGATCGTTGACGAGGTCGCCGACACACTGGACCGGATGGCGGACAAGCTCGGCCAGGAGATCGACGACATCGAGGAACGGATTTTGGCCGACGACGCCAAGCCGGAGATGCGCCGCAATCTCGGCCGGCTGCGCCGGACCTGCGTCAGGTTGCATCGCCAGCTCACCGGCCTGCGCGTGCTGTTCCACCGGCTCGATCAGAAGAACACCGATCATCTCGCGCCGGCCTTGCGCATTCACGCCGGCAAGCTGGCGCAGCGGCTGGACGGGCTCGATCACGACATCGTCGAGCTCCGCGAACGCAGCCGCCTGCTCGAGGAGGAGCTGCGCTTCAAGAACGAGGAGGAGAGCAACCACCACCTCCACACGCTCTCCATCGTGACCTCGCTGCTGCTGCCGCCGACCCTGATCACCGGCATCTTCGGCATGAACACCAAGGGCCTGCCGCTCACCGATGTCGAGAGCGGATTTCTCTGGGCGGCGCTTCTGATGGCCTCGTCGGTGGGGGCGGCCTATCTGTTCATGCGGCGCACGGGTATCTTCAGGTAGCGTACGCAGCCGGTATCAGCCGTGATCGGGACGTCCTACAGATTTCCGCTGCGAAATGCGGCCGCGATAGTGCTGGCCTCAACGGTGGCGAGCACCGGCGCGCTCGCCGGCGCCAAGGACGAAAGCGCGGCAGCATGGCTGGCGCCAAAATGGTTCAACGAATGGCATGACGGGCTCGCCAACAAGGGCCTGAATTTCGGCGCCACCTACATCGCCGACAACATCGCCAACGTCTCCGGCGGCGTGAAGCGCGGGGCCATTCATTTCGGGCGCCTCGATCTCTCGGTTGATGCCGATCTCGACAAGCTCGTTGGCTGGACCGGCGGCCGCTTCTACGCCAATGCGTTCGTGATCTACGGCCAGGGGCTGAGCCGCAACTATGTGATGAACCTCGCCACCATCAGCGAGATCGAGGCACTGCCGGACCAGCGGCTCTACAACGCCTATTTCGAGCAGAGCTTCTTTGGCGACCGCCTGAACATCAGGGCGGGCCAGCAGGCCGCCGACGTCGAGTTCTTCGACAGCCAGACCGACGACCTCTTCATCAACGGCACCTTCGGTTGGCCCGCGATCAAGGCGAGCAATCTTCCGGCCGGCGGCCCGGCACCGCCGATCGCTGTGCCCGGCATCCGCATCAAGGCGGCGTTGACCGAGAACATCACTGCGTTCGGTGCGGTGTTCAACGGCGATCCGTCAGGTCCGGGCGATCAGGATCCGCAGCTGCGCGACCATCATGGCCTGGCGTTCCGCGCCAACGATCCGCCGTGGGTGATCGGGCAGGTCCGCTTCAACTACGACATCGATATCGGCGGCCGGCCGCTCGCCGGCAATTTCACGCCGGGCGCCTGGAAGCATTACGGCTCGTTCGACAGCCAGCGTTTTACGGCGGAGGGGTTGTCGATCGCCGATCCCGGCGGAAGCGGTGTGCCTGCAAGACTTCGTGGCAATTACGGTGTCTTCGCCGTCATCGAGCAGGTGCTCTATCGCCCGCCGGAGGTGAAGGACAACACCACGTCCGCCTCGATCCCGGGCGTCACCGCGTTCGGCCGCATTGCCTACAGCCCGCCGGACCGCAATCTGATCGACCTTTACGTGGACGGCGGCATCGGCTTCGTCGGCTTCACGCCAGGCCGTCCGCTCGATCGCTTTGGCGTGGCGATGGCCTATATGCGGATTTCGAACACCGCGCGCAATCTTGATCTCGATACGCAGGCCTTCACCGGCATCCAGAGTCCGGTGCGCAGCAACGAGACGCTGATCGAGATGATCTATGAGGCGCATATCAAGCCGGGCTGGCTGATCGCGCCTTACTTCCAATACGTGTTCCGCCCCTCCGGCGGCATCCCCAATCCGAATGATCCGACCGGCGTTTCGCGGATCGGTGACGCCGCAGTGTTCGGCGTCACCACCACGATCAGGTACTAGGCCATCGCCGGCTTCGGCTCGGCCTTGGGTTGCCGCGATAGCGCCAGCACGATCAGCGAGGCGAACACGCAGAGCGCGCCGGCGATGAAGAACGCGGGCAGGTAGCTCTCATAGACCGTCCGCGAGAAACCGGCGCCGAACGCCGCGGTGCCTGCGCCGAGCTGATGGCCGGCGAAGATCCAGCCGAACACCAGATTGGCGCGCTCGGGCCCGAACTTCTGCGCGGTGAGCCGCACCGTCGGCGGCACCGTGGCGATCCAGTCGAGCCCGTAGAACATCGCGAAGATCGATAGCCCGTAGAACGAGAAGTCGCTGAAGGGCAGGAAGATCAGCGAGAGTCCGCGCAGGCCGTAGTACCAGAACAGGAGGTAGCGGTTGTCGTAGCGGTCCGACAGCCAGCCCGACATGATAGTGCCGAAGAAGTCGAAGATGCCCATCGCGGCGAGCAGGCCTGCCGCCTGCACCTGTGGGATGCCGAAATCGAGGCACATCGGGATCAGGTGTACCTGGACGAGGCCGTTGGTCGACGCGCCGCAGACGAAGAAGGTCGCAAACAGGATCCAGAACGCGCGCGACTTCGAGGCGTCGCGCAGCGTGCCGAGCGCCACGCCCGTGATCGAGCCATGGCTGACCGGCGGGGCCGGCAGGGGCTCGGTGCCTTCGTCGCCGAACGGGCGCAGGCCCACATCGCTCGGCCGGTCGCGCATCGCGAGGAGAACCGCCACGGCGGAGACGCCGAGCGCGATGCAGACGAAGCCGAGCGCGAGCCGCCAGCCGTAACGTTCGGTCAGGCTTGCGAGCAGCGGCAGGAATACGAGCTGGCCGGTGGCGACGCTCGCGGTCATGATGCCGACGACGAGGCCGCGCCGCGCGGCGAACCAGCGCGTCGCTATGGTGGCGCCCAGCACCAGCGCGGTCATGCCGGTGCCGATGCCGATCACGACGCCCCACAGCAACACGAGCTGCCAGACTTCAGTCATGCCGAGCGAAAGGACCAGCGCCGAGACCACGATGAGCTGGGCGGTCAGCGTGACGTTACGCAGGCCGTAGCGGTTGAGCAGGGCGGCCGCGAACGGCGCCATCAGCCCGAACAGGATGAAGCGGATCGACAGCGCGGAGGAAATCTGCGCCGTGCTCCAGCCGAACTCGTGCTGAAGCGGGACGATGAAGACGCCGGGCGCACCGACCGTGCCGGCGCTGATCAGCGCGGTGAGGAAGGTCACGCCGACCATCACCCAGCCGTAGTGGATGTTGCGGCGGCTGAGTGTCGCCGCGAGCCAGTTCGAGATCATTGGGCCTCAATGTTTGATGGGCAGGCTTTGAGACACCTGCACGAGCTTGCAGAATGGCACGGAACGTGTCTGTCGAAAATGACAGAGTTCCCTCATTTTCGGACGTGTCTAGGTCAGTGCGTCAGACGCTCCACGGCGATGGCCGTGGCTTCACCGCCGCCAATGCAGAGTGCCGCAACGCCGCGCTTGAGGTTTTGCGCCTCGAGCGCGTGCAGCAGCGTCACGATCAGCCGCGCACCGGTGGCGCCGATGGGATGGCCGAGCGCGCAGGCGCCGCCGTTGATGTTCAGCTTCTCGCGCGGGATGCCGAGGTCGCGCTGCGCCGCCATCGCCACCACGGCGAAGGCCTCGTTGATCTCGAACAGATCGACGTCGCCGGCGCTCCAGCCGATCTTGTCGAGGAGCTTGCGGATCGCCGGGATCGGCGCCGTCGTGAACCATTGCGGCTCCTGGCTGTGGGTGGCGTGACCCTTGATCTCGGCAATTGCCGGCAGGCCGTTGCGATCAGCCAGCGAGCGCTTCGTCAGCACCAGCGCGGCGGCGCCGTCGGCATTGGCGGAGGAGGCGGCCGGCGTGATGGTGCCGTTGGCGCGGAACGCCGGCCTCAATCCGGGGATTTTCGCAGGATCGACCTTCAGCGGATGTTCGTCATTGGCGACGATGCGCGGGCCCGCTTTCTCGGTGAGCGTGATCGGCGCGATCTCGGCCTTGAACGCGCCGCCCTCGACCGCCTTGCGCGCGCGGCTCAGCGTCTCCATCGCGTAGGCATCCTGGTCCTTGCGGGTGAACTGATACGCCTCCGCGGTGGCCTCGCCGAAATCGCCCATGGAGCGGCCGGTCTCATAGGCATCCTCCAGCCCGTCCATCATCATGTGGTCGATGATGCGGTCGTGCCCGGCGCGGTAGCCGCCGCGCGCCTTGGCGAGCAGATAGGGCGCGTTGCTCATGCTCTCCATGCCGCCGGAAACGACGATCTCGGCCGAGCCGGCGCGGATGATGTCGTGCGCCAGCATGGTCGCCTTCATGCCGGAGCCGCAGACCTTGTTGACCGTGGTCGCGCCCGTGGCGTCGGGCAGGCCGGCTGCGCGCGCCGCCTGGCGAGCCGGCGCCTGGCCTTGTCCGGCCGGCAGCACACAGCCCATGAAAACTTCATCCACCTTCTCGGGCGCAAGCTTGGCGCGCTCCAGCGCGGCGTTGATCACATGCGATCCGAGCTTGTGTGCCGCCAGCGGCGACAGCTCGCCCATGAAGCGGCCGAGCGGGGTGCGGGCGGCGGAGACGATGACGACGGGATCGGTGGCTTCGGCCATGATGAAACTCCCAGCGATGACGGAAAAGATTATGGTTATCATATGATGCGGCGCAAAAAATGCAACCGCGACCGGCATGAGAAATTGTCGTGGGTCGGATGAGATTTGGTCGTTCGATTGGAGGAGGGGGGCGGCTTGGGCTGCGGCTAGGGGGGCGGTAGCCGCCACACCAAACACTGTCATCGCCCGCGAAGGCGGGCGATCCAGTACTCCGAGACAGCTGTGATGAATCGAGGGGCCGCGGCGTACTGGATGCCCCGCCTTCGCGGGGCATGACACTGTTTTTGGATTACCTCTTCCTGTTCACGAAAGCCTGCATCAGCCGCGTCGGCTCGTCCGTCAGGAATGACTCGCCGAACACCTTGACGCTGAGATTTACCGACTCCGTCAGCGGTAATTCCTCCCATTGCCGCAGCAGCGCCTTTTGCGACCGCAGCGCCTCGGGGCCGCATTCGAGCAGCGCCTTCACGACGTGTTCGACCTCGGCATCCAATCCGCCCTCCGGCGCGACCTTGTCGATCAGCCCCCAGGCCAGCGCCGTCGGCGCGTCGATGTTCTCCGCGGTCATCACCAGCCAGCGGGCGCGGGCCCAGCCGATCAGGCGCGGAAGCAGGGCGGCGTGGATCACCGAGGGGATGCCGACGCGGACCTCCGGCATGCCGAAATGCGCATCATGCGCGGCGACCCGGAAATCGCAGGCGGCGGCGACTTCGAGGCCGCCGCCGAGGCACCAGCCCGGCATCCGCGCGATGACGGGGGCCGGGAATTGGCGCACGGCTTCGCAGAGATCGCGCAGGCGGCTGATGAAGGCTTCGGCTGACTTCTGGTCGAGCTTGGCCATCTCCTTGATGTCGGCGCCGCCGATCATGCTCTTCTCGCTCTGGCCGCGCAGCACCACGACGCGGATGCTGCGGTCAGTCGCAAGGGTCTGCAGGCCTTCGCGCACGGCATCGGTGACGGGCGAGCCCAGAATGTTGAGCGGGCCGGCGTTGCAGATCGCGACATGGACGACGCCGCGCGCATCGCGCGTCACGCCGCAGTGATTGTTGAGCATTTCCATCGGAGCATCTCGGAGTTTCGTGGACATGCGCGAGGCGCGCGGGTCGGGATCACTTCGGTGCCGAAACGCTCTGCTTGTCAAGCGGGTGAGGGGCGGAGTTGCCATGGCGAAGTTCGTGACATAGTATGACATACATCATACAAAGAGGCCGCCATGACCTGTAACGATCAACTCGACCTGTTTTCGCCCGCCCAGCGGCGTGAGCGCGTGGTGGACTGGCAGGTGCCTGCGCCGGTTGCAAAAGTAGCGATGGGGCTTTCAGGCATGGACGCGATGCTGGGAATCCGCGACGGCCGGTTGCCGCCGCCGCCCTTCGCAAAATTGATCGGTTTCACTATGGCCGTGGTCGAGCCGGGCCGGATCGTGATGGAACTTGAGCCACGCGAGGATCTCGAAAATACCATCGGCCTCCTGCACGGCGCGACCGCCGCGGCGCTGATTGATACCGCCATGGGCTGCGCCATCTCGACGCGGCTGGAGCCCGGGCAATCGTCCGTGACCCTCGACCTGAAAATGACGTTCCTGCGCCCGCTGTCGGTCCGTTCCGGGCTGATCTCGGCCGAAGGCAAGATCATCAAGCTGGGACGCCAGACCAGCTACACGGAAGGTTTCGTGCGCGACGGCAAGGGTGCGCTCGCAGTCCATGCAACTGCAACCTTTTCCATGATCGGCGCGACAACTTAACATGAATTAATGCACCGCCTGGTCCATTTCTGTGTTATGAGATGATCTCCGACATTCAATGAGACCCGCATGCGCTATTCCCGGGAACACAAGCAGGAAACCCACGACCGAATCGTGAAGAAGGCCTCCGTGCGGCTGCGCGAAAAAGGCGCTCACGGCATCGGCGTCGCCGACCTCATGAAGGAGGCGGGCCTGACCCATGGTGGCTTCTACGCGCATTTCGACTCGCGCGAGGCGCTGGTGATCGAGGCCTTTGCCTACGCCATGGACCGCTCGATGGAGCACTGGCGCAAGCAGTCCCATCAGGTTGCGCCCGAAAAGCAACTGACCCAGATCGTCGAGACCTATCTTTCGGCGCTGCATCGGGACAATCCCGGCCACGGCTGCTCTATTCCCGCGCTCGGCGCCGAGATCGCCCGCGAGAGCCCGAAGACGCGAAAGGCCTTTGCCGGAAAGCTCGACGAGATGGTCGAGATGATGACCGATTTCGTCCCCAACCTGCCGCGCAAGGCCGCGCGCAAGCAGGCGATCGCGACGCTGGCCACGATGGCCGGCACCATGCTGCTGGCGCGCATTGCAGGATCCAGCGAACTGTCGGACGAGGTGCTGAAGGCGGGCAAGGACAGCGCGCTCGATGGCGCGAAGCGCGAGCCGAAGATGGCTGCGGCGAAGAAGGCGAAGCAGAACTGAGATGCGGTAGGGTGGGCAAAGGCGCTCTAGCGCCGTGCCCACCATCTCTCCACGCCTGCAAGAGACATGGTGGGCACGCTTTCGCTTTGCCCACCCTACGAGACCGTCCTTACCGCCCCGCGAACAACGCCCGCTCGCGCTCCACGATCTCGCCGATGTAATCGGCCACCGCGCGGATCCGCGCGAGGTCCTTGCTGTCTGCGTGCATCAGCATCCAGAACGTCCGCGTGATCGATATCTCCTCCGGCAGCACCGCCACCAGCTGCGGATAATCACTCGCCATGAAGTGTGGCAGCACGGCGATGCCGAAGCCCGCGAGCGTCGAATTGAGCTGTGCGATCAGATTGGCGCTGCGGAAGCGCGCCGAAATCCGCGGCGATACTTGCGGGAGGTAGTCGAGCTCGGGGGTGAACAGCAGCTCCTCGATGTAGCCGACGAAGCGATGCTGCGGCAGATCCTGCCGCGAGGTGATCTTCGGGAAGCGGTCGAGATAGGCCGGCGCCGCATAAAGCCCGAGGCGGTAGTCCAGGAGCTTGCGGCCGACGATGCGGCCTTCCTTCGGCATGGTCAGGCTGATCGCGATATCGGCCTCGCGCTTGGAGAGACTGAACAGCCGCGCGGTGGCCACAAGTTGCAGATCGAGGTCGGGATAGCGGTCGGCGAACGGCGCCAGCCGCGGCGCCAGGAAGGCGGTGCCGAACCCGTCGGGCGCGCCGATCCGCACCGTGCCGGTCAGCCGCGCCACCGAGCCGCCGACCTGCTCCTGGTTGGCGACGATGGTCGATTCCATGGTTTCCGCGCTGTCGGCGACCCGCTGGCCGGCCTCGGTGAGGAGATAGCCGGTCTTGCGCCGGTCAAATAGCTTTGCCGAGAGGTGTCTCTCCAGCCGGTCGACGCGGCGGATCACGGTGGCGTGGTCGACCCCGAGCTGTTTAGCCGCAGCCGAAACCGAGCCGCCCCGCACGATGGCCAGCACGAAGCGGAAGTCGTCCCAGTCGATGCTACCTTGATCCAGCATTTTCGCACATCTATGGTGCATTATCTCAGACTTGAATCCTATAAAATGCAGGTCGATAGGATTTGTCAAAGCGTTCACGCTCGACCTCAGGAGATCATTCCATGCGTTCAATCGGACATTTCATCGGTGGCAAGGAGGTCAAGGGCACCTCGGGCCGGACGGCAGACGTTTTCGAGCCGATGACCGGTGACGTCCAGGCCAAGGTGGCGCTGGCGTCCAAGGCCGAGGTCCGCGCTGCCGTGGAGAACGCCCGCGCCGCGCAGCCGGAATGGGCCGCGACCAACCCGCAGCGCCGGGCCCGCGTCATGATGAAGTTCGTCGAGTTGGTGCAGCGCGACTACGACAAGCTCGCCGAGCTGCTCGCGCGCGAGCACGGCAAGACCGTGCCGGACGCCAAGGGCGACATTCAGCGTGGTCTCGAAGTCGCCGAGTTCGCCTGCGGCATCCCGCATCTGATGAAGGGCGAATACACCGAAGGCGCCGGCCCCGGCATCGACATCTATTCCATGCGCCAGCCGCTCGGCGTCGTCGCCGGCATCACGCCGTTCAATTTCCCTGCGATGATCCCGATGTGGAAGTTCGCCCCGGCCATCGCCTGCGGCAACGCCTTCATCCTGAAGCCGTCCGAGCGCGACCCCGGCGTGCCGATGATGCTCGCCGAACTCATGATCGAGGCGGGCCTGCCGGCAGGCATCCTCAACGTCGTCAACGGCGACAAGGAAGCGGTCGACGCCATCCTGGACGATCCCGACGTCAAGGCCATCGGCTTCGTCGGCTCCACGCCGATCGCGCAATACATCTACGAGCGCGCAGCCCAGACCGGCAAGCGCTGCCAGTGCTTTGGCGGCGCCAAGAACCACGCCATCATCATGCCTGACGCGGACATGGACCAGGCGGTCGACGCGCTGATCGGCGCGGGCTACGGCTCGGCCGGCGAGCGCTGCATGGCCGTGTCGGTCGCCGTTCCCGTCGGCAAGTCCACCGCCGACCGGCTGATGGAAAAGCTGATCCCGCGCGTCGAGTCGCTCAAGATCGGTACCTCGATCGATCCGTCGGCGGACTACGGTCCGCTGGTCACGCGCGAGGCGGTCGAGAAGGTCAAGAGCTACATCGACATCGGCATCAAGGAAGGCGCGACGCTTGCCGTCGACGGCCGCGGCTTCAAGATGCAGGGCTACGAGAAGGGCTTCTATCTCGGCGGTTCGCTGTTCGACAACGTCACCAAGGACATGCGGATCTACAAGGAAGAGATCTTTGGGCCCGTGCTCTCGGTCGTGCGCGCGCACGACTACAAGGAAGCGCTGGCGCTGCCGTCGGATCATGACTACGGAAACGGCGTCGCCATTTTCACCCGCGACGGCGATGCCGCGCGCGACTTCGCGGCCAAGGTCAATGTCGGCATGGTCGGCGTCAACGTGCCGATCCCGGTGCCGATCGCCTATTACACTTTCGGCGGCTGGAAGAAGTCGGGCTTCGGCGATCTCAACCAGCACGGCCCGGACTCGGTGCGCTTCTACACCAAGACCAAGACGGTGACTTCGCGCTGGCCGTCCGGCGTCAAGGAAGGTGCGGAGTTCTCGATCCCGCTGATGAAGTAACCCTCTCAAGAGCGAGGCCGGGGATGCAGTTCGCTCTGAACGAGGATCAGGTCGCGGTTCGCGACATGGCGTTGGCGTTTGCGGCCGAGAAGATCGCGCCGCACGCGTTGCGCTGGGACGAGGAAAAGCATTTCCCCGTCGACGTGATGCGCGAGGCGGCGACCCTCGGCATGGGCGGCATCTACATCCGCGAGGATGTCGGTGGTTCCGCCATGACGCGGTTCGACGCGGCGCTGATCTTCGAGGCGCTGGCGACGGGCTGTCCGACCACCTCGGCCTTCATCTCCATCCACAACATGGCGTCCTGGATGATCGATGCCTTCGGCAGCGACACCCAGCGCCACAAATGGCTGCCAAAACTCTGCTCGATGGAGCTGATTGCGAGCTACTGCCTGACCGAGCCGGGCGCCGGCTCCGATGCGGCAGCGCTGCGCACCCGTGCCGTGCGCGACGGCGACCATTACGTCCTCAACGGCCAGAAGCAGTTCATCTCCGGCGCCGGCGGCACGGATCTCCTTGTCGCCATGGTCCGAACTGGCGGTGACGGCGCCGGCGGCGTCTCGACCCTCGTGGTCGACGGCAACACGCCCGGCGTCTGCTACGGCGCCAACGAGCGCAAGATGGGCTGGAATGCGCAGCCGACCCGCGCCGTGATGTTCGAGAACGCGCGCGTGCCGGTCGCGAACCGGCTGGGCGAGGAGGGCATCGGCTTCAAGATCGCGATGGCCGGCCTTGACGGTGGCCGCCTCAACATCACCGCATGCTCGCTCGGCGGCGCGCAGACCGCGCTCGACAAGGCGCGCACCTACATGAAGGAGCGCAAGGCTTTTGGAAAACGTCTCGACGAATTCCAGGCATTGCAATTCCGGCTCGCCGACATGGCGATCGAGCTCGAGGCCGCGCGCACCTTCCTGTGGCGCGCAGCGGCCGCGCTCGACCGCAAGGACCCCGATGCCACCATGCTCTGCGCGATGGCAAAGCGCTTCGGCACCGATGTCGGCTTCGAGGTCGCCAACCAGGCGCTCCAGCTCCATGGCGGCTACGGCTATCTCAGCGAATACGGCATCGAGAAGATCGTGCGCGATCTGCGCGTGCACCAGATCCTCGAAGGCACCAATGAAATCATGCGGCTCATCGTGGCGCGCAAATTGATCGAGGGCGCGCGATGAGTTCAGTGGAGGAGGGCGATCTGGTCGCCCGTGTCGAGGGCGCGGCCGGCGTGATCCGGCTCAACCGCCCCAAGGCGATCAATGCCGTGACACTGGAGATGTTTCGCGACATCGAAAAGACGCTCGACCGCTTCGAGGCCGATCCGGCCGTCGCCGTGATCCTGCTCGAGGGGGCCGGCGAGCGCGGCCTCTGCGCCGGCGGCGACATCCGCACGCTCTGGGAAAGCTCGAAGGTCAACGGTGACCTCGGCAAGATCCTGTGGCGCGAGGAATACATCCTCAACGCCCGGATCAAGAAGTTTCCGAAACCGTATGTCGCGTTCATGGACGGCATCGTGATGGGCGGCGGCGTCGGGCTCTCCGCCCATGCCAGCCACCGCGTCGTCACCGACCGCACCAGGCTCGCGATGCCCGAGGTCGGGCTCGGCTTCTTCCCGGATGTCGGCGGCACCTTTCTGTTGTCGCGCTCGCCGGGGGAGATCGGCACGTATTTCGGCCTGACCGGCCAGACCATGAACGGGCCCGATGCGATCCACGCGAGGTTCGCCGATGCCGTGGTGCCGGCGGTGAAATTGCCGGAACTGCGCGAGGCTCTGACAAGGACTCGTTCCGGGGCGACTGCGGCCGACGTGAGCAAGCTCATCAACGGTTTTGCGACCGGTGAGACCGCGGGGCCGGTCGCCGCGAAAGAGCCTGTTATCGACGCGCTGTTCGGCTTCGACCGCATGGAGGACATCGTCGCTGCGCTCAGGCGCGATGGCTCCGAGTTCGCGCTGGCGACGCTGAAGACACTCAACGAGAAATCGCCGCGCGGCATGGTGGTGACGTTGAAGCTGCTGCGGCTCGCGCGCACCGCATCGAGCCTGGAAGAGTGCCTGGTGCGCGAATATCGCGCTGCGCTGGAGGTCTTCCGCAGCGACGATTTCCGCGAAGGCGTGCGCGCGGCCGTGATCGACAAGGACCGCAATCCGACCTGGTCGCCGCCGCGCATCGAGGACGTGACGCCGGCGATGATTGCGCCGTATTTCGCCGAGATCGGCGCCGACGAACTGAAGTTCAACTAATCAACGAAACGTCTAGCGGAGGATATCGATATGGCCACGATCGCATTCATCGGTCTCGGCAACATGGGCGGCCCGATGGCGGCCAATCTGGTCAAGGCCGGCCACAAGGTGACGGCGTTCGATCTCGTCGAAGCCTCGCGCAACCAGGCCAAGGCCGACGGCGCCGCCATCGCCGAGAGTGCGTCGGGTGCGGTGAAGGGCGCCGATGTCGTCGTCACCATGCTGCCGGCCGGCAAACACGTGCTCGGCGTCTGGAGCGAGGTCGTTCCGGCCATGGCCAAGGGCGCGCTGATCATCGACAGTTCCACCATCGACGTCGAGAGCGCGCGTCAGGCGCATGCGCTGGCGGCCAAGCACGGCGTGCTCTCGGTCGACGCGCCGGTATCCGGCGGCACGGGTGGTGCCAAGGGCGCGACGCTCACCTTCATGTGCGGCGGCGAGGAGGGCGCGTTTGCGGTGGCAAAGCCGGTGCTGGAGAAGATGGGCAAGAAGATCGTGCATTGCGGCGGCGCCGGCGCCGGGCAGGCGGCCAAGATCTGCAACAACATGATCCTCGGCATTTCCATGATCGCGGTCAGCGAGGCCTTTGCGCTCGGTGAGAAGCTCGGCCTCTCGCATCAGGCGCTGTTCGACGTCGCCTCGACCTCGTCGGGCCAATGCTGGTCGCTGACGACCTATTGCCCGGTGCCGGGCCCGGTGCCGACCTCGCCCGCCAACAACGATTACAAGCCGGGCTTTGCCTCGGCGCTGATGGTGAAGGATCTGACGCTGGCGCAGGACGCCGCCAAGGCCGCGGGAGCGGCCACGCCGCTCGGCAAGCATGCGCAGGAGATCTATCAGTCCTTCGATGCCGCCGGGCAGGGCGGGGTGGATTTTTCCGGAATTATCAAGCACGTTAGGGGGCTAGCCGGGAAAGCCTAATGACGACATTTCAGGACGCGCGCGCGTTTCTGCTAAAACACCGCACGGATTACGAGACAGCGGTCAAAGACTTCCGCTGGCCCGATCCGGTTCCCTTCAATTGGGCGCTCGACTGGTTCGACGAGCTCGCGAAGGATGCGGACGCCAAGGACCGGCCCGCGCTCTGGATCGTCGATGCCGCACAGGACAAGCAAACCAAGCTGTCTTTCGCGGCGCTCTCGCAGCGCTCCAACCAGGTCGCCAACTTCCTGCGCGCGCAGGGTCTGAAGCGCGGCGATCACCTTCTACTGCTGCTCGGCAATGTCGTTCCACTGTGGGAGACGATGCTGGCGGCGATGAAGCTCGGCGTCGTCGTGATTCCCGCCACCACGCTGCTCACCGCGGACGAGCTGCGCGACCGGCTCGATCGCGGCAAGGCGAAGGCGGTGGTCGCGGCGCAAGACCAGGTCGCGAAATTCGCAAGCCTCGGTGCTGAGAATATCGTCCGCATCGTCGTCGGCGCGGCCTCCGATGGCTGGCTTGCCTATGACGAGGCAGCGAAGGCTTCGGAGAGCTTTACGGCTGACGGTCCGACCAATGCCGACGACCCGATGCTGCTCTATTTCACCTCGGGCACCACGGCGAAACCAAAGCTGGTGCTGCACAGCCAGCGCAGTTATCCCGTCGGCCATCTCTCGACCATGTATTGGATCGGGCTGAAGCCCGGCGACGTCCACCTCAATATCTCATCGCCCGGCTGGGCCAAGCACGCCTGGAGCTGCTTCTTCGCGCCGTGGAATGCCGGCGCGACCGTGTTCGTGGTCAACCAGCCGCGCTTCGATGCCAATGGTCTGCTTGCCACCATCGGCCGCTGCGGCGTCACCACGCTGTGCGCGCCGCCGACGGTGTGGCGGCTGTTCATCCAGGAGAACCTTGCGGCGTTCAAGGTGAGCTTGCGCGAGGTCTGCGGCGCCGGCGAGCCGCTCAACCCTGAAGTGATCGACCAGGTGCAGGCCGCCTGGGGCCTCACCATCCGCGACGGCTACGGCCAGACCGAGACCACCGCGCTGGCCGGCAACTCGCCGGGGCAAAAGATCAAGGTCGGCTCGATGGGCCGGCCGCTGCCGGGCTATCGCGTGCAGGTCAGCGACGCCGACGGACATCCGGCGAAGGAAGGCGAGGTGGCCCTGGTGCTGGGTGCTGACCGTCCGGCCGGCCTAATGCAGGGCTATCAGGGCGACGATGGCAAGCTCTCGGGCGCGGAAGGCGCGCTCTACCGCAGCGGTGACGTCGTGTTCGCGGACGAGGATGGCTATCTCACCTTCGTTGGCCGTTCCGACGACGTGTTCAAATCCTCCGATTATCGCATCAGCCCGTTCGAGCTCGAGAGCGTGCTGCTCGAGCATGAGCTCGTCGCAGAAGCTGCGGTGGTGCCGAGCCCGGACCCGATCCGGCTCGCGATCCCAAAGGCCTTTGTGCTGCTGACATCAGGTGCGGAGCGCTCGCCCGAGACCGCGCTCTCGATCTTCAGGCATCTGCATACGCGCCTTGCACCGTTCAAGCGCATCCGCCGCCTTGAAATCGTCACCGAGCTGCCGAAGACGATCTCGGGCAAGATCCGCCGCGTGCAGCTCAGACGGCTGGAGCGCGACGACGACCGCAACGATCCGCTGCGCGGTCGCGAATTCCGGGAAGAGGATTTTCCGGAGCTGCCGAAAACACGGAGTGAGACCTAAGTGAACGAAGTCTGGAAGAAGCCGCCGATTTCCCTCGAAGCCTATCAGGCCATGGTCGGCAAGGAGATCGGCGTGTCGTCGTGGCATCTGGTCGATCAGCCCCGCATCGACACCTATGCCGACGTGATCGAGGATCACCAGTTCATCCATGTCGATCCGGAGCGCGCGAAGAATGAGACCGCCTTCGGCACCACCATCGCTCACGGCTTCCTGACGATGTCGCTGCTGTCGATCATGTCCTATGAGGTGATGCCGGTGATCGCCGGCACCACGATGGGCGTCAATTACGGCTTCGACAAGCTGCGCTTCATCTCGCCGGTGCGCTCGGGCAAGCGCGTTCGCGGCCGTTTCGTGCTGGCGGAAGCCAAGCTGCGCAAGCCCAACGAGTTGCAGTCCCGCACCAACGTCACGGTGGAGATCGAGGGCGAGGACAAGCCGGCGCTGGTCGCCGACTGGCTCGGGTTGATCTATTTCGCCTGACCCGATGCGTCGTTGCCGGGCTTGACCCGGCAACCCATCGCTGCTCAAAAGCTGACCAAATCTCGTGCGGAGCGCTCTTACCCTCTCCCCCTGTGGGAGAGGGTGGCTTCGCGGAACGCGAAGCCGGGTGAGGGGTATCTCTCCACGAGCTCGGCTGCCGAGAGATACCCCTCATCCGGCGCCGTAGCCGACGCTACGCGCCGGCGTAATTCTAGGACGGCGGCCGTAGGCCGCCTATGCCACCTTCTCCCACAAGGGGAGAAGGAAGAAAGGAAGCACACTCATGGCAATCAGGTTCGACGGACGTGTCGCCATCGTCACCGGCGCGGGTAATGGCCTCGGACGCGCGCATGCGCTGGGGCTGGCTAGCCGCGGCGCAAAAGTCGTCGTCAACGATTTCGGCGGCGCGCGTGACGGCAGCGGCGGCTCGCTGTCGCCGGCCGAAGCCGTCGTCGAGGAGATCCGCAAAGCCGGCGGCACCGCGATGGCCGACGGCGCCGACGTCTCCAATTTCGAACAGGTCACCGCCATGGTGGAGCGCGCCACCAAGGAGTGGGGCAGCGTCGACCTGATGTGCGCCAATGCCGGCATCCTTCGCGACAAGTCGTTCGGCAAGATGGAGGCCGCCGATTTCCAGAAGGTGCTCGACGTGCATCTCGTCGGCACCTTCTATTGCTGCAAGGCGGCCTGGGCCGGCATGCGCGACCGCAATTACGGCCGCATCGTGCTGACGACGTCGTCCTCCGGCCTCTACGGCAATTTCGGCCAGGCCAATTACGGCGCGGCCAAGTCCGGCATGGTCGGCCTGATGAACGTGCTGGCCGAGGAAGGCCGCAAGACCGACATCCGCGTCAACATCATCTCGCCGACCGCGGCGACCCGCATGACGGAAGAGCTGCTGCCGCCGCAGGCGCTGCAACTGATGAAGCCGAACGCGATCACGCCCGCTGTCGAATACATGCTGAGCGAGGACGCACCGACCCGCACCATCATGGGCGCCGGTGCCGGCTCCTTCGCCGTGATCAAGATTGTGGAGAGCGAAGGCATCAACCTGCCGGAATCCGAATGGACGCCGGATGCGGTCGCCGCGCATTTCGCCGAGATCAGCGACATGTCGAAGGCCAAGGCGCTGCAGGGCGCGTTCGAGCAGACGCAGAAGTATGTGGCGCAGGCCGCGGCACGGGCGGGGATCAAGCTCTGACTGACGTCGCCGTCATCGGTGCCGGTCCCGCCGGGTTGATGGCGGCGGAGGTGCTGGCGCAGGGCGGCGCCCGCGTCACTGTCTACGATGCCATGCCGTCCGCGGGCCGCAAATTCCTGATGGCTGGCCGCGGCGGGCTCAATCTCACCCACAGCGAGCCGCTGCCGGAGTTCATGGCGCGCTACCGCGAGGCAGCGCCGATGCTGCAAGCGGCGATCGCGGCGTTTTCGCCCGATGGGCTCCGCGCCTGGAGCGCGGCGCTGGGCGAGCCGACTTTCGTCGGCAGCAGCGGGCGCGTGTTTCCAAAGGCGTTCAAGGCCTCGCCCTTGCTGCGCGCCTGGCTGCGACGCCTCGACGCCGCCGGTGTGCGTTTCGCGTTTCGTCATCGCTGGACCGGCTGGGACGACCAAGGACGGCTTCGGTTTCAAACGGCCGACGGCGTGCAGGCCATCGCGGCCAAGGCCACAGTCCTCGCGCTCGGCGGCGCAAGCTGGCCGCGGCTGGGCTCCGACGGCGGCTGGGCCGATATCCTTGCGTCCAAAGGCGTTGCGATCTCGAAGCTGCGGCCGGCTAATTCCGGCTTCACCGTCGCATGGTCCGACGTGTTCCGCGACCGCTTTGAGGGCCAGCCGCTCAAGGGCGTGGCGCTGACCATCGGGGCGCATACGGTCCGCGGCGAAGCCATGATCACGCGCAGCGGCATCGAAGGTGGCGCCATCTACGCGTTGTCGGCCGAGCTGCGCGAGGCGGTGCTGGGTCTTGGGCAGGCGACGCTGACGATCGCATTGCGGCCCGACCTCGAGGCTGATGCGCTGACCACGCGCCTGTCGGTCACGCGCGGCAAGCAATCGCTGGCGAACTTCCTGCGCAAGGCGGCGCAGCTGTCGCCGGTCGGCATCGGCCTGATGCAGGAGGCCGCCATCGCATCCGGCCGGCCGCTGGCGTCGCTCTCGCCGGTGCAGCTTGCGAAGCTGATCAACGCCATTCCGGTTCAGCTCACCGGCGTTTCCCCGATCGAGCGCGCCATCTCGACGGCGGGCGGGGTGACCTTCGACGAGCTCGACGAACGCCTGATGCTGCGCAAGCTGCCCGGCCTCTTCGCCGCCGGCGAGATGCTGGACTGGGAGGCGCCGACCGGCGGCTATCTGTTGCAGGCGTCGTTTGCGACGGGGGCGGCGGCCGGAAGGGGCGTGTTGCGATGGCTCGCGTCGTCCTGATCACGACGTGCCGGTCCTGGTCAGAAGATCGGTGAGAAGACCTAGCACACCAAAGCTCGCCGCGACCACGCAGACAGCGGTCCAGCCGCCAAAACTCCAGGCCAGCGAGGCCGCTGCGGAGCCGACGCCGCCGCCGATGAAGAACAGCGCAACGAACAGGCCGTTGATGCGGCCGCGCGCCTCGGGGTGCAGCAGATTGACGGCGCGGCGGCCGAGCGTCTGGTCGGCGGTGATGCCGACGTCGAGCAGGATCGTGCCGAGGCTCACTACCAGCAGTGCCGCCATGCGGGACTCCATCGCACCGGCCACGGCGCAGAGCGCGAGCGAGCCGATGATGAGCAGATGCGCCACAAGAAACAGCGGGCGCGCCCAGCCCTTATCGCCCCAGCGGCCAGCGAGCGGTGTCGCCGCGGCGCCTGCGACGCCGATCAGCGCGAAGGCCGCGATGCCCTTGGAGTCGAGGCCGAATGGCGCCTCCGGCAGGCGCAGCGCGACCGCCGACCAGAAGGCGGTGAAGGAGGCCATGACCAGCGATGCGGTCCAGGCCCGCACGCGCAGCACAGGTTCTTCCCGCAGCAGCTTTGGGAACGAGCGGAGCAATTCGCCGTAGCCGACGCGGGCTGCCGGTCGCAGCGTCGGCAGATAACGGCCGAGCGCACCTGCGAGGAACGTCATCAGGATGGCTGAGGCGAGATAATAGGCACGCCAGCTCCAGAGATCTGCGATCAGGCTCGCTGCTGGCCGCGACAGCAGGATGCCGATCATCAATCCGCTCATGACTTCACCAATGGCCTGGCCGCGACGCTCGGGCGCCACCATCGAAGCCACGAGCGGAACCATCATCTGGATCGCGGCGCAGGAGGCGCCGAGAATGAACGTGGCGAGCAATAGCAGCGACGGCGTCGGCGCGAGCGCCGTTGCCAGCGCCGCGAAGATCGCGCAGCCGAGCGTGCGCAGGATCAGGCGCCGGTTCTCGATGAGATCGACCAGCGGCACCAGCAACAACAGGCCGAGCGCATAGCCGAGCAGCGTTAGCGTGCTGACGAGGCCAGCCTGCCAGGCGGTCATGGCCAGCGACCGGCCGATCAGTCCAACGAGGATCTGCGGTGCGAACAAATTGGTGACGACGACGCCGGTGGTGATGGCGCCGAGCCAGATCAGGGATCGCTCGGCAAGTTGCTTCGGGGATGCGAGCTTGGTGGTTTCGGAGATGGTCATGGGACCTCGCGGGCTGGGTACGGGGTCCCCTTTAAACGGGGTGACTAATATGCTACAATTCAATTAAGCCTATAAAGAATATGCGAGTTCGTTATGAATACCCATGACCTCGTCGCCTTCGTCGCTGTGGTCGAGACCGGATCAATCGTTGCCGCCTCGACGCGCCTCAATCTCACGCAGCCTGGCGTAACCCGGCGCATCCAGAATCTCGAGGAGATGCTGGGCGCGCAGTTGTTGGACCGCCTGTCGAAACCGTTGAAGCCCACGGCCGCAGGTCGTGAGGCCTATGAGCAGGGCCGGCGCGTTCTTCGGATGCTGGACGACCTCAAGTCAGGCGTCGCCAATGACGGCGTTGTGCGCGGCGAGTTCAGGCTCGGCCTCACGCCGTTTCTCTCCGAGGCCGGACTCAGCGCGCCGCTCGACGCGGTGCGTGCCGAATTTCCGGCGCTGAGCGTGCGCGTTGTCTCGGGCTGGTCGCCCAACCAAGTCGAGCGGGTCAGCCGCAACGAGCTGGATGCCGCCGCGATCTGCCTACCTGACGGGGCAATGCCGCCTGCCGATCTCGTCGCCGACGATCTCGGGTCGCAGCCGGTGGTGTTCGTCGTCGCGCGCGACATGAAGATTCCGCGCACCGTCGACCTGGAGCGCCTGTCGCAGCTCTCGTGGGTGATCAACCAGGACGGTTGCGGATTTCGCGACACACTCAAGCGTCGCTTCGATGCAGAGCATTTACCGTTCACCGTCGCTGTGGAGGCGCTGGACAGCGAGCTTCGGCTGTCGCTGGTGTCACGCGGTCTGGGCGTCGGCTTGGTCACGCCGATCGGGCTGAAGCGCAGCGCATTTCGCGACAAGCTCAAGCCGGTCGCTGCGCGGGAGTTCAATCCCGCCGTGCGCGCATGGCTGGTGCATCGCCCGCCGGCCGGGCGACTGACACGCCCGATCAACCTGTTCCGCGACGGCCTGGATCGGGAGCTGCAAGCTCTAATTCGCGCCTAGCGCAGCTTCCCGCGCGCCGCCACCGGCAGCGTGCCGATGATCTCCTCGCCGCGCACCATCACGACCTCGTCCATCATGTTGACGACGACGCAGACGTGGTTCGGCACGATCCGCACGACGTCGCCGACATTGGGGCGCGTGTTGCTGCGTGAGAGGTCGAGGAAGCCGTGCTCCTCGGCGAAGCGCGCTATTTTTGCTTCGGGGTGCTCCAGGATCAGGCCGTGGCCGTCGAGGCCGCCGGTGTCCGTCGTCAGCGTCTTCGAGCCGGCGTCTAGAATGCCGCGCTCGGGCGCGGCGCGGCTCACCACCGTTGAATAGATGTGCAGCGCGCAGTCGTCCCAGGTGGCGGAGCCGGCGGCGACCTGCATGCGGTCATTGTAGATGTAGGTGCCGAAGCGGTGCTCGGTGCCGCCCTTGAGCTTGCCGATATTCTTGAGGTTCGGCGTGCCGCCGGTCGAGACAATCTTGGCGTCCAGTCCGTGCGCGCGCACGCCGGCCAGCGCCTCGTCGTAGAATTTCTGCGCGTCGGCCCAACCGGTCTCGGTCGGGTACAGCATGAAGCCGGCGAATTCGAGCCCCTTGGACCCGGCGATCTCGCGGGCCAGCGCAATCGCCTCAGCCGGGGTCTCGACGCCCGCGCGCTTGCGCCCCGTGTCGCATTCGACCACGACCGAGAGCGGACGCCCCGAGGCTGCGGCCGCCTTGGGCAGGCCGGCGACGACCGTCGAATTGTCGGCGGCGACCGTCATGTTCGCCTTCGCCTGCAGCGCGCCGAGGCGCGCCATCTTCTCTTCGCCGAGCAGATTGTAGCTGATCAGGATGTCGTCGATGCCGGCATTGGCCATGATCTCGGCCTCGCCGAGCTTCTGGCAGGTGATGCCCTTGGCGCCCGCTGCGACCTGCAGCTTCGCGATCGTCGGGTTCTTGTGCGTCTTGATGTGCGGCCGGTTGGCGACACCCGCATCGTCGCAGGCCTTCTGGATCCGCGCGATGTTGCGCTCGACCCGGTCCATGTCGATGACGGCGCAGGGAGTGCCATATTCACGGGCGATCTTGGCGGCGAGGGGAGTGGTCATGTCATCTCTCTATTTCTGGACCCGTAGGATGGGTAGAGCGAAGCGAAACCCATCAATACCTAATCCCGTTGTGCGATGGGTTTCGCTGCGCTCTACCCATCCTACGAATTACGCCTGCTCGATTTCTTCGCGGAGCATTTCCAGTTCGAGCCAGCGCTCTTCGGCGGCGGACAATTCGTCGTGCGCCTTGGCGATGGCGGCGGAGGTGTCGTCGAATTTCTTGCGGTCTTTGGTGTAGAGATTGGGATCATCGAGGAAGCGCTGCAGCTTGGCAATGTCGGCGTGCAGGGTCTCGATCTTCTTCGGTAGCGTTTCCAGCGCGTGCTTCTCGTTGAAGCTCAACCGACGTTTTGCCGTGGCAGGCGGAGCAGCCAGCCGCTCCTCTTTCTTCTCCGCGGGGGCTTGCGCCTTCGTCGTCTCGCGCTTGAGATCGGCACCGCGCTGCGCCAGCATGTCGCTGTAGCCGCCGGCATATTCGGTCCACTTGCCGTTGCCTTCGGGGGCGATCACGGACGTGACGACGCGGTCGAGAAAGTCGCGGTCGTGGCTGATCAGGATCACCGTGCCCTCGTAGTCGCCGAGCATGTCCTCGAGCACGTCGAGCGTCTCGAGGTCGAGATCGTTGGTCGGCTCGTCCAGCACCAGCAGGTTCGAGGGTTTTGCCAGCGCGCGGGCCAGCATCAGCCGGCCGCGCTCACCGCCCGAGAGCACCTCGACAGGCGTGCCGCGCTGCTCCTGGGCGAACAGGAAGTCCTTCATGTAGCCGACCACATGCTTCGGTTTGCCGCCGACCATGATCTGGTCGCCACGGCCGCCGGTTAGCGCCTCGGCCAGCGTCGACTTGGGATCGAGGCTTTCGCGGTGCTGGTCGAGCGTGGCCGTCTCAAGATTGGCGCCGAGCCGCACGATGCCGGAATCAGGCTCCGCGCCGCCGGTCAGCAGGTTGACCAGCGTGGTCTTGCCGGCGCCGTTCGGTCCGACGATGCCGAGCCGGTCGCCGCGCTGGATGCGGGTGGAAAAATTGTCGACAATCACGCGGTCGCCGAAGGCCTTGGTGATGCCCTTGGCCTCGATCACCAGCTTGCCGGATTGCTCCGCTTCGGACGCAGCGAGACTGGCGGTGCCGGCCGTGCCGCGATAGTTGCGGCGCTGGTCGCGCAGTGCATGCAGATTGCCGAGCCGCTTGACGTTGCGCTTGCGGCGGCCGGAGACGCCGTGGCGCAGCCAGTGCTCCTCGTCGACGATCTTGCGGTCGAGCTTGTGCTGGTCGCGCTCTTCCTCGGCGAGCACCTCGTCGCGCCAGCTCTCGAACGAGGCGAAGCCACGATCGATCTGCTTGATCTTGCCGCGGTCGAGCCATGCGGTCGAGCGCGAGAGATTGGTGAGGAAGCGGCGGTCATGGCTGATGATCACCAGCGCGCCGCGGCGGCTGTCGAGCTCCTTTTCCAGCCATTCGATGGTGGAGAGGTCCAGATGATTGGTCGGCTCGTCCAGCAGCAATATGTCGGGCGAGGGCGCCAGCACGCGTGCCAGCGCGGCACGGCGGGCCTCGCCGCCAGAGACGTTGGCCGGGTTCTCGTTGCCGGTAAGCCCGAGCTGCTCCACGAGGTAGCGCGCCTGGTACGGATCGTCGCCGGGCGCAAGGCCCGCCTCGACATAGGCGAGCGTGGTCTTGTGGTCGCCGAAATCCGGCTCCTGCGGCAAATAGCGAACGGTGGCGCCCGGCTGCACGAAGCGCGTGCCGCCGTCGGGCTCGACGAGGCCGGCCGCGATCTTCAGCAGCGTCGACTTGCCCGAGCCGTTGCGGCCGATCAGGCAGACGCGCTCGCTTGGTGCGACGTTGAGCTCGACGCCGCTCAGCAGCGGCGTGCCGCCAAAGGTGAGCTTGATGTCTTTGAGTTGGATCAGGGGCGGCGCCATGACTAGCCTTGATTCAAATTCTGACTCGTCGCGGCCTGGTCGGCACGGCGGCGCTGGATCCGGCGCAGCGTCTGGTCGAGCGCGGAGAGGAACGCGGAGCGGTCGCGCGGCGCGAACGAGCGCGGCCCGCCGGTGACCTCGCCGGCCGAGCGCAGATCCGTCATCAGATTGCGCACCGCCAGCGTCATCCCGATCGACTCTTCCGTGAACGGCTTGCCGTTCGGTGCGATCACGTCGGCGCCCGCTTTCACGCAACGGCTCGCCAGCGGAATGTCTGATGTCACGACGACGTCGCCCGGCTTGGCCCGCTCCGCGATCCAGTCGTCGGCGGCATCCATGCCGGCGCCGGCCGCGATCCGCTCGATCATCGCGTCCTGCGGAACGCGGATGAAGTTGCCGGCAACCACGCTCACGGGCACTCCGTGCCGGAGCGCGACGCGGTAGATCTCGTCCTTCACCGGGCAGGCGTCGGCGTCGACATAGATGCGGGTGGGGGTATCAGTCATTCGCCGCGTGGTACCCCATTCGGGCCGCAAAGGCGAGGGGATTGACCGGTGTTCCCGGGGGCCTACGATCAACCCTGAAACAACAAGAATTCAGGGAAAGGCCCGCCATGCCGAACCGGCTCGAAACCTACCGCGTCGAGGCCTACAACACCGCCAAACAGTCCGAAAACAAGATGCATGACGACACGGTGGCGCGCCGCTTCGGCTTTTCCGGCGGACTGGTCCCCGGCGTCGATGTCTTCGCCTACATGATGCACGTGCCGGTGGCGCGCTGGGGCCGCGATTTCCTGTCGCGCGGGCTGGTCGAGGCCCGCTTCATCAAGCCGGTCTATGACGGCGAGACCGCCGATGTCGACGCGACCGAGCACAACGGCCTGCTCACGATCGAGGTGTTCAGCCGCACCGAGCTCTGTGCCACGGGCACGGCCTCCCTGCCGGTGGCCGCGCCTGTGGTGTCGCTGAACGACTATGTGGCGGTGCCGGTCGTAGCCGAACGCAAGCCGGTCAGCCCCGCGACTTTCGAGACCGGCAAGTGGCTCGGCACGATGCCGCGCCGCTGGGCCGGGCAGGACGCGACCGACTATCTTGCCGACATCAGGGAGGCCGATCCGATCTTCGCGCGCGAGGGGCTCGGCCATCCGGGCCTGATCCAGCGCGTGATGAACCGCGTCCTCGTCGACAACACGATTTTGGGCCCGTGGATCCATGTCGGCAGCCGCATGCAGCTGCTGTCAGTCGCGCGCGCCGGCGACGAGATCACCGCGCGGGCAAAAGTCACCGCGAACTACGAGAAGAAGGGCCACCGCTTCGTCGAGCTCGACGCGCTGGTCGTCGCCAACGGCACGACGCCGCTGGCGCACTGCCAGCATACTGCGATCTACCAGCCGCGCGAGCAGGCGGCGGCCTGAAAGCCAGTTGAGGTCTCCTTGCGCGCCCTCGTTTGTTTCGGAATAGCACTCCTTTTGTCGCTCCAGGCGATTTGCGTCGTGCATGCCGCCGCACCGGTGTCCGATAGTGTGTCGCTCAGCGAGCAGACGACGACGTGGAGCACCGTCAAGTTCGCCGTCGATGCGGAGAATGGCTTTGTCAGCGGGTCGCTCGACAAAAGCATGATCGTCGAACGCAGTTTCAAATCCTACGTGCTTGAGAATCGATATCTGAGGGTGACGCTCGTGCCCGAGTTCGGAGGGCGTATTCTTTCCATGGTCTACAAGCCGACCGGCCACGAGCAGCTTTATCGAACGGAAGTCGGAGTGCCCTACGGCATGAAAGCCGGAAATTTCTACTACGACTGGCTGATGGTGTACGGTGGAATCTTCCCAACGTTCCCGGATGCCGAGCACGGCAAGACGTGGCTCAAGCCGTGGACTTTCCGGGTGGTGAAGGAGGGCGCCGACGAAGTCACGGTCGTGATGTCGTTCCGGGATGACTTCGACTATTCCGCGCGGCCCAGCAAGTTCAGGGGCGCGACCGGCATCGAGGCGAACTACTACGTCACGCTGAAGGCCGATCGTGCCGCACTCGACGCGCGCGTGGTGCTGAAGAATCCGAACGACGAGGCTGTCCGATACGAGTACTGGACGTGCACGACGCTCGCTCCGGGATCGGAGCCGAAAAATCCCAGGGCAACGGGCGGCGCCGAAATCATCGCGCCGATCCGAACCTACACGACGCCTGCCTGGTCGACCAATCTGGCAGACGGCGACGAGAGCGCGGGTATGGGCAGGCGGCGCTTCGAAAACCTGCGCTACTTCAAGAACTGGCCAACGATGGGCATCGCCTATGCTGCGCCAGATATGCAGGGCGGGAATTTCTGGGGCGTCATCAACCATGACAATGCAGAAGGAATTATTCGCATTGCGGACAATACCCTCACGCGGGGCTTGAAGATGTGGACGTGGGGGTTTCCGTCGTTCACCGGCGAAACCGACGCCCGGAAGGATCCGAACGAGTGGCGGCCGTATGTCGAATTATGGGCGGGCGTGTCAGACCAGTTTTTCCACAGCGCAGACTTTCCCGCACGCAGTGAGGTGTCGATTCCGGAAACCTACAGCCCGACCGTCGGCATGAGCAACGTGACGCATGCGAACGAGAAAATCCTCATCAATTTCTCGGCCGAGGCGTCTCGCGCCGTTCTCGAGTTCTTCAGCGTCGAACCGGCCATCCCGTTGCTTGTCACGTTGAAACAGGGTGACACGGCTCTGTTCAGCGGGGTCGTGAGCGCCGATCCGAACAACGGAAATCGCATTTCGGCAGCGATTGCCGACGGCCGCAGCGGGGAAAAGATACGGCTAACGATCACGACCACGGAGGGAAAGGAGTTGATCGCCGCCGAAACGGCGATCAAGTGATCTCTTTCGGAATGCCGGTCGATCCCCCGGCGTTGTCACGATCGCGGAACTCCCCCTACGCCGCGTTGCCCTTCGCATCCTGGATCGCACGCCACACCCGCTCCGGGGTCAGCGGCATGTCGATGTGCTTGATGCCGTAGTCGGAGAGGGCGTCGAGCACCGCGTTCACCACCGTCGACAGGCTGCCGGCGCAGCCGGCTTCGCCGCAGCCCTTGCTGCCGAGCGGATTGGTCGTGGCCGGCACCGGGTGATCGCCGACCGTCATGTTCGGGACGTCCTCGGCGCGCGGCAGCGCGTAGTCCATCAGCGAGCCCGTGATCGGCTGGCCGCTCTCGTCGTAGCGGACATGCTCCATCAGCGCCTGGCCGATGCCCTGGACCACGCCGCCATGAAGCTGGCCCGCGACCAGCAGCGGGTTGATCACCGTGCCGAAATCGTTGACCGCGCTGTAGCGCACGATCTGCACCACACCGGTATCAGGATCGATCTCGACCTCAGCGACGTGGCAGCCGTTCGGGAACGCCGAGGGCACCGGTTCGCTGGTATGGTCGACGTCGAGGCTGTCAGGCACGCCGTCCGGCACCTTGCCGTCATGCAGCTTCCTGGCGAGCTCCATGATGTCGATGCTGCGATCGGTGCCGGCAATGGTGAAGCTGCCGTCGGCGAACTCGATGTCGGCCTCGGAGGCCTCCAGCATGTGCGCGGCGGCGCGCTTGCCCTTCTCGATCACGAGCTTGGCGGCGCCCACGATGGCCATGCCGCTCGCCGTGATGGAGCGCGAACCGCCGGTGCCGTTGCCGGTGTGGACGATGTCGCTGTCGCCTTGCTCCAGCTTCACGCTGTCGAACGGCACCCCTAGCTGCGCGCACAGCACCTGCGCGAATGCGGACGCGTGGCCCTGGCCGTAATCGAGTGTGCCGGTGATGAGCTGCACCGAGCCATCGGGATCGAACACGATCTTGCCGAGTTCGGGGCTCGGCGGCGCGGTGACCTCGAGATAGGAGCCGACGGCGATGCCGCGCAGCTTGCCGATCTTCTTGCTCTCTTTCTTGCGCTTGGTGAAGTTCTCGTGGTCGGAGATTTCGAGCGCCTTGTTGAACACCGCCTGGAAGTCGCCGCTGTCATAGGTCACGCCTGAGGAGGCCGGGAACGGCATCTGGCTCGGCTTGATGAAGTTGCGCTTGCGCAAGGTCAGCCGGTTGATGTCCATCTCGTCGGCGGCGCGGTCGATCAGCCGCTCCATGTAATAGTTCGCCTCGGGCCGGCCGGCGCCGCGATAGGCGCCCATCAACGTGGTGTTGGTGAGCACCGTCTTGATGTCGACGGCCATCAGCGGCGTGCGGTAGACGCTGGAAAAGTTCTTTCCGGTGTTGAGCGAGAGCGGCCCCGGCGCGACGCCGGTGATGTAGGCACCGAGATTGCCGTAGCCTTCAAGCTTTGCCGCGAGGAAGTGCCCTTCGGCGTCGAGCGCCAGCTCGGCATGGATTTTCTGCGCACGGCCATGGCTGTCGGAGAGGAAGCTGGTCGAGCGCTCATCGAGCCATTTCACCGGGCGGCCAAGCTCCTTGGCCGCGTACAGGATGCACATGTATTCGGGGTAATTGACGTTCTTCATGCCGAAGGAGCCGCCGACATTGGCGGTGAGGACCCGCACCTTCTCGTTCGGCACCTTCAGGTTCTTGGCGAGGTTGGCGCGGTTGCCCGCAACGCCCTGTGTCGGCATCTGGATGGTGTAGCGCTCGGTCTTCTTGTCGTAGGAGGCGAGCCCCACGCGCGGCTCCATCGAGACGACGGCGACGCGGGTGTTCTCGATGTCGACCTTGGTGACGTGGGCGGCACTGGCGAAGGCCGCGTTCACCTTGTCGATGTCGCCATAGTGGTAGTCGAGCGCGACATTGTTCGGGATGTGGTCATAGAGAAGCGGCGCACCGGGCCTGGCGGCTTCCTCGGGATCGGTCACCGCCGGCAGCGGCTCGATATCGAGCTCGACGGCTTCGGCGGCGTCGCGCGCCTGCGCCAGCGTGTCGGCGACCACGAAGGCGACGGGATCGCCGACGAAACGGACCTTGTCGGTCGCCAGCGGCTGCCGGTTGGTCTGGAGCAGGGGGGAGCCGTCGCGGCTCTTCAGCGGCAGGCCGCAGGTGAAGGGGCCGTAGCCGGCGGCATCGAGGTCCTTGCCGGTCCACACCCCCAGCACGCCCGGCATCGCCCTGGCGGCGTCGGTCCCGATGCCGCGGATGAGCCCATGGGCATGGGTGGAGCGGACGACCACGGCATGGGCCTGGCCGGGCAGGTTGAAATCGTCGGTGTAGCGGCCCTTGCCGCGCACCAGCGTATCGTCTTCCTTGCGGCGGACCGGCTGCCCGACGCCGTGTTTTTGCAGTGCAATAGCGTTTTCGAGCGTGGACGATTTGGTGTGTTCTTGCATGGAATTGACCTGAAAAGCCGGCAATCGCGCGTTTTGGGGGGCGCCTGGAGGACCGGACCAACCAAAAATAACCCACGGTCCCGTTCACGACAACGCACGAATGGGCATGGTCCCATGTGATGCGTTGTTGCGCAGGCTTGCCGCGCTGCTAATGTTTCAGGCGAAAAAGCAATTCCAGATCGGCCCCATCGGGCCGCGGAAAGACAATTTGTATGAATGACCACACGCGGCTCCGCGACGGCCATGCGCCGCACGGTGGGCTGGAGGGGTCGATGGCGGCGGTGGCGTTGGCCCCCGAACCGGCCGTCGTCGCGCAAGCGCCGGGAACCGGCGTCTATGCGGCGCTGGACCTCGGCACCAACAATTGCAGGCTCCTGATCGCTTGTCCGACCAGCGACGGCTTTCGCGTGGTCGATTCCTTCTCGCGCATCATCCGGCTCGGCGAGGGCGTCTCGGCGACCGGCTGCATCAGCGAGGCCGCGATCGAGCGCGCCGTCGCCGCGCTCAGCATCTGCCGCGACAAGATCAATTTGCGCAAGGCCAAGCGGCTGCGGCTGATCGCGACCGAAGCCTGCCGGGCCGCCTCGAATGCGGAAGGCTTCCGCAGCCGCGTCGCGGCCGAGACCGGCATCGAGCTCGAGGTGATCGACCGCGAGACCGAGGCCTCGCTCGCCGTGCTCGGCTGCGCGCCGCTGGTCGACCCCCGGGGCCGGGGCGCGATCCTGTTCGACATCGGCGGCGGCTCGACCGAGCTGGTGCGGATCGAACGCGATCCGCAAAATCCCGAGCCACGCATCAAAGCCTGGATGTCGATCCCGCTCGGCGTCGTGACGCTGGCGGAGCAATTCGGCGGCCGCGACGTCACGCCGGAAATCTATGCCGCGATGGAGCAGGAGGTCGCCAACCACGTCGCGCCGTTCGCCGAAGCGCACGGCGGCGATCTCGCCGACATGCACCTGCTCGGCACCTCGGGCACGGTGACGACCCTCGCCGGCATCCATCTCAACCTCGCGCGCTACGACCGCCGCCGCATCGACAGCATCTGGATGAACGATTCCGACATCACCGCGACCATCAGCAAGCTGCTCGGCATGAGCTACGAGGAGCGCGCCAACAACAGCTGCATCAGCGTCGAGCGCGCCGATCTCGTGCTGGCCGGCTGCGCCATCCTCGATGCTATCAGGCGCGCCTTTCCGCTGCCGCGCCTGCGCGTCGCCGACCGGGGCCTGCGCGAAGGCATGCTGGTCGAGATGATGCGCGAGGACGGCGCACTCAGGAGCTGGTGAGATGGCCAAGGACACCACCGGCCGCTTGCACGTCCAGGTCAAGACCGGCGGCAAGCGCAAATTGTCGTCGAAGCTGTGGCTGGAGCGGCAGCTCAACGATCCCTATGTCGTCAAGGCGAAGGCGCTCGGCTATCGTTCGCGTGCCGCATTCAAGCTGCTCGAGATCGACGACAAATACCGCCTGCTGAAACACGGCATGGCGGTGGTCGATCTCGGCGCTGCGCCGGGCGGCTGGAGCCAGATCGCCGCCAAGCGCGTCGGCTCCGTCGACGGCAAGGGCAAGGTGGTCGCGATCGACCTGTTGGACATGCCCGAGATTGCCGGCGTCGATTTCGCGCAGCTCGACTTCATGGACAACGACGCACCCGCGAAGCTCACTGCGATGCTCGGGGGCGGCGCCGACATCGTGATGTCTGACATGGCCGCCAACACCACCGGCCACCGCAAGACCGACCAGCTCCGCATCGTCGGCCTGATCGAGACGGCGGCCGCGTTCGCCTGCGACGTGCTGAAACCGGGCGGGGCATTCCTGGCCAAGACGTTCCAGAGCGGCGCCGACGCCGATCTGCTGGCCCAGCTCAAGCGCGATTTTGCGACAGTGCGGCATGTGAAGCCCGCGGCCAGCAGGCAGGATTCCTCCGAGCGCTATGTGCTGGCGACGGGGTTTCGCGGCGGGCAGCTGGAGCCGGGCTGACGTGTCACGCTCACATGAGCATGACATTCACATCGATAACATCTTGAGCTGATAGATCCATCATCTGCAATTTCAGCGGGTGAGATCAATCCATGCCGTGCCTTCATCGACAACGCTTGCGCGTTTGCAAGCATCGCCTGTCCCTTGCCTCGGTCTCCTTTCTGGCGTTGGCGTCGCTCGGCTTTGCTTCGGCGACGACGTCGCGTGCAGGGACGTCGATCATGGTCAGCACCCAGAGGCCTTACAATATCGGCCTCAGCGGCAACGACGATCTCGGTGATCTCAAGAAGATCTACCAGAGCGCGAACAGCCCGTCCGAGCAGGCTCTCGACCAGTTCAACCAGATCATCACCGATACCGGCATGAAGCGGACGCGCCTGCTGCTCAGCGATGTCTATTGCGATGTCGATCAGACCGGCGATGTGTTCGGGTACACGCAGGACGGCGTTTTCCATCCGGGCGACTGCCAGCCTCTGGCCTGGCATCTTGAGTGGGCCCTGGGTCGCGGGCTCTCGCCTCACGTGGCGGTCGCTGCCTTCATGCCGCCGCGCCTGGTGCAATACGGACCTGGCGAGAGTTGGAATCGGAACGGGCCGGCTCCGGCACTTTTCCAGAAATACGCCAACGCTCTCGTGCGATATATCGCGAAGAAATCGTTCGACGGCGGGGCGTCATCCGTCATCTTCGAGGTCAGCAACGAGGCTGATATCGCCGATTCAGCCCCGAAGAACTGGAGTGACACCAATCCATCCGCCTACAGGCTCAAGCCATTGGGGTCATGGGGCCGTTGGCTGTGGTGGATGGATCCGGCCAAGTATGTCCTCAACCAGTGGACCCCGCTGCAGACCCACGTGATGTCCAACGCCGAAGATCCGACCTTGTCGTACCCTTACGGGCTCGATGCGCGCCGTCTGCCCAGGCAGCTCTTGCCGGTTCAGAAGGTCTTCTCGCAGGCGATCGTGAACATCAGAAACGAACTCGCCGCCAACCAGAGTTATAACGGCAAGACGCTGGAAATGGCCGGGCCGGCCCTGGTCGGACTGAGCTTCAACTATTATCCGGCGGAGAATCTTCCGACGCTGGAGGAAGTCTTCCTCGACCAGACCTTCAATCCGCTGGCAGACACCTACTTGGCAAAATTCAACGCGCGGCTCGATCGTTTTTCGTTCCACTATTACGGCTCGACAGACGGCACCGGCGGTTTCGCGTTCTTCGACAATCTGGTCGACAAGGCCAAGGCCAAGCTGGACGCCTTGAAGAAGAACAATGCCAACATGCCCGACGTTAAACTGTTCCTGTCGAAATGGGGCCCTACGGCCTATGAGGCGACTGACGTCAATTATTCGCACAAGGGGGCGGCGTGGACGGCGGCGTTCCTGTCCGAAGCCGTGAAAAAGAAGATATCAATGGGGTCGTACCTCATTATCGGCGACGGCCAGGGGGATCCGAACATCACACCTTTCCTCGGCCAGGCCAGCCTGCTCCACAAGGTGCCGCACGGCGACAAGCCGGCCGACTACTACCCGAAGCCGGTCGCGAACCTCTTCAAGATGTACAACAAGATGTCAGGCCAGCGGGTGCAGGCTGCGCTCACCGGCGGGGCGGGCTCCCACCTCAACGCGTTCGCGACCTGGGATGGCGCTAACTCGACCGCGAACATCATGGTCTACAACTATGATCCGACACGTGTCTTCGGCAATAACATTTCGACCGAGACGCCGGAGGGGATTTCGCTTGAGGTTGACAACCTGCCGTTCAGCGACGGCTCGACCGCGACGATTGAGCGCTACCTGATCGATGCGAATACCGGCAACCTGGCGAAGTTCTATTCCGATCCGACCCACCCCGATCCCAACCTGCAGAGGATATTGCTGCAGCGAACGATCAATAGCGGAAAGCTCGTCCTGACGGGCGACGCGCTCGGGCTGGGTGTCGTGCTCTACCGCATATTGCCGCCGACGGTGGTTCCCTAAGTTAGTTGAACGCAAACCAGACCTTGGCGACGAATGTCGCGCCGCACCAGTTCGAGACCAGGCCGTCCGGGTTGGTGATCGGATTGGCGCGGCCGCCCGGCCGCGCATTTGGATCGCCTGTAAAGACGAAGCAGTTTTCCTTCGACAGATTGGTGTCGTAGTAGCGCAGATCGAGGTTGAGCGCCTTGTGCGTGAACGTCACGCCGGCCTGCCAGTTGAGATAGGCAGGCAGCGGGAAGCCGCCGAGTTGCGAGGTCTGGTCGCCAAACCAGGAATAGCCGGCGGCGGTGGTGAACGACACGGTCAGGTTCTTCAGCAGAAACCGCTCCGGCACGTCGAAGCCGATGCCGGCCGCCACATATTGGCTCCAGGCGCCGGTGTTCGAGACGTTCGGAGAATAGGCGTAACCGCCGGCGACGCGGATCTGATCGCCGATGCGTCGATCGCCGCGGACAACGATCTCCCAATAATTGATGCCGTTGGTCTCGCCAGGAAGTCTTTCACCGGGATAGGCGAAATAGGTCGCCCCAAGATCAAAATCGATCGTGGCAATCTGCGGGCGCATGCCGGCGGCAAAGGTGAGTTCGGCGGCCGGTTGGGTCGGCAGCTTGACGGTGGCGACCGTTGTGCCGGCGTAGAGCGGGCCCCATCTCGTCTCGAAGGCGGCGCCGGCCGCGGGGCCATGATCGGACAGCGTGGTCCCGCGATAGATGTAGTCGGATGCAAGCCCTGCGCGAGCGCTGAATTCGAGCTCGTCGGCAGGCGTTGCGTGGGTGGTGTCGGCCGCCGACCAACCGCGGTTGCCGAGGCCGAGCGCCCCGGCCGAGGATTGGGCCAGCGCCAAACCGCCGGTCATGGGTGCAAGCCATAATCCGGCCAGCGCGGCAAATAAGGCGCCGCTTGCACCCCGAAACGATGTTTCGTGTCGCCGCAAGTCGATCATCCTCCCAGAGCGACCGCGATGCCAACCAGCGTACTACCGACAGCCACCATCGCAAGTCCCGCCAATGAAGGCCGCAGCCCGCTACGAACCCCGAAGACGTAACCGCAACAGAACAGCATCACGATGGCGATGGCGTAGGAGACGCGCAGCGCCAGTCTGGCGTCGCTCAGGAACAGGAACGGGATGACCACCGGGAAGGTCGACAGGAAGCTCAGCAGGCAAAGGCCGAGCGCTCCGATCCAGTCGCGCTTTGTCAGCCCCGGACCGGGGGCCGGCTCAGGCAATTGTTGCAACCGTTGCCGCATCGATTCCAACTGCTCTACGGGCAGCATGGCCGACAATTCCGGCGGCAGCGCGTCGGCAATGATGCGGCGCGCTGCTTCGGGATCCGGCGCCTTCCGTATCGCGCGGAGGGTCAGAACCTTGTCTCCCCGGTCATTGATGCGCGCCAGCAGATAAAGACCGCCGTCAACGATGCCCCATGCGAGATTGCAGCCGAGTGCGCCGATCAGCATTGTTTGAATATTGATATTGGTCCCGGTCGCGACACCAAGCGAGCAGATGAAGGTAAGGGCCATGATCAGTCCGAACAAAGTCTCCGAGATCCGTTCCATCGGATCAAGTACGTCCCCGAACGGAGTATCCGGTCCCAATAGAGCCATGGCTTGGTCTTCGATCACCGTTTGCAGGTGTCATCGAGGCTCATGTCCGGCTTTCGCTCCTTGAGCTAGGTCAAGGCGGCTGGGCACGAGTGCTGGGCCGACCGGCCGGCGGAGGCCGCCCGTGCCCGCCACATCGTGGACGATTTTACGACGTCGGGTTCTGACCGACGTCGCTCGGGCCTGATAGCGCTTTACCCCAACCTTTGATCCCGCACGTCCTGCGTATCCTCCGTCGCCGTCTTGACGGCGGCGGTCGCGGCGCTCTTTGCGGCCCCCTTGCGGCTGGCGATCTCCACCGCCGTGCGGCCGGAGATCTCGTGGCCGGCATCGGCGGGCATCTGCCAGAAGAACCAGCTCGACGCCGCCGAGGTCAGCGCGATCACGAGGAAGGCCGGCGCGAACACGGTGGCGTCGATCTCGCTGACATGGTTGAACCACATCGTCGTTTCCACGCAGGCCGCGCCGACCGCGACGCCGGCGGAGACCGCGAGCTGCTGGTTGACGCTGACCAGCGTGGTGGCGCGGCTCATCTGCGCGGTCTCGACGTCGGCATAGGCCACCGTGTTGATCGCGGTGAACTCCAGCGAGCGGAAGAAGCCGCCGACCACCAGGATCACCAAGATGATGAGCAGCGGCGTCGTCACCGTGAACAGCGCGCAGACGCCGAGGAAGAACGCGCTGACGACCGCGTTCACCGTCATCAAGTTGCGGAAGCCGAAGGTGCGGATGATGCGCGCGGCCAGCGTCTTCATGCCCATGGCGCCGAGCGAGGAGCCGAAGGTGACGAGGCCGGAATGGAACGGCGACAGCCCGAATCCGATCTGCATCAGCAGCGGAAGCAGGAACGGCAGCGCGCCGATGCCGAGCCGGAACATGAAGCCGCCGAAAACGGCCGCGCGCAGCGTCGGCAGCTTCAGCAGCGAAAAATCCAGCACCGGCGAACCCGTCCGCCGCGCGTGCAGGACGTACAGTGTCATCGAGATCGCTCCGCCCACGACCAGGGCCGCGACCGTGCTCCAGGGCAGAAGATTGAGCCCGGCGACGGACAGACCGAACGCGATGCCGGCGAGGCCGACGCCCGCGAGCACCATGCCGTAAAGATCGAACGGTTCCCGCGTCTCGCTCTTGATCGGATCGATGAAACGCAAGGCCATGAAGATGCCGAGCAGCCCGATCGGAATGTTGATCAGGAAGATCCAGTGCCATGACGCATAGGTCGTGATGAAGCCGCCGAGCGGCGGGCCGATCACGGGACCGATGAGGGCAGGGACCGTCACCCAGGCCATGGCGTTGACCAGCGCGTTCTTGTCGACCGAGCGCAGCAGCACCAGGCGTCCGACCGGCGTCATCATCGCCCCGCCCATGCCCTGAAGGATGCGCGCGAATACGAAATCGGTGACGGAGGTCGAGAGTGCGCAGCCGATCGAGCCGACCATGAACACGCCGACCGCGATCGCGAACACCATGCGCGCGCCGAACCGGTCCGCAGTCCAGCCGCTCGCCGGGATGAACACCGCGAGCGACAGCAGATAGGAGGTGATGGCAAGCTTGAGCGTCAGCGGGCTCGTGCCGATGTCGGCCGCGATCGCGGGCAGCGAGGTGGCGATCACCGTCGAATCCATGTTCTCCATGAAGAGAGCGGTGGCCACGATCAGCGGGATGACGCGTTGCTTGTCGACCATGACGGATTGGTAATGAAAATCAGAAGGAAAGGTGGACTTGCGGCTTATCACCGCCGCTCCGCCGGGACCATTGCGGATCAACGCATAGCACCTAAATCCTGCGTTACAACGGTGTGACCCTCGCCGGCGGGTGCACGCGCTCCCTCGTCGTTCCGGGGCGTGCCCCTTGGCGGGCCCGGAATCCATCGGGCCCCAGAGACTGTTGCGGGATGGATTCCGGGCTCGCGACTTCGTCGCGCCGGGGAATGGCGAGGGGTGGCCGCCGCCCGGCCATCCACGCCGAATTTACTTAAAAAGCCTGTGCATGGCTGGCCGGCGGTCCGATTTGCTTTGATTCGTCGCGTGGCCGTGCTATCGACCCGCGTCAACCCCACCGATGGGCTCCGATTCTCCGGCGATGCCGCAAGGCACGCTGAGGGCGGCGCTCATCCATAGCTATTTGCGGCAGGGCCGCAGGAAGGAGTTGGCAGATGGCCACGGTGCAACTTCAAGGCATTCGCGAAGCCTTTACGTTCGACGACGTGCTGTTGAAGCCGGGCCTGTCGGACGTCATGCCGGGCGAGGTCGACATCCGCTCCCGCGTCACCCGCGCCATTCCGCTCAACATCCCGATCATGGCCTCCGCTATGGACACGGTCACCGAAGCCCGCATGGCGATCGCCATGGCGCAGGCCGGCGGCCTCGGCGTCATCCACCGCAATTTCGATCCCGAGGGGCAGGCCGCCCAGGTCCGGCAGGTCAAGCGCTACGAGTCGGGCATGGTGGTGAACCCGCTCACCATCAGCCCCGAGGCCACGCTCGACGATGCGCTCAAGCTGATGAGCGACCACGGCATCTCCGGCATTCCCGTCGTCACCGGTGCGAGCAAGAACACGCCCGGCAAGCTGGTCGGCATCCTCACCAACCGCGACGTGCGGTTTGCCACCGACCGCCGGCAAAAAGTCTCCGAGCTGATGACGCATGACGGTCTCGTCACCGTGCGCGAGAATGTCAGCCAGGACGAGGCGCGGCGGATGCTGCACCAGCATCGCATCGAGAAGCTGCTCGTGGTCGACGAGCAATATCGCTGCGTCGGCCTGATCACAGTGAAGGACATGGAGAAGGCGGTCGCTCATCCGCTCGCCTGCAAGGACGCACAGGGCCGCCTGCGCGTCGCCGCCGCCACCACCGTCGGCGACACCGGCTTCGAGCGCACCGAGCGCCTGATCGATGCCGGCGTCGATCTCGTCGTCGTCGACACCGCGCACGGCCATTCCCGCCACGTGCTGCATGCGGTCAATCGCATCAAGCGCCTGTCCAACTCCGTGCAGGTCGTTGCCGGCAACGTCGCCACCACCGAGGGCGCGCAGGCGCTGATCGATGCGGGCGCGGACTGCATCAAGGTCGGCATCGGCCCGGGCTCGATCTGCACCACCCGCATCGTCGCCGGCGTCGGCGTTCCCCAGCTCACCGCGATCATGGATGCGGTGGAAGCTGCAAAGAAGTCCGACATTCCCGTCATTGCCGACGGCGGCATCAAGTTCTCCGGCGACCTTGCGAAAGCGCTCGCCGCCGGCGCCGACATCGCCATGGTCGGCTCGCTGCTCGCCGGCACCGACGAGACCCCCGGCGAAGTGTTCTTGTGGCAGGGCCGTTCCTACAAGGCCTATCGCGGCATGGGCTCGGTCGGCGCGATGGCGCGCGGTTCGGCCGACCGCTATTTCCAGCAGGACATCAAGGACACGCTCAAGCTCGTGCCTGAGGGCATCGAGGGCCAGGTGCCCTACAAGGGCCCGGTCGGCAACGTCATGCACCAGCTCGCCGGCGGCTTGCGCGCCGCGATGGGCTATGTCGGCGCAAAGGACATGAAGGACCTGCACGAGAAGGCCCAGTTCGTCCGCATCACCGGCGCGGGTCTGCGCGAAAGCCACGTCCACGACGTCACGATCACGCGCGAGAGCCCGAACTATCCTGGCGCGGGTTAGGCGCTCCGCACACCGCTGTCATGCCCCGGCTTGACCGGGGCATCCAGTACGCCGCGGCTTCTCGGCTCAATCACAGGCGTCTCGGAATACTGGATCGCCCGCCTTCGCGGGCGATGACAGCGAGAGTGTGCTTTTGTATTGACGCGCTCCTTTCCCTCCGCTTCCGTCCATGCCGAAACAAAATCCGGAGGAAGCCATGTCCCAAGCAAAACGCATCGTTCTCGCCTCGCGTCCCGTCGGCGAGCCAAAGCAGTCCGATTTCCGCATCGAGGAATTCGCGATTCCGGCGCCCGGCGCGGGTGAAGTCCTGCTGCGCACGATCTGGCTCTCGCTCGATCCCTATATGCGCGGGCGCATGAGCGACGGTCCGTCCTACGCAGCACCCGTGCCGGTCGGCGGCGTGATGGAGGGCGAGGCGGTCAGCGAGGTCGCGGCCTCCAACAATCCTGATTTCGCCAAGGGCGACATCGTGCGAGCCCGTACCGGATGGCAGTCGCACGCAATCTCCAACGGCAAGGGCCTGATCAAGGTCGATCCGAAGCTCGGTCCGATCTCGACCTCCATCGGCGTGCTCGGCATGCCCGGCATGACTGCCTATACGGGCCTGCTCGATATCGGCAAGCCGCAGGAAGGCGAGACCGTGGTCGTCGCCGGTGCCTCCGGTGCGGTCGGCTCGGCCGTCGGCCAGATCGCGAAGATCAAGGGGGCGCGCGCGGTCGGCATCGCCGGCGGCAAGGACAAGTGCGACTACGTGGTGAAAGAGCTCGGCTTTGATGCCTGCCTCGATCACCGCGAAACCGATTTCGCCGCGAAGCTGAAGTTTGCCTGCCCGAAAGGCATCGACGTCTATTTCGAGAATGTCGGCGGCGCCGTGTTCGAGGCGGTGTTCCCGCTGCTCAATCCGTTCGCGCGCGTGCCGGTCTGCGGCCTGATCGCCCATTACAACGACACCGAGGCCAAGCCGCCGAAATGGGCGGCCAACATGATGCGCGCGACGCTGACCAAGCGGCTCACCTTCCGCGGCTTCATCGTCTCCGACTTCGCCAACCGCCATGGCGACTTCCTGCGCGACATGTCCGGCTGGGTCCGTGACGGCAAGGTCAAGTACAAGGAGTTCGTCACCGAGGGCCTGGACAGCGCGCCCGGCGCCTTCATGGGGCTCCTGAAGGGCGCCAATTTCGGCAAGCAGCTGGTACGGGTCGGGCAAGATAAGGCGTAAAGCGTTTTCGAGCGAAGTGGGTACCGGTTCGCGTGAAGAAAACGCGCCAGACGAGACGCTAGAGCCTCGGAACGGGGCTCTAGCTGCAAGGCCTAGTTGCAAAGGCGTCACACCCCGGACATCGATGGTTAACAAAGAGTGACCGATCGGCCACACCTGCCCGCAAAAGCCGCAGGTGTGACCGTCGGTTCATTGACGGCTGAGCGAAGGCATTGAATCATCGCGCATATTTTAGGTGCTGCGATGTTAGAGATTGGTATTTTCAGCGTAATCCTTCTGGCTGCCGGCTATTGGGCGACCCTGTTCGTCATGGGCCGTCGCGACGACGTCATCCATGGCAAGTTCGTCCACGTCGACGAGGAGGGCGATTTCACGCCAGCCGCGATGCCGGCGCCACCACCGCCATTCCCGAAACGTCAGGGCAAAGCTGCGCAGCCTGACAAGGTCCAGCCTGCGAAGGCGGAGGCGAGGCCGGTCAACAGCGATGCGCTGCAATCGCTGCTGGCTGCGATCCAGCAGGATCTCAAGACCATCGCCTGATCTGCGACGCTCAGACGCTGCCGCGCTCGACCAGGAACAGCTCGACGGCGAGCCGCTGCTCGGCGCGCGGCGTGCCTGATAGCCGCGCCAGAAGCAGTTCGCCCGCGATCCGTCCCACGGCCGCCGCATCGAACGAGATGGTGGTGAGACCGGGCGTGATCTGATCGGCGACGTCGTTGTCGCCGAAGCCGAGCAGCGCCAGATCGCGCGGCACCGAGAGGCCGCGGGCGCGGGCCTCGATCAGCGCGCCGGTCGCGAGCAGATCGTTGGCGCAGAACACCGCATCGACGTCGCCGCCGCGTTCGAGCAGGGCGGTGAAGGCGGCGCGGCCGTCGACGAGGCCCGTGATCTCACCGACGCCGATCTCGTGGACGATCTCGAGGCCGAGCTTTGCCGCTGCGTCCCGAAAACCGTCGCGGCGCAGCGCGCCACGGCCGCTGCTGCGGCCGATGAAGGCGACGCGGCGATGTCCGCCCTCAGCCAGCCTGCGCGCCGCCATCGCGCCGGCATCGGCATTGGGCAGGCCGACCAGCATGTCGATGGGGTCGCGCGGGAACGCCCAGGTCTCGATCACGGGAATGCCGAGCTCGAGCAGCGCGGCACGATTCTCCTCGAGCTCGATCACGCCGGTGAACATCACCGCTGCGGGGCGGATGCCGCGCAGCGACTGGATCATCGCGACTTCCTTGGCATAGGAGTAGGAGGTCTGGCCGACCAGCACCTCGAAGCCTTCCGGCTCCAGCGTGGCGGCAAAGCTGCGCACCGCAAGGCCGAACTGCTGGCTGAGAATGTTGGAGACGAAGGCCATCACCACGTTCGAGCGCCCCGAGCGCAGCGCGCGCGCATGCGGGTTGGAGGCGTAACCGGTCGCCTCGATCACCTCGAGGATGCGCTCGCGGGTCTCGCGATTGACCTTCTCAGGGTGGCGCAACACCCGCGACACCGTGATCGGCGCGACGCCCGCGCGCTCCGCGACCTCCTCGATGCGCGGCGGCCGCCCGCTCGCGCTGGCGCGGCCGGGCGGCGCTGGAATGCGCACAACGTCGTCATAGGTCGGCTTTGCCGGATCGGTCATCGAATCCCGAGTGTAATCGCAGTCGGTATCGTCTCCAAAACTCAGCGCGCCGGCAGCTCGTCGCGCGACAGCGCGCGGCCGACCTGGACCAGGCAGTCGCCGCTCTGGCTGTCGGTGTGCAGGCGCTGCGAGATCACGATGCCGTCGGCGGGGAAGCGCAGCACCTCTTCCGGCAACTCCGGGCGCTCGAAATCATGGTACCAGCCGGCGACGTCACCGGCCGCAACCCGCGCGCCGACCATGACGGCGGGCTCGAACCAGCCGCGACGGGTTGCGAACACCGCCTGCGCATGGCTTTGCAGCGCCAGCAATTCGGTGGCGCGCTCGACCGGCGCATGTGGTCCGAGCACCGGGGCCTGGACGAGGCCGAGTGCGAGCAGCAGCCGATCGACGGCGCGTGCCGTGAGTGCCATCGTCTGCGGCGTAACGGTGCCGCCGCCACCGAATTCACCGGAGAGCCCGATCGCGCCGGCGCGTGCAGCCGCGGCCATCGAGGTCGGAGCGGTCGCGCCGTTTTCTGCGACGAAGGCGAAGGGCATCCCCAACCCCTCCATCAGGCGCAGCGCGTGGCCGAACATCTCGGGCGTGCCCTGCCGCTCGATCAGCGCGCAAGGCACATGCGCCATCGAGGTGCCGCCGGAATGGATGTCGAAGACGACTTCGTGCCGCGGAAACAGCTCGTGCTCGAGGAAGTGCGCAAGCCGGAACGTCGGCGTGCCCGCGGCATCGCCGGGGAAGGCGCGGTTGAGGTTGCCCTCGTCGAGCGGCGAGCGGCGGCGCGCAGCCATCACGGCTGGCCAATTGGCGAAGGGCAGGATGGTGATCTCGCCTTTGACGCCCTTTGCATCGAGCCGGCGATACAGCCGCGTCAGCGCGATCTCGCCCTCATATTCGTCGCCGTGATTGCCGGCCATCAAAAGCAGTTTTGGCCCGGCGCCGTTCTTGATCCGGAAGATCGGGATCTTGAGCTGGTAGTAGGGGGAGCGATCGATCGAGAAGGGAATGCCGAGATGGCCCGACCATTTCTGGTCTTTCTCGAAATCGATCTCGTGGAAAAGTCCGGTATGCATGGCTTGCCTCGCGGCCGCGCCGTCGCCGGCGCCGGCCAAAGGTTGAAAGGGTGGCGGCGCCCTAGAGCAAGGCGACCGCGGTCATCTCGACGCGCAGGTCGGGATCGGCGAGGCGGGCTTCGACGCAGGCGCGCGCCGGCGGGTTGGCCGGATCGATCCAGGCATCGTAGACCGAGTTCATGGTGTCGAAGTCGGTGATATGAGGCAGGAAGACGTTGACCGCGATCAGCTTGGAGCGGTCGGAGCCGGCTTCCTTCAGCAACGCGTCGATCTTGGCGAGCACCTGCTGGGTCTGCGACACGATGCCGGCCTTGCGGTCATCGGCGACCTGGCCGGCGATGTGCACCATGCCGCCGGCGGCGACGGCCTGGCTCATGCGCGAGCCGACGACGTAACGTTTGATCATCTCGAAATTCTCCTCGTGAAGGTTGGCTCCCGCATGATGCGGGAGCCGTGCGCAAGCTTACAGCGTCGGCAGCGTCTGCTCTTCCTTGAACCACTTCAGTTGCAACGCGCCGAGCTTGCCGTTGAGCTTGTTGAAGAAGATGTCGGTGTTGATCCAGTTGAGCAGGTTCTGCTCGCCCTGGCGCACGCCGACATGGGCCGGCGACTGGCGGATCAGGAACTTCAGCTCGACCTCCTTGGTCGGGTTCTGGTCTTGCACCTTCAGCGCGATGGCGCTGTTCTCGGCGAAGGTGTCGGCTTGTCCCGCGAGAAAGGCGGCGAGTGCGGCCGGCGTATCCTCGAAACGCACCAGCTTCACCTTCGGCGCGTTGTCGGTGAGCCAGACGTCGAGCGTCGAGCCCTTGGCGACCGCAATGCTGCGGCCATCGAGATTGTCAGGCCTCTTGCCGGTGGCGGCCGGAATTGCCTTGGCGCCGTAGACGCCGAGGTTCACCACGGCATAAGGCTGCGAGAACATCACCTGCTGGGCGCGCTCGGGCGTCGCGCCGAGGCCCGCGATCAGGATGTCGATCTTGTCGGAGAGCAGGCTCGGGATGCGCGCGGCGCCCGTCACCGGCACGAGCTCGAGCTTCACGCCCATATCGGCGGCGATCAGCCGGGCGAGGTCGGCATCGAGGCCCGCGATCTCGCCCTTGTCGTCCTTGAAGCCCCACGGCGCGGCATCGGTCAGCAGGCCGACGCGCAGCTTGCCCGCGCCGAGCACGTCCTGGAGCTTGTCGGCTTGCGCGAGGGTGGGGGCAGCGAGCACGGCGAGCGCCGTGGCTGCGATCGCAAAGAGGGACTTCAGTTGTCTCATGACTCTCTCCTGGTGGCGGATGGCTGGTTGATCATTTGGCGGACGCGATGAAGCTTGCGAGCTCGGGGGTTTCAGGATTGGCGAACAGCTTTGCCGGCGGTCCCTGTTCCCAGACGCGGCCCTGGTGCATGAAGACGATGCGGTTGGCGACGTTGCGGGCAAAGCCCATCTCGTGGGTGACCAGGATCATGGTCATGCCCTGCTTCGCCATCGCCTCCATCACCTTCAGGACTTCGCCGACGAGCTCGGGGTCGAGCGCGGAGGTGACCTCGTCGAACAGCATGAGGTGAGGGCCATGGCGAGGCACCGCGCGATGGCGACGCGCTGCTGCTGGCCGCCGGAGAGCTGCTCCGGCCAGGCGTCGATCTTGTCGGCGAGACCGACGCGGGTCAGCACATCTTCAGCCAGTGCACGCGCTTTCGCTTTGTCGGTGCGGCCGGTGAGGAGCGGGGCGAGCGTGATGTTGCGCTCGACCTTCAGGTGCGGAAACAAGTTGAAAGCCTGGAACACGATGCCGACGCGTTGACGGAATGCCTTCAGGTCAGGCATCCTGGCGTGGACCCTTTCGCCCTCGACGCGGATCTCGCCGGAATCGACGGTCTCCAGTGCATTGATGCAGCGGAGCAGGGTCGACTTGCCCGAGCCGGAGCGGCCGATGATCGTGACGATCTCGCCTTCCTCGACGTCGAGCGAGACGCCCTTGAGCACCTCGACCTTGCCGAATGTCTTGTGCACGTCGCGGATTTCAACGAGAGCCATCGAGGCGGGCCTCCAGAGAGCGGGACCAGAGCGTGAGCGGCAGGCACAGCGCGAAATAGATCGCGGCGACCAGCGCGTAGGTGAGTAGCGGCTGGAACGTCGCCGCGCTCACCACTTGCCCGGCGCGGGCGAGCTCCACGAAGCCGAGGATCGAGGCGAGCGAGGTGCCCTTGATCAGCTGGACCAGGAAGCCGACGGTCGGCGGCAGCGACAGCCGCAGTGCTTGCGGCGCGATGATGTGGCGGAATTGCTGCCAGGCGGAGAGGCCGAGACAGCTGCCTGCCTCCCATTGCGCCTGCTTCACGGCTTCCAGCCCGCCGCGCCAGATCTCGCCGAGGAAGGCGGCGGTGTAGAGCGTGTAGGCGACGGTGACGGCAACGAGGGCCGGCACCTGGATGCCCAGGAACATCGGCATGCCGAAATAGAAGAAGAACAGCAGCCCGAGCAGCGGCACGCTTTGGACGATCTGGATGCACGCCGCCATCGTCCAGCGCAGGCCGGCGAAGCGGCTGATGCGGCCCGTGGCGAACGCCAGCGCCAGCGGCGCACCGAAGGCGAGCGCGAGCACGACGAGCGCAACTGTCCAGCGCAGCGCCGCGAACAGCGAGACGAAATCGATGAGGGTGAAGGATCGCATCGCTGTCCCCTCAGCGCCGCCGCGGCCAGCGGAAGGCCGCCAGACCGATGATGGCGAACAGCGCCTTGAACGACATCGCCATCGCGAAATAGACCACGCAGATCACCGCATAGACCTCGAAGCTGCGATAGGTACGGCTCTCGATGAAGCCCGCGACATGAAACAGCTCGTCGGCGGCAACCTGCGAAGCGAGCGAGGTGCCGAGCAGCAGCAGGACGAACTGGCTGGTCACGGCCGGATAGGCGTTGCGCAGCGCCGGCGGCAGCAGGATGTGACGGAACACCTGCCAGCCCGACAGGCCAAGGCACTGGCCGGCCTCGATCTGGTTCTTCGGCACGGAATCGAGACCTGCGCGGATGATCTCGACCGAGTAGGCGCCGAAATAGAGCGACAGCGCGACGGCGGCGGCTTCGAACGCCGGCAGCTTCAGGCCGAAGTTCGGCAGCACGAAGAAGACGATGAAGATCTGGATCAGCGACGGCGTGTTGCGGAACAGCTCGATGTAGCCGCGCACCAGCCAGCGCAGCGGCGTGATGCGCCCCTTCAGCGCGACCGCGCCGGCAACGCCGATCAAAAGCCCGGCCAGCGCCGCGATCACCGTCAACTCGAGCGTGACGATGGCGCCGTCGATGAGCTGGTTCTGATAGCGCCACAGCGGCAGGAAATTCATTGCGCGCGCCGCCTCAGCCGAACTGGGTGGGGAGGGCGCGCGTCACCACGCCGTCGGCATCGAGGCCGAGGATGACGCGCCAGCGGTCGAGGCAGGTGCAGGGATGCGAGATGCCGAAGGCGATGACGTCGCCGACCGCAAGCGTGCCATCGGGCGCAACGGACAGGAATGCATGCTGGTCATTGAGACGGGTGACCGACAAGGTCTCGGCGAGCCCTTGCTGCGCGACGCCGTCGCGGAAGACGCGCAGCGGAACCGGCAGCCCCTGGTCGAACGAGGCATCGCGCATGCCGAAGCCCGCTATCGCAAGGCTTGCCTCCGGCCGCGACAACACCTCGGCCCAAAGTGTCAACGCAGGCCGGAAACCCTCGGCCGCCGAGTGCCGCGCGCCGTCAATGACGAGACCGCCGCGCCGGTCTACTTCCGCGAAGGCTCGCGCATAGATGCCGTGATCGGCGAAGAACACGGCGCCTGAGCGCAGGAGGACGCTGGCGTTGCCGTCCGCCTGCGCGCTTGGTGCGAGCGCGCGGGCGACGACGTCGAAATAGGCTGAGCCGCCGGCGCTGATGATCAGCGGCCGGCTCGGGGCGGCATGACGTACCAGCGCGAAGGCGGCGATGGTGCGCTCCATCAGCGCCGCCTTCGCGCGCATCGTCTCGTCGCCGTCGGGCGTTGCGACCGCGCCTTCGTAAGTGGCGACGCCGCCGAGCAGGAGGCCGTCGGCCGCGAGCACCGCGGCCATCGTCGCTTCGACCGCGGCGCGATCGCGCGCGCCGGCCCGGCCCGCACCGAGCTCGACCAGCACGGACAATTCGCTGCGGCCCGCAATCCGGGCCGCTTCAGCGAGCGCTGCGACCGCCGCCGGTGAATCCGCGAAGGCGTGAAATTCGACGTCGGGATAGGCGCCGAGCAACGCGCCGAGCCGCCGGCCGGCCGCGAGCCCGCCGATTTCGTTGGCCAGCAGCAGGCGCCGCTCGCCGCTCGCGAGCAGCACGGCGGCCTGCTGGATGTTGGCAACCGTCGTGCCCCAGGCGCCGGCCTCGCGCAGCGACCGGGCGAGCTCCGGCGACATCGGCGTCTTGGCGTGGGGCGCAACGGCAACGCCGGCGCTCCTGCACCAGCGCAGGAAGAGGTCGCGGTTGGCTGCGAAGGCGGCTTCATCGAGGGTGAGGGCGGGCAGGGCGAGGTCGCCGCGGCAAGGCCGCCAATCCTGGCCGGCGATCTCCTCGATCGGCAGGCCATCGACCGAGGGGATGCCCCGCGTGGTCGTTGAAAGACGTTGGCTCTCCCACCGGGACAAGAACTGCATCGTCGCTCCCTCAGCGGCCCCTCGACCGCTAGGGAACGATAGGTCGGAATGACAACGTTGTCATTAGCGGATTCTAGCCAATCTTGGCGCGAATTCGATGCAGGGAGGTAATTTGGTAAGGTGTTGTGCCCGTGAATTGGGCTAGTGCTCGCCGCCCATCTGGGCGAGCAGCTCCTCGATATCGACGTCGACCTGGCCCGCGGCCCTGACGTGACGAACTTCAAGACTGTTCGGCCGGAAGCGATATTCGACGAGCCCGACTTCCTTGATCGCGATCCGGTCCTGGCGCGCGTCGTTGATCCTGAAGCCGGCCGACGGCGCCCAGACGTGGCGGGTGTGGCGGTAGGTGAAGTCGCGCCGCTGGTGCACATGCCCGCTGGCGATGAGGCGCAGGTCCACCGTCGAGAACATCTCGATCAGGCGCGCGCGTGCCGGCTGCGGCACGTAGCGGATCGAGGTCTCCGGCGTCTCGGGGTCGTCGGGCAGGTTGAGAAACATCGGCTTGTGGACGAACAGCGCGATCGGCCTGCCGTTGATGCGCGCCATTTCCCGGGACAACCAGTCGAACTGCTCAGCCTCGAAGGCGAGCCCGGAATTCATCACCAGCGAGTTGAGGCCGATGAAGTGCCAGCCGGCCGCTTCGAACGACCAATGGTCTTCGCCGATGATGTCGCGGAATTGTTGGCGGTGCTTTTCCTCGACCGGCGGCTTGGGCGCAGGCCCGATCGCTGTTGGATTGTCGCCGATGTCGTGATTGCCGGGGAGGTAGCGGCAGGCGACGGGCAGGGCGTCGTGCCGGCTCTTGGCGAATTCGACATCGTCGCGACTTGTCGGCTCGTCGAAGGAGACGTCGCCGGTGTTGACGACGAGGTCGGGCCTATCAGCGTCGATGTGCTCGCTGACGCGATCGAAGTTGGCGATCAGGCCGGGGAAGCGCCGGCCGAGATGGGTGTCGGAAATCTGCGTGAGGCGAAATTCGGACATGGGGTGAGCATACGCGTTGTCGCACGTCGGAACGATGACGGCGCGCGCATGCATTGCGATGAAACAAAGTTTAAAGCACGCGATAGCGGATCGTGTAGGCGTCCTGCGGAGCGACGCTGCCGGTGGCCGGCGAGGCGATGCGGTCGGCGAGGTGCCAGGGTCCGAACTGCTCGGACCGGTGCGGCTCGGCGGGCAGGCGGAGGCGGAATTCAAAGGTGCCCTTGCCGGGCAGGTTCACGACCAGCACGCGGTCGGCGGTGCGGTGGTTGAGCGCCACGGCGCCGCGCAGCACGGAGCGGCCATCACCGAGTTCGCGCACGCCGTCGACCAGCGCCAGCGTCTGGTTGCGGTCGGTGTGCAGCTCGATCTGGCTGTCGGTCACCGCCGTCAGCGTTTCCCTGGGCATCCGGATCTCGAACTCGACCGCCGGCTTGGACGGGTTGAGGCCGAGATAAGCCAGCGCGGCGTGGCGCATGTCGTAGGCGGCGAAGGCAAACAGGGCGAGGGCGGCCAGAGTGGCGAGACCATGCCTGACGACGTCGCGCCAGCTCCGGTAGCTCAGGCGGAAGTACACTGTCATCGCCAGCGCGACCGCGAGCGCCGCCGCCATGCCTGACAGCGCCGACATCAGGACGCCGAGCCGGCCGTCCGCGGATTCGGTCAAAAGGCTGGAGAGGGTGTTCATGTCAGTCTCTTGGCGCTAGCTCGCCTTGCGGTCCCGGGGACCGAAATCGCTTTAACTATCGGCCTTTGGTCGCGGGACCGGGAACACCGGTTCAACTCGTTGATTGTCAGCGCCAGCAGTCGCGGCTAATGACGGTCCGCGGTGTTCCGCCTGACGGGAAAGTTCCGATGTCCATCCAAATGGTTTTGCTGCCTGTCTTCGTGCAGGTCGGTCTCACCTTCGCACTCCTGATCGGAATGGTACTGGCGCGCCGGCGCTCGCTGGTCTCCGGCGAGACCAAGAGCCGCGACATTGCGCTGGGCGAGCAGTTCGAATTGCCGGTGCTGTTCTACGCGCTGATCGCCCTGGCGCTGCCCTTGCGCCATGCCGATCTCTTCATCGTGTTGATGTCCTGGGTGTTCGTGGTGACGCGGTTCGCCCATGCCGGGGTGTTCGTCTCCTCCAACGACCCCGGCCGGCGCTCCACGATCTGGCTCGCGGGTGTGCTTGTGCTGCTCGCGATGTGGATCTACTTCGCGCTGAAGATGCTGTTGTTGATCTAGGCGCGCGCATGATCCGGACCCGGAGGGCCGCGTTAGCGCAAAGTGGATACCGGTTTTCCGACAAGATCAGCGCAAAACAAAAATAGCCAATCCTGACCTGAAAGATTCAAATGACTCCCGCTGCCCGGCTGTCCGCAGCCATCGAACTGATCGACACCATCGAGAAGGACCGCGTGCCCGCGGCCAAGGCGCTGAAGGAGTGGGGCACCGCGCACCGCTTCGCTGGCTCCGGCGACCGCGCCGCCATCGCCGGCCTCGTCTGGGACGTGCTGCGCCGCTATGCCTCGAGCGCCTTCCTGATGGACGCCGACACCGCGCGCGCCCGGCTGATCGGCATGCTCCGCCTCGAGCGCAACATGGATGCGGCCACCATGGGCGCGCTGTTCGACGGCAGCCGGTTTGCACCGGCGCCGTTGACCGAGGCCGAGCAGGCCGCGCTGGCCTCGCGTTCCCTCAAGGACGCGCCGGCTGCGATCGCCGGCGATTATCCTGATTGGCTCGACCCGTACTTTGCGAAAGTGTTCGGCGAGGAGCGCGCCGCGGAGGCGGCCGCGATGGCGAGCCGGGCGCCGCTCGATTTGCGCGTCAACACGCTAAAATCCAATCGCGACAAGGTGCTGCGCGGGCTTGCTCATCTTCATGCGGAACCGACGCCATGGTCCGCAAACGGCCTGCGCATCGAGCTTTCGGCCGATGCGCGCAATCCCGGCCTCCAGGCGGAGGAGGATTTCATCAAGGGCGCCGTCGAAGTGCAGGATGAGGGATCGCAGCTTGCGGCCAGCTTCACCGCGGCAAAACCCGGCGAGCAGGTGATCGATCTCTGCGCCGGCGCCGGCGGCAAGACGCTGGCGCTCGCAGCGATGATGCAGGGCAAGGGCCGGCTGATCGCGACCGACAGCGACAAGCGCCAGCTTGCGCCGATCCACGAGCGCCTGTCGCGCGCCGGCGTCCACAATGCCGATGTCCGCACGCCCAAGGGCGAGGCCGATCCGCTGGCCGACATCAGCGGCACCGCCGACCTCGTCGTGATCGACGCGCCATGCACCGGAACCGGCACCTGGCGCCGCAATCCGGACGCCAAATGGCGCATGCGCCCCGGCGCGCTGGAGATCCGCCTGCGTGACCAGGCCGAGGTGCTGGAGCGCGCCGTGCCGCTGGTCAAGGCCGGCGGGCGCATCGCCTACATCACCTGTTCGGTGCTGGCGGAAGAGAACGGCGAGCAGGTGAGGGCGTTCACCGCCCGCCATCCCGAATTCGCGATCGTGCCGCCGGAGCAGACCGCAAGCGTGCTCTGGGACAAGGCGGAGGATTTCGCAAAGGCCGCGCTGCAGTCGGATGAAGGCTGGCTGATGACGCCGCGGCGAACGGGGACGGACGGGTTCTTCGTCTCGGTGTTGAAGAAGATGTAGCTCTCGTAGTGACCCTCGTAGGGTGGGCAAAGCGAAGCGTGCCCACCATTCGTAGTGTGAACACCCAAAGATGGTGGGCACGGCGCGCGAAGAGCGCGCCTTTGCCCACCCTACGCCACCGCGTGTGCCGCGCCGCAGTTCCCCAAAACAAAAACCCCGCGAACCGAAGCTCGCGGGGCTTTCTAACTCGACGTTCTGCCGGTACGTCCGTGGTCAGAACGGTGCGTGGGCGTTAGCCGACGCGGAGATTGTCCGCCGACGACTTGCCGCTGCGGCGGTCGGCGACGATGTCGAACGAGACCTTCTGACCCTCGTTGAGGGAGGAGAGGCCAGCGCGCTCGACGGCGCTGATGTGAACGAACACGTCCTTCTGGCCGTCATCCGGCTGGATGAAACCATAACCCTTTTGGGTGTTGAACCACTTCACGGTGCCCATAGCCATGGGAATTTCCTTTAGTTAGTTAGAGAGGATACGCACGTGGACCGGTACGCGAAATTGCGCCCATGATCCTGTTCAGTCGATGTTTGGGGAAGTCATCTGAAGCGTGCGCGCCCGTCTGCAACGAAGCGAAGCGGCCCAGTCGTTCGGCCAAGTATCGATGATCACAATATAGCGAGAATTTGGGGCTACTTCAAGGCACCACCCGTGGGCCGGCATATGGCGCGGCTTTGCTATTTTGCGGTGCAAATGAGCCGCCCGACAGCCCTCAATCCACGATGAAAAGCGTCGCCCCCGTGGCCGTCGAGGACCGGTGCGCGGCGTCGCCGAAGTCCGAGACCTGGTAGCTCATCCCCGCGGTGAGCTTGAATTTCCGCCCGTCGCGCAGCTCGCTGTCGAGCTCGCCCTCGAGCACGTAGAGCACGTGGCCGCGGTCGCACCAATGGTCGGCGAGATAGCCCGGCGAATACTCGACCATCCGCACCCGGAGATCGCCGATGTTGAGCGTCCGCCACTTGGCCTGCCCGGTCTCGCCGGGATGCGTGGTGGCCTCAACCTTGCTCCAGTCTGTGACGGTGAAGGGGGAGGCGGGGAGTTTCATGGGGAATCCTATGTCAGAGCCGGCGGGCGCAGTGTTAGCGCACGCCCGTCCGGCAGTCTCCGTCATCGTGAGCGATACTCGGTGTCATCGCCCGACTTGATCGGGCGATCCAGTATTCCAGAGGCCGCGCCGTGATGCGGAAAAGCCGCGGCGTACTGGATTCCCCGCTTGCGCGGGGAATGACAGCGGTGGATGGGGCGGCACCGTCTGCACACGATAAGCGCGTGGCCGACAGCAATGCGCGCAAGCGTCACTGCGCCAAATGGTTCGCCGACCCCTGCACGATCAGCCCCGCATCATTCACCCGCAGATACTCGCAGATCCGCTTCCCCCGCTCGTTCTCGTAAAACACCACGACGCTATCCGGGCTGACGAACAGGTCGATCAGCGCAAAATGCAGCTCCGGCAGCAGGGCGAGCGCCTTGCCCCAATACCCCCGCAACGCGTCCTTGCCGCGCACGGTGCCGCTGGCGTTGAACCCCATCGCGGGGATGCGGTCGGAGGTCATCACGGTGTCCTCGGCGTAGAGTGTCAGCACGCGCTCGAGATCGCGCGCATTCCAGGCCTCGACCCAGGTCCGGCCGAGTGCGGCAAGCGTCGATGGCTGGTGGTGCTGTGACATCGCGTTCTCCCTGATTAGCCCCCTGTTTGGCGTGAGGGCATATTAGGTCAATAATACTTACCTATATCGATTTGTCCATGCCCAAAGAAGAATGTGGGCGCGCGCATCGCGCGGTTGCGGGCAGGGGCACGGTCGCGTATTTGCTGGCCATGACAGCAGCACAGAACGACCGCTCCGCGTCGACGCCCTCGGTGGCCTCGGCGCACGACAAGATTCTCATCGTCGACTTCGGCAGCCAGGTGACGCAGCTGATCGCGCGTCGCGTGCGCGAGGACGGCGTCTATTGCGAGATCGTCCCGTTCAACAAGGCCGAAGAGGCCTTCAAGGAGATGAAGCCGAAAGCGGTGATCCTCTCCGGCGGGCCTGAATCGGTGCATGAGGCCGGCTCGCCCCGCGCCCCGCAATTGATCTTCGCCTCCGGCGTGCCGGTGCTCGGCATCTGCTACGGCCAGATGACCATGGCGGAGCAACTCGGCGGCACCGTCGAGGGCGGCCATCACCGCGAGTTCGGTCGCGCCGATGTCGAGGTCAAGGCGCCGAGCAAGCTGTTCGAGGACGTCTGGTCGCCGGGCGGCAAGAACCAGGTCTGGATGAGCCATGGCGATCGCATCACAAAAATGCCGCCGGGCTTCTCGGTGGCCGGCACCTCGCCGAACGCGCCGTTCGCGATCATCCAGGACGAGACGCGCAAATACTACGGCCTGATGTTCCACCCCGAAGTGGTGCACACGCCCGACGGCGCCAAGCTGATCCGCAATTTCGTCCGCAAGATCGCCGGCCTCTCCGGCGACTGGACCATGCGCGCCTTCCGCGAGGAGGAGATCGCGAAGATCCGCGCCCAGGTCGGCAAGGGCAAGGTGCTCTGCGGCCTCTCCGGCGGCGTCGATTCAGCCGTCGCGGCCGTGCTGATCCACGAAGCCATCGGCGACCAGCTCACCTGCGTGTTCGTCGACCACGGCATGCTCCGCCTCGACGAAGCCAAGACCGTGGTCGATTTGTTCCGCCACCACTACAACATCCCGCTCGTGCACGTGGATGCCTCAAAGCAGTTTTTGGGCGAGCTCGAAGGCGTCACCGATCCCGAGACCAAGCGCAAGACCATCGGTCGCCTCTTCATCGAGGTGTTCGAGGCGGAGGCGAAGAAGATCGGCGGCGCCGACTTCCTGGCGCAAGGCACGCTCTACCCCGACGTGATCGAGAGCGTCTCCTTCACCGGCGGCCCCTCGGTGACGATCAAGTCGCACCACAATGTCGGCGGTCTGCCCGAGCGCATGAACATGAAGCTCGTCGAGCCGCTGCGCGAGCTGTTCAAGGACGAGGTGCGCAAGCTCGGCCGCGAGCTCGGCCTCCCCGAAATCTTCGTCGGCCGCCACCCGTTCCCGGGCCCCGGCCTCGCCATCCGCTGCCCCGGCGACATCACGCGCGAAAAACTCGACATCCTGCGCAAGGCCGATGCCGTCTACATCGACCAGATCCGCAAGCACGGCCTCTACGACGACATCTGGCAGGCCTTCGCCGTGCTGCTTCCCGTGAAGACGGTGGGCGTCATGGGCGACGGCCGCACCTACGACTACGTCGTGGGCCTCCGCGCCGTCACCTCCACCGACGGCATGACCGCGGACTTCTACCAGTTCGACATGAAGTTCCTGGGCGAGACCGCGACGCGCATCATCAACGAGGTGAAGGGCGTGAACCGGGTGGTGTACGACGTGACGAGCAAGCCGCCCGGGACGATTGAGTGGGAGTGAGGGGGCGCCTCTCCTAAGGTCGTATAACTGTTTTTCCTATTCAACCTAGACGAGAAAGATTGGCTTTGCTTCTATGTGGGAGCTTAGGTTGCTGATTTTGCTCGGAGGCTGGACTTGACCTCAGAAATTTGTGTGATGAACCGTCACTCGTTGGTGCTCGCCGCTGACAGTGCGGCAACGGTTTCGCGCTGGGAGGATGGCAAGAAGGAAGAGCGATACTTCAAGGGGTCGAACAAGATTTTTCAACTTTCGAACTCCGAACCTATTGGCATCATGATCTACGACTCTGCCGACCTTCAGCGGATTCCGTGGGAGCTCATTGTCAAAACGTTCAGGTCGGAGTTCGCGTCCAAATCGTTTCGTTCAGTTCGAGAGTACGGGCTGCAGTTTTTGAGCTTCATCGAGCATCATCGCGGCTTGTTCCCTGCGAAATATCTCGACGAACTCTTGGTCGAAAACGTTGATCAGATCATGATTCGCTTCCTGAACATGATCAACGATGATGATGCAGTGAAGGCTGTGGCGACTGACGTAGCCGCCGCAAATGAAGCAAAGAAAGCGGCCCTCGATAATTACATCGCTATCACCAGAACATTCCCTCTCGCGCCGCCACTAACACAAGAGGACCTTGCTGCGGCTAAGGCAAAGCACCTTGTGCGACTGGAGGCCGAAGCCGAGGCGGACTTGAGGCTGTTTTCAGATAGTGCGCCGCTGGATAAGGCCAGTCTTATCGATCTCGGACTTGAGGCGCTCTTTCGAAGGCCGGGAATCTTTCTGTCGCAGACTGGCATCGTAATCGCTGGCTACGGCACCGACGACTTCTTTCCGTCGTACGTGGAGTTCTCCTGCTTAGGATTCGTCGGGGAGCGGCTCTGTGCAATGGAGAAAGGAGATCACGCAATCACGCGGCGAGACTCCGGCTTTTTCAAAGCTTTCGCTACGACTGCCATGGCAGATACGTTCACAATGGGATTTGGCCCTGACGTGTTCAACTTGGTTCGTTCATATCTCCGGGATGTCTTGCAGGACTTTGCAGGAAAGCTGGGGGCGAATCCGCCGAACTTAGCTGATCTGGTGGAGGAGGCCGTAAGTACGCATACTGATAAGTGGACTAACGACGTTTTCGAGAGGCACAGCAGGCCGTTGCGCCGGGTAATTGGATCGCTTCCTACCGATGAACTTGCTGAATTGGCCGAAACTCTCGTGATGCTGGAATCCCTGAAGGAAAGAGAAAGCTATATTTCGACCCTAAACTGAATTCGCGGTTCTTTTTGCGGCAAGCAAGCCGACCATCAACGAAGCATGGAGACCGCCGATGGCCCAGAGCAATAGAGAAGAATACGACGACCTGCTGAAGAAGAGCGGCGCTACCAATCGGAAGATTGAGGCTGCTCAAAAAGGGCGTATAGCAATAGCGCCGAAGCGGGACACCAGTCGGCTTGAATTCGAGCGTCTGCTTAAGAGGGCGCAGCGAAGCAGTGATGATGAGGTTCCAAAGTCTCTCCGCAATCGGTCCTGATTTGATGGAGCGGGAGCAAGTAGAGTGCAGCGAAGGTCCTACTTTGTAATGTGACAGCTGCACCGCCCGTCCTTGAGCCAGTGTCCATGTCCGTTGCGCGCCCTCAAGAGTTGCCGTCAGCGCGTAGGATGGTAGAGCGTAGCGAAACCCATCGCAAGTGCAGGCGAGATTAATGGGTATCGCTTCCGACAGGCTGAACTGAAGCATGGGATTTGGCGTCTTCATCCATCGATCGGACTCGATCTACGATGACAGCCCGGCCGAACGATATCAGTTTCCCAGTCAGTATTTGCGTCGTGTTGAGGCCTGCATCGGCGATTGGATCGTCTACTACGAACCTAGCAAGGTCGCCGAGACGCGTGGCTACTTTGCGATTGCTCGGGTTCGGCAGGTTATGCCCGATCCCGCTACTTCGGGGATGTATCTCGCGTTGATTGAACCCGGAAGTTATCTCGATTTTGCCAACCCGGTTCCTTTCAAGGGGCCAGCGGGTCCTGTGGAACGCGGCGTCCTGAATGAGCAGGGGCGAATTTCGGGACGTGCTCAGTCGGCAGTCCGCCCAATCTCGCCCGACGATTTCAATAGAATATTCGAGCTTGGTTTCGCCGAGGGCGCACCGCTGCTGCCCCGAGTTGATGCCGATGTTAGGTTGTCTCAACTTGACGAAAAAGAGCAGGCGCCGTTCATATTTGAGCAGCAGCGAGATCGCGTCAGCCTTACGGTATCGAGACTTCTGCGCGATCGAGTTTTTCGTCGAATAGTACTGCGTGCCTACGATGAGCGCTGCGCCATCACCGGGCTGAAGCTCATTAATGGAATGGGACGCGCAGAGGTCGCAGCGGCGCACATACGGCCTGTGGAGGCAAATGGGCCGGACATCGTGAGCAATGGGATCGCACTGTCCGGTACCGCTCATTGGATGTTCGATCGTGGTTTGATCAGCTTGGCCGATAATTTGGAAATACTGATCTCGCGCCAGACAAACGATCTAGAAGGAGTTCGATCGGTCATCAACAAGACCGGTCGTGCGCTTGAGCCAAGGAGGCCATCGGACCGGCCTCATCCGCATTTTTTAAGGTGGCACCGCGAGCATTGCTTTAAGCAATGAGTATGTAAGCGGCAGCGCACCGCTCTGCCGCCGCGATTTCATCTTGTTCCCGCCCCGAGATTACGGTGACAGTGCATTTAACTATCGCTCGCCAAGAAAGGCTTGCGAGTTGAATGCACTGTCACCGCAATTCGGTCGCGCGCTGCTCGAAGCGCGCGCGACCAGTTCTTGGCGTCGATCACACGTCGTAGATCGACTACTGCTCCTTCCTAAACAAATCCTGGAAGATGAGTTGGCCCCAGACGCCGCCGCGTGCGTGCACCAGCGCGCCACCCTCGTTGAGCTTTCCCAGCTTGACGGGTGCGAACCCGAGTTGTTTGGCCAAGGCCGCGACGGGAGCGGTCGCGTCCTCGTCATCACCAGACAGAAAGACGACCCGGTGGCCGCCCTCGACGACCGGATCGGCAGCCAGGGTGGTCGCAACCAGGTGATTGAAAGCCTTCACGAGCTTGGCGCCGGTGAACGCCTTCGCGACGAAGGCGGAGGACGGGAGACCGTCCAACTCCTCGAGGGGAACCAACGCGTTCATCGCGTCGATGACCGTCTTGCCTTTCCAGCTCGACAGGGCCTTCGCAACCTCGCGATGCTCCCCGAACGGGACCGCCAGGATGATTGTGTCGGCCTCGACTGCTTCCCGCAGCGACTTGGCGACGACCGTGGGGCCAATCGCCAGAGCCTGCGGCGCCAACGCCTCGGGCGGCCGGCGGCTCGCGACTGCTACCTCGATGTTCTTACGGGCGAAGGCGCGGGCGAGGGCCTGGCCTATCTTACCGAATCCTATAATCGCGTAGCTCATAATGTCTCTCCGATTTTCAGATGGCCGAGAAGCCGCCATCGACAGACAACTCCACCCCATTCACGAAGCTCGAATCATCTGAGGCAAGAAACAGCGCGACCGCCGCAATTTCCTCAGGACGACCCATCTTTCCCCGCGGGATCAGGGATTCGAACATCCGCTTCGCCTCCTCGGTGAGAACCTGGTCCTGCATCGGTGTGGCGATCGGCCCCGGGCTCAGCACGTTCACCCGGATATTCCTGCCCTTCAGTTCGTTGAGCCACGTGCGTGCGAATGAGCGCAACGCCGCCTTGCTCGCCGCATATACGCCGTAACCGGGAAAACCTTTCACCGACGCAACTGACCCGGTCATGAAGATCGATCCGCCATCGCGCAACAGCGGCAAGGCCTTCTGAACCGTGAACAGCGTGCCGCGCGTATTCAGGCCGAAGGCCGCGTCGAAATGCTGCTCGGTAATCTCGCCCAGTGGGACGGCTTCGCCGATGCCGGCGCTTGCGTACAGGACGTCGATCCCGCCCTTGTCCCGCTTGACCGTGTCGAACAGACGGTCGAGGTCGTCGAGATTGGCCGCGTCGCCGCGCACGCCGGTCACGTTCCGGCCGATCAGCCTGACGGCCTCGTCGAGCGCCGCCTGCCTCCGGCCCGTGATGAAGACATAGGCGCCTTCTTCAACGAACCGCCTGGCGCTCGCCAGCGCCATCCCGCTTGATCCACCCGTGACGACTGCAACCTTACCTTCAAGCTTTCCCATGACTTTTCCTTTGAGACTCCGTCTTTGGTCGTTCGGGGAGGCCCCCGAGGACCTCGACATAGGTCTGCCGGCGTCAGGCGTTGAGTGCGGAAGCGCGCACATCGGTGGTGCGAAATCGATCCGGCTGGACGATTGACGCCAGCCGTGGCGATCGCTGTCCGCCGTCCGGAATTGGGCCGCGCTTGGCGGCATGGGCTGCGATCACCGCCTGTGCTACCCACATACGAGATGCTGTTCGATGTGTTTGACGGGCTTTGGAAGGCGCACCCCGGCGGTGCTGGAATGCACCATGATCGACTGGGATGACGTTCGCTATTTTCTTGCCGTCGCGCGTGGAGGCTCGGTGCGAGCCGCCGCTGAGCGCCTCGGGGTGAACCATTCGACCGTGCTGCGACGCGTCGCCCAACTGGAGGAGCGGCTCGGGGCGCTCATGTTCGAGAAGCTGCCGTCGGGCTACCGCCTGACGGCTGCGGGGGAGGAGGTCCTCGAGCTCGCGGACCAGATGGAAGCGTCGTCGCACCAATTGGAGACGCGCGTCTTCGGCCGCGACCAGAGCGTGCGCGGGCTTCTGCGGGTGACGCTGGCACCGCCGCTTGCGACACACCTGCTCATGCCTGATTTCGCCGATTTCGCGCGTCTGCATCCGGACATCGAGATGGACATCCTGTCGTTCGGCGAGCTGGCAAATCTGACCAACCGGGAGGCCGACGTCGCGATCCGCGTCGTCTACGACCGCAAAACCCTGCCGCTCAATCTTCACGGCCTGAAGGGACCGGAGCTGTTCGGCGGCGTTTACATGTCCCGGGATCGACTAGCCGCGTGGCGTGCGGGCGCGCCCGATCCCGTCAGGTGGATCGTCATAAGCATTCATGGAATTCCGGATTGGGCCCACGAGGGTGAGGTTCGCACCGCCGAAGTTCCGTTCAGGGTCACAGATGCCGGAGCGCAGATCGTTGCTGCACGGCAAGGGCTCGGGATCACGACACTGCCGTGCTTCGTCGGCGATGCCGACCCCCTGCTGGTGAGGGTGCCGGGCACCGACCTGCACATGTACGGAACGCTCTGGCTTCTCACGCAGGGCGAGACGCGGAAGACGAAGCGCGTGCGGCTCTTCACCGAGTTCGTATCCCGCAGGCTCGCCGCGTACGCGCCGCTTCTCGCGGGGCTGTCCATATCGGGCGACTGATGTGCGTCAGGCCGCCGGCGACGCTTGCCGTAATCCGGTCGGAAGCCGAGCTGCGATCGCTTGAAGCGGCGTCGTTCAATCCGCGAAATGTTGCGCCGTACCGCAACCGGATGCGAATGTCGCAGAACGGTCAGAAGCGGTCCTTGCAGAGACCGTCGACAGGTCAGCTGCATTTCGATGCTTCTGTGATGAACCCATCGCTGCCGACATGTTGGCAAGCCAGGCGCCTTGAAGAAACGCACCACCAACCTCCAACTTAATGCGAGAGTGTCTGGCTGCCGTTCGCACAATTGACGAGCTTTTGCGGCCAGTCGGGTGCCGACGCGGCGCATGTCCTCTGGGTCCGGTTGAGCCATTTGAGATAACTCGTCGCCGCCAGGATTGATGCTACGGCGAGCAGAATGCCGCCAACAACATCGATGATGTAATGTGCGCCGATCACGGGGGTCGCCGCGATCATCAGGATATTGATAGCTGCCGCGATGCCTCCCACGGCACGTACCGGCCACAACGCCCACATGTAGAGCACGGCTGACGCGGCATGGAAGCTCGGGAATGAAACGATACCGGCCAGCTTGAAAAGTCGGAGTTCGCGCAGGCTTCCGTCACGCAAGGCCAGGATGTCCCGCAATTGTCCGGCATAGACCGATGTGTCGATGTTCGGGTACCGAGCCGGTGGCAGCTGCAATCCGTAGTAGGTGCCGATGGCCGGCACGAATACAGAGATGGCGATTGCGACCGCGAGCGCAACACTCATTGCGAGCACAAACAATTGCAGCCGTGCGTACTGCGCCGTGAGGACGAGTACAATGGGAATGCCGAGCAGTGGCCATTTGATCAGCCCATATGCGCGCGACAAGATGATCGCAAGCCATGGGTGGTCGTTGACGTACCGAACGATAGGCTCGGGATCCAAACCAAGTGCGCGATCCACAGAGAGCAGCGCCTGATCCTGGAGAGGATACCCTATTGCTCCCGCGACATAACTAAGCGGTCCTACGATGGCGCAGGTGAGAATGACCTGTCCAATCGTTCCGAGCGAGAAAAAGAGCTTCGGATCGGTGCGATCACCCCTGGTCAGCCGATGATGATAAGAGACAGCGAGCAGTGCCGCCGCGATCGCCAGCGTTGTGCCAAACGCGATCGGTTCGAGACGAAGATTGGTGGACGTCAGCCCTAACGCGAGCAGACTCCCCATAACGGCAATGATCAACCAGTTTGCGTTGAACAGCTGCCAGGCGGCTTGAGGATCCTCGTCGATTTTATGTGAGTTTCTCGGCGGCTCGGCGCTTCCCTTGACCGCCGTCATTCTTGCGTCGGATTTCATTCCCAGCGAACCTTGCAATCAAAACGAACCGATGGGTTCGCATGAGCGTCGTTATCAACCTAAAGTCGATCATAATCAGGGGTTGCGCAAGACGTGTCGCACAATCGAAAGAAGTTCCAGGTTAACGGCGGGTGAACGAGAGCCATTATCCTCGTTTGTCGAGCGCCCATCAGGACCATTCACAAAGCGAACCGACGAGGAGGGCGGATTCTGGGCGCAAAGCGAACCGGCATTGCTGGTGCGCCGCGCTGGGATTTGCCTTCGCGCGTGCTGTGCGGGCCATCATGACGGGCGACGCCGCCGGCCTCTCGACCGAACTCGCGATTACAGTGACAGTGCACTCAATGTGCGAGGCTATCCGCTCTTTGCGCGTGGACGGGCGTCGGCCCGCTGGTCGCGGGCGCGGTCGCCGAGATGTTCGGCCTGCGCTGGCAGGCGATGATCCAGGGCCTCGCCTTCATGAGCCACCAGATCGGCAGCTTCCTCGGCGCCTACCGAGGAGGGGTGCCCTACGACGCGCTCGGCTCCTACACCATGGCCTGGCGCACCGGCGTGGCGCTGGGCTTGGCCGGCGGCCTCATCCAGGTCGCGTTCGCGCTGATCCGGCCGTGGCAGCCGCCCGCGCCGGTGCTGCGGACGGCGTAGCTGGCGAGCCGGCCATCGCACTTCCATCGGCCGAAGACGTCGAGGGCGTTCAGCTTGCACATTCGCGTAGCAAGGTTGTGATTTTCGTATCAAGATTTCGGGCGACGGAGAGTGCGTCCGAATTGCCATAAGGCAGCAGAAAACTCTCCATTTTGTCGTAAGAGACATGCACGCCATCGGAACGCTCATCAATGAGCACCGTGACTGGAGCGTAAGATCCAGCATCGGGCACGTGCTTGACCATTTCTTTCATGATGAGTGGATTGCCGATCACAAGCCGTATGATTTTAGGTGTCTTGGATCCGGCTTCGCGACGCAGAATGTCGCCCAAGTCAAATTCCGCGAAAAGCATAAGGTCCGTTCGGCCGAGGCCGCTTCGTACAACGCGCTCCAAATCCGGGAAGGAATTTGTCGCCCTCGTTTCCTTGAAAAATTCGACCATGTTGGGCTGCCCGACCGCCGACTTGAGCGCCGCCACAATAGTATCGAATGATTTTAAGCTCGTGAGGCTGAAGCGCTCCACTTCGATTTTAGCGATTGTCATTTTGTCCTCTGTAACAACTCTCATTGATAAAGTGCGCCTGATCCCGTCAGAACGCGCCTTGTGTCATGCGGCCGCGGGTTGGGCATCCAGGAAAGTCCGGACGTGGCTGACGAAGATGTCGTGGTGCTGAAACAGCGCGCCGTGCCCTGAATCGGGATAGAGGACCAACTGAGCGTTGCTCAGTTCCCTAGACATTGCGTAAGCGTTGTTCGCAGGCAGCATGGTGTCGTGGCTGCCGCTGACCACAAGAACGGGCTGGCGGATAGCGCGCAGAATGGCGTGCCCGGGATCAGGTGTGGCGCACCAGGTGATCAGCGCCTTGGCCTGTGGATCGGTTACCGCGCTGCCGTTATCGGTGTCCCGATCATCCTTGCGCACCTTGGTCCTCTTCAGGAAGGCCAAGCCGGACGACCGACTGGCGGATGAATTCGTGAAGAACAGCGGCAGGCGGGGGTCCGGCGCATCGGTTTGGGAAAACGCTTCCTGCAGAACCGCCAACAGGTGTTCCTCTCCGCCTTTCGGCGCGGTACCGACGAGTATGAGCTTGCGGACCAACTGTCCGTGTTCGGCGGCGATCTGCTGAGCGACGCAGCCGCCGAGAGAAAAGCCAAGCAGGTCCACTTCGAGGAGGCCGAGCAAGTCGATGAAATCCACGGCGTCTCGTGCCATCGTCGCGACGTTGTCGGGCGTTTGACCGGTCGACCGGCCGACCCCTGCGTTGTCAAAGGCGATCACGGGGCGATCAGCGGCCAGAGCGTTGACGACGGCGGGATCCCATCCGTCGATGTTTCCCGAGAAGTGCTGCAGAAGAACCAGCGGTGTTCCAGTCGCGGGGCCGAGACGGCGATAGGCGAAGCGGATTCCCTGGCCTTCGATGTAACGGGTTGGCGCCGTTTCGAGTGTGAGGGCGTCCTGGTTCGCGATGTCGCGTTGAGTCATATCGTACTCCGGATGCTTGGCATGAAATGATCGAGCGGGTGAGGCACGTAGCGCGGCGACCGAAACCTTCCTCCAGGATGTCGCTGGCGCTTCGCGCCATCGCGGTCCGAGGCGTTCCGCATTCCTCCGAGCGAGCGTGTGCGCTCCCGGCGCGACAGCGCCGGGAGCAGGTTCGTCACTTCGCGAGCGCGGCCTTCTCGATGACCTCAGCGACTTCCTTCGCATGGACCACGAGCGAGGCATGGCTGCCGGCGACTTCCGTCGTCTGAGCCTTCATCCTGGCTGCGAACAATTTCTGGACCTCGGGCGCGATGACTTTGTCCTTCGTGGTGATGACGTAGAACGTCGGCTTGTCGCGCCAGGCCGCAATGCTGACAGGCGCCTCGAACGCAGCGAGGCTCAGCGGAAGCTGCGAGTTGGCCAGGTGCTCGGCGATCTCAGGAGGAAGGTCAGCCGCGACGGCTGACGGAAACAGCTTGGGATCGATATACAGATTGCCCTTCGCGTCGGGATGGATTGCCTTGACGCCTTCGGTCTGCGGGCCGTCTTTGGCCAGCAACGCCAGGGATTGACCGACCTCCGGCGCGAAGGCGGAGACATAGACCAGCGCCGAGACCTTGGGATCGTTGCCGGCTTGCGTGATCACCACGCCGCCCCATGAATGGCCGACCAGAACGGTCTTGCCGTCCTGTTTCGCGAGCGCCTGCTTGGTGGCATCGACGTCGGCGGCGAGCGAAGTGAGCGGATTTTCCACGAGCGTGACGTTGTAGCCCTTCTTCGACAGAATATCGGCAACGGGCTGCCAGCTCGTCTGGTCCACGAAAGCGCCGTGCACGAGCACGATGTTGTGGGCTGCTCCCTTGGGCAGCTCAGCGGAATGGGCGGGGCCGACCCATGCTGTTCCGGCCAGGAGTACGGTGGCGGCTGAGAGAAGGACATTTAGCATTGATTGTTCCTGTTGATATGTCGGACGGAATAAGGTCCGGGGGGAATGGACAGGCGTTTCCTGCAAGGTCGCGGTTTCTTCCATCCGCCGTTGGCGAAATGGTTGCCGCACATGACGTCGGCCCGCCGCGACATGACCTAGTTCGCAGGGTTTTCGGACGGTAGGGATCAATCGTCCGGATGTTGTGTCCGACCGTCCACCGGACTAACTTCGGCGGCATGGACATCCTCGCCCAAGTGCTCGATCGCGTTCGTCTCGGTGGGACGCTGCTGTTCCACTTCGAGCTCGGCCATCCCTGGAATCTGGCGCTGCCGGCGCGTCCCTACGCGCTGTTTCACTATCTCAGTCGGGGCTCCGCGACCCTCGCGCTCGAACTCGGACAAGAAATCCAGATGACCGAGGGCGATTTTGTCGTCATCACACGCGGCGAGCCCCATGTGTTTTATTCGGATCGCCGGGCCAAGCCTTTGCAGATTGTGGACCTCGATCGATCGTCGGCACGTCTTGGCGTCGTTCGTCACGGCGGCCGTTCCAAGCCGCTCTCGACCATGATCTGCGGCAATTTCACCGTGTCGCGGCCTTCGTTCAGCAGCGTGCTGGAGATGCTTCCGCCCGTGCTTCTGTTGAAGCCGACGGCGGACGGTGGCTGGCTCGAAGCGATCCTGCGTCGCATGGTGAGCGAGTCCGCGCTCGAGCGTCCCGGCCAGCGCGTTGCGCTCTCACGACTGACGGAAGTGCTGTTTGTCGAGGTGCTCCGAAGCTGGATCGCGTCTCTCAGTCCCGGGCAAGGCGGCTGGCTTGGGGCCATATCGGACCCGCATATCGGACCGGCGCTCAAGTTGATCCACGAAAACCCGGAGCGGCCCTGGACCCTGAGCGACCTCGGCCATCGCGTGGGGCTCGGCCGCTCCGTATTCTCGGCCCGCTTCACCAAGCTCGTCGGCCAGTCGATGCACCGCTATGTGATCGAACGCCGGATGGCGGAAGCGGCGTTCCTGCTCGAAACCAGCGATGAGCCCATCGCACGGATCGCGAGCCAGGTCGGGTACGAGACAGCGGCGGCGTTTTCGAAACTCTTTCATCGACATCATGGCATGTCGCCCGGCCGCTACCGGACCTCTCAGCGCCTTGATGGACACCAAGGTCAACCGCACGGTTCGGAAGTGAACGTCTCCGATTGAACGTGCGTCAGTTGCTCCGCCGCGCTTTCATCTCGCTCTCATCGCCGGTGCTCAATTGTCGCACCTTCGGTGTGAAGCATCTCACACGCACGCTTGCGTCAATGCTGCGATAGAGTACCTGTTGTGATTGAACGTGGTGAATTTAGTCGATTTGACACACCCGCCATCACATCAGCCTCAAATGAGCTGCACACGCCAGAACGGCATGTTGAAATAGCCTCCAATCGGCCGCTCGGCCGATGAGAGCTATGGAGACACTATGGCTGACAAACACGAACAGAGCATGGTTGGTACGTGGACCAAAGCCACGTCGGCTGCGTGTGCAGACAAGTACCCCGCCACTCTCACATTCTCGACCGGCACCTACCGCGGCATGCGCGGACCAGGGCAGGGCATGGTGTGGTGGGACGCGGGAATCTACCGTCTCGAAGATTCCAACACACTCGTCGTCGGGACGGCGACTGATGAACTTGTGACCTATCGCATTTCACTCAAGGCCGACCGATTTGAGTTTACGGATTCAGAGGGCTGTGTCGTGACCTATCGGCGCGCGTAGGACTGCGCACGCCACAGCTGACCGAAATAACGCGGCTGTACCCGCGAACGAGCCCGATGCTCACGTCGATCGTCTCACCCTTTCAACGAGGAGAAGACGACATGTGCAATTGCTCAGAGCATGAATCGAGTGGCAGCCTTTCCAAGATGACCGCGGCATCGGTCGAGCCCGCGATGAAGCCGCAAGTCCCCCTGTCGCGCCAAATCAGCTTCAGCGACGAGGAGTCCGGCGATCAGCCGGCCTCGACCGATCTGCAGCCGTTTCCGCCGTTCAGGCTGTGCAGGCTCGACTTCCGCGAAGGCTGCTACCAGATCAACTTCAGGCCGACCGCGGGCTTCGTGACCTTTGAAGGCACGCTGCGCGTCGATCGCTCGGCACCCGACGGCGGCGCCGACCATCTGATCGTCAGCGGCGATCTCTACTCGCGCCGGCCGGTGATCGGTCCGATCCCGCCGGTGGGGCCCGTGGTGCCGGTGGGCGACGCGGACGAAGATGAAGCGGCGGCGGGCTCGGGATTGACGAGCCTGGCCGGTTCGCTCAGTGCGCTCGATGACCCCCTGATTCCGTTTCCGATCCGCAGGCCGCGGATCCCCATCTTCCCCCGCGCGCGCTATCATTCCTATCTCAGGGTGACCAGCGTGTCTGCGCCTGTCGCGGTCCCGCCGCCGAAGAAGTGCGAGCTGACGATCACAGCCGAGCAGTTCAATTACACGCAGCCGCCGGCCGGCCAGTTCAAAGGCACGTTCCCGGCTTCGCCGTCGCGCACCGTGACGATGAAGCTTTCAAAGGTGCCGGCGCCGTTTCCGTTCTCCCTGACCGGCGGCCCGTTCTACCAGGGCCGGCTGTTCGAGGGCGGCGTGGACAAGGGCAGCATCACGCTCGCCTGGGTGTCGAAGTTCTTCCGCCGCGCCACGCTGGAGATCGACACGCTGGTCGGAGCCGTCCGGCCCGCGCCGGTGCCTGACGGTGCCGGTGGCACCGAGTTCTTCGACACGGTCTTTGCGAAGACCGGCTGGCAGCTGTCGGTGGTGCAGGACCAGCTCAACGTTCCGGTGCCATCAGGCGTGGTGGCGACCAATTGCTGGAGCTCAGCGGATCTGCATGCGCTGATGACGACCGTACGCAATCCCGCGACCAATCTGGACACCGAATGGCGCGTGCACATGATCGTGGTGCCCGCCAAGCTCGGCTGCTCGCGCGGCATCATGTACGACCAGATCGGCGTACCTCGCGAAGGCTGCGCCAGCTTCTCCGATGACGGCTATCCCGTCTCGGACTCCTCGAACTTCGGTCTCGCCGCGAACAAGAAGCAACGCGACGTGCCGCGAGCGTTCCTGCGCAGCGCGACCCACGAGCTGACGCATACGCTGAACCAGATCCATCAGGAGCAGGAGACGGCGGCCGACAACTCGATCATGACCACGACGCCGAGTGTCGCGGACGTGCTCGGCGGTCCCGCGACCGGCGCACCCGGCGTGTTCCCGGATCAGATCGCGCTCGCGCACAACACCAACGTCCGTCATCACCTCAACCACATGCCCGATCCGGTCATTCGTCCGGGCGGATGGCCGTTCGCAAGCTGGTTCCCGACCGGTGCGCCGCAAGCCGCCGACCGGCACGACTTCGAACCTTCCGAGCTGGCGCTGACGGTCACGGCCACGACCGACCGCGTCGCGCTCGGCCAGCCGCTGGATCTGACCTGGACCATGACGAACACCAGCGGCGTGTCGCTGCGCGCGCCGAACGACGTCAGCACCGAGGCCCTGTTCGCATCGATCACCGTCACCGACGGCGAGGGGCACGAGCGTCCGGTCAGGCCGTTCGTGATCCTGTGCGAGCACGCGAAGCTGGGCGAGCTTGAGCCCGGCAAGAGCGTCACGGCGTCAGCGAAGGTGTTCTGGAGCACGGCGGGCTTCGCCTTCGAGAAACCGGGCCGCTACCGCGTCGACGTCGCGGTGTCGTGGTCGGCGCAGGGCGTGATGGTTGGCGTGCAGTCGGGCATCGACGTGTTCGTCGACTATCCGACCAGCGCGAGCGACAACCATTCGGCCAATCTCGTGCTGCATCCCGAGGTCGGCAAATGGGTGGCGCTCGGCGGCGATGCCTATCACCTCGGTGAAGCGTGCCGGCGGTTGCAGGCGCTCAGCCAGACCGCAGTGCCGTCAGGCGCGCGCGCCGCAACGGCTGCGGCCGGCGACGATACGACCGCGCCGCGCGCGATCGACGGTTTTGCCGACATGCTGCCCGATCGCGCCAAGCTCGCCAGGTTGCGTCCCGAACTGTCCACTGAGACCGGCGGCCGTACGCCACGCGGACCGGCGCGAGCAGCCGCCCCAGGCCGCAAACGCGCGGCGAAGGCAAAGGGGCGCACGGGGCGAAAGCGGTAACGGTTTCGCCAGAGCCCGGTGAAGACCATCGGTGTCATGGGCGAGCGCACCTGCGACCGTGTCGTCGCAGGTGCGCCGTCACGTCCACCGACGGCACGTGAATAGGGCGGTGTCCGACGTGGCCAGCAAGCGTGATTGCAGCGGTCATCCTGCGGATGATGCGAAAGCGCGACTCTTTGGCCACGGGAAAGGAAAACGAAAACGTGAAAAGGGTATCGCTGCAACGAAACGGTGGCGGCCGGCCGCATGATTGATCAAGTCTCGGCAGACAGAGCGCCGGATATGATCTCAGGTGATGACCCCATGGACTCGCATCCCCATATTCCAGCGCCAGTCGCAATTTGGCTTGAACGATGGCGTCTGGTTCCGGACGGGGCACTGCTGACCACCCATTCCAGCTGGGTCCTGCCGGTCCGGCATGAGGGCCGGCCTGCAATGCTCAAGGTTGCCCGTATTCCCGCTGAGGGGGCGGGCTATCGTCTTCTGACCTGGTGGGACGGTCAGGGCGCAGCCAGGGTCTTTGCCTCGAGTGCGGACGCTCTGCTGATGGAACGGGCCTCGGGAGCCGGTGATCTCGCGCAGATGGCCTGGTCGGGCCGGGACGAGGAGGCATGCCGGATCCTCTGCGACACGGCGGCGCGGCTGCACGCGAAGCGGTCCGGCCCGCTTCCCGACCTGCACCCGCTGGAAGACTGGTTTCAGCCGCTCTTCCAGCTCGCCCCGGACCACGCGGCACTCGCGCCCGCCGCCGACATCGCCCGCCAACTCCTGGCCGCGCCACGCGCCATCGGTCCGCTGCACGGCGACCTGCACCACGAGAATGTGCTCGACTTCGGTGAGCGGGGATGGCTGGCGATCGACCCGCATGGGCTCGTCGGCGAACGAACATTCGACTATGCTAACATCTTCACGAACCCCGACCTCAGCGATCCCGGCCGTCCGCTTGCGACCCTGCCGGGTCGACTGGAGGCCCGGCTGGATATCGTGGTCGCCGTGACGGGACTTCAGCCCGAGCGGCTGCTTCGCTGGATCGTTGCGTGGACGGGGTTGTCGGCAGCCTGGTTCATGGCGACGGCGACGAGCAGGGCGCCGCCATCGACCTGACCATCAATACAACAGCTCGCCGCTTGCTCGCTTAGCCTCGGCGCGCGAGTGCTCGCTCATGACGCGGACCCGCGCGAGCGGCCGCGCCAAGACGCAAACGCGTGCGCCGTCATCTACACAGACGAATGACAGCAGTGTGAAATTCTCCATCGCTGCCGCGCTGTTTCATCTGCGCTCAGTTTCAGCATGATGTGATCTCGCTTTAAGCGTGTATTGTTGTAGGCTATCGCGCAGGGGCTGGCTCGCGTCCAATATCGGTTGTTCGAAGCTCCCGACCGTCGATCTACGACCAGCAGGGAGCAAATCATGGCCTGGCCTACGCTTGCCGAACTCGTCTCGAACTTCGCGCCGATCCTTCATCTCGACAAGGACGAGGTCAATCTGCCCTCGTCGACCGACTGGTACATCGGCCAGGTCGGCTATCAGGCCGCTGGCGGCATCTATTCCGGTCCCGGTCAGTGGAATTGGGGGACGGCCGAGCAGAGCAGCCCCGACGACTATCTGGTTGCGCCGCAGGCGATATGGGCCTCGCTGATGAAGGGCTATATCCCCACCGCCACCAGCTATGTTCACGTCCTGCCTGTCGACGACCGCACCGACATGGTCGATCTCCAGTACTGGCTGTTCTATCCCTATAACGGGCAGGAGACCTTCGAGGTCACCGGCTGGACCGGCAGTACCGGTCAGGCGCTGATGCCGCTCTCGATCCATTGGGGCGACTGGGAATGCGTCACGGTGCGCGTCAATATCGACCAGCAGGTCGTCGGCGTGTTCTTCTCGCAGCATTCGGGCGGACAATGGTGCTCGCCGAACGACGGCTTCCTGTCGCTCAGCGGTACGCACCCGAACGTCTATGTCGCGAGCGGGTCGCATGCCAACTATCCGGCCGCGAGCAACAGCACCTACGAGATCGGCGGCGTCGATGTGTGGGACGTGCGCTTCGCGGTGGCCGACTACGCGCGCGGCGGCGGTCCGACCGTCAATCTGGTCACGCCCAACCCGCCGGTCGTGATCCAGAACGATGCGGAGGCGATCCTTCCCACGCCCGTCACCCCGCCACCCTGGCTCGCCTTCAGGGGACGCTGGGGACAGCCGATCGAGCCCACGCTGACCGACGCGGAGATAGGCTCATTGGTCGCCGCCGCCGCCAGCGGCATGCAACTGAACGTGCTGGTCGAGGACGCCGTGCAGTACGTGGCAGCCTCGACCACGCTGCAGGCCTGGCTCTCGGAAGTGATCCTGCCGATCGCGAAGGGCGATCTGACCGGCCCAACGGGACCATCGCAGAAGGGCTCCTGGGCCGTGACGCCGACGTTCCTGCCGTTCGGCACCGACGCGCCCTTCGCGACGAGCCTCCTTCCGGTGGCGCTGGCGGCGAGGCCGGGATCGCAGATCCTGTGCATCGGAACGGGTCCCTTGCCGCCGATGATGGTTGCGTGGAGCTTCAATCAGGGCAAATGGTCCAGTGCGTCGTCGCTGAAGGTGGGCACGCTCGCCGGACTGGCCGCCTGCGCGACGCCCTCGGGCGGACTGGCGCTGCTCGGTGTCGGCAAGAGCAGCCTTGTCGCCTTCACCTCCTCTGGTGGGTCCGAAGGGCCGTGGAGCGCAGCGGGGCTCTGGCCTGCACCGCCGGCCACGACCGGGGCCAGCATCGGCCAGTTCAACGGCGCCTGGTATATTGCCTGGGGCGGCGCCGACGGAAGCATCCAGTATCTCAGCACGACCGACTGGGTGCACTTCGGGACTCCGCAGCGCGTGATGCTCCCAAGCGTCGACGGCCCGGTGCCTGCGACGGTCGCAGGCGGTGCATTGGTGGCGCCCGCGGTGGGAAACTGCGGGGGCGCGCTGGTGATCGTGGCGCCGATCGCGGGTCTCGAAAAGGGGATGCCGACGGTGCTCGGCGCCTATGTGTCGTCCGACGGATCGAACTGGACCGGCCCCAATCTGCTGCCGAGCATGTCGCTCTGTTCGGACACCAGCGGCGCGCTCGCCGGAGGGCCGAACGGGACGCTCTATTGCTTCTATGCCGACAGCAACAAGAAGGTGCGCTACTCGGTCACCAGCGATGGCGCGGACTGGAGCGATTCAGGCACCATCGCCGGCGCGTTCACCCAGCGGACGCCCAGCGTGGTCCCCTGGCAGGGCGGCTTTCTTGTCGTGCATCCCGGCAAGTCGTCACCGACGGTGTACTGGAACAGCGCGACCTTCGAGTAAAAGCGCGGCGGGATCACTGCACAGGCCCCCGGCGCAAACGCGGGATGTAGACGGCGCTGTCCCATGATACGCCGACTACATCGTCGCCTCCGGAGTTCGTGTTCATGTCCGCCGCAACAGCCCCCAACCAACAGCCCGCGACCGCCACCGAGACCGACCCCGAAGCGCTCGGCTGGATGAAGGGCTTCCCGCCATCTCCCGACCGCACCATCACCTTCCAGAACGGCTCGTTCCGCAATTTCCCCGAGCTGCGCTGGGCCTGGAGCAATATCCGCCAGCTGGTGCCGACGGTGAATGTCTGGCGCGGGGCAGGGCCTGCGTCCGTGTTGCCGCGGGAAGACCACGACATCGGCGCGGTCGCCTCGACCACCATGGACGGCCGGCCCATGACGTTCGCGAAGATGCTGGAGGAGACTTATGCCGACGGCATCGCCGTGCTGCATCGGGGCAAGCTGATCCATGAGCGCTATTTCGGCGCGCTGAAGCCGCACAAGCCGCATATCGCGATGTCGGTGACGAAATCCTTCACCGGCGTGCTGGCCGGCATTCTGGTCACCGAGGGCAAGATCGATCCGCAGACACAGGTCACGGATTATGTGCCCGAGCTGAAGGCCAGCGCGTTCGGCGATGCGCGCGTGCACGAGGTTATGGATATGACCACGGGGCTCGAATACACTGAAGTCTATACCGACAAGAACTCCCACGTGTGGGGCTTGCGGCGTGCCAACGGCATGGCGCCGATTCCGCCTGACTATGACGGTGCGACCAATATCTTCGATTTCCTCGTCGCGCAGAAGAAGCAGGGCGAGCACGGCAAGGCCTTTGCCTACAAGACCGTCAACACCGACGTGCTCGCGTGGATCTGCCGGCGCGCCAGCGGCATGACATTGTCCGAGCTTCTCTCCGAGCGCATCTGGACGCCGATGGGAGCGGAGGAAGACGCGCATTATCACGTCGATCGCATCGGCACCGAGAGCGGCGGTGGCGGCCTCTCGACCACGTTGCGCGATCTCGCCCGCTTCGGCGAGACCATGCGCAATCATGGCCGCTTCAACGGCCGCCAGATCGTTCCGTCACAGGTAGTCGAGGACATCGCGCGCGGCGGCGATCCCGAGAAGTTCAAGCCGGCCGGCTACACCACGCTGCCCGGCGCGTCCTATCGCAACCAATGGTGGGTCACGCACAATGCCCACGGCGCCTATATGGCGCGGGGCGTTCACGGCCAGGGCATCTACGTCGATCCCAAAGCCGAGATGGTGATCGCGCGCTACGCATCGCACCCCGTCGCGGGCAACGCCGCCAACGACCCCATGACGCTGCCGGCCTATATGGCGCTGGCGAAGGAACTGATGGCCGGCGGGTAGGGCGTGGCGGGGGCTGATGGCGTAGGGTGGATTAGCCGAAGGCGTAATCCACCACCTGTCATCGAGCCGCGTTGAAGATGGCGGATTACGCTTCGCTAATCCGCCCTACGGGGCCGACGAATTCGCGACAACTTCCAAACCGCAAGATCGGTCGAGCAAATGATCGCCGTCAGCGGCTATCTGGAGGCGCCACGGAGGAGGGACGATGAAGGCGGCGCTGCAAAACTATCAGGACCGGATGCGGCGGGTGCTGGACCATATCGACCGGCATCTCGACAGCGATCTGGACCTGGAAACGCTGAGCAGTGTTGCGGCCTTCTCGAAATTTCATTTCCACCGGCAGTTTACGGCGACCTTCGGGTTGTCAGTGCATCGCTATGTCCAGCTGGCCCGTATGAAGCGCGCTTCCTACATGCTGGCCTACAGTGACGCCCTTGGTGTCACTGACATCGCGATGGACGCCGGTTACGATGCACCGGACGCCTTTGCCCGCGCCTTTCGGCAACGGTTTGGGCAATCGCCGTCGTCGTTCCGCAACTCTCCCGACTGGGAGCCGTGGCTTGTGGCCTTCGGGCCTCTCGACAACGCGAGGAGCAAGCTCATGAAGGCTTTTTCCACTGACGACGTGACGATACGCGATGTGCCCTCCACGAAGGTGGCGATCATGGAGCATCGGGGCGACCCGGCGACGCTCGGCGACACCATCCGGCGGTTCATCGCGTGGCGAAAGAAAGCCGGCCTGCACCCCAGGACAAGTCCGACCTTCAATGTCTGGCGGTCCGAACGCCGTCCTTCCTCGCCCGCCACTTACAGCACGGACCTCTGTGTCGGGACCGACCAGCCGATCGAGGCGAATGGCGAAGAGATCAAGGCCGGCGAGATCCCCGGCGGACGCTGCGCGGTGTTGCGTGTCGTCGGCTACACCGACAATCTGGAACCCGCCGCGCTCTACCTCTATCGCGACTGGCTTCCGGCCAGCGGCGAGGAAGCACGCGACTTCCCGATCTATTGCCAGCGGCTGAGCTTCTTCCCGGAGGTGCCGGAGCATGAGACGGTTGCGGACGTGTTCCTGCCTCTGAAATAGCGCCCTCCGACGGCGGACGAACTGGCATCAATCAATATCGCGCGCTCCACACAGCGGCACGGCCTCATTAATATAAGAGTTGACTTATATTAGTGAAGGCCGATACTCGCCATTGCGCGAAACGATACGGAGGGATGCAATGGAAATCGACGTCGCCAGGGTCTTGGGGCTTGTCACGCGTTCGGTGAAGAATTTCGAGAAGGATGGAAAAGCAGCCAGCACGGTGACGCTGACGCGGCTTTACGAGACCAGTGTCGACGATCTCTGGGACGCAGTGACCAGCCGGCAACGCATTCCGCGCTGGTTCCTGCCGGTCGAGGGAGACCTCCAGCTGGGCGGGAGGTACCAGCTGAAGGGGAACGCGGGCGGCACCATCACGGCATGTGCGCCGCCGACGCATTTTGCAGCGACGTGGGAATTCGGCGACGGGATGAGCTGGATCGACGTCAAGCTGGCGGCAGAACGGGATCAGGCGCGTCTGACGCTGGAGCACACCGCAATTATCGAGGACCATTGGAATCAGTTCGGTCCTGGTGCGGTGGGTATCGGTTGGGATCTCGCCATCGCGGGATTGGAGCGATATGTTGCGACCGGCGCATCGGTCGACCACGAGACGGCCGAGGCTTGGATGGGCTCTCCTGCCGGCAAGGAATTCATGACGACAAGCGGTGAATATTGGTGCGCGGCGCATGTCGCAAGCGGGGTCGATCCTGACACGGCGAAGCAGCGCTCCGACCGCACCATCGCCTTCTACCGCGGCGAGATGCCGCCTGACGTCGCACATCCGGGCACAGGAAGCTGATGCACGTCTTCGAGGTCCTCGCCGATCCCGTGCGCCGTCGTATCCTTGAGCTGCTCGCCCCGGGGGAGATGGCGTCCGGTGAGGTCGTTGAAGCGATCGGGGCCGAGTTCGGGATCACGCAGGCGGCCGTGTCGCAGCATCTCAAGGTGCTGCGCGAGAGCGGCTTTGCGACGGTTCGGGCGGAGGCGCAAAGACGGCTCTATTCGGTCGACGGTGCGGGGCTTCGGTCGGTGGATGCGTGGATCGGTCAGTTCAGGAACTTCTGGGAGCCGAAGCTGGACGCGCTGGCGACGGAGATCGCGCGCGGCAAACGGGAGCGCCGTCACGCGCCGATGACCAAACGGAGCGGGAAGAGGGCGTGAGCTCCACGATGTAGAATGGGTAGAGCGAAACGAAACCCATCAATACCGCGCGTTGAACCCGATGGGTTTCGCTGCGCTCTCCCCATTCCACGCGCTCATCTTCCCAGCGCCATCGCGATGCGCGAGGCCAGAAGCTTGACCATGAGACCGGGCGGATAGCTTCGATAGCTCGGCACATCGTCCGACAGCACGACGCCTTCCGGTTTGAACTTCGTGCAGATCCGGGCCTGCAGGGTAGGGAGCTCGCCGTGAAATCGCGCCCGGTAGGCCGAGACCCAATGCGGACCGCGATCGAAACTGACGAACATCGCCGAGTTGCAGCAGGTCGCGACAACCCTGTTGGTCGGCGAAATGTCCTTGAGCTTATGAGACTTCAGGAGCTCGGCTCCCTTGGAGCATTCGAAGCGGTCCTTGCGATAAAGCACATAGGCCGTCCCGCCGCCGGGATCGCGGACGGCAGGCGCATTCGGCAGAGCCTCGAGCTGCGCCGCACCCTTCTGGCAGTCGTCGCAATAGCAGGTGGCGCTGACAATCGGCTTGCCGAGCGCTTTGACTTCGACGCTGCCGCAGGCGCACGACGCGATCATGACGGGGGAGTGGGTCATCTGCCTGCAATCACCATGGGGTTGTTCTCGCCGTTGCGGAACTCTGGCGTTACGCGGAAGCCGGTACGCGCAGGTTCCTCGCATCATACGGCAAAGCACGCAAGCGAAAGCGGTGACACCGCTTTGCTGCGGTGTCTCCCTCACCCCCGCGACATCTTCTCGAACTGCTTGATCAACCGTTCCGCGCTTTCGATATCAGCGCGTTTTCGTCCCGCGCGTTCGCTTGTCATCAACGTGAACGCGCGTTTTGCCGGCGGCGACCGGGCGGCCCTTCACGTGATCGATGAAGGCTCTCAGTTTCGGCATCGTTTGATGGCGGCTCGGATAGTAGAGAAACACGCCCGGCGCCATTGGCGCGAAAGACTTCAGGACCTGTACGAGCTTTCCCGTCTTCACCAGGCTGGTGGCGATCGGCGCGGGCACTTGCGCAAGTCCCATGCCTTCCACGGCGGCGCCAAGCATGGTGGGAAAGTCGTGGGCAATCAACGGCCCCGAGACGATCGCTTCGACTGTCTTGTTGCCATCGACAAGAGACCAGGGCGCGATCGATCCGTTGCTGCGGCGAATGCGCAGGCATGCGTGCTGACGCAGGTCGTCGATACGCTCGGGCCGCCCGTGCCGGCGTAGATAGTCGGGGCTGCCGACGACCATGAACGGGAAAGGGGGCGTCAGCCGCACCGCGACCATGTCGGTGGCGATGAACTGGCCCATCCGGACGCCGGCATCAAACCCCTTGGCCGCGAGGTCGACCAATTCCTCGCCGGCGGCGATCTCCACCTCGACCTCGGGATAGGCCTGGCAGAAGGATGCGATCAGCGGCTCCAGCAGGATCGGTACCACCGCGCGCGGCACCGTGAGGCGCAACAGTCCAGTCGGACGCTGCCCAAGATCGCGCGCAACCTCGCTTGCGGCGACGAGCTCCTCGAAAGCGGGCTTTGCGCGCGAGAGGAATTGCGCGCCGGCCTCGGTCAGGCCGACACTGCGTGTCGTGCGTATGAACAAGGCTGCGCCGACACGCGCCTCGAGCGCACGGACCGCCTGGCTGATGGCCGATGGCGTGACCCCGAGCTCCGCGGCTGCCCGGCGGAAACTGCGGTACTGGGCGACGCGCAGGAACGCTTCCACGCCATCGAGCGCGCCTTGTCTGACTGTGAAGTTCTGCTTCATAGCCCATCAACATTATCCCGAATAGTCGCTCGCGCCAATCGATCGTATGTCTCGCTCGCAGATCGGAAGCATCGCTGATGGCGGACATCTGCGACGTCAGCGCGATCTCAGAGAACCAAGGGGACCGCCGTGCTCCGGAAAACGAGACCGATGAAAGTCATCTGTAAATTTGTCGTCATGCTCACCCTAACCCTGATGGGAGCGACTTCCATGACCGATCCATCCGTTGCCCAAACACAAGCCATCTCACAAGCCATGTCGCCCACAACCACCGGGGTGATGGTCATCCTGACCGTGAAGGCGGGCGTCACGCGCGAGCAGGTGATGGCCGTCATGCCCGCTGAAATCCAGCAGACGGTGCAGCTCTATCTCAATGGGAAAATTCGCGAGTGGTATTCGCGTGGCGATGGGCGCGGAGCGATCTTCCTCGTCGATGCCGGGGATGTCGCCGGGGCGCAGGCGATCATGGAGGATCTCCCATTGGCCAGGCAAGATCTGATGGACCACGAGTATATCGCAATCGGTCCGCTTTTGCCGCTCCGCCTGCTCATGGCCAATCCCGAGCGTCGGCAATAAGGGCGAGACCCGGATGGAGGGCGGCCGATGACCACCGATGCTGCTCCCGCTGCGATCGTCCCGCCGCTTCGAGCCTGGCATGGCCTGCTTTGGCCCGTCCCATTCACGGCAGTATGGACCTGGTTGCTCTACGCGCTAGTCGCGATCTGATTGGAGGCCAAAATGACGACAGAAACGCTCTTCCGGATACATCTTGCCCTCGGTTATGTCGCGTGGCTGCTCTGCTTCGGCACGTATGTCTGGCCCTGGCTCAGGTCGATGGACGGGCGCGACGCGCACCGTGCCATCGCCACTCTGCACAGCTTCCGCTTCTTCGGGCTCGTCTTCATCCTTCCTGGCGTCGTGAGTCCGGACTTGCCGGCTGGATTCGCGGTGTTCGCCGCCTGGGGCGACTTCGCGACTGGCGTGCTGGCCATGCTGGCGCTTCTCACGGTGAGGATACGCACGCTCTTCTGGCTGTTCGTCGTCGCCTTCAATCTCGCTGGCACGGTCGATCTCGTCGTCGACTACTATGACGCCATCCAGGTCGGCCTTCCCGCGCATGCGGAGTGGCTTGGCTCAACCTACGCGATCCCGATCATCTACGTGCCGCTGCTGATGATCACGCACGTCTCCGCATTCTATTTTCTGGCACGCCCACGGCTCGGCGCCGATGCCGCGGCACTGGCCGGCGCGGGCTGAGACGGACCGCTAAAGTAGTAGTACCCTCCGACAGAGGCCTCGCCCTCCCTACCAATCGGCGGCTGCCTCGAGCAGCCGTTGGCGCATGAAGGCAACGCGCGGCCGTTTGCGTTCCGGTCGGCTTATGAACGGTGAGGATTGAGCCGATCAGGTTACGCAACGGCCGGGCTGCAGAAGCCTTGCGACTTCCGTGAGCGCGCTGACCACGGGCTCGCAGGCAAGTGTCGGCTTACGGCTCTGATTCCGCAGCAGCGTCGGCGGCTTGGTGGTGCGGGCCTGCGCAGACGGAATACGCAGCAGGACCGAGGTATCGGCGAGATCGTTCAAGCGCAGCGAAACCGTTTTCGTCGGAACTGCGAAAGGCTTGCGGTCGGCAAGATGATCTGCCTTGCCGGCGCGATTGACGATGTGGCTTGACTGTTCGGAGACCGCCTGCCAGCGGTTTACGAGGTCGTGACCTGAAGCGCACTGCACTGCACCGAGCGTCAACGCGGTCGCGACAGCGCCTAGAAGAGCTTTGCGAATCTGTGACATGGCTTCGCTCCTCGCCCCACGGCGATTGTCGTTCCCTACGCAGCGCCCCCTCGGCCCATCGCTTCCTGTGGTCGCTTTCTAATGGCCGGCGGTTTCACCATTCCTTCGTGAACGTCGGAAAATGGTTTCATCCCGGCAGGTTTTGTTTCGTCGCATTGAAGGAGGTCTTGGTTCCCGCCTGCGCACAGCGGTTACGTCCGCGTTGGGTCACAAGCCGACATCTGAGCAAAGACCACAAAGCGTCCGCCAGGGGCCCAAAAGCGGAAATGAACGCTGCTCAAGAACAGAATTGCCGATGGGGAGGTCGAAGGCTCAAAACGTTGCAACGCATCGGCGTCGTTGGGGTGGGTGACACCGATCTCATCTCTGTCTGATTTGCCGCTCCAAGCGCAGCGTATGCTCACGCAGGGAATCGTAAATCGGCGCATTACCCAGCAGCATGGGCAGCAGCATCGCCATGAAGCAAGCTCCCAGCATCGGCAGCAGCATCGTCACGTTACCGGTCATTTCAGCGACGAGAACGATGCCGGTCACCGGCGCGCGCACAACTCCGGTGAAGAGAGCGGCCATGCCCACCAAAGCAAATGCTTCCGGCTGGATAGAGATCGCCGGGAATGCAAGACGGCAAGCCGCCCCGAACAGCAACCCAGACTGGGCTCCCAGCACGAGCAAGGGGGCGAACAGGCCGCCGGGCGTGCCGGCAGCGTATGAGAGAGCGCCGAGCCCGAATCGGATCAGGAATGCGCCCCCCAGGATCCCGACACTCTCGTGGCCGATCAGCGCCCGCTGCGTGATCTGATCTCCGCCACCGACCAGTTCGGGCGCGAACCAGGCCAACATGCCGACGCTTGCGCCGATCAATCCGGCGCGTAGCTCGATCGGTAGCCCTCCAAATCGGTCGCGAACTGCGATGGTCGCGAGCAGGGTGCGATTGTATGCGACGGCCAGCAGGCCTGCGATGCCACCCAGAGTAAGGAACAGCGGGGCGGACTCAGCGCTGGGATAGCTCAGCGGCCCGATGTGAAAGTCGGGCGCGTCACCGAGAAGCAGCCTTGCGACCGGGATCGCCGTCGCCAGTGCTGCAAGGGCGGCGATGGCAACACGGTGTTCGAACCTCTGCACCAGTTCCTCCAGCACGAACACGAGCCCGGCAATCGGCGCATTGAAGGCCGTTGCAAGGCCGGCGCCGGCGCCGGCCGCCAGAAGCACTCGCGAGTCCGCCCAACACAACCGGCAGACGCGCGCAGCGAAAACCGCGATACCGGCGCCCATCTGGACGGTCGGCCCCTCACGGCCCAGCGCCAGCCCGGAGCCGATCGCCAGTATTCCGCCGAAGAATTTCACTGGCACCAGGCGAAACGGAGCCGGCGGGATCTCTTCGCGCAGAACAGCTTCGACATGCGGAATGCCGCTGCCCGAAGCGTGTGGCGAGAATTGCCGCACCATCCACGCGGCAACCAGGGTCGCGACAGCGCACGCGCCGACGACAGTCAAGAACCCCCAGATTGCGTGGCCATGGGCCCAGGCGATCATCGCATCGCGCAGACGATCGGCATGCGCGAGCAAAAGCCGGAAGATCGCCCCAACACATCCAGTCGCCGCTCCTATGATGAGAGCCATCGCCGCGAGCCCCAACAGGCTGCGACGTTCGTCTGCGACTTGCCGGTCGTCGTCAGGGTTATGGTCCACGGCTGGATCCCGAGGCCTTCGGAAGGGATAATCTTTGCCAAAATCACTGGCGAATGTCCCGGAAAAGAATGCTTCCAACTTGACCGAACAACTGCCTCTCGGACCGATATGCTAGGGACCTCACCGCAGCCCTCTGAGCAGAGGTCAGCCACGGGCCAAAAACAGACAACTGAAACAGCCGCGACCTGATCAGCCGCAGATGCGCACGCGGCGCTCGCGCCAGCCATGCCCGTCCCAGAAGCGCTGGGTTATCCAGTGGCAGGGCGGGATCGGCTCTCCAACCGGGGCATCGACATAGCCCGACCAGTACGGATAGCCGCCGGGTCCAGGATAAGTGCGCGGATACGGATTGCCGCCGGGGCCGTAATCATAGCGCGGACCGGCATAAGCGGGCGAGGCTGCTGAAACGACCAAAGTCGCGACGGCAGCGAGAGCCAACAACGTCTTCCTCATGGTGATACCTTTCCAACGCTGCGAAGGCTGCAAGACGATCGCCGAGCAATGCAGCGTCAGCGTCGACAAGCTGAAATGTCAAGGAGAGTGATCTCAGCAAGGCTATTGTCTGGCGACCTCCTCGGATGTCGCCTTCGGGTCAAAATGCGAAGAACACAGAGTGAGCAAAGTCAGTCCGCTCTACCCCACCAAGCGGACCTCAATGAAAGGTGTCGTCACTTCGCTGATGGGCCAAAAGGCGACGTTGGCTCCCGCCGGGCAAGCACTCGATGCGCGACGGCGAGCCGCTCGTGAAAGCCGACCCGCCGTATGCCGCTTGATGCAGCCCGTCAGCCAATGGCTTCACGGGACGTCGCGATATTACCCACCGCTCCCCTTGATATTCGGCAGGTTTTTCATGTCGAGCATCGGGACCGGGTTTTCCGGGCGCTGCAGATCCGGTCTCCAATCGTTCGAGGCTCCGCCCGGCTTACGCTTGATGCTTGGATAGTCGGCAATCGATTTGTTGAATTCCATTACGATCGGGAAGATTAGTGCCAAGACCCAGCCGTTGTCCTGTCCGGTGTACTTGCCCGGCGACTGCAATGGCATACGTGCCGACATCGCGCCGTTGAAAACCATGTCGTATTTCTCGAATGGGTCCATCGTCAGATTGTAGACCGAGCCAATCGCGCCGAGATTTTGCTCCGGACCGAGCCAAGTGTCCTTGGCCGTCCAGAGATACTTCCACGCGATGCTGAGATCGGGGTTGGTTGGATCACCGCCGACATCCGCCCGCGCTCCCATGAAGCTTTCGCCGTCGATGTAAATCCACGACCTTCGTGCCGAGTGCTTCGCGCGGCCGAGGATGTACTCGCTGTTGTCGATGCTGTCGAAGTAGATTGGCCTGCCATTATCGTCGGTCCATGCGCCGTGCGGCGGCGGGCTCAGGCCGACCATCTTGGCGAGCGTTGCCCAGCAGTCGATATGGGACATCATTTCATGGTAATTTGCACCGGCGGGAATATGTTCGGGCCACCACATTAACCCGGGTACGCGCCAGCCTCCTTCAAATGCTGAACCCTTTTCGCCGCGGAAAGGCGTGGTGCCCGCATCAGGATAAGCATCCTGCCACGCCCCGTTGTCTGCCGTCACGATCACAATCGTATTCGGCGCTTCGGCACGGATCGCGTCCATGACCCGGCCGATGTCGTCATCGAGTTCTATCACCGAGTCCGAGTAATCGCCCAACCGCGACTTCCCGGCGAATTTTGATGATGCGTTGGTCGGGTTGTGCATCTTCATGAAATTGACGTCCATGAAGAATGGCTTGGCGTCCTTGGCGTGCTTCTTGATGTAATCGATTGCGTAATCAGCCTGCCGGACGTCAAAGTTGGCGAGGTAATCGTACGTAATGTACTCGCCTCTCTTCGCCGGTTGTCCAGCAACTCCCTCCCACTCGTACATGTTTACGACATCAAAATAGGCTTTCGCGATCTCTGGGTTGTACGAGGGAAACCATGGATGAAACCACTTGGACGTATCGGCATAGGTGTAGACGCCCGGATAGTATGCGGCGAACGCCTTCATCTCGTCGAACCCGTGCTCGATCGGATAGGACTCCGGCTTATCACCGAGATGCCACTTGCCAGAAAAGTAGGTGGAGTAGCCGTTCTTTTGAAAAAATTCGGCTATGGTCGGCGTCTCCTTTTTGAGCGCATTCTCATCGCCCGGAGCGACCACGATGGAGAGCGCCGAACGGATCGGAATACGTCCGGTTATAAACGAGGCGCGGCCTGCCGTGCAGCTTGCTTGCCCGTACCAGTTCGTGAACGTCGCGCCTTCCTTAGCGATCCGGTCGATGTTTGGTGTTGGATGGCCGAGCGCGGCGCCACCCCCGCTATAGGCGCCGAAATCGTTCCATCCAGTGTCATCCGTCATTAGCATGACGACATTTGGCCGCTTCTGCTGCTGTGCGGTCGCTTGAGGTACCGCAACCAACATCGCGCCGAACAGTGCGAACATGCCGTGCGCAACACTCTTTCGGATACTCATGACTGTTTCCTCCGATTTCAAAGGTCGGTCACTTGTGCCAAACGAATGGATATGTCGCGGTCGTGCTTTTAGCTCTGCGCCACAGCGTGTTCAATGTGCGATTGTTTGATTTAGATCAAGACACCGATTGTGACGGGTCTATGCCGCTTGCTAGGCGTCGCTCCACGATGTCCGCTGCGGGTCAAAAAGCGACGGTTTGGCGATGTCCGCGCTACTTCCGCTTTACCCCCGAAAACCGACATTCATCGTGAGGGGCGGCATGTCTCAAAGGGGCCAATCGCAGACATTCTGCCTGCTCATTCGAACACTTCGTCGGCGGTCAGGAGAGAGTCTCGACCAGCCGCCAAACCAAGCGCCTTGGCCGCTTTAAGGTTTACAACCAGCTCGAACTTGGTTGGCTGCTGTATCGGCAACTCGGCCGGCGTTGCGCCTTTGAGTATTCGGTCCAGATAGATAGCGGTCGCGCGTGACAGGTCAGGCAGGTTGACTCCGTAAGAGACAAGGCCACCGAGCTCCACGCCCTCTCTGGCGGCGTAGATCGTCGGGAGGCGGTTCTTCTCGGCAAAGGGTACAATCCGAGAGTACTGGCTGTACAGCATCGGACTAGGAAACACGACGAGACCATCCGCTCGCGCTTTGGCCAACTCCGCAAACGCGCTTTCGAGATCGGCGGGGCTATCCGCCGGCACAAGTTGAAGGCTTGCTCCGAGAGATCGGGCGGCGCTCTCAATCTCGTTCAGCATCCCCTTCATTGTGCGCTCACCGTATGCACGAGGGTGCCACAAAACGACAACGTGAGAGAGACCGGGAACGATCTCCTTAAGCAGTTGAAGCCGTTTGGACACCAACTCCGGGCCGAGAAATGCCGTCCCGGTGACATTGCCGCCCGGCCGCGCCAGGCTGGAAGCGAGTTCGTCGTCGACGGGATCTGCCATGCCTATGCCGACAATCGGAATGGTGGAAGTCGCTTTCTTGGCTGCGCGGACGGCCGGGGTAGCCAAAGCAACAATTGCGTCGACGCGGTGCGTCACGAATTCCTGCGCGTACTCGTTGAGCTTGTCCTCATCACCGTCTGCGAATTTACGGTAAAACGCGACATTCTTTCCTTCAGTATAGCCGAGCACACGCAATGCCGGCACAAACGCATCGAGAGTCTTTAGACTTGCGTCGGACTTGTCACCGCGGCCGAGTGAAAGCACACCGATCTGATGAAGCTTGGTCGATTGCTGAGCATGACCTGCGAACGGCCACGTTGCAGCCATACCCCCAACAACCGTGATGAACTCGCGCCGTTTCATGCGGCCCTCAGCCAAGCCGAACTATCGTACAGACAAAAGGTGGCGCCTTGGAAGTGTAATCAGGCCGGTGAAAGTCTGCTTTGGGTCAAAAGCGACGGTTTGGCGATGTCCGCGCTACTTCCGCTTTACCCCCGAAAACCGACATTCATCGTGAGGGGCGGCATGTCTCAAAGGGGCCAGAAGCTGACATCCCGACATGCGACAGATGGCCCCAAGCCACGGAACGACGTTGCCGGAGAGATTTAGGGTGACACTATGCTTGCAATTCCTCCGCCGCAGGAGGCTCGCATGGCAACCGCTATTCATCCGGGAGGTTAGCTATGAGCGACGAAGAGTTTGCAAAGTTACTCAAGGAAAATGATGCAGGCGTTTGGGAACGTTGGAACAAAGCGTCGGGCGGAAAGCAGCTTACGAGCATCGGGACGAAGCAGCTCACGGCGATTGTTCTTCCGATTTTTAAGACAGAAAAAATAACGCCACATCAGGCTAAGGCCCTCTCGCTGCTCTTCCGTACCAATTTGAGCAACGGCGCGCACGCGACACTCAGCCAGGGGATCGCAGATGCTTACGAGAACGATTTCTTTTTCAGGGGCTCGAAAAGGGCCTGACTACGGTCAAAGAGTTGGAACCATTAAACGGTGCCCTAGGAATGGGAAGCGTCGGCAAGATCAATTTCGTCAGTCCCGAAACAGGGTTGGAATACACACCTGATCTATACAGCGCAATCAGATCGCTCGTGCACCAGGAAAAAATCCGGGTCTTCGAGGTAAACGCCGCAAAGCTAAAGGGCCACGTTGGCCTCTATCGCAGTGATAGCAAGCGTTTGATCTTGTACGAAGGAGTTGAGCCTGAACGTTCCAAAATGTACATGGTGCACGAAGCTACGCACGCAATTCAGGACTGGAAAGATCTCGCCCCCAAGAAGGTCAAGTACAAGGAAACTGACGCCTTTATTGCAGGCGCTGTAGCTGCCGTGACCGTAAACAAGGATACTAATGTTTTGGAGCACCCGAAGGCGGAAGAACCTGCGGTAGAGTTGGTCCTAGCCGGACAAGCCACGCGAGGGAATGCGGCTTGGACTCAAGCTTATGCTGATGTGGTGAAGGCAGTGGAAGTCGACGAGTCGTACAGTGCGATAGCTGAGAAGGTTCATGATTGGAATGAGAAGAAGGGCGAGGAAGCAGTTCTGAGAGCGGCGTTAGTTCATTTCAAAGTGGCCGAGTTTCTCGCGACAATGGGCGTCGACATCTTCACGAAGGTCTCTCGGTTCATTCCAGGGCAGCGATAGCAAGACCACGCGATTCGCGAGCACAATCCCAGCGGGGAGTCCTGTGATCATGATGATGTTCCGAATGAAGGGCGCGGAATTGCTGTTCGGCCATCTCCAACCTTTGTCTCCAGCGCGCTTTCCAGACAGATCGGGCTCAACGTCGAGAGTCCGCAAAGGGTCGATATTGTTGCAAAAGTCGATTTTCGCCGATGACCAAAATTCTGCGGGCCGTGGGCGCGACTTTCGCGTACAAGATGCGAGGGACCTCACGGCCTCACGCAAAATTCACAGGCGACTTCGGTAGCGCGATTGAGGTCATACGAATCAGCGATCGCTCGCTGCTTAGTGTTTTCGCGAAAAATCTTGAGCCCTGCAACTTTCGACTTTTGCAACACAATCGGCCATGAACAGACATAGCCTCACCCGTCGCGTTAGCGCCGAGCTCTGACCGCCGCTGCAAAGCGTCCTAATAAACCAGGCTAGTGCCGGTCGGCTTCTCTAGCGCGGCGGCCAACGACCGGTACTCCTCGCAGCCAGTCCCGCAAATCGCCGCGATCCGACTCAAATGATATTGGGCCTGCTCGCGGTTGCCCTGCTCGAGCTGCCATAGACCGTAATATTGCCAGGTCAGCACATGGTTCGGATCGGCCTTCAGCGCGCGCTCGTACCAGAGCTGCGACTGCCTGTAGTCGCCGAGCTTGCGATATGAGTAGCCGATGAGGTTGGCCACATTCGGGTGATCGTCGTGGCCGAGCGTCTTCAACTGCTCAATCGCAGAGGCATAGTCAGTGCGGTCGTAGACCGCCGAATAAGCTGCGCGGTACCCATGAGCAAAGGCGGGGTCGTCGAACAGGGACTGCTTGGCTTTTTTGGCCTTGGGCGCGTGGTTGGCCTTGTTGCCCGACCGCTTCGGGTATGACGAAGGCGGATAAGCGGAGCGTTGCCCCATCCCGCTATAGTCTGCCTCACTGCCACCTGGCTCAGTGCCCGGGGCCGCAACAGCCGGAGTGACCGAGAACGCAGCGATCAGCGCAATCGAACACGTTGTCAGCGTCACAATCCTGATCATCAAGTTGGCCATAGGAACCTCCTGCAAGCTACGCCTTCGAGCTCCCAATCCAGCCGAACATGTTAACTCCGGCTTACCTCAAACATTCCTGGAAAGGTATTTAGAAAAACGAGATTTGGTGTGACAGCAATGTTGTCTTATGAGCCGGTCAATGCCCGCAGCGGGTCAAAATGCGAAGAACTCAGAGTGAGCAAATCCAGTCCGCTTCACCCCACTAAGCGGACCTCAACGAGGAGTGTCGTCACTTCGCTGATGGGTCATCAGCCGACGTGATTGCCTGTGAATAATCTAGGAGTCCGGGCCGCGGAGCGGCACTGGTCGAGGTATTGGGTCAATCCGGCCGCGGGAGCCGAACAACCACCCAGTCTCTGAGCGGAACGCAAACTTACCTGGCGCCGGAAACTAGATTGCCGACACAGCTTCTCGACGAAACGAATGTCGACCCAGAGGTGTGCGTGTGGGCAGTCGCAAGCTGTTCTATCTCGAGCGTTCGGCCGCCGCAGTTAGCACAGGATAGCGGGCATAGAGCGTGTCGACGCGGTCCCGCCACATCGCCACGAACGCACCCGAGGTGAGATCATCGACCGACTTCCATTCGCGTTTGACCGCAGGCAGCGTATTGCCCCAGATGGCGCGCTTGCACCATCGCTCGCCCTTTGCCGAGCCCTCCCGGGTTGCGCACATCGACTTCCAGGCAATCCGCTGCGGACGGCTGATGTGTTGGGCGGCTCCTTCCCAGCCCTGCTGGTGGATCAGGTAGAGGTCGGAAAGGGTCGGCTTTTTCTGCGTCAATATTTCGAATAGCGCAGCCTCGCTGAGAAACTTGTAGGCGGCACCTACAGCGTTGTCGCGAGGATTGAGGATGTCGCCCGATCCGTATTTGCTGAACTCAAACTTGCTCAGCTGGAACAGGCCGATATATGAGCCGGTGCGTTGCTTGGGATTGAAATCGGATTCGATTTTGGCGACCGCCTTCATGAAATTGACATCGACACCGAACGCTTCGGCAGCACGTTCGATCTCCTGGACGGGCGTTCCGAGCGGAACGTCGCTCAACGCCGACAAGGCGATCTTTGCGGGTTTTTCCGGCGGCGGAATTTCCGAGTAGACGTAGTATTTGAGATACGACGGTTTGCCTTCGCCCGGATTGGGCGAAGCAACGGGCGGACGGTCCTGCTGTAGCATCGCCGAGTTCTCGGGCGACGGTGCCTCAAGGCTGGCGACCTGCAACATTGGCTCTTGCGAAGTGGTTACATCGGACGGCGGCACCGAGTCCGGCGCCGCGGCGCTGAATCCCGCCGCAACGATCGCATTAGCCGATAATCCTGTATCGAATTTCGTCTCGATGGCCGGGGCCGGAAACGCGGCGCCAGCATTTGTCAGAACCGTCGTCACATTCAGCGGGATGCCGCTGAATGCATCAGCCACTCTTGCATTCGGCGTTGCGATGCTTGGGCGCGGTACCGCGATCTGACCAATCGCGACAAGCGAAGTCGCTGTCAGCGCGACGGCAATACAGCTTGTTTGCCAAATCTTCAATGTCGCCAGCCGCGCGGCCGCGGTCCCCCCCATTCACGTCCCCGACTTGGCACGCAGATTAAGGAGGTGAGGGGATGACAATGGGGCACACCTGTGGCGCAGGTGCGGCCAGTCTCGGCCGCGTCGCCAAGATTGCCTAAATTGAAAGTTGCGGTCGTGATGCGTCTCCCGTCGAGGAACAGGACGGGCGCCATATCGCGCAACCATCGCTAAACAAGGCATCTTCGTGCGTTAGCGCATCGAGACCGGCGACCGCGCGCACGCCGCTCCCAAGCATCTCGAGGCCGCGACGTCGCAAGACCCGAGGACGGTTCGCTGGGATGGACAATCGCGATCCGCTTTATGACCGCTAGCGTCGGTCTCAGCGGAGCCGGTCTAGCCAAGCTCGGGTCTGCCGTGACCGTTGTCTCCGCTCGGGCCGGAGCGTTGCAGCTTACCACAGCGCCTGCCGCATTCTTGCACAACAGTAAACTAGTGCGCCAATGTCTCAGTTGGGTCAAAATGCGTCGGTTGGCCCGTAGCTCGACGACTTCCGGTCTACTCCCCGCTCCGGACATGTCGCAAACTGAAGCGATGGGCCATAACCGGACTCATGCGTCGCAGCAGAGTGCCGCTATTCAATCGCCTCATGGGATGGAGAGCTAATCGGGCAACCCCGCTTTCCGAAGACCCTCAATAAACAGCTTTGCGTTTGATAGTCCGGCCCGGGCGATAAGCGCCGATATTGTAAAGGCGGGATCGATCTCAAGCACACGCGCCGCCGCGTCGTGCGCCTCAGCGTCACGTCCGAGATGGGCGAAGGCGGACGCGAGCCATTGGTAAGTTGCCAAATATAGATTCTGACGAAGGGCTTTCTTCAATACGACGATGGCTTCGTCAAAGCGGCGAAGCTCGATAAGGGCCTGCCCAATGCCAGTAAGCGTCATGTATAGTAGCGGGTCTACTGGGCTCATGCGAACGGCACGTTCAAAGCTCCAGATCGCTTCCTCCGGCAGCCCCGCAATTCTATAGACATGGCCTCTGCAGCTCCATGTGAGCCATGAATTTGGGTTGAGCCCGACCGCCCGGTCAGCCATTTCGATCTCGGCTTCACGATCGCCGACCATGAACGCCGAGATTACGGCAGCCCTTGCTAACGTGTCCGGATCGCCATCGTCGATGCTCAATGCCAAACGAGCAAGCCGAACCGCTTCCTTGCGGTCGAACTGAGGATCGTTGGCATAGCCCAAAAGGACGTTGAGCATGTGGCAGACACCTGCCAGAGCCGCGACAGCGCCGAACCGAGGGTCGAGTTCCAAGGCGCGGTGGAACAGTCGGATTGCCTCGGCCAACCCTTCGCGGGTCCTTAGGTAGAACTGCGGCATGGCACGGAGATAAAAATCATACGCGGTGAGGTTCTCTGGCCGCCGCCGCGTCGCCAATTCAATTTCTGTTTGAAGCATCTTTGGCTCAATGGCCGACACAACGGCGAGCGTTACTTCGTCCTGAAGAGCAAAAACGTCGGTCAGGTCACGCTCAAACCTGTCCACCCAGATGTGCGCGCCTGTAACCGCATCGATCAACTGCCCTGTGATGCGAACTTTCCCCGACGCCTTCCGCACAGACCCCTCGAGGACATAGCGCACGCCGAGCCTTCGCCCGACTTCCTTGATATCGACCGCTCGACCCTTGAAGGTGAAGCTCGAATTGCGCGCGATCACGAACAGCGACTTGAAGCGCGACAGCGCGGTGATGATCTCCTCGACCATTCCGTCCGCAAAGTATTCCTGTTCGGGATCGCCGCTCATGTTCTCGAACGGCAGTACGGCGATGGAAGGCTTGTCCGGGTGTGGCGGGGCCGCACTCAGCCCCTCTGTCAGCGCCCCTGGCGCTCCGGCGCGGACAGCGTAGGCGCGGACCGGCTTGGAGATGTTCTTGAGCTGCTGCTCGCCACGATCCTCGAAGCCAGCGTCTAGCTTGCCCTCGACTTCGTTGTAGACCTTGTCGGAAATCAGGATACCGCCCGGATCGGCGATCCCCTCCAGCCGAACAGCAATGTTGATCCCGTCGCCGTAGAGGTCGTCGTCCTGTCCAACGATCACGTCACCAAGGTTGAGCCCGATGCGTAGCTTGAATGGACCGCTACCCTCGGCGAGATGGTCCTGTATCTCAACCGCGCATCTCATGGCGGCGAGGGGACTGGCGAACTCGGCGAGTGCGCCATCACCCGTTGTCTTGATTAGACGGCCTTCGTGGCGGGAGAGGCTCGGCTCGATCAGTTCTCGCTTGAGCCGCTCGAACTCGGCATAGGTAGCTTCCTCAGCGCGTTGCATCAACGCAGAGTAACCGACCACGTCGGCAGCCAAAATCGCCGCTAATCGCCTTTGAACCCGCTGCTCCGTCACAGCGCTCTCCGAACGGCCAGCCAAAAATTCGTCGCTGGGGCCAGGAGGAGCCTAGCACTTTGTTGCGGATCTGTGAGCGGTAATCGCGGGAGGGCCCTGTTGCCCCGAGGCGGCATTTGCTGTTGCACGGCGGCAGTAAGCGTGCGGCAACTCGGAAGGTCCGAGTTGGGTCACGACCGGTAAGGCTTGGATCGAGCACGTGAGTTCTGCTTCGCATCCGAAAGCGGACATCTCGCCTCAATGAGTACACGCCCTCTGGAAGTACAACGCCAATCGGCTTGAATTTCGTGCAAACCTGGAGCTGCAGTGGCGGGAGTTCTCTCTGAAATCTCGCTCTGTATGCCGAGACCCAGTGCCGACCTCTACCGAAATCCATGAACATCTCAGAGCTGCAACACGCATCGACACAACCAGGTCTGTCGGCGAGCCTGCACTGGTTGTGCGACGCGCTCAATCCCGCGACATCTTCTCGAACTTCTTCACCAGCCGTTCCCGCTTCAGCCGCGACAGCCGCTGGATCCAGAACATGCCGTCGAGCTGGTCGATCTCGTGCTGGTGACAAACGGCGCGCAAGCCGTCCGAATCCTCCGTCTGCATGTTGCCGTCAAGATCCTGATAGCTGATCCGCACCCCCGCGTGGCGCTGGACCTCGTCGTTGACGCCGGGCATCGAGACGCTGCCTTCCTTGTGCAGGATCATCTCGGGCGAAGCCCACTCGATCTCCGGATTGACGTAGGTTTGCGGGCCCGCCTTGGCGTCGAGCTCGAGCACGACGACGCGCAAGGGCACGCCGATATGCGGCGCCGTGATGCCGATGCCGGGCGCGGCGCGCATGGTGTCGAGCAGATCCGCTGCAAGCTCGCGCAAGGCGTCGTCGAATGCGGTGACGGGACGGGCCGCCATCGCGAGCCGGCGGTCGGGATAGCGGAGGAGGGGACGAATGGTCATGCAGGCTCCCTACCACTCACGGATGGTTGAAGCATCCCGTTCTTGACGACCTACCAACTGGAAGGTAGCTAATCCGCCATGACCAACGTTTCCTCGACGGCCGACGACATCCTGGCCTGCGCGCGCACCCTGATCATCGCGGGCGGCTATAACGGCTTCAGCTACGCCGACGTGGCCGAAATCGTCGGCATCCGCAAGCCGAGCATCCACCATCATTTCGCCAGCAAGGTCGATCTGGTCCGCACCCTCGTGTCGCGCTATCGCGCGGAAGCCGAGGCGGGACTGTCCGCGCTCGAACGCAATGTCGCGGACCCCCGCGACCAGCTCAAAAGCTATGTCCGGTATTGGGAGGCGTGCATCAATGATGCGACGGCGCCCTTCTGTGTGTGTGCGCTGCTTGCCTGCGAGCTTCCGATCCTGCCGGAGGAGGTGGCGCTGGAAGTCCGCGCGCATTTCCGTTCGCTGGCGTCGTGGCTGACCTCGGTGATGGAGCGCGGCAAGCGGAAGGGGCAGCTGCATCTCTCCAGCGCAGCGAAGATCGAGGCTGAAGGCTTCATGGCGACCGTTCACGGCGCGATGCTGTCGGCGCGTGCCTATGGCGACCCAAAGATGTTCGGTGTGATCACCGGGCCGCTGCTGGATCGGTTGTCCGCCAGGCACTGAAACATTTCGACGAGACGACAACGACACGCCCGCAGGCACGCTGGGGGCGGAGGGCGACTTGTTGCGCGTAAGACTACCAACTAGTAGGTAAAGGAGAGAGTGCAGTGACGCATCATCAATTGGATCTCGTTCGGGCCGACCGCGAGCAATGGCTGAAGGTCTACTACTTCATTCGGGCGGCGTTCTCCGTCGCCTGGGTCGTTGCCGCCTTTGCCGTCGGGCCGTCATCTGCGGCGATCGCTGGAGCCTTGCTCGTGCTCTATCCGGCATGGGACGCCGCGGCCAACTTGGTCGACGCGTTGCGCAGTGGCGGGCTCGCTCAAAATCGCACGCAGGCGCTGAACGTTCTGGTCAGCCTGGTGACCACTGTCGCGGTCCTCGTCGCCTTGCAGATGAGCATGAACGGGGTGCTCGGCGTCTTCGGGGCCTGGGCGATCCTGTCCGGATTGCTCCAGCTAGGAACCGCAATCCGCCGCTGGAGAAGTTTTGGCGCGCAGTGGGCCATGGTGCTCAGCGGTGGCCAGTCGGCTCTGGCCGGCGGCTTCTTCATCTTTCAGGCCACGACGCCGATGTCTCCGACGATCGCGAATGTCGCGGGCTACGCTGCAGTTGGCGCGATCTACTTCCTGGTCTCCGCGGTATGGCTGGCCGTAACCGAGTGGCGGCGTAGCGCAGCGATGTGAGGCGTCGCCGTTGCCGCTATTCCTGCGGATAGGGCGTGCCGTCCTTGTGCGGGAACCGGCCGCTGGAAGCCGGGCTCATCATGTCGACGTCGGAGCAGGTGATGAGGTCATCGGGCGAGCGCGAGCCGACTTCGAGGTAGACGGCCGTCGCATCGGACCGGTTGATCATGTGATGGCCGTTGCCGCTTCCCTTCGGGAAAGCGGCGCAGTCGCCGGCGCTCAGCACGGTTTTGCCCTCGTCCTCGACAAGCGTCAGCTCGCCTTCGAGCACATAGACGAACTCGTCCTCATGCGAATGCCAGTGGCGCTGGCTCGACCAGCTGCCTGGCGGCAGACGCATCAGGTTGACGCCGAAATCCTTAAGCTTTCCGGCATTGCCCAGCCGTTGGCGGATGCGCTCGGCGCAGGGCGCGTCGAGCGGCGCGGGATAACCGGAGCCCTTTCGGGCCGGCACTGTGGCGATATCAATCTTTGGCATGCAACTATTCCCTCCGAAATCGGAGCATTGAGAGCGCACCGGATCGGCGGCGTCCGGAGTGTGATGAGATCGCGTTGGCGGGATGATGACATTGTGCCGGTGTTTTGCCCGACGTGTCAAACGCGCCCCTCGCGTTGCGGGTCGTTGGTAAGTCTTTGATCCGGCAGCGGCCGGCTACTGTGCATGGGGTTGTTTTCGGGATTTTTGTTTGGCGGCGCCAAAAAAATCTGTTGTCCTCGATGCCGTTGTCGGCAGGCACAGTTCCCATTCGTCTTCCACCCAGACAGACCTGACGGGAGACCAAAATGAACGCTTCCAACTATCGCTGGGTGATCGTTGCCGCGGGCGGCTTGCTCGGCTGCGTCGCGATCGGCGGCATGTTTTCGCTGCCGGTGTTCCTCCAGCCGATCGCCAAGGACACCGGCTGGTCGGTGACCGGAATTTCCAGCGCGATGACGATCGGGTTCCTGGCGATGGCCTTCACCAGCATGGCCTGGGGCACGGCGACCGACAGATTCGGGCCGCTGCCGGTGGTGCTGACGGGATCGATCGTGCTGTCGCTCAGCCTGTTCGCGGCAAGCCATGCGACCTCGCTGCTGGCGTTCCAGTTCATGTTCGGCCTTCTGGTCGGCGCCTCCTGCGCGGCGATCTTCGCGCCGATGATGGCGACCGTCACTGGCTGGTTCGACACCCATCGCAGCCTCGCGGTCTCGCTGGTGTCGGCCGGCATGGGCATGGCGCCGATGACGATGGCGCCGCTCGCGGCCTGGCTCGTCTCCGGCCACGACTGGCGCACCTCGATGCAGATCGTGGCGCTGGTGGTCGGCGCCATCATGATCCCAGTCTCGTTCCTGGTACGACGCCCGCCCGCGCTCGCGCATGCCGTGGCCGCGCCTGCGGGCGAGAGCGCGCCGCAAGGGGAGATGTCGCTGGGCGAGGCGCTGCGCTCGCCGCAATTCATGATCCTGCTCGCGACCAATTTCTTCTGCTGCGCCACCCATTCGGGCCCGATCATCCACATCGTCAGCTATGCCGTGAGCTGCGGCATCCCGCTGATCGCGGCGGTGACGATCTACAGCATCGAGGGTTTTGCCGGCATGGGCGGCCGTATCGCCTTCGGGCTGCTCGGCGATCGTTTCGGCGCCAAGCGCGTGCTGGTGACGGGGCTGCTGTTGCAGGCGTTCGGCGCGCTCGCCTATGTCTTCGCGCAGCAGCTCGCGACGTTCTACGCGGTCGGCGCGGTCTTCGGCTTCATCTATGCCGGCACCATGCCGCTCTATGCGGTGCTGGTGCGCGAAAACTTTCCGCTGCGCATGATGGGCACGGTGATCGGCGGCACGGCGATGGCCGGCAGCCTCGGCATGGCGACCGGCCCGCTCGCCGGCGGCCTGATCTACGACGCCTTTTCCAGCTACGCCTGGCTCTATATCGCCTCCTGGGCAATGGGCCTCGGCGCCTTCCTGATGGCGATGAATTTCAGGCCATTCGCGAAGCCGCAAGGCGAGGCCGCGGCGGCAGCGGCGTGACGAGGTCTATGACGGGATGTGTTTTTCGAAAAAGAGATCCGGGTAGGGATCATCGTTGAAGCGGGGGATCTCGCGCCAGCCCGTGGTGCGGTAGAGCCGGCCGGCCTCGGCGAGCGCGCTGTTGGTGTCGAGCCGCAGCAGCGTGATGCCGAGGTCGCGTGCGGCATTCTCGGCCGCGTCCATCAGGCGCCGGCCGAGTCGCAATCCGCGCGCTGCGGGGGCAACCCAGAGACGCTTGATCTCGGCATAGCCGTGATCCGTTCCCTTCAGTCCGACGCAGCCGATCGGCAGCGTGTCGGACATCGCGACGACGAAGGTGCCGCGCGGCCGGCGCATGTCCTTGGCGTCAGGATCGCGCGACAGCGAGACGTCAAAACCCTGCTTGAAGCGGCGGCCGAGCTCGGAATAGTACTCGCGCAGGCAATAACGTGCTGCTTCGCTCCGCGGATCCATCTCCTCCAGCGCGACGCGCTCGCGCGTCAACGCCGAGGCGATTAGGTCCATCGCCGCCAGCAGCGCCTCGCGCTGCGAATGTTGCGCCAGGAAGCCTTCGGCCTGCGTATTGGACAGCGCCTCGTAGGCCGCGAACTCGCGCCGTCCCGCGCGCGTCAACGTCGCGACACGGCGGCGCGCATCGTCCTCATGCGTCGTGGTCTCGACCAGCCCTTCGTCCTCGAGGCTGCGGAGCAGCCGGCTCATCAATCCGGAATCGAGCCCGAGATAATCGCGGATCTCCGCCACGTCCGAGCGCCCATGTCCGATCGCATTGAGCACGCGCGCCGCCCCAAGCGGCCGGCCGCGCCCGAGAAACGAGGTGTCGAGCGCGCCGACGGCGGAGGTCACGGCGCGATTGAAGCGGCGGACGCGGGAGACGGGATCAAGCATAATACCTGACTTTAGTCAGATATTGTCTGCGGGTCAATCGAGACGGCCGGTCTCACTTCACCAGCGTCAGCAGCGGCTTGTCCTTGGCGACGATATAGGTCGCAAGCTCGCTCGCGGTGTCCGTGCCGACGTTCTTCGCCGCATGAACCGCTCCGGCCGGAATGAACAGCACGTCGCCTGCCTTCAGCGTCACCGGGGGCTTGCCCTCGACGTCGTATTCGATGGCGCCTGTCAGCACATAGATAATCTCCTCGCCTGGATGCGTGTGCCGGCCGAACGCAACTCCGGGCGCGAGGTCGACGCGGACCTGGACCGCCTCGCGGCCGGGCGCGCTGAGATCATGGCGCTGGAGGTCGGTGCGCGTGACGCCGGCCGGCTGGGCTGCCGCCGGCAGGGTGAGAAGGTTGGTGGCGAGCACGGCAGCGCTCGCAAGCATGCGCAGGGTTCGTAATGGATAGGGGCTCATGGTCGGCTCCTGATGTTCGCTTGATGGCGGGTCAGACGAGATTGGTGGTCACCTCGATGTTGCCGTGGACGGCCTTGGAGTAGGGGCAGATGCCGTGCGCCGCCTCGATCAGCTCCTGGGCGACCGTGCGATCGACGCCGGGAACGCTGACATCGAGACGGGCCCGCAGGAAGAAGGCGCCGTTCGCATTGTTCAGGTCGATCGTGGTGTCGACCGACGGCTCGCTCGGCAGCTTGACCTTGCGCTGGGCGGCGGCGAGGCCGAGCGCGCCGAGGTAGCAGGCCGACCAGGCGGCAGCGAAGAGGTTCTCGGCGGCCGGGTGCGGCTGGGCCAGCTTGATATCGAGAGAGCCGTCGTTCGCGTGCGCGGCGCCGTCGGGGCCGGAGGTGACGTGGGTCTTGCCGGTGAAGAGAAGCTTTGCAGCGGTGGTCATGGCGCATCCTTTCGGGTTCGATATAGATCGTGTCCGATCTAATCGGATGCGCGATGAAATAAACCCGTCGCTCTGTCCGGTCAAGCTCTTCCGATTTAATCGGATGCGATTTATATTGACGCGGAGATCACGAATTGCGGAGGTTCACGTGTCCCGTCCCGCCAAAGCTGCCGGCAAAGGCCGAAAACTGTCGAATTTCCTGTGCTTTGCCGTCTATTCGGCCAATCTGGCCTTCGGTCGCGCCTACAAGCCTCTGCTCGACAAGGTGGGACTGACCTACACCCAGTACATCGCCATGGTGGCGCTGTTGGACGAGGATGAGCAGACCGTCAGCGCGCTCGGCGAAAAGCTGTTCCTGGAATCCAACACGCTGACGCCGATCCTGAAGAAGCTCGAGCAGATCGGTTACATCAAGCGCCACCGCGATCCCGCCGACGAGCGGCAGGTGCGGGTAAGCCTGACGCCGGGCGGCCGAAAACTGATCGAACAGGATCTCGGCGAGTCCGTGATCGAGGCGACCGGTCTCGGCGACGATTTTCCGGTGGTGCAGAAGACGGTGAGCCGGCTGCGCGACAATCTGCTGCGCGCGACCCAGGCGGCCGAAGACAAGAAACGCTGAGCGGGCAGCGCCTTCCCGCCGGGAAAGTCGGAGGCGGCGTCCGCCTCCGATACAAGTACGAGGAAAAGCGCGCGGCTCTAGTTGCAGACTGTGCGCGGAATCATCCAGGTCGCAAAAGTCTGCCAGAACCCGTCTTCGCGACGGCGCTGGTAAGCGACGAAATCGGCGTCATCATCATCATGCACGAGTTCATAGCGATAAGTGTTGGCTGCAGTGGTGTTGGGCTTACTCATGGAGCACTCCATCTCGAATGGGCTTTGCTTCGAGCTAGGTGCGGTGCAACAAAAGTCCAATGGGAGTACGATGATCAGCGCATCACGTTGTGGAGAGTGCTCAGTCCAGCCCCAGCGCCTTGCGCGATTTGCGCGTGAGCTTTGCGACGATCAGGGCATGGGCCTGCGCCAGATAGGCGGTGAGTTCCGCATCGGGAAGTGCGTTGTTGCCGGCGAGCTGCACCCATTTGGCGCGCGCCAGATACGGCGCCGGTCGTGCCACGCCGTGCTCGATCAGCATCGCATAGGCCATGTCCGAGACCTTGAACATGTAGCCGCCGGAGCCCGCGGCAAAGCCGCCGCCGAGCGCGAACATCTTGCCGCCGACTTTGAACACGGAGGTGCCTTCCCACTGCACCACCTTGGTGGCTGCGGGCAGGCGCAAACAGCGGGCTTCGAATGTCTTGGGTGTCATGCGCTCGCACTTGAGACGAAAGCCCTGCCGTTATGGCAACATGCATCTTCCAACAAGGGATGAATTTGCGATGTCGCGCGTTTCGATCAAGACCAGGGACGATCTGCCGGAGGCGCTGAGGCCGTTGTGGGACAAGATGACGACCTACGGCGCGTTCGAGAACCAGGCCGGTGTCATGGCGCACCGCCTGCCGATCTTCAAGCATATGTGGTCGTTGCTGGTCGATCTTGCTGAAGAACGCAATGTCTCGAAGCGCCATCTGGAGCTCGCGCTGGTCACGGTCTCGCTGCTCAACAAATGCGACTATTGCGTCTCGCACCACGCACCAAAGCTGGCGGTGCAGGGCGTGTCGGAGGAGGGCGCCGCTCGCCTCGTCGATTACAAGGACCATCCCGAGCTCGATGAGCTCGACAAGCTCGTCGTCGAATATTCCATCGCCGTCACCAACAACTGGAACAAGACTCGCGACGAGATCTTCGCTCGCCTGCGCGCGCATTTCTCGGAAGCCCAGATCGTCGAGCTGACCTGGCGCATCGCGCTCTGCGGTGCCTTCAACCGCTTCAACGACATCCTTCAGCTCGAGGTCGAGCAGGGCGTTCCCCGCAGCGAAGCTGCGGAGTAATCGGCCCCCGGCGGTGCTGGTCCCCCGAGCCGGGACCGGCGCCAAGGCGCCCGATCACAGATTTGTGGGTTGTGGACTGTCTATCGCAAACTATATCGTAAGATATGTTTTACAAAAAGGACGTACGATATGCACCACGGACGAGACCACAAAGACTTCCATTTTGGGCATTTCGCCCATTTCGTCATGGGCCGGCACGGCGGCGGACGGCGCTTCGGCCGCGGCGGGCATGGCTTCTTCGGGCGCGGCCCGGGGGGTGATTTCCCCGGCGCAAGGCGGCTGTCCTCGCAGGACCTCCAACTCGTGATCCTGGCGTTGCTCGCCGAAAAGCCGGCTCATGGATACGAGCTGATCAAGATTATCGAGGAGCGGTCCGACGGCTTCTACACGCCGAGCCCGGGCGTGATTTATCCGGCGCTGACCTATCTGGAAGAGGTCGGCCACAGCAGCGTCGAGCAGGATGGCGGTCGAAAGCTCTACAGCATCACGCCGCAGGGCGAGGCGCATCTCGCCGAGAACCGCGCGACTGCGGACGCGATCCTGCAAGCGCTGTCGCGGATCGGGCGCCGCATGGACGAGGTGCGCGAGGCCTTTGCCGGCGTCAGCGATCTCGATGCCGACGCCTCCGACGAATTGCACCGTGCCCGCCACAACCTCAAGCGCGCGCTGCGTTCCAGGCTTGGCAGCGACCCCGCCGAGGCGCGCCGCATCGCGGCGATCCTGGATCGTGCCGCCGCGGAAATCCTCGGTAAATAACCAAGAGGCGAAGCAACACATGAGTGATCGGCCCCACAGCCCGATTCAAGACCCACGCGTCAACGCCGTCCTCGCGCGCCTCCAAGGCGCGCGGCAGCGGCCGGCCGGCGGCGGGCCGCGCGGCTCCTTCAACAGCCGTGATCCCCACGCCTATGCCGAGCAGGGCTTTTCGATTCATTCCGAGCAGGGCGAACTGATCTATCTGCTGTGCCGTGGCTTGCGTGCTACGCGCGTGGCCGAGTTCGCCACCTCGGTCGGCATGTCTACGCTCTATTTCGCGGCTGCTATCCGCGACAATGGCGGCGGCACCGTGATCGGCTCGGAGATCGTGCCGGCCAAGGTCGAGACCGCCAAACGCAATCTCGCCGAGGCCGGCCTTGCCGACTATGCCGAGATCCGCGAGGGCGATGCGCGAAAAACCTTGCGCGATCTCGGCGGTCCCGTCGACTTCGTTCTGATCGACGGCTGGCCGGGTGAGAGCGGTCCCTCGCTGGCGCGCGAGGTGATCGGGATCGTCGCGCCGCAGCTGCGCGTCGGCGGCTACGTCATGAACGACAATGCCGAGCCCGACTATCTCGATTTCATCCGCGATCCCAAAAACGGTTTCGTCTCGATAACGTTGCCGCTCAAGGGCGGCACCGAGCTCAGCCTGAAGCTGAGGTAGCGGCGTCGCTTGCGCGATAGGCGTCGGGAACCACGAACACCTCGTCGGCGCGGCCATAACCGCCATCAGGCACTTCCTCGATCAGCACCATGGTGTGCGTCCGCGCCGCTTCGCCGAAATAGTGCGCGAACAGCGCGGTGAGGTTGTGCACGATCTCCGCCTTCTGCGCCCGCGATAAGGCGGCCTGGGGGATCTTGATATTGGCGAAGGGCATGATGGGTCTCTCCGTGTGATGGGGTGTGGTTGCTCCTGTTCGAGAATGCCCGATCGCCGCGACCGGATAATCGCGAAAAACTTGTCATCACTTGTCGGCTGTGGTGAACAATCGGCCATGGACCGATTTGACGCCATGCGCCTGTTCGTCCGCCTCGTCGAACGGCAGAGCTTTACGGCTGCGGCTGCCGACCTTGGCATTCCCCGCTCGACGGCGAGCGAGGTTTTGCGCGGGCTCGAGGCGCGGCTGGGCGCGCGCCTGCTCGAACGCACGACACGGCATGTCACGCCGACGCTCGACGGCGAGGACTATTACCGCCGCTGCGTCGCCATCCTCGCGGAGGTCGAGGAAGCCGAAACCACGATGCGCGATGCGCGACCGCGTGGCTTGCTGCGCATCGACGCACATCCTTTGCTGACCCGCACTTTCATCTTGCCGCACCTGCCGGAATTCCTGGCGCGCCATCCGCAGCTCGACTTGCAGATCGGGCAGGGCGACCGGCTGGTCGATCTCGTGCGCGAGGGCATCGATTGCGCGATCCGGTCGGGAGAGCCCGAGGACAGCGGGATGATTTTGCGGCGCCTCGGCACCGTCGAGGAAATCACGGTGGCGAGCCCGGCCTATCTCGCCAGCCACGGCATGCCCGCGACGCCGGATGCGCTCGACGGCCATCAGATGGTCGCGTTCATCTCCTCGCGCACCGGCGATGTTTTGCCGCTGGAGTTTTCCGTCGCCGGCGCGCTGCGCAATGTCGTGTTGCCGAGCCGGGTTCGCGTCAATAATTCCGACACCATGGCAGATCTCGCGCGGCTCGGCTTCGGCCTGACGCAGGCGCCCCGCTATCGCTTCGCGGCGGATCTCGCCAGCGGTGCGCTGGTCGAGGTGCTGGCTGGCTATCCACCGTCGCCGACGCCGCTCTCCGCGCTCTATCCGCAAAACCGCCAGCTCGCGCTCCGCCTGCGCGTCTTCCTCGACTGGATATCAGGCATCTTTGCTGAGGCGAAGTTGTAGAGCTTCGTAGCCCGACAGGCAAAAACACCCGAACAGTCGGTCAATCCACTCTACCGGAATTCGGAAACGGCGTCGTTGCGAGCGCGGCGGAGCAATCCAGAAATATCCGCGGAAAGATTCTGGATTGCTTCGCTGCGATCGTATTGACGATGTTGGAACAATCGCCCGCCTCTTTGTGAGTTGTGCCTGCGCCACGAGCCGCTACCATGTGACCGCTCCCGACCACGGGACGCACAGCGAGCGGAGGCGACATGAGCGGGCAGGAACGCAAGGCAAAAGGATCGGACCTGTTTGTCGCGGCGCTGGAGAACGAGGGCGTCGATCGCATCTTCGGTATCCCCGGGGAGGAAAATCTCGACCTGGTCGAATCGCTGCGCACCTCCAAAATCGAGCTGGTCCTGACCCGTCACGAGCAGGCCGCGGCCTTCATGGCCGCCACGCACGGTCGGCTGACCGGCAAGCCGGGAGTGTGTCTCTCGACGCTCGGCCCGGGCGCGCTCAATCTGTCCACGGGCGCCGCCTATGCCCATCTCGGCGCGATGCCGATGATTTTGATCACCGGCCAGAAGCCGATCATGAGCAGCCGGCAGGCGCGCTTCCAGATCGTGGACGTGGTTGCGACCATGAAGCCGCTCACGAAGCTCTCTCGGCAGATCATCAGCGCCTCCAGCATTCCGACCGTGGTGCGCGATGCCTTTCGCGTGGCGATGGAGGAACGGCCGGGGCCGGTGCATCTCGAGCTGCCCGAGGACATCGCGGGCGACGAAGTGCCGGCCGTCCCCGTGATCCCGGTCCATCCGATAGAAATTCCGGTCGCCCATCGCGCCGCGCTCGACCGCGCGGCCGAGATGATCCTCGCCGCAAGGCGTCCATTGGTGATGATGGGAGCTGCGACCAGCCGGCCGCGCTCGACCCACGGCATCGCCAGCTTCGTGCGGCGAACCGGCATTCCGTTTTTCACGACACAGATGGGGAAGGGCACGGTGCCTGGCGGCACCAATCTCTACATGGGCACGGCGGCGCTATCAGAGCGCGACTATGTCCACGACGCGATCGACGCAGCCGATCTGATCGTGGCGATCGGCCATGACCCGATCGAGAAGCCGCCCTTCATCATGGGGCCGTCGGGACCGAAGGTCATTCACGTCAGCTACACGCCGGCCAGCGTCGAGCTGGTCTATTTCCCCGACGCCGAGGTCGTCGGCGACGTCGGCCCGAGCCTGGAGCTGCTCGCCGACCGCCTCGAAGGCAAGCTGCCGCAGGCGGCGGCGCTGTTGCCGTTGCGCGAGGAGATCCTCACGCACATCGCCGACCGCGCCACCGAGGCGCGCTGGCCGCCGACACCGCAGCGCATCGTGCACGACATCCGCCAGGTGATCCCAGAGAATGGCATCGTCGCGCTCGACAACGGCATGTACAAGATCTGGTTCGCGCGCAACTACCGAACCCGCGTCGCCAACACGCTGCTGCTCGACAATGCGCTGGCGACGATGGGCGCCGGCCTGCCGTCGGCGATGATGGCCGCGATGCTTTATCCCGACCGCCGCGTGCTCGCGGTCGCCGGCGACGGCGGCTTCATGATGAACAGCCAGGAGATGGAGACCGCCGTCCGCCTCAAGCTCAATCTGGTCGTGCTGGTGCTGGAAGACAACGCCTACGGCATGATCCGCTGGAAGCAGGCCGTCGATCACTTCGCCGATTACGGCATGACCTTTGGCAATCCCGATTTTGTCCTTTACGCGAAGGCCTACGGCGCCAAGGGACATCGCATCGAGAGCATCGACAGCTTCGGCCCGACGCTCGATGCGGCCTTCAAGGAGGGCGGCGTGCATCTGGTCGTGATCCCGATCGACTATTCGGAGAATGTGCGCGTGCTGGTTGACGAGCTGCGGGCGCATGAGAAGTCAAAGGCGTGAGAACTGCGATCTCGCGCCCCGGACGCAGCGCCCCTTCGGCTCTGCGCAGCAACGCCAAGAGCGTTGCAGCGCGTCCGGGACACGAGAGAAGCAACCGTACTTCTGTCGAGCACCCCAATCCCCGACACTCACAATCACCCAACCAACCACAGGAATAAGACATGACTCGCGTTCGCTGTATCACCGAGATGGGCATGGGCGTTGACGTCCACGGCAGGGACGCCACCAAGGCGGCGAAGCGTGCGGTGTCGGATGCCATCAGGCATTCGAGCCTTGGTTTCTTCCGGATGATCGGGAAGACCGCGAACGACATGTTCGTCGATGTCACGATCGCCGTCCCCAATCCGGAAAGCGTGGACAAGGAAGCGGTTGCGAAGGAGCTGCCTTACGGCACGGTGACCGTAACTGCGGTCAAGGGCGGGCTGGAGATTCCCTCGGCCACGGAAGTGGCCAACGATCCTATCCTCATCGCCAACGCCGCCGTCATCGTCAGCTTCGACAAGGACTAGGCCGGTGTCCGACAGCGATGAGCGGCTACTGGATCGTCCGATCTGGAGCGCGCTGACGACCAGCCAGAAGCACCTGGCGGAGGGCGGCCCGCGCGCACGGCGCTATCCCGTGGACATGACACCGTTTGCCGACATGGTCGACATGTCCGAGGCAAGCTTCGCCGCGCTCGGTGATCTCCTGGCGGGCTCGCAGGTCGCCGCGCTGTTCACGCCGGAGCCGGTCGACGTTCCCGCCAATTTCAAGATCGTTCTGGCCGAGACCGGCGAGCAGATGATCGGCTCGCCGGCCGACAGCCCGCTGCGCGATGCCGAGATCGTCAAATTGGGCGCGGCCGACGTCGCCGCCATGATGGCGCTGACGGAGCTGACCAAGCCCGGTCCGTTCGCGTTGCGCACCCATGAGCTCGGCACCTTCCTCGGCATCCGCGTTGGTGGAGAATTGGTCGCGATGACGGGCGAGCGGATGAAGCCGGGCAAGTTCGTCGAGATGACGGCCGTCTGCGTGCATCCGGACTATCGTGGGCGCGGCTACGCGCAGGCGCTGCTCGCGGCGGTCGCGCGCCGGATCGAGGCGCGCGGCGAAATTCCGTTCCTGCACGTGTTTTCTCATAACGCCTCGGCGATTGCGCTGTACGAACGGCAGGGCATGAAGATCCGTCGCCGGCTGCACGTCACGGCGCTGATGAAGATTTGAGGGCCGATCGGACGGTCTTCATTTCCCGCGAAAGCGCGCTATATCCATCCCAACCATAATTTGGGGGAAACACATGGACGTCAGGACAACGGATTTTTCCGCCGCACGGACGGCGATGGAACGCTATGTCGATCAGGAGATCATTCCGGGTGTGTCCTGGGCCGTGCTCCGTGGTCATGAGGTGGTTGACCAGCAATGCGTCGGCTTTGCCGATCGCGAGGCGAAGACGGCGCTCCGGTCTGACCATATTTTCCGCGCGTTCTCCAACACCAAGATCTTTGTGACGTGCTCGATCATGCTGCTGGTCGAGGAGGGCCGCATCGGGCTTGATGATCCCGTCGAAAAATTCCTGCCGCAGCTCGGCAATCGCAAGGTGCTGAAGCAGGGTGCCTCGAGCCTTGCCGATGTCGAGCCGGCGAAGGGCCCGATCACGATCCGCCAGCTTCTGACCCACACCTCGGGCCTCAGCTACGGCATCTTCGATCCCGGCACGGTGCTGTTCAAAGGCTATAACGAGGCGCGCGTGCTCAACCCGCTCACGCCGCTGACCGACATGATCGACAAGCTTGCCGATTTGCCGCTGTCCTACCATCCCGGCACGGGTTGGGAATATTCGGTGGCGACCGACGTGCTCGGCCGTGTGGTCGAGGTTGTCTCCGGCCATGCGCTCGACACCTTCCTCAAGGCGCGCATCTTCGATCGCCTCGGTATGGTCGATACCGGCTTCTCAGTGCCCGAGGCACAGCAGGGCAGGCTGGTTGCACTCTATACCGGCGCCGACGTGCTCGATCCGATGAAGCCGGGCCTGACGCGGGCCGACAATCTGCCTTATCCGCAGGCCTATCGGCGGCCGTTTCCGCGGCTGTCGGGCGGCGGCGGTCTGGTCTCGACCTTGCCGGACATGCTGGCGCTGGTACGCGCGCTGCTACCCGGTCCGGATGCACTGCTGAAGCCCGATACGCTGCGGCAGATGATGACGAACCAGTTGCCCGCGGGCCAGACCATCCGATTTGCCAATCTCGGGCCGATTCCCGGCAAGGGCTTTGGTCTCGGCGGCGCCGTCACCTTTGCGCCGACGCCGTTCGATCCCCCGAATTCGACCGGCGAATTCCAGTGGGGCGGGCTTGCCGGCACCCATTGGTGGATTTGTCCGCAGGCCAACACCGCCGGCGTGCTGATGGCCCAGCGCCATATGGGCTTCTGGAACCCCTTCTTCTTCGAGTTCAAGCGTCTGGCCTACCAGGCGGTCGGGGGCTGATCGCGAAAAAATTGCCGGCGTCCGCGAATCCTTTCCGGCCTTCGCGTCCTCTTGATGGTCGAGGCATTTTGCTTCGGCTCATTTCGGAGGATGTGATGGCATTCTACAGGAAGAATATCGGCGGTCTGCATCAGGCGGTGCGGGTTGCGCTCGGAATTGCGGTTGCGATTGCCGCATTCGTGTATCCCGCCGGCGTCACGGCGTGGCTGGTGGCGCTCGGGGGCGCAGGCTTCGCATTGACCGGGCTCGTCGGCTATTGCCCGATGTGCGCGATGGCCGGGATCGGACGAGGAGGCGTGTCGTGAGTGCGGCGGCGATCTCGTCAAATCTGTTCGAGGCGGCCCGGCTCGGCGATCCCCAGGCGATCGCGTCTCTGCTCGAGACGGCGCAGCCGGATATCCGCCGCTACGCACGCGCCACCTGCCGCAGCTCGGCTGATGCCGAGGATGCAACCCAGGAGGCGATGTGGATCCTGTTCCGCCATGTCGGCACGATCCGCTCGCTCGTCGCCTTTTCCGCGTGGCTGTTCAGCGTGGTCCGCCGCGAATGTCTGCGGCTCGCGCGCAAGGCGGGCCTCGCGCCATCGATCGACGACGTTGAGGCGGAGGCTCTGCTGCTGTCGCGCTCCGAAGTCGATTTGCGGCTTGACGTGGCGGCTGCGTTCGAAGCGTTGCCGGCGCATTATCGCGATGTCGCGCTGATGCGGGACGTCAAGGAAATGACCATCGACGAAATCGCCGCCGCGCTCGGTGCGTCCAGGCAGACCGTGAAGGCGCGCCTGCATCGCGCCCGTGCCCTGATGCGCGAATATCTGACGAGGTGAGACATGACCGATTATCAAACGCCTGACGATCTGAAGTCTGTCCCGGCTTTCGTGGCGCTCGCGCCGGTCGAGGCCAACGCGTTCCTTGCGTTCAACCACGCGGTCGAGCGCAAGGACGGATTGATCCCGCCGAAATATCGCGAGCTGATCTCGCTCGCGGTCGCGCTCACCACGCAATGTGCCTATTGCCTCGACGTGCATACGGCGCAGGCAGCGAAGGCCGGCGCGACGCGCGAGGAAGTCGCGGAAGCGGCATTGATTGTCGCGGCCGTGCGCGCCGGCGGCACGCTCGGCCATGCGCTGCTGGCGCAGCGCTTGTTCGAGCGGCATCGAGACGAGGGAGAAGCATAGATGTCTAGTCGACGTCGGGACGCATGATTTGCCAAACTATCTCGGTCTCGATGGATTCCGCTTCGGCTGGGTCGCAGCCTGGATCGACGAGCGCGGCGATCACGGCTTTGATTATTCGCCGGGCCTGACGCGCTTGCTTGCGATGCCGCATGCGCGTGCGATGATCGACATGCCGATCGGATTGAAGCCAAGCGGCTATCGAGCCTGCGACTTGCGCGCACGCGAGCTGGTCGGCCCTGCGGTGTTTCTCGGTGCGCGCCGTGACCTCTGGACATTTCCGGACATGGCGGCAGCCAATCGCCACTATTGGGAGCGGGAAGGCAAGGGCAGGGGCGTGTCGGCGCAGCTCTGGAACATCAGGGACAAGATCAGGGACGTCGACGAGATCATGACGCCGGCGCGGCAGGCGACAATTGGCGAAGCGCATCCGGAGTTGATTTTCTGGAATCTGGCAGGGCGCGTCCGTCTCCCGAAGAAGACGTCGGCGCAAGGTCGTGAGCAGCGCATTTCGCTGCTGGCGCAACGCGGCTTCGCGCGCCTGGAGACATGGCTGACGCAGCGTCATGGCACCGGCATCGGCCGCGACGATCTCATCGATGCCTGTGCCAGCGCGGTCGCGGCCCGCGACAGCACACAACGTGTCGGCGGCGAGGAGGTCGATCCGCGCGGACTGCGGATGGAGATCAATTATTGAGGTTGCGGCGAGCTGCGCCTCGATTCGGGATAAAGTGGCAATTTGTTTGAGGCGTGCAGGAACTGTCGATAGTCGGCCCGCGTTCCCCGTGCGAACCGATGACGGAGAAGCTCGTGCGATGAAGGATGCCAGTCAGTTCGCGACCGCGATGCTCGCGCTCGTTTTCACCGGAGCGCTGCTCGTCACCGGGCAGCTCTTCATCGAGCAACGCGCTCAGCGCGATATCGCGTACGCCGCCAGGCATCTGCTGCGGCCCTTGTAGTCCGGCTTCGATGCATGATCACTGCTCGGCCTTGCGCCGTTCGACGGCTCGCCTAGATTAGGCGGCATCTCACGAACGAAGCCGGGGTCCCGATGCCTGATCTGTCCGCCTTTCCCATCACCAAGCGCTGGCCTGCCAGGCATCCGGAGCTGCTTCAGCTTTATTCGTTGCCGACGCCGAACGGCGTCAAGGTGTCGATCATGCTGGAGGAGATCGGTCTGCCTTACGAGGTCCACCTCGTCGACTTCGGCAAGGACGACCAGAAGACGGCGGAATTCCTCTCGCTCAATCCGAACGGCAAGATTCCGGCGATCCTCGATCCCAACGGTCCGGGTGGCCGGCCGCTGCCGCTGTTCGAGTCCGGGGCGATCCTGCAATACCTCGCCGAGAAGACCGGCAAGCTTCTGCCGGAGGACGCCGCGCGCCGCTACCAGGCCATCCAGTGGGTGCATTTCCAGATGGGCGGCGTCGGGCCGATGTTCGGCCAGGTCGGCTTCTTCCACAAATTCGCCGGCAAGGATTTTGAGGACAAGCGGCCACTCGAACGTTATGTCGGCGAGGCCAAGCGTCTGCTCGGCGTGATGGAGACGCATCTTTCCGGCCGGCAGTGGTTCATGGATGACGACTACACCATCGCCGATATCTCCATGCTCGGCTGGGTGCGCAATCTCATCGGCTTCTACGGCGCCGGCGATCTCGTCGAGTTCAGCCAGTTCAAGTCGGTCGGTGCCTGGCTCGAACGGGGGCTGGCGCGTCCTGCCGTGCAGCGCGGGCTGAACATTCCGGAGCGGCCGTAGAATCAGGTCAGCGCCTTATGCGTCATGTAGAGCGCCATCACCGAGATGAGGGCGATCATGACCCTGTGCAGCACCGCTTTGCTGACGCCGTTGGCCGCGCGTGCGCCGAGATCGGTGCCGATCCAGAGGCCGGCGAGAATCCCGACGATGGCCGGCCAGCCGACCATGAGCCCCTTGCTCCAATAGATCCAGGCCGCCGGAATGTTGGTCGGGATGACCGAGAAGATGAGGCTGACGAGTTGCGCCTGATGCTGCGGGACGCGTAGGCCGGCGGCGAGGCCGACGGTGATCGCGAGCCCGCCGCCGATGCCCATGAAGCCGGAGGAAAATCCGGCAAGCGCGCCGATGAGGAGCAGGGGGAGCCAAGGCAGTTCGTCTCGGTCGGCGGCCGCGTGGCTCCCGTCCTTGCGGTCGCGGCGCAGGATCAGAAGGGCGATCAGCGCGACGAGATAGACGACGTAGGTCCATTGCAGCACCGAGTCGGAGACCGCCGCCGCGGCGTAACCGCCGCCCGCACCGCCGATGAGAAATCCGAGGCCGATCCAGGCGATCCATTGCATCGGGCTGCGATTGCCGCTCTGCCAGTAGCGGCGCACGCCGGCGAGGCCAGTGGGCGGGACCTGCGTGATCAGCGACGTCCCCTGGGCGACATGCTGCTCCGCGCCGAGCAGCAGCACGGTGAAGACGACAAGCCCGCCGCCCGGGCTCGTTCCCATGAAGCCCGATGTCAGCCCGCCGACGAGACCGACGCCGATGCCTGCGAGGAGATCGTGGATCCAGGACATCGCTTACGTCCTGGTCCGTCGCTTGATGTCAGGCCTGGTCGTGCGAAATCCCTCGATCACGCCGCCGACGGCCATCATGCAGGCCTCGATGTCAAAATCCTCGCCCCAGCATTTCTGCAGCACGAAGCCCTGGAAGATCGCGATGAGCACGCGTGCGATCGCGTCGGCGTCGAGGTCGCGCTTGATCAGGCCGTCATGCTGGCCGCGCTCGACCAGCGCCACGATCAGCGCGCGCGGCATGTCGATGCCTTCGACGACGCTGGTGCGGACGCGGCGGTTACGAAGGGCCTCCGCCCAGCCGTGGATGCCGACGCGACGCCGCGCTTCGCCGGCGGGATCGGTGAGCCATTGCGCGTAGACGCGGATCAGCGCGTGGAGTCCTTCGATCGGATCACCCGATCCCTGCGCAACCGAGTTGAGCACGGCCTCGCGACGATGCCGGTCGTCGGCGAGCGCCTCGATCAAATCGTCCTTGCTCTGGAAGTAGAGATAGACCGCGCCGTGGCTCAAGCCCGACCGTTTGACGATGTCGGCCATGCCGGTCTGGTGGAAGCCTTGCTCGGCGAAGCAGGCGAGGGCCGCTTCGAGGATCTGCTGTCGCCTACCTTCGCGTTGCTTGTCGCTGATCTTGGGCATTTTGGCAGTCCATAAATAACTGACAGATCGGTCGTTTTGAGCGTTTGCCTGATACGGCCCCTATGAAGCTGGGCATTAATAAAAAACGATCAGTCAGTCATTTTTATTATCAAAGGCGATCTTGGTCAAGTCCAGACGGTCCGGAAACAGGAGGATCAAGCCGCCGCCGGGGATATGGCGGAGGTGACGGCGGCCCGGCCGGCAATCGCGCGGCTAGAACAGCCGTCCGCCGTTCGGCACAGGCTTGCTCGGCTGCACCAGCACGACCTTGCCCTCGGCATCGGGGAAGCCGAGCGTCAACACCTCCGAGACAACAGGGCCGATCTGGCGCGGCGGGAAGTTCACGACGGCCGCGACCTGCTGCCCCACCAGCGTCTCGAGCGGATGATTTTCGGTGATCTGGGCCGAGCTCTTGCGCACGCCGATCGCGGGACCGAAGTCGATCCACAGCCGCCAGGCCGGCTTGCGCGCCTCCGGGAACGGTTTTGCATCGACGATGGTGCCGACGCGGATATCGACCGCGAGGAAGGTGTTGAAGTCGATGGTTGGCGACACGGCCGCGGCGGGATCGTGAGTGACGTGCATTGATGTGTCCGTTCGGAGAGCGAGGTTCGTTCGCAATGTTGTCGCGCGAACCGGAGTTTCGTACAACGCTGCAGTCATCCAACGACGCATGCGCGAGGAAGGTCTTGCCCAACATCATCTACGGCATCAAGAACTGCGACACCATGAAGAAGGCGCGCGCCTGGCTCGACGCCCATGGCGTCGCCTATGAGTTCCACGACTACAAGGCCGTGGGCGTCGAGAAGGACAAGCTCAAGCAGTGGAGCGACAAGGCGGGCTGGGAGACGCTGCTCAATCGCGCCGGCACGACCTTCAAGAAGCTGCCGGATTCCGACAAGGAAGGCCTCACCGAGAAGAAGGCGCTGGCGCTGATGCTAGCGCAACCATCGATGATCAAGCGGCCGGTGCTCGAAGTCGGCGGCAAGCTTCTGGTCGGCTTCAAGCCGGATATCTATGCCAAGGAAGTCAAGGCCAATTAGGTCAAGGCCAAGTAGGTCAAGGCCAAGTAGGTCGGCGCCAGATCGCGCTGACCCCTAACTCAGCTCGACGATCTCGGTGGTGACGCCGGGCTGATCGGCGAACTCGACGACGTCGGCCGCAGCGATCCGGCCGGGAGCGCGATGGAAGAGATCGCGGTCGATCACCGCGCGCAGTTTCGGGCGCGGCAGCGCGTCATTTCCGCGCATCAGATTCTTGATCTCGAAACCGCCGTCCTCGCAGAACGTCTTGAGCGAGGCGATCACGTGGCAGACCTTGCCGTCGGTCTGGAACGGCAGCAGCAGCCGTTCATAGGCAACCACGCGGCCGTAGATGTCGTCGACGTCGGCCACGCTGTAGACCGGAAGTCCGCGTGCCACGCATTCATAATAGATCGGCATCACGAAGGGTGCGAGTCGCGGCCCGATATAGTCGTCGAGCAGAACGCCCTTGCCGGTCTGTCCATAGGCGCGCGAGATGCGCGTGCCTTCGCTCTGGATGATGAGGCGCGGCGTCGGCGCCGAGATGTCGACGGTATAATAGATCAGATCGGACAGCTCTTCCTCGATCCGCGCGGGCTGATACTCCCAGATCGCCGGCACCATCTGCCCGCGCGCATAAAGTCGCAGCCACGTGTTCAGGAGATCACGCTGCCTGATCGACTTGACGACAGAAGGAGCCGCGCTTGCAAAATCCAAGGCAATTTCCAAGACAATATTCCCGACGCATAAAACCCGCGCATGATCCATGCGGCGGGAAAATTTTCTATGAAGGCTGGCGCGCGGGATGAAAGACCGTTAACGACGGCTTGATGACCGGTGCCTTGCGAACCGGGAGGCCGGGCAGGCGACATCAAAACGCGTCCGACTAAGGGAGCATAAGCCTCCCGGCCGGAGACCTGATCTGCTCAGCTTTCCGCCTTGCCTAACCCCCGTCACCTCCGGCATATTCCGCGCCCGGAGGCGACGTTCCGGGACAGGCTCCAAGGCCCCCGGAAAGCCGAAGTAACTAAGGACAGCCACGCGTATTGTGCGGGCAGGGGGAAATCTGTTTGGCCGATGAGTTCATTCTCGAAACGGAAGGCTTGACCAAGGAGTTCGCGGGCTTCTTCGCCGTCCGCGACGTTGCGCTCAAGGTTCGCCGTGGGAGCATTCACGCGTTGATCGGCCCGAACGGGGCGGGTAAGACGACGTGCTTCAATCTTTTGACCAAGTTCCTCAAACCGTCCGCCGGCAAAATTCTGTACAAGGGGCAGGACATCACGGCGATGGCGCCGGCCGACGTGGCGCGCCTGGGACTGGTGCGATCATTCCAGATCTCGGCGGTATTTCCGCATCTCACCGCGCTGGAAAACGTTCGCGTCGCGCTTCAGCGCCAGCACGGCAGTTCCTTCGATTTCTGGCGCTCCAAGTCGGTGCTCAACCGCTTCAACGATCGCGCGCGTGAACTGTTGAACGATGTCGGCCTCAGCGAGTTTGCCAATACGCCCGCGGTCGAGATGGCCTACGGCCGCAAGCGCGCGCTCGAGATCGCAACGACGCTCGCGCTCGACCCCGAGATGATGTTGCTGGACGAGCCGATGGCCGGCATGGGCCACGAGGACATCGACAAGATCGCGGCGCTGATCAAGCGCATCTCCGCGAAGTACACCATCCTGATGGTCGAGCATAATCTAAGCGTCGTGGCCAATCTCTCCGACATCATCACCGTGCTGACGCGCGGGCAGGTGTTGGCGCAAGGCCATTACAGCGAACTAACCAAGGACGAGCGCGTCAAGGAAGCCTATCTGGGAGCCGGTCATGCGTGAGACTGCAACCGCGGACGCTCCCGCAAAAGCCGCAACCGGCGGCAACATCCTCCAGGTCCGCAACCTGGAAGCATGGTATGGCGAGTCCCACATCCTGCACGGGATCAATTTCGACGTGAACGCGGGCGAGGTGGTCACGCTGCTCGGCCGCAACGGCGCCGGCAAGACGACCACGCTGAAGTCGATCATGGGCATCATCGGCAAGCGGACCGGCTCGGTGAAGTTCAACAACCAGGACATCATCCGCGCGACCTCCGACAAGATCGCGCGGATGGGCATCGCGTTCTGCCCGGAGGAACGCGGCATTTTCTCCAGTCTCGATGTGCGGGAGAATTTGTTGCTACCGCCGGTGGTTCGCCCGGGCGGATTGCCACTCGAGCAGATCTTCGATCTGTTTCCGAATCTGAAGGAACGTCTCAACAGCCAGGGCACCAAGCTCTCCGGCGGTGAGCAGCAGATGCTCGCGATCGCGCGCATCCTGCGCACCGGCGCGAGCTTCCTGATGCTGGACGAGCCGACCGAAGGTCTTGCGCCTGTCATTATCCAGCAGATCGGCCACACCATTGCACGGCTCAAGAAGGAGGGTTTTACCATCCTCCTGGTCGAGCAGAACTTCCGGTTCGCATCCACCGTCGCCGACCGCTATTACGTGGTCGAGCACGGCAAGATCATTGACGGATTTTCCAATTCGGAGCTTGCCGCCAACATGGACAAGCTCCACACCTATCTCGGCGTCTGAGACGGCCAAGCGTCAAACGGCCACGAGAAAATTCACGAGGGAAGTAGCATGAAAAAGTCGATTGCGTCGTTTCTGCTCGGCACGGCGTTGGCCGTCACCACGGCTGGCGTAGCCTTTGCGCAGGACAAGACCGTCAAGATCGGCGCGCTGTCCGATCAGTCCGGCCTCTACGCCGACCTCGGCGGTCCCGGCTCGACGCTCGCCGCCCAGATGGCCGTCGAAGATTCCGGCCTTGCGGCGAAGGGCTGGAAGATCGACATCATCTCCGGCGATCACCAGAACAAGCCCGACATCGGCACCGCGATCGCGCGGCAATGGTTCGACGTCGACAAGGTCGACATCATCGTCGACGTGCCGAACTCCGGCGTGGCGCTCGCCGTCAACAACGTCATCAAGGAAAAGAATGGCGTCTACATCAACTCGGGCGCCGCGACCTCGGACCTCACCAACGCGCAGTGCTCGCCCAATACGGTGCACTGGACCTACGACACCTACATGCTGGCCCACACCACGGGTCAGGCTCTGGTGAAGGCCGGTGGCGACAGCTGGTTCTTCCTGACCGCGGACTACGCCTTCGGTGCGGCGCTCGAGCGCGATACCACGGCCGTGGTCACCGCCAACGGCGGCAAGGTCGTCGGCGGCGTCAAGCATCCGCTCAACACGCCCGACTTCTCGTCATTCCTGCTGCAGGCGCAGGCGTCCAAGGCCAAGATCATCGGCCTTGCCAATGCCGGCGGCGACACCACCAACTCGATCAAGCAGGCGGCCGAGTTCGGCATCGTCAAGGGTGGCCAGAAGCTCGCGGCGTTGCTGCTGTTCCTGACCGACGTCAAGGCAATCGGTCTCGAGACCGCGCAGGGCCTCAACTTCACCGAGACCTTCTACTGGGACATGAACGACCAGACCCGGGCGTTCTCCAAGCGCTTCTCCGACAAGATGAAGAACAATGCCCCGCCCACCATGGTGCAGGCCGGCGTCTATGCGGGCGTGCGTCATTATCTCAAGACACTGGAAGCGCTCGGCGGCAATCCCCATGACGGCGTCAAGGTCGTCGAGAAGATGAAGTCCTTGCCGACGGAGGACGACCTGTTCGGCAAGGGTGAGATCCAGCCGAACGGCCGCACCATCCACAGCGCCTACCTGTTCGAGGTGAAGAAGCCCTCGGAGTCCAAGGGGCCGTGGGACTTCTACAAGCTGGTCGGCTCCGTGCCGGGCGACCAGGCATTCACGCCGCTGTCCGAGAGCAAGTGCGCGCTCTTGAAGAAGTAAGATAACCGCCCGCAGGCCATCAGGCCTGCGGGCGACTCTCAGGCAACGCCGAAGGGACCGGGTGCGGGATCGATGCAGGCTCTTTACGCTCAGCTACTGGTGGGATTGATCAACGGCTCGTTCTACGCGCTGCTCAGTCTCGGGCTTGCCGTGATCTTCGGCATGCTCAACATCATCAATTTCGCCCACGGCGCGCTCTACATGATGGGCGCGTTCGTTGCCTATTTCCTGCTGAGCCTCGGCGGCATCAACTACTGGTGGGCGCTGCTGATCGCGCCTGTTATCGTCGGCATCTTCGGCATGATCCTGGAGCGGACCATGCTGCAATGGCTGACCGGGCTCGACCACCTCTACGGCCTGCTCCTGACCTTTGGCATCGCGCTGATCGTGCAGGGCGTGTTCCAGAACTATTTCGGCTCCTCCGGTCTGCCTTATGCCATTCCGGACCAGCTCAAGGGCGGCATGAATCTCGGCTTCATGTTCCTGCCGATCTATCGCGGCTGGGTCGTCATCTTCTCGCTGGTGGTGTGTATCGCCACCTGGTTCCTGATCGAGAAGACGCGGCTCGGTGCTAACCTGCGCGCTGCCACTGAGAATCCGACGCTGGTGCGCGCTTTCGGCATCAACGTGCCGCGCATGATTACGCTGACCTACGGTCTCGGCGTCGGCCTTGCCGCGCTCGCCGGTGTGCTCTCGGCGCCGATCAACCAGGTGCGGCCGTTGATGGGCGCCGACCTCATCATCGTCGTGTTCGCGGTGGTCGTGATCGGCGGCATGGGATCGATCATGGGCTCCATCATCACCGGCTTTGCGCTCGGTGTGATCGAGGGCCTGACCAAGTATTTCTACCCCGAGGCCTCCAACACCGTCGTGTTCGTGCTGATGGTGCTGGTGCTCTTGGTGAAGCCAACGGGACTGACGGGGAGGGCGGCCTGATATGACAGCCTTGACGGACGACACGCTGCCGGTAACCCCGCGCGCGATGCGTGACGAGATGGTCGTGTTCGTGGTGATGGCGCTGCTGCTGGCGTCGGTGCCCTTCACGGGCGTCTATCCGTTCTTCGTGATGCAGGCGCTGTGCTTTGCGCTGCTTGCCTGCGCCTTCAACCTGCTGATCGGCTATGGCGGCCTGTTGTCGTTCGGCCACGCAATGTTCATGGGCACCGCCGGCTATTGCAGCGCGCACGCGCTGAAAGTGTGGGCGTTGCCGCCGGAGCTCGGCATCCTCGTTGGAATCGTCGCGGCGTTCGGGCTGTCGCTCATCACCGGCTATATCTCGATCCGCCGCCAGGGCATCTATTTCTCGATGATCACGCTGGCGCTGTCGCAGCTCCTGTACTTCATCTACCTCCAGGCGCCGTTCACCCATGGTGAGGACGGCATTCAGGGCATTCCGCAGGGGCGGATGTTCGGCTTGCTCGATCTCTCCAAGCCGACGGTGCTTTATTACGTCGTGTTGGCCGGCTTCCTCGCCGGCTTCCTGCTGATCTACCGCATCATCAACTCGCCGTTCGGTGAAGTGCTGAAGTCGATCCGCGAGAACGAGCCGCGCGCGATCTCGCTCGGCTACCGGACCGACCAATATAAATTCCTGGCTTTCGTCCTGTCCGGCACGCTGGCCGGCTTTGCCGGATCGCTGAAGGTGTTCGTGGCGCAGAATGCCTCGCTCACCGACGTGCACTGGACGATGTCGGGCGAGGTCGTGCTGATGACGCTGGTTGGCGGTCTCGGCACCATCTTCGGCCCCGTGGTTGGTGCCTTCGCGATCATCGCCATGCAGCAATATCTGGCGGGTTTTGGCCAATGGGTGACGGTGATCCAGGGCTCGATCTTCGTGGTCTGCGTGCTCACCTTCCGCCGCGGCGTCATCGGCGAAATCGCTCATTACTTCCGGCGCTCGCTCTAAGTCGTTGATATCGCACCAATTTCATTGGTGCGCGAATCCGGTGGATGATCCTGCTTCGCGGGCGTGAGATGACACGCGCGCGGGGTGGAAATGGTCTATGACAGTTTCATGACGGTCCGTTCGGGCCGGGCCATTTCCAACCGGTAGCCTATCCCCATGATGCGATGGTTTCGCGCTTTCCTGCCCAAGGAAGAACGGTTCTTCGACCTGTTCGACCGCCATGCACAGACGGTGATCCAGGGCTCGATCGCACTCCAGGGCATGCTCAACGGGGGCGAGGAGACGCCGGTCTACTGCCAGCGTGTCAACCAGTTCGAGAACGACGCCGACAACATCACCCGTGAGGTGCTGACGGCGGTGCGCCGCACCTTCATCACCCCCTTCGACCGCGGCGACATCAAGAACCTGATCACCTCGATGGACGACGCCATCGACCAGATGCAGCAGACGGCCAAGGCCGTGATGCTGTTCGAGGTCCGCACCTTCGAGCCGCCGATGCGGGAGATTGGCGGACTGCTGATCGAATGCGCCAATCTCGTGGGGCGTGCGTTGCCGCTGATGCAGTCGATCGGCCCGAACGTCGCGATGCTGACCGCGATCACGGAAGAGCTGGGCAAGCTGGAGGGCCGGGTCGACGATCTCCATGACATCGGGCTGAAGGAGCTGTTCCTCAAGCACCGTGATGGCAGCGCGATGGATTTCATCGTCGGCGTCGAGATCTACGACCACCTCGAAAAAGTCGCCGATCGTTTCGACGACGTCGCGAACGAGATCAACAGCATCGTCATCGAGCAAGTTTAGGGCAGGGGTCGCGCCGTGGATGCTGCGCTCGGACTTCCTGTCCTCGTCGGCTTGATCGCCGTCGCGCTGCTGTTCGACTTCCTGAACGGCCTGCACGACGCCGCCAATTCGATCGCGACCATCGTGTCCACCCGCGTGCTGCGGCCGCAATTCGCGGTGCTCTGGGCCGCGTTCTTCAATTTCATCGCCTTCATGGTGTTCGGGCTGCATGTTGCCCAGACCATCGGCACCGGCATCATCGATCCCGCGGTCGTCGACGCCCAGGTGATTTTCGCGGCGCTCGTCGGCGCGATCGTCTGGAACCTGGTGACCTGGGGGCTCGGCATCCCGTCCTCCTCCTCGCATGCGCTGATCGGCGGTCTCGTCGGCGGCGGCATGGCCAAGGCGGGGATCTCGGCGGCGGTGTGGAGCGGCCTGTCCAAGGCGGTGCTGGCGATCGTGCTGTCGCCGCTGGTCGGCTTCCTGCTCGCGATGATGCTGGTCGCGATCGTGTCCTGGCTCTCGGTGCGCTCGACGCCGTTCGCGGTCGACCGCGCCTTCCGCATCCTGCAATTCGCTTCCGCCTCGCTCTATTCGCTCGGCCATGGCGGCAATGACGCCCAGAAGACCATGGGCATCATCGCCGTGCTGCTCTATTCGCAAGGGCATCTCGGCGGTGAATTCTCGGTACCGTTCTGGGTGGTGCTGTCCTGCCAGGCCGCGATGGCGCTGGGCACGCTGATGGGCGGTTGGCGCATCGTCCGCACCATGGGCCTGCGCATCACCAAGCTGACGCCGATGCAGGGCTTTTGCGCCGAAACCGGCGGCGCCGCGACCCTGTTCATGGCGACCTTCCTCGGCGTTCCCGTCTCGACCACCCACACCATTACCGGCGCGATCGTCGGCGTCGGCGCGGCCCGCCGCGTCTCGGCGGTGCGTTGGAACGTCGCGAGCTCGATCGTCTATGCCTGGGTGATCACGATCCCGGCCTCGGCCATTGTCGCGGCGCTGACCTGGTGGGCGGTCCAGATTTTCGTCAGGTGACGAATTTCAGCCCGGCGATGCCGGCGACGATCAGCCCAATGCTGGCGAGGCGGAACGCGGTGGCCGGCTCGCCGAACAGGATGATGCCAAGCGCGGCGGTACCGACCGCGCCGATGCCGGTCCAGACCGCATAGGCGGTTCCAACGGGCAGTGATTTAAGAGCAAGTCCGAGCAGGATGACGCTGCCGGCCATCGCCGCGAGCGTGATGACGGACGGAACAAGCTTGGTAAAACCCTCGGTGTATTTCAGGCCGATCGCCCAGGTAATCTCGAGAAGACCGGCGACGAACAGGATGCTCCAGGCCATGACGACCCTCCATTCAAGGCAGGGTCGTCCCCGCGGCGGATATGCTGATGAGGGGGGAGGCCGTCCTCCCCGGGAGCGGATATGGGGCTGGCCGTAGGGCTCCGCAATCACCACATGAGGCTTGATCAGGCCCATTTTCCCTGCCAAACGCTCCCGCCATGTCCGACATCGCCATATCAGCCGACTCGCCGGCCCGTTCCCCGCTTGCCACCGAGGTGGCGCGGCGGCGCACCTTCGCGATCATCTCCCACCCGGACGCGGGCAAAACCACGCTGACCGAGAAACTGCTGCTGTTCGGCGGCGCCATCAATCTCGCCGGCCAGGTCAAGGCCAAGGGCGAGCGGCGCAACACCCGTTCGGACTGGATGAAGATCGAGCGCGAGCGCGGCATCTCGGTCGTGACCTCGGTCATGACCTTCGAGTTCGAGGGGCTCGTGTTCAACCTGCTGGACACACCGGGCCATGAGGACTTTTCGGAGGACACCTACCGTACGCTCACGGCCGTCGACTCCGCTGTCATGGTGATCGACGCCGCCAAGGGCATCGAGGCGCGCACCCGAAAGCTGTTCGAGGTCTGTCGCCTTCGGGATATCCCGATCATCACCTTCATCAACAAGATGGACCGCGAGAGCCGCGACGTGTTCGAGCTGCTCGACGAGATCGAGAAGACGCTGGCGCTCGACACCACGCCGATGACCTGGCCGGTCGGCCGCGGCCGCGATTTCCTCGGCACCTATGACGTCGCCAATGGCGGCGTGCGCCTGCTCGAAGGCGGCGGCGCCAAGACCGGCGCGGCCCAGCAGATCGAGATTGCGGAACTGGCCAAGCTCAACGCCAATCTCGACGTCTCCGCGGTGAAGGACGAGCTCGAGCTCGTCACCGAGGCTTCGAAACCGTTCGAACTCGCCGCGTTTCGCGAGGGCCATCTGACGCCGGTCTATTTCGGCAGCGCGCTGCGCAATTTCGGCGTCGGCGACCTCCTGCAAGGTCTCGGCAAGTTCGCGCCGGAGCCGCGCGCGCAGGAGAGCGACCAGCGCAAGGTCGAGGCGACCGACCCGCGCATGAGCGCCTTCGTGTTCAAGATCCAGGCGAACATGGATCCGAACCACCGCGACCGCATCGCCTTCGCGCGCCTGTGCTCCGGCAAGCTCAGCCGCGGCATGAAGGCCAAGCTGGTGCGCACCGGCAAGAGCATGCCGCTGTCGAGCCCGCAATTCTTCTTCGCGCAGGACCGGTCGGTCGCGGACGAAGCCTTCGCCGGCGACGTCGTCGGCATTCCCAATCACGGCACGCTGCGCATCGGCGACACCCTGACCGAGGGCGAGGATTTCACCTTCGTCGGCGTACCGAGCTTCGCGCCGGAAATCGTCCGCCGCGTGCGTCTCACCGACGCGATGAAGGCGAAGAAGCTGAAGGAAGCGCTTCAGCAGATGTCCGAAGAGGGCGTTGTGCAAGTGTTCCGCCCGCGCGACGGCGCACCGGCGCTGGTCGGCGTGGTCGGCGCGCTCCAGCTTGACGTGCTGAAGGCACGGCTTGAGGCGGAATATTCGCTGCCCGTCGAGTTCGAGGTCAGCGAGTTCCAGCTCGCCCGCTGGGTCTCATCCGAAGATCGCAAGAAGCTCGACACTTTCATCGCCGCCAACACCTCGAGCATCGCCGACGATGTCGACGGCGATCCCGTGTATCTGGCGAGAAACGAGTTCTATCTCGGCTACGCCAGGGAGCGCGCCGAGGGCATCGAGTTCACGAACGTCAAGGACGTCAAGAAGAAGGGGTAGGGCGCTCTCTGCGCGCTGCTGCGTGGCCGCACTCCGCTGTCATTCCCCGCGAAGGCGGGGAATCCAGTACGCCGCAGCCTCTCGATTCCATCACCGCCGTCTCGGAGTACTGGGTCGCCCGGTCGAGCCGGGCGACGACACCGGAGCTAAACGCGAGCATGTGAACAGCCGCAGGCTTGACGCGTTCGTTGGCAATGCCACGTTTGTGCGTGTGACATTGTGAGCTCGCATCATGTGGCGCGGCATCCTCGTTTTCCTCCTGTTGGCGATATCGACGGTTGCCGCCGATGCGCAGCGCCGCCAGATCAATCCGATCCCGTTTTCGCATGAGCCGTGCAGCGTGCTCGCCGGCCGGCCCTGCACGCCGTACTATTGCAGCCCGCTCGAGCCCGGCCCCTGCATTCCCGAGATCGACTACCCCTACGGCCAGAATCTCCAGCTCACGATCGAAACCGTGCCGGCGGAGGCAGATCGCTCGAAATATCAGAGGCCGGATCACGATCTCGATACGATCGGCGATCTCTTCGCCGAGCTGCGCACCTGCTGGTCGCCGCCATCGGACAATGCGCGCGCGGGCATGCAGATGGCGGTGCGCTTCAGCTTCAACAAGGCAGGCGGCATGATCGGTCCGCCGCAGCTGACCTATGCGACCGCGGGCGTCCCGGCCGATACCCGAACGACCTATCTCAACGCGATCAATTCATCGCTGAAAGCCTGCCTGCCGCTCAAATTCACCAGCGGCCTCGGGGGCGCGCTGGCTGGGCGTCCGATCGCGATCCGCTATGTCGATAATCGCGAGCTTGGAAAATAGCTCTATCCCCGCATCTTGAGGACTGCGCTTGCGCGGGTCTCGCAGGATGAAGGCCGCGCTGTTGCAGACCCGAGCCTGCACGCCTGACCATGAGGCGTCAGAGTTGCGACCCGCGCCCAATCGATGATACGCCATGGGCGGGGGCGCTAGTTGAGGGGAGGATGTCGTGGGTCTGCTGGTCATGATCCTGGGGCTGATGCTGTTTTTTGCGGCCCATGTTTTCACAACGAAACGAGAGGCGCGCGCGCAGGCGATCGCGAGACTGGGCGAGGGGACCTACAAGATCCTCTATGCGGCCGTCTCGCTTGCGGGACTGGCGCTGATCATCTGGGGCTTCGCCCATTATCGCGCTGCCGGAATGATCCCGGTTTGGGAGCCGCCGGTCGCATTCAAGCACATTACAGTCGCGCTGATGCTGCCCGCGGTCATCCTGGTGGTGGCGTCCTACTTGCGCGGGCGCATCTATGCGACGCTGAAGCATCCGATGCTGGCGGGCATCAAATTGTGGGCGGCCGCGCATCTGCTCGCCAATGGCGATCTCGGCTCCATCATCCTGTTTGGCTCGTTCCTGGGCTGGGCCGTGTACGACCGCATCTCGCTGAAGCATCGCACCGATGGCGGCGGCCCGCCGATTCCGGTGGGTGGGGTCACCAATGATCTGATCGCAGTTGCAGTCGGTGTCGTCGCTTATCTCGCGCTGGCCTTCGCATTCCACCCGGTTGTGATCGGCGTTCCCGTCATGGGAGGCTGACGACAGCCGATCAGCGCAAGACGGTTCCGCGCAGCCGTGCGCGGAACGTGACAAGCAACAGCCGAGGGCATCCCGATGGACTGGTCGCAATCTCAGATCCCGCCGATGCGGTTCGAGGCGCGCTTCGGCGATCGGGTGGTGCCGGCCTTCAGCGACCGGCCGGCGAGCCTGTGGGCGATGATCGCGGACGCTTGCGCCCGCAATCCGGACGGCGAAGCGCTGATCGCAGGCGATCTCCGGTTGAGCTGGCGGCAGGCCGTGGAGCAGGCCGCGCGGATCGCGGCGGGCTTTCGCAAGCTCGGCCTGCAGCGCGGCGATCGCGTCGCGATCTTGCTCGGCAATCGTATCGAATTTCCGCTGCTGCTGTTTGCCGCCGCGCATGAGGGGCTGGTGACGGTGCTGCTCGGCACGCGCCAGCAGAAGCCCGAGATCGCCTATGTCCTCGCCGATTGCGGCGCCAAGATCCTGATCCATGAAGCGGGGCTCACCGGGCGGCTGCCCGATGCGCTTGATGTCCCCGCTGTCATCCACCGCATCGCCGTCGACAGCAATCAGGCCCTGTCGCGTTTCGCCGTGCTCGCCGACAACGTCCCGGCATCGGCGCCGGTCGAGATCGGCGAGGAGGACACCGCGATGATCCTCTACACCTCGGGCACGACGGGCAAGCCGAAGGGCGCGATGCTCGCCCATTGCAACATCGTCCATTCCTCGATGGTGTTCGTCTCCTGCCTGCAATTGACGGAAGCGGACCGCTCGATCGCGGCGGTGCCGCTCGGCCACGTCACCGGCGTCGTCGCCAACATCACGACGATGATCCGCTGCGGCGGCGCGCTGATCATCATGCCGGAGTTCAAGGCTGCCGATTATCTCAGGCTCGCCGCGCGCGAGCGCGTCACTTACACGGTGATGGTGCCGGCGATGTACAATCTCTGCCTGCTCCAGCCCGATTTCGACAGCTACGATCTCTCGAGCTGGCGCATCGGCGGCTTTGGCGGCGCGCCGATGCCGGTCGCGACGATCGAGAAGCTCAAGGCGACGATTCCCGGCCTGAAGCTCGCGAACTGCTACGGCTCGACCGAGACGACGTCGCCCTCGACGATCATGCCGGGCGAGCTGACCGCGAGCCACATCGACAGTGTCGGCCTGCCGTGTCCCGGTGCCCACATCGTCGCGATGGGAGCGGATGGACGCGAGCTGCCCGCTGGCGAGATCGGCGAGCTCTGGATCCAGAGCGCCTCCGTCATCAAGGGCTACTGGAATAACCCGAAGGCCACGGCCGAAAGCTTCACGGGTGGCTTCTGGCATTCCGGTGATCTCGGCTCGGTCGATGCGGAGGGGTTTGTCCGCGTGTTCGACCGGCAGAAGGACATGATCAATCGCGGCGGCCTGAAGATCTATTCGGCCGAGGTCGAGTCCGTGCTGGCCGGCCACCCCGCCGTGGTCGAGAGCGCGATCATTGCCAAGGCCTGCCCGGTGCTGGGCGAGCGCGTCCACGCCGTGGTGGTGACGTGCGCCCCGGTGACTGGAGAGGCCTTGCGCGCCTGGTGCGCGGAGCGGCTGTCCGACTACAAGGTCCCCGAAACCATGGCGATCACCCCCGAGCCGCTGCCGCGCAATGCCAACGGCAAGGTGCTGAAGCGGCAGCTGCGGGAGCTCCTGGGAACCTGAGCCGGGCAGGCCGGCTCCGGGCTATCCCGGGGTGGTTAACGCCTTGATTGGGCTCGCTTTGCCTTGCCACCGCCATATCGTTAGGGTACCCCGCCGCCACGTGGGGGACGGGATTCCTGACGCGAACGCATTGGCGCGCGCACCCGGACGGGCATGGGATTAGCATAAGTGTCTGAATTATTTGACGAAGTCGACGAGGAAGTACGTCGCGAACAGCTCAAGAAGCTGTGGGACAAGTATTCGATTGTCTTCATTGCCCTGATGGTGCTGATCGTGGCCGCCGTCGGCGGCTGGCGCGGCTACCAGTATCTGGAGGGCAAGAAGGCCGCCGAGGCAGGCGCCGCCTTCGAGAAGGCCGCTGAGCTGTCCGACCAGGACAAGCACGCGGAGGCCGAGGCCGCCTTCACTGAGCTCGCCGCCAAGGCTCCCTCGGGTTATCGCACCCTGGCGCGGCTACGTGCCGCGGCCGAGGCAGCGCCCCGCGATCCCAAGGCGGCCGCCAAGATGTTTGACGACATCGCCGCCGATCGCAGCATCGGCGGTGAGTGGCAGGATCTGGCGAAGCTCCGCGCCGCCGGCCTGCTGGTCGACAGCGCGTCCTATGCCGACATGCAGCAGCGGCTGGAGTCCTCCGCCGCGCCCAAATCCACGTTCCGCCACAGCGCCCGCGAGTTGCTGGCGCTATCGGCCTGGCGCAACAACGACATGACCGCGGCCCGCAAATGGCTCGACGCGATTGCCGAGGACGGCGAAACGCCGCCCGGTTTGCGCTCACGCGCCGAGGCGCTCCAGGCCCTGCTGCCGCCCGTCGCCAAAAGCTGACCAAGAGCTGACCTTCGGGCTCTCTGACGTAGACGAGACACAAGATGCGCCGCACGCCACGCTTGATCGCAGCCGCCGTCCTGATCGCCTTCACGGGCATCCTGGGCGGCTGCTCCAGCTTCGATCCAAGCGACATGCTCGACTTCCTCGACACCAAGAAGAAGCTGCCGGGCGACCGCAAGCCGGTCTTCCCGGAGGGCGTTCCGGGCCTCGAGCAGGGCGTGCCGCGGGAGATGTACAAGGGCGCAGCACAGCAGCAGCCGGATCCGAACGCACCGGCCGTCGCGGCTCTGCCCGCCGAGCCGCCGCCCGAGGCCAAGCCGGCAAAGGGTGCCAAGGCGAAGAAGACCAAACAGCCTGCCAGCACCGCGGCCGCGCCCGCTGAGGCGCCGGCGGGCGAGGTCGACGGCGAGGCCCAGCCGGAGGCAGCGCCGCCCACGGCTGCTCCGCCGCCCAAGCAGAAGATCGTGCGCAAGCGCACCACCGCCCCGCCGCCGGATCAACCCGTCCAGCAGGCGCAACCGACCCAGACCACCCAGCAGCAGTCGCAGGGAGCTTTCCCGGCACCGATGCCGAGCGGCAGCTTTTCGCGCTGATCACTTCATTACATTGACAGGCGCGGCCTTCGCAGCGCACGAATGACCGATGTCCTTCACGATTGCTATTATCGGCCGGCCAAATGTCGGCAAATCGACGCTGTTCAACCGCCTGGTTGGGCAGAAGCTCGCGCTCGTCGATGACCTGCCGGGCGTCACCCGCGACCGCCGCGAAGGCGAGGCCAGGCTCGGCGACCTCGAATTCACCATCATCGACACCGCCGGCCTCGACGAGGGCGCCAAGGGCTCGCTGACCGCGCGCATGCAGGAGCAGACCGAGGCCGCGATCGCACAGGCCGACGCGCTGTTCTTCGTCATCGATGCCCGCATCGGCCTGACGCCCACCGATCGCGCCTTCGCCGATTTCGCCCGCAAGGCCGACAAGCCGGTGCTGCTGGTCGCCAACAAGAGCGAAGGCAAGCATGGCGATGCCGGCGCGATGGAGGCCTTTGCGCTCGGCCTCGGCGATCCCATCCAGGTCTCGGCCGAGCACGGCGAGGGCATGGGCGAGCTGTATGACGCGCTCCGCGAGTTGATGCCGGAGCCTGTCGAGGAAGATGAAGCCGAGGACGACGAGCCGCTGACGGAGGAGGAGGCCGCGACGCGTCCGATCCGCGTCGCCATCGTCGGCCGGCCCAATGCCGGCAAGTCGACGCTGATCAATCATCTGCTCGGCGAGGAGCGCCTGCTGACGAGCCCGGAGGCCGGCACCACGCGCGATTCCATCGCGGTCGAGATCAACTGGAAGGGCCGCGATTTTCGCGTGTTCGATACCGCAGGCCTGCGCCGTCGCTCGCGCATCGAGGAAAAGCTGGAGAAGCTCTCGGTCGCCGACGCGTTGCGTGCGGTCCGCTTTGCCGAAGTCGTCGTGATGATGATGGATACGCAGAACCGCTTCGAGGAGCAGGATCTGCGCATCGCCGATCTGATCGAGCGCGAAGGCCGCGCGGTCGTGCTCGCCGTCAACAAATGGGATCTGATGGAGACCAAGGGCGGCGGCGCCGTCTCGGGCCTGCGCCGGGATGCCGACCATTGGCTGCCGCAGATCAAGGGCGTGCCGATCGTCGCCGTATCAGGTCTGATGGGCGAGGGCATCGATCGGCTGATGCAGGCGATCCAGGACGCCTACGCCGTCTGGAACAGGCGCGTGCCGACCTCCGCGCTCAATCGCTGGTTCGAGCAGGCCGTGCAGGCCAATCCGCCGCCGGCGGTGTCCGGCCGACGGCTCAAGCTCAATTACATCACGCAGAACAAGGCGCGTCCGCCGAGCTTCGTGCTGTTCTGCTCGCGCGCGGACGCGGTGCCGCAGTCCTATTTGCGCTACCTGACCAATTCCATGCGCGAGACCTTTGAGCTGCCGGGTACGCCGGTGCGCATCACCTTGCGCGAAAAGGCCAACCCCTTCGCCCATAAGCGCAAGCGGCCGTCGTGAACAACGATGCCGGCGACGCGACGGCGCAGGGCGCTGCGCCGGTCCGGCGCGGCGCGGTCGCCTTCATCTTCGTCACCATCCTGCTCGACATGCTCGCGCTCGGCGTGATCATGCCGATCCTGCCGAAGCTGATCGAGAGCTTCGTCGACAACGACACCGCGCATGCGGCCCGCATCTTCGGCCTGTTCGGCACCGCCTGGGCGCTGATGCAATTCGTGTTCTCGCCGGTGCTCGGCGCGCTCTCGGATCGCTTCGGACGGCGGCCGGTGGTGCTGCTGTCGAATTTCGGGCTCGCCGCCGACTATGTGCTGATGGCGCTCGCGCCGTCGCTGCTCTGGTTGTTCATCGGCCGCGTGATCTCGGGGATCACCTCGGCGAGCATTTCGACCGCCTTTGCCTATATCGCCGACATCACGCCGCCGGAGCGGCGCGCGGCCGTCTTCGGCAGGATTGGAGCTGCCTTCGGCGCCGGCTTCATCCTGGGCCCGGCGCTCGGCGGCCTGCTCGGCGATATCGATCCGCGGCTGCCGTTCTGGGCGTCGGCGGCTTTGAGCTTTGCCAATGCGCTCTATGGGCTCTTCGTCCTGCCGGAATCGCTGGCGCCGGAGCGGCGCGCGCCGTTCCGCTGGACCAGCGCCAATCCGGTCGGAGCGCTGCACTTGCTGCGTTCCAATGCGGCGCTGGCCGCGTTATCCATCGTCAACTTCATCGCACAGGTCGCGCATGTCGTGCTGCCCTCGACTTTCGTGCTCTATGCGACCTATCGCTACGGCTGGGATTCCAAGACCGTGGGTCTGACGCTCGCGATGGTCGGCATCTGCGCCATGGTGGTGCAGGGGCTCGCCATCGGCCCGATCGTGCGCGTGCTCGGCGAGCGGAATGCGCTGGTGCTCGATCTGTGCTGTGGCGCGATCGGCTTCGTGATCTTCGGCGCGGCGCCGACCGGCCCGCTGTTCTGGATCGGCATTCCCGTGATGTCGCTGTGGGGCATCTCGGGGGCCGCCATGCAATCGCTGATGACGCGACTGGTCGCGCCCGATCAGCAGGGCCAGTTGCAGGGCGCGACCGCGAGCGTGCAGAGCGTCTCGCAACTCGTCGGGCCGTTCCTGTTCACGCTGACGTTTTCCTATTTCATCGGCGCCAGCGCGCCGTGGCATCTGCCCGGCGCGCCGTTCCTGCTTGCGGCGGTGCTGATGGTGGTATGTGTCGCGATCGCGATGCGGACGCTATCTGCCACGAAGACGGTCTCGTAGGGTGGGCAAAGCGAAGCGTGCCCACCGCTACTTCGTCAACTCGCGGAGAGAAGGTGGGCACGGCGCTTACGCGCCTTTGCCCACCCTACGGCAGCGTCGACGGTCTTACTTCTTCACCAGCGGACACTCGCTGTCCTTGAGCGGCTTGGCCGCGTCTTCCGCCGCGATCGTGGCGATCTGCTTGTAGTAGTCCCACGGACCCTTCGACTCCTCGGGCTTCTTCACCTCGAACAGATAGGCCGGGATGAGACGGCGTCCGTCCTGGCGCAGCGGGCCATTGCCGAACAGCGGATCGTCGGTCGGCAGCTCCTTCATCTTGGCGACGACCTTGGCGCCGTCATGCGGGTTGCCGCCGAGCGCTTCCATCGCCTTGAGATAGTGCAGCACCATCGCGTAGTTGCCGGCCTGGGTCATCGACGGCATCGCATTCTTGCTGGCCAGGGCGGCGAAGCGCTTCGACCAGGCGCGGGTCTGCTCGTTCATGTCCCAGTAGAAGGACTCGGTGAAGGTCAGGCCGTGCGCGGTCTTTAGGCCCAGCGAATGCACGTCGTTGATGAACAGCAGCAGCGCCGCGAGCTTCTGGCCGCCCGATACGATGCCGAATTCGGCCGCCTGCTTGATCGAGTTCGTGGTGTCGCCGCCGGCATTGGCGAGGCCGACCACCTTGGCCTTGGACGATTGCGCCTGCAGCAGGAAGGACGAGAAGTCCGAGCTGTTGATCGGATGCTTGACGCTGCCCAGCACCTTGCCGCCGTTCGCCGTCACGACGGCCGTGGTGTCGCGTTCCAGCGCGTGGCCGAAGGCGTAATCCGCGGTAAGAAAGAACCAGGTGTCGCCGCCAGCCTTGGTCAGCGCCTTGCCGGTGCCGTTGGCGAGCATGTAGGTGTCGTAAGTGTAGGAGATTGTGTTCGGCGTGCAGGCCTTGCCGGTCAAGTCGGCGGAGGCGGCGCCGGAATTCAGCAGCACCGAATTCTTTTCCTTGACGAGGTTGCTGACCGCAAGCGCGACGCCGGAGTTCGGCGTATCAGCGATCGCATCGACCTTCTCGTTGTCGATCCACTGCCGAGCGATATTGACGCCGACGTCCGGCTTGTTCTGGTGATCGCCGCTCAGCACGTCGATCTTCCAGCCCTTCTTGAGCAGGCCGGAATCCTCGACGGCCATCTTGATCGCGACCACGGAGTTCGGGCCGCCGATATCGGCATAAAGGCTCGACATGTCATTCAAGACGCCGATCTTGACGGTCTTGTCCTGCGCGTAAGCGGATGTTGCAAAACCGAAGGCGGCACAGGCCAGAAGGGCCGCATAGCGGCGCGCGAGCGTCGTCGTCATAAAAGGTCTCCTCCATTTTCAATATGCGGACGGCTCTCTTGCGGAGCCTTGTTCCGGCTGATCGCTCTACCGTGTCCCACGGCTGGCGGCAATGCGCCTAAAGCCGGATGACGCTGCGGCGTAGCGTCATCCGTCGGTTAACCTTTGGGCAAAGTGTGTTGAGACGCTATTTGAGCGCGTCCGAGGTCAGCTTGAATTTCTGGATGCGCTTACCGGTGTCGACCTCGGCGGTATAGACGTTACCCTTGGCGTCTATCGCCATGGCATGCACCCAGTGGAACTGCCCGGCATTGCGGCCGTTGTGGCCGAAGCTGCCGACCACGCTGCCGTCCTCGCGCTTGATCACCCGGATCTCGTTGTTCTCGCCGTCGGCGCTGAGCAAATAGGTCTGCTTCGGATCGGGCCAGATCGCGATGTCCCACACCGCGCCGTTGCCGAGCGTGTTCTTCTCGAAGAAGAACTCCTTCACGAAGGTGCCGTCCTTCCTGAACACCTGGATGCGGTTGTTGATGCGATCGCAGACGTAGACGAGACCGTCATTGGCGAGCTTCACGCAATGGACGGGATTTCCGAATTGCTGGGAGACGGGCGCCTTGGGATCGTACGCCGCCTGCTTGTTGTCATCGGGTTTGTTGCCATAGGCGCCCCAGTGCCGCTTGTAAGCGAGCGTCGTCGCATCGAACACGATGACGCGGCGGTTGCCATAACCGTCGGCGACGTAGATTTCGTTCGCCGCCTTGTCGATCGCGGTTTCGGCGGGCTTGCCGAGCTGTGTGGTGTCGTTGCTGCCGAGGCTCGGCGCGATCTTGCCGATCTGGGCGACGAACTTGCCGTCGAGCGTGAACTTCAAAATGGCGTTGTCGTTGTCGGCGTTGCCGCCGACCCAGACGAAGCCGCGCTCGTCGACCTCGATGCCGTGCTCGCGGCCGACCCATTCATAGCCTTCGCCCGGACCGCCCCACGACCGCAGCAGATTGCCGTCAGTGTCGAATTCGAGCACGGGAGGCGCCGACACGCAGCACTTCGAGCGCGGCGGGTTGAGGCTCGCGCCTTTCTCGTCATCGGTGAGCGAGCGCGGGCGATGGATCACCCAGATATGGCCCTGCCAGTCGACGGTGATGCCGCCGACCTGACCGAGGATCCAGTTGTTCGGCAGCTGTTTTGGCCAGGAGGCATCGACCGCGAAGGTCGGGACGTCGCCCGCAGTCGCCGTGCCCGGAAGCACGAACGCGATGGCCGCAATCAGGATGAAGAAGGCGTGAGAGACTCGTACGAGCGCACGGCCGAGCCTTGTACAGACAAGCCCTGCGCGATCATGCCACGGCGCCATGGCAACCTCCCTTTTTTGGCTTGCGGCTTGCTGCCGCTTGAGCGCGGGCAGTCAATCGCGGGGAGGCACGCGAGTCAATCAGGCCGGCGAGCGGAAGCTCATCAGTGTGCGGGTCTTGTAGTCGTAGAACTTGCCGGTTTCGGTCCAGTCCGGCGCGCACATCGGCACGATGAATTCGGCGACCTGCTCGGGTGTCTCCAGCGTCGCCGGATCTTCGCCCGGCATCAACGTGGCCCGCATGCGGGTACGGATCGGGCCCGGGTTGAACAGGTTGACACGGAGCGGCGTGTTCGCGGTTTCCTGCGCCCAGGCGCGGGCCAGTGTTTCCAGCGCGGCCTTGGAGGCGGCGTAGGGGCTGACATAGGCGGTGGCCTTGTTGGCGGCGCCCGAGGTGATGAACACGGCGCGGCCGGCATCGGACTGCCTCAGCAGCGGCTCCATGCAGCGGATCAGCTGGAAGTTCGCCGAGACGTTGACCGCCATCACGTCGGTGAAAGTTTTCAGTTCGATGTGGCCGACCGGCGAGGAGGGGCCGAGCACGCCGGCATTGCCGACGAGGATGTCGAGCTTGCCATAACGTTCGTGCAGGCCGGCCCCGAGCCGCGCGATGCCGTCGGAATCGGTGAGATTGAGCGGCACCAGCGTGGCGCTGCCGCCGTCTTTCCGGATCTCGTCATCGAGCTCTTCCAGCCCGCCCTGCGTGCGCGCCGTCGCAACGATATGCGCGCCCGCCTTGGCCAGCGCCTTGGCCGTGGCGAAGCCGATGCCGCGCGAGGCGCCGGTGACGAGAGCGATACGGTTGGCGAGGGGTTTTGTCATGGCGGGGTTTTACAGGCGTGGATGGCCGGGACAAGCCCGGAATTTCTGCCCGCGAGCTCCCGCCGCAGCCCTACTGGATATTGGTACTATTGTTCGGGCCGTTCCCCGAGCTGTCAGGCGGTACCTTCATGCCCTGCCTGAAGGCGAAGACGATGAAGCCGACCAAAAGCCCTCCGCAGAGAATGGCGATGGTCAGCTGCATCGGCGCGGACTCGCGTCAGCTCGCCTCCGCCAACAGCGACAACTGCCGGGGCTGCTGCTCGGTCTGGGTCTGGTCGGTGAGGTGGGTCGGATACGCCCCGGTGAAGCAATGATCCGAGAATTTCGGATTGGCGGGGTCGCGGCCGGGCTCGCCCATGGCGCGATACATGCCGTCGATCGACAGGAAGGCGAGCGAGTCGGCGCCGATGATCTCGCGCATCTCCTCCAGCGAGTGCGTCGCGGCCAGGAGGCCGCCGCGATCCGGCAGGTCGATGCCGTAATAATCGGGATAGAGGATCGGCGGCGAGGCGAGGCGGAAATGCACTTCCTTGGCGCCGGCATCGCGCATCATGCGCACGATCTTCTTCGAGGTGGTACCGCGCACCAGCGAGTCGTCGATCAGGATGATGCGCTTGCCTTCGATCGCGGCGCGGTTGGCCGAATGCTTCATGCGCACGCCGGACTCGCGGATCGCCTGCGTCGGCTGGATGAAGGTGCGGCCGACATAGTGGTTGCGGATGATGCCGAGCTCGAACGGCACGCCCGAATGCTGGCTGTAGCCGACCGCGGCGGGCACGCCGGAATCCGGCACCGGCACGACGACGTCGATCGGCACATGGCTCTCGCGGGCGAGCTGCGCACCAAAGGCCTTGCGCACCTCGTAGACCGAGCGGCCGTGAACGATGGAGTCCGGACGGGAGAAATAGATGTATTCGAAGATGCAGGGGCGCGGCGCCATCGGCGGGAACGGCTTGTGAATGTCCTGGCCGTTCTCGTCGAACACGATGACTTCGCCGGGCTCGATGTCGCGAATGAAGCGCGCGCCGATGATGTCGAGCGCGCAGGTCTCCGAGGTCAGGATCGGGCAACCGTCGAGCTCGCCGAGCACCAGCGGACGGATGCCGCGCGGATCGCGCGCGCCGACCAGCTTCTTGTTGGTCAGCGAAACCAGCGCATAGGCGCCCTCGATCTCGCGCAGGGCGTCGATGTAGCGCTCGATGAAGCGGCTGCGCCTGGAGCGCGCGACGAGATGCAGGATCACCTCGGTGTCGGTGGTCGACTGCATCATCGCGCCGTTCTTCACGAGCTCGCGGCGCAGCGTCAGGCCGTTGGTGAGGTTGCCGTTGTGGGCGACCGCAAGGCCGCCGGCATTAAGCTCGGCGAACAGCGGCTGCACGTTGCGCAGGATGGTGGCGCCGGTGGTGGAGTAGCGGACATGACCGACGGCCATATTGCCGGGCAGGCGGTCGATCACCTCGCGGCGGGAGAAGGTGTCGCCGACGAGGCCGAGGCGGCGTTCCGAGTGAAAGCGGCTGCCGTCGTAGGAGACGATGCCGGCGGCCTCCTGGCCGCGATGTTGGAGGGCGTGGAGGCCGAGCGCCGTGATGGCGGCGGCGTCAGGGTGGCCATAGATGCCGAAGACGCCGCATTCCTCGCGGAGCGTATCGCCCTCCAGGTCGTCCTGAAGCTCTAGCGCGGCTGGGCCGAGATCAAGTTGGGCGTCCTGGTCAGGGTGTCGCATCTCGTCCGCGCCTCTCTTTTAGGGCCTAATCAACGCGCCGCAGGTTTCTCGATCAGCTTCTTGAGGCTGTCACGAGCAGGTTTACTGTATCCGTCGCCACTGCCCGAAGGCTGCTGCTCGGAATCAGCTTGATCATCATCTGGTTTGTTTTTCTTGAATCTCTTCAAGATGGTGTTCTCAGGGTCGTCAGGCAAGAGGGCCATCAGCCAATCCCCGGTTCCCTGGAGCACCACGCGGGATTTCGCCCCCGTGACCCAGTCCGGACGCTGCTTGTCCGGCACCAGCCAGGTGAAGAACAGGAACGCGACCACGACGATCAAAAGCCCGCGAGCGAGGCCAAACAGGAAGCCCAGGGTGCGGTCCAGCGCGCCGATGCGCGAATCCAGGATCATGTCGGAGATCCGGACCGTGATCACGGAGACCACGACCAGGGTGCCGACGAACACACCGGCGACCACGACGACGCTCGCCACCGTGTCGTTGTTGAAATAGGTCTTTGCGGTCGGCAGCAGCTTCGAGAACGAATACAGCGTCACGATCGCCGCTGCGCCCCAGGCCGCGATCGACAGGATTTCACGCATGAAGCCGCGGACCATGGCGAGCAGGCCCGAGATCAGCATCACACCGAGCAGGATCAGGTCGAGGAGTGTTACTGGCATCGGCTGGTCGGGTCCGCTCGTACTTCAAAGGTGCTCAGCGAATCGGTGTTTGGCCGTGGCCCTAAGTGAGGGCCAGACGGCGTTCCCGGCAAGGCCGCAACCACGCAATCCCATGCTGCTTTTGTGACGGCTGTATAGCGGTGGGGGCGGAGGACGTCACCTCCGCCTAACCCTCTCCACGGCGGAATCTTGCCGGTGTGGCATTTTTCTCCGCCGGCGGGCTCGAGTCGCCGCGGCGGGAGCCCCGGGCCGCGATCTCGGCCACCAGTGTCGTCAGGCTGTTGATCGCGTTCAGGGACAGTCCGGCGTCGCCGCCAGCATCGCCGCCCCGGGCCGATTCGGGCAGCACGGCGCGCTTGAAGCCGAGCTTGACCGCTTCCTTGAGCCGGGCCGGGGTCTGCGCCACCGGGCGGATGACGCCGGAGAGCGAAATCTCGCCGAAATAGACAGCATCGGTGGGTAACTGCGCATTAACCAGGGATGAAACCAGTGCGGCCGCGGCGGCCATATCGGCCGCCGGCTCGTGGATGCGCAGGCCGCCCGCGACGTTCAGATAGACGTCGTGGCCGGACAGCTTGACCCCGCAATGGGCCTCCAGCACTGCCAGCACCATGGAGAGCCTGCTCTGATCCCAGCCGACCACGGCCCGGCGCGGGGTGCCGAGCGAGGTGGGGGCCACCAAGGCCTGCAATTCGACCAGAACGGGCCTTGTGCCCTCGATGCCCGCGAAGACTGCGGTGCCCGGCGTGCCCAGATCGCGCTCGGACAGGAACAGCTCGGAGGGATTGGTGACCTCGCGCAAGCCGAGGCCGGTCATCTCGAACACGCCGATCTCGTCGGTCGGGCCGAAGCGGTTTTTCACGGCGCGCAGGATGCGGAATTGCTGCGAGCCTTCGCCCTCGAAGGACAGCACCGCATCGACCATGTGCTCGACCACGCGGGGGCCGGCGATCTGGCCGTCCTTGGTGACATGGCCGACCAGGATGATGGCAGCACCCGTCTTCTTGGCGAAGCGGATCAGCGCCTGCGCCGAGGCGCGCACCTGGGTGACCGTGCCGGGCGCGGATTCCACCGTGTCGGTCCACATGGTCTGGATCGAATCGATCACGATCAGCCGCGGCACCGCGCCTTCCGACAGCGTCGAGACGATGTCCTCGACAGAGGTCTCGGCCGCGAGCTGCACCGGCGCGTCCGACAGGCCGAGCCGCTCGGCGCGCAGCCGCACCTGGGCGACCGCCTCTTCGCCGGAGATGTAGACGATGCGGTGGCCGGCGCGCGCCATCATGCTGGTGGCCTGCGTCAGCAGCGTCGACTTGCCGATGCCGGGATCGCCGCCGACCAGCAGCACCGAGCCGCGGACGAAGCCGCCCCCGGTGACGCGGTCGAGCTCGGTCATGCCCGAGGACAGGCGAGGAGCGTCCTGGGTCTTCCCCGACAGGCTCTCCAGCGCAAACGTCCGTCCCTTGCGCTTGGAGCGGATCGAGACCGGCACGCTGCCGGTCGTGTCCTCCTCGGCAAGCGTGTTCCACTCGCCGCAGGATTCGCACTTGCCCTGCCAGCGGTTATAGGCCGCGCCGCAGTTCTGGCAGACGAAGGAAAGCGTGTTCTTGGCCATGGGGACAGCGAGTCGGGGTTTTCAGGTTTGCTGATAGCACGGAATGACGGGCGAGACGGCGATCGCCGACACCCCCATTAGCCCAATTCACCGCAGCCGATACACCCTTTGTTAGCTCTACGCCGCCGCGCCGTTCCGGACTTTGCCAAATGTTAGCGGACGCGGGTCCAGTTTCGAAACCGATACGGGATGGCGAAACGAATGACGGTAGTCTTGCGGATAATGCTCGCCGTGGGCATGGCCTGCGGCTTTCTTCTGCCGGCAGGCGGCGCCGTTGCGGCCGACGCCGGGCGTCTCAACATCGTTTTCGTCAACCCCGGCAAGACCGGCGAGGTCTACTGGGACATGGTCGCGCAGACCATGCAGGCCGCGGGCCGCAAGCTCGACGCGCATGTCGAGGTGCTGACCAGCGAGCGGAATTACCGCACCATGCAGGAGCTTGGCTTCGGCGTGGTGGCACGCGCCGACAAGCCGGACTTCCTCATCCTGTCGAACGAGGAATCCGCTGCCGTTCCCATCCTGGAGGCGGCCGAGGCCGCCGGGGTCAAGACGCTGCTGCTCTCGAACACGCTGATCGGCGACGACGCCGCGCGCCTCGGACCGCCCCGGCAAAAGCTCAAGACCTGGCTCGGCGACATCACGACCGATCTCCAGACCGCGGGTGCGAGGATGGCCAATGCCTTGATCAAAGTGGCGCGCGCCGAGAAATGGCAGAGCCCGGACGGCAAGATCCACATTCTCGGCATCGGCGGCGACGAGATCACGCCGGCCTCGATCGCCCGCAACGCCGGTCTCAAGCTCGCGGTGGACGCCGCGCCCGACGTGGTGGTGGACCGGATGCTGTTCGCCAACTGGACCCAGTCGGAGGCGGAGCAGGTCACCAGGAATTATCTGAGCTGGGCCGCGCGCAAGGAGATCCGGCCTGCCGGCATCTGGGCCGGAAACGATCCGATGGCGCTCGGCGCGCTTCGCGCGGTGGTCGCTGCCGGCCTCACGCCCGGCCGGAACATCCAGCTGGTCGGCCTCAACTGGTCGGAGGACGCGCTGCGCGAGATCAAGGCGGGCCGTCTGCTCATGACCGATGGCGGACATTTCCTGCTCGGCGGCTGGTCGATCGTCCTCCTGCGCGACTACGCCGACGGCTGCGACTTCGCGGCCGCATCGCCCCGCGTCGAGGCCAAGACGTCTGCGATCACGCGCGACAATCTCGCTGCGGTCGGGGACCTCATCAAGACGCGCGCCTTCGATCGGATCGATTTCGCGCGCTTCAGGGCGAGGGCGGGGCGCTGCGGCCAGTATGATTTCTCCATCGATGCGCTCATCTCTTCGCTGACGCTTCCGGAAGGCGCTGCTGACTGATGCGAAACGGTGACGACATGACCGATCCGGATCGCAAGCAGCAGGCGGCGGCGCCGTCGCGCTCGCGCTCGGTGGTCCGCGCGATGCTCTGGGCCACCGTGCCGGTGCTGCTGGTGGTGCAGCTGCTCGCCTCCGCCGGCGTCGAGGCATCGAGCTTCTGGTCGCAGATCAGGCAGCTCGACGCGCGCATTGCCCGCACGGCCGAGAGCCGCGCCGAGCTGATCGCCGAGCCGCTCTGGAAGATGCGCTACGATCAGGTCACGAGCGTCCTCAACGAGATCATGCACGACGAGACCATTGCCGCGGCGGCCGTTTATGACGACACCGGCGTCGCGATCGCCCGCGTGGTGGCGCGGCCGGCGGACCAGGCGGTATCGGAAGTCTCGCGTCCGATCCGCTACAGCAACGGCAACATCGCCGTGCAGGCCGGTCGTATCGCGATCGCCTATTCCTATGCGACGGTCTACACGGACACGGGCAGCCGGCTGCTGCTGCTGCTGGTGGTCGGCCTGCTCGCAACATTTGCCACCCTGATTGCGATGCGGATATCGGCCAACATCTTCATCGGCAAGCCGCTTACCGCGATCATGTCGGCGATCCAGCGCAGCAAGCAGGACGGGCGAGCCTATCCGGCCGACATCAAATCGACGAACGAATTCGGCCAGCTCGCGCGTGCCTTCAACGCCATGCAGTACACGACATCGGGCGCGCTCGACCGGCTCGGGCACATGGCCGCGCACGATCCGCTCACGGGCCTGCCCAATCGTCGCTCGCTGTCCGAGCATCTGGTGACCCTGAGCGGCGATGCCGGCTCGCCGGACTCGCTCATCGCCTTCTGCTTCATCGATCTCGACGACTTCAAGGGCATCAACGACACCTTCGGCCATGATGCCGGCGACAAGTTCCTGGTGCACATCTCCGAGCGCCTTCGTGATGCGGTCGAACCGCAGGATTGGGTCGCCCGGCTCGGCGGCGACGAATTCGTCGTCATCCGCCCCGAGGTCAGCAATGAAGCGACCGCCCAGGCGTTCGCGCGCCAGCTGTTAGATGCGATTTCCGAGCCGATCCGGCTGCACGACAAGCAGGTCGTGCCGCGCGCCAGCATCGGCCTTGCCGTGCGCCGCGCCGGCGATCCCGAGCTATCGCATTTGCCGGCGCTCGCCGACATCGCGCTCTACCATGCCAAGAGCAAGGCGCCCGGCACGGTCGCCGTGCTCGACGAAGCGCTTCAGCGCGACTATCGCCGCCGCCGGGATCTCGAGCTCGCCATTCCCGCAGGCTTCGCCGAGGGGCAGTTCGAGGTCTGGTATCAGAGCCAGGTCGACCTCGGGAGCCAGGCCGTTGTCGGCCTCGAGGCGCTGATCCGCTGGCGCCACCCCGAACTTGGCTTGATCGGTCCCGGCGAATTCCTGCCGCTGATTGAGCGCAGCGGCAACAATGCGCGGCTGACGCGCTACGTGCTGACCGATGCCTGTCGCGCGCTGCAGCGACTGGCATCCGCCGGCAGGCCGCAGATCCGGATCGCGATCAATCTGCCGCCGTCCGAGCTTGCCGACCATTCGCTGGCTGCCGAGCTGCGCGCGACCTGCGCGCGTTTCGATGTCGCGGCATCATTGCTGGAGCTCGAGATCACCGAGGGCTCGCTGATCAACAACATCGCCAGCGCCTCCGAGACGCTGCACCGCCTGCGGCGCCTGGGCGCAACCATCGCGCTCGACGATTTCGGCACCGGCTATAGCTCGCTCGCTCATCTCCGGCGTTTCCCGCTCGACAAGGTCAAGATCGACAAGGCCTTCATCAGCGAGATCCCTGACAGCGCGGAAGACAAGGCGATCGTCGGCGTCATCGCCTCGCTCGCCGGCACGCTGGGGCTGACGCTCGTCGCCGAAGGCATCGAGCGGCCCGAGCAGGCTGACGCCATGCGCGAGATGGGCGTGATGCTCGGGCAGGGTTATCACTACCATCGGCCGCAGCCGCTCGACGCCGTGCTGCAATGGCTCGAAAAGCAGGCGGTGCCCACTGAGACAAGCCGCGTCCTCGCCGACAGCCCGTCGATCGCGCCCGAATTCGCCGCCTGAGCGCGATTACGACTGCGTTGCGTTCCAGAGCATGGAGAGGCCCGCAGCGATCATGATCGCGTCCATCACCACGCGGAACATCTCCGGCTTGAGATGCAGCACGAAGCGTTTTGCGATGAAGGCGCCCGACATCAGCGAGGACCCCGCAATCAGGCCCTTGATGAAGACGTCCTGCGTCAGCGCGCCGAAACGTTCGAAGGTCACGGACTTCGCGAAATAGAGGCCGAGTGAGGAGGCCGCTTCGGTGGCGAGGAACGCGCCCTTGGACAGGCCGTAGAACAGGAACAGTGGCACGCTGAGCGGGCCGGTCGAGACCACGATGCCGGTGAGATAGCCGATGATCGCCCCGCCGATCGCGAGGTGCCAGAGATTGGCCTTGAGGTCGTGCCGCGCCAGCCAGTGCCGCACCGGCACCATCGCGATCAGGAAGACGCCGATGGCGAGATCGACGGCGTGGGCGGGGAGCGCGAGCAGCGTGCGCGCGCCCAGCACGGCGGCCGGAATGCCCGTCACCGAATAGGCCGCGCAGGCCCGCCAGTCGACCTCGCGCCACCAGGCCAGGATCCGCGAGAAATTCGCCATCACCGAGGCGACCGCCATGATCGGCACGGCTTCCTTCGGCCCATAGGCATAGACCAGCACCGGCATCAGCATGATCGACGACCCCGTGCCGACGATGCCTGAGACGGTGCCGGCGATCAGGCCGACGATGAGGACGAAGAGAAAGGCCAAGGTGCTCTCCACGAATCGGGAGAGTTTAGCCGTGGCCGGCGATGTGGGCGATCCATTCCAGGCGAGGGAACCGATCGCTCAGCGCATGCGGTCCGGGCCGGCCGTCAGCCTTGCTCGTCCATGATGCGCAGCTTCTCGACGCGGCGGCGAAAATCCTCGTCCGTCGAGAATTCGGCGGAGAGATAGGACGAGACCAGATCCACGGCGAGCCAGGCGCCGACGATCTGCGCGCCGATGCACATGATGTTGACGTCGTCATGCTCGACGCTCTGATGGGCGGAATGAACGTCGTGGCAGACCGCGGCGCGGACGCCCTTCATCTTGTTGGCCGCGATCGAGGCGCCGACGCCGGTGCCGCACACCATGATGCCGCGTGCGGCTTCGCCCGACGTCACCTTCTGAGCCACGGCCCGCGCGATGTCGGGGAAGTCCACCGGCTTGTCGTCATGGGAGCCGACATCGACGATGTCGTGGCCGAGGCTGCGGATGTGGTCGATAACGGTCTGCTTGAGCGGCCAGCCGGCGTGGTCGGATCCGATGACGAGACGCATGTGATGTCCTTCTTGATTTTATGTTGGTCGTGACAGCCGCTTCGCGGCTGCCACGATTTTCCCTGGTTTCAGCTGCGCATGTCGGGCGGCAGCTCGACCCCGTGGAATTTCTTGTAGATCGCGTTGAGCTTGCCGTTCTTGACGTTCTCGGTGATCCAGGCGTTGAGCTTGTCCATCAGGCGCTGCTCGCCCTTCTTCAGGCCGATCGCGAGGTCGAAGGTCGCCAGCGGGATCCGGGATTCGAACACGCGCGACGGGTTCTTCACCCCGATCTGGTTGATGATCGTCGCCGACGAGGCGACGCAGTCGACCTGGCCGGAGACGGCCGCCGTCACCATCGTGGCGTCGTCGTCGTAGCGCGAGATCTTGAGGTCCTTGTCCTTCATGTTGGACAGGGTGGTGTCCTGCGTGGTGCCGCGGGAGACGCCGATCGACTTGTCCTTCAGGTCGGGCCAGTCCTTGACGGTCGAGGATTTCAGGCAACCGACGTCGGATTGCAGCGTCGCATAGCGCTTGGTGAAGTCGATGACCTTGGCGCGCTCGGGCGTCACCGACAAGGTCGAGATGATGATGTCGGCCTTGCCGGTCAGGACGTTGGGGATGCGTGTCGCGCCGGTGGTCTGGATGAATTCGAGCTCGAGCCCCCAATCCTTGGCGAGCAGTTGCGCCACTTCGACGTCGGAGCCGGTCGGCTTCATGCTGCTGTCCATCATGCCCGAGGGCGGAATGGCGACGTCCGTCGAGATGCGGATCTTCTTGGCCTGCGTGATGTCGTCGAGCAGGTCGGCCGACGCCGGCGTGGTTGATATCATGACGAGGCCGAACAGCGCGGTGGCGGTCCCCAGCAGTGTCTTGTTTGTCATCCTTGGTTCTCCTCTCCTGTTATGATTTTAAGTTTCCAGTGCCCACGAATTGCGTGAGTTCGGGCGTCGCCGGCGACGTCAGGATCGAGGCGGGGCCGGTCTCGTGGACCTTGCCGCGATGCATGAAGACGATCCGGTCGGCGATGCCTTTGGCAAAGCCCATCTCATGGGTGACCATCACCATCGTCATGCCGTCCGCCGCCAACTGCTCGATCACCTTCAGCACCTCGCCGGTAAGCTCGGGATCGAGCGCGGAGGTGACCTCGTCGAACAGCATCACTTTCGGCTGCATCGCGAGCGAGCGGGCGATCGCCGCGCGCTGCTGCTGTCCGCCCGAGAGCTGCTCGGGATAGGCGTGCAGTTTCTCGTCGAGCCCGACCTGCGCGAGCACTTTTCGGGCGAGGTCCCTGGCTTGCGAGGTGGCCATGCCCTTCACGGCGCAGGGGGCGAGCGTGATGTTCTGTTCGATGGTGAGGTGCGGAAACAGATTGTAGCTCTGGAACACGATGCCGACGTCCTGGCGCAGCGCGCGCAGATCGACATCGGGGCGATCGACGCGATGCCCGCACACAACGATCTCGCCGCCGTCCACCTTCTCGAAGCGATCGATGCAGCGCAGCGCCGTGCTCTTGCCGGAGCCGGAGCGGCCGATTAGCGCCAGCACCTCGCCGCGCTCGACGGCAAAGGAGACGCCATCGAGCACCCGGAGCGGGCCAAAGCTCTTCTGCACGTCGCGGAGCGATACGATCGGTTCGGAGGAGGAGGGGTTTTGCTGCATATCAGGCTGGTGCGAGGTTGGACCTGCCACGCCCCATCCGCCGTTCCAGCTTCTGGCTGAACAGGGACAGGGGATAGCACATGGCGAAATAGACGACGGCGATGATGGCGTAGATGGCGAACGGCTCGAACAGCGAGTTGTTGACGATCTGGCCCGACCGCATCAGCTCGACGAAGCCGACCACGGAGGCGAGCGAGGTGTTCTTGATGATCTGCACCATGAAGCCGACGGTCGGCGGCGTCGCGATGCGGATCGCCTGCGGCAGGATCACCTTCATCATGCGCTGAGTGCGGCTCAGCGCGAGGCCTTCGGCGGCCTCCCATTGCGGCTTCGGCACTGACTGGATGCAGCCGCGCCAGATCTCGCCGAGATAGGCCGAGACATAGAGCGTGAGCGAAGCGCCGGCGGCGGCTAACGGCGAGACCTTGAGGCCGATCGCGGCGAGGCCGAAATAGCCGAGGAACAGGATGACGAGCAGCGGCGTACCCTGGATCAGCTGGACATAGACGCCGCTGGCGATCCGCACCGATTGGAGCGGCGAGATCCGCGCCAGCGCGATGACAAAGCCGACGATGCCGCCGCCGATCAGCGCGATCACGGACAGGCCAATCGTCCACAGCGCGCCCTGACCGAGGAACATCAGATGATTGATGTTGAGATGTCCGCCCATGGTCATCTCACAACGGCGTGCCGAGCCGGCGCCGGCGCGGAAACAGCACGAGGCCGAGGCCCCAGAAGCCCGCGCGCATCACCAGCGACAGGATGACGTAGAGCACGGCGACGATGATGTAGGTCTCGAACGCGCGATAGGTGTCCGACTGGATGTAGTTGGCGACGGCGGTGAGTTCTTCCGCCGAGATCTGCGAGCAGACCGAGGAGGCCAGCATCAGCAGCACGAACTGGCTGGTCAGCGCCGGATAGACCTTCTCGACCGCCGGCAGCAGGATGATGTGCCAGTAGATCTGGAGGCGCGACAGCGCCAGCCCTTCGGCGGCCTCGATCTGTCCGCGCGGGATCGCCTCGAAGCCGGCGCGCATGATCTCGGCGGTGTAGGCGCCGACGTTGATCGTCAACGCGGCCACCGCCACCGTGAACGCCGAGAATTTCAGCCCGAGGCTGGCAAGGCCGAAATAGACCAGGAAGATCTGGACCAGCAGCGGCGTGTTGCGGATCGTCTCGACATAGACTTTGCAGGCGCCTGCGATCAGCGGGCTTCGTGAGCCGCGGCCGACGGCTGCGAGCGTGCCGAACAGGGCGCCGAGCACCGTCGCGAAAGCCGCCAACTCCAGCGTCAGCGCCGCGCCGGCCAGAAAATTCGGCCAACGCTCCAGCACTGCGGGAAAGTCGAGTTGGAGGCTCATCGCCGTCAGGTTCAGCCGGTGGTCTGGTTGGTCATGCGGTCATAGACGCGGAACAGCGCCTGATTGCCGTTGCTGCCTTCGCCATGGGCGCGCGCATCGACATATTGGCTGGTGACGAGCGCGGTGCCGGGCAGCGGCACGCTCAGCGCCTGTGCGTGCTCTTGCACCAGGCGGAGATCCTTGAGCTGGAGATCGATCCGGAAGCCGGCGGAGACGTCGCCCGCAATCATTGCGGGACCGAGCTTGTCAAGCATCCAGGACGCGGCGGAGCCACCGAGCAGAACGCGACGCAGCAGATTGAGATCGAGGCCAGACGCGCGCCCGAGCGCCAGTGCCTCACAGATGGCCTGAATGTTGATGCCGCAGATCAGCTGATTGCAGAGTTTTACGGTCTGGCCCGCGCCGGACGCGCCGACATGCGTGATGGTCGTGCCCATTGCGCGGAAGAACGGCTCGGCCTGCGCGAAGGCCGCCGCATCGCCGCCGGCCATGATCGAGAGCGCAGCGTTCTTGGCGCCCACCGGCCCGCCGGAGACCGGCGCGTCGATGAAGCTGACGCCGACCTTTTGCAGGTCGGCATGGATGCGGCGGACGGCGACCGGCGAGATCGTGCTCATGTCGACGATAAGCTTGCCCGGTGGCGGCGACTTCAGGAGGCCATTCTCGCCGTAGATAGTCGCTTCGACATGGGGCGTGTCGGGCAGCATGGTGATGACGATGTCGGCGCCTTGCGCTGCGTCGGCGGGGCTGTTGGCGCCGGCCGCGCCTTCCTTGATGCTGTCGGCCAAGGCGGCTTCGTTGAGATCGAAGACGCGAACCGCATGCCCGGCCACCAGGAGGTTGCGCACCATCTCGCGGCCCATCGTGCCGATGCCGATGAAGCCGACATTGTCCTTGTCGTTCCGTCCCATATCAGTCGTCCGTTTCTTGGTTGATTGGTTTCTTGCTTGTTGGCCTGCCGCGATCAGCCTGAGGCGCTGGTCTTGTCGATGTCGCCGACGACGGCGCGCCTGCGGTATTCGTCGCCAATGGCAAAATGCTTGCGCAGCGTCGCATCCGCTCGCTCGGGGTCGCGCGCGATGATCGCGTCGAAGATGCGCCGGTGGTCGTCGATCAAATACGTCTTCATCGACGGGAAGGCCTGCACCAGTTCGCGGCGGCTGCGATGCGAATGCGTCAGCAGTCCCGCCAGCGAGCCGTGCAAGACCGTCAGCGTTTCCGAATGCGAGGCCACGACGATGGCGCGATGGAATTCGAAGTCGGCCATGCCGCCGGCATCCGCCTCGTCGATCGTCTCTCCGATCTTCGCGAGCGCACGCTGCAGGCGTTCGAAATCGGCGATGTTGGCGCGCTCGCAGGCGAGCCGGATCGCCTGACACTCGATCGCGACACGCGCCTGCATGACGTCATCGAGCATGTCCGCCTGCTGGGCGAGCGCGAAGGTGAAGAAGTCGTTCAGCACGGAGACGTCCGGCTGCGTCACTACGGTGCCGATGCGGTCGCGGATCTCGACGATGCCGAGCACTGTGAGGGCGCGCAGCGCCTCGCGGACGATCGGCCGGCTGACGCCGAGGAGGGTTGCCAGCTCGCGCTCAGAAACCAGGCGGTCGCCGGGCTTGAGCGAGCCCGCAAGCAGGCGTTCGCGCAGGAAGGCGAACACCTTCTCGAACCCTTTTTCGCCCTCGGTGGCCCGCTTCACTTCCATCCCGGTCTCTTCTTTGGTCTGATCTTGGTCAGACCAGTAGGCTAACCAGCGCGTCGGCGTCAAGAGCCTTGGTTAATTGCGGGTGTCGCAGGCGCGGCCAATCCGATCAGTTCCCCGGCCGGGTCCTTCAAATTTGAGGCGTATTGATCGGAGCGCTCACTCAAAGAATTTGAGGTCCGCGATGCCCGATCATCATTCTTTCTCCGCCCTCGACCGCCATGCGGCGCTCAGCGGATCCGATAACGGCTTTCCCTGGTATGCGGGCGCGATGCTCGCGGTCGAAGCGAGCGAGGTGGTGCGGCTGCGCTGCGAGAAGCTCAGCCGTGGCGACGAGGCCGCCGGGCAGGAGGCCGCGCTGATGGTCAGCGAGAAGATCGCCGCGGCTTTCGAGGCGGCCGCGAGCCTGCTTGCGGGAGCAACACCGGCCACGATCGTCCAGCGCTACCGCGAGCACGTGGCTGCGAACGCCAGGCGGCTGTCCGCGAACGAGGCTCCATGACGGAGTTGCGCTGCTGACAGCATGTTGGCAGCAGGGGCAGGCTACGACCATCTCCTGACAAAACGGAGAGCGGGTCCATGCCGATCGAGGCAAGCTGTCATTGCGGTGAGACGGTGTTCGAGGTGACGGAGGTGCCGGCGAGCGTGACGCGCTGCACCTGCTCACTCTGCGCCAAGCGGGGCGCGTTGTGGGCCTATTACACGCCGGCGCAATTTCGCCTGCTGTCGCCGCCGGAAAATGTCGCGACCTATCTCTGGGGCAGCCGCACGGTCAAACATCATTTCTGCGCGAGCTGCGGCTGCGGCACCTATTCGGAGTCGCCGGACTGGTCGACCGGCAAGCCCGATTTCGACAATCCCAAGGTTGCGGTGAACGCGCGCCTGTTCGACGATTTCGATCTCGATGCCGTGCCGGTGAACATGATCGACGGCAGGAATTTGTGGTGAGCATGCAGGGCGCGCGCATGTCCGCTGCGCTTCTGTGACCTTGAGGCGATTTTGAAAAGCTGATTTGGTCCGGCCCCAGAGAAAAAGGGGGGAAGCCATGATGCGTCTTTTTGCGCGAGTGATGCTCGCAATGTGTCTGGCCGTTGCAGCCGGCTTCAACGCGCAGGCGCAGACCAAACCGAAGGTCACGACATCAGGACCTGACTTCCCCAAGGCCGCGCTGTTCGTCGGCAACAGCTTCTTCTACTACAACAATGGCATGCCCGGGCATCTCTCCTTCATGGAGCGCGCGGCTGATGCTGACAACAAGGCGGCGTACCGCAACACCATGGCCACGATCGGCGGCTCCGGCCTCGACTGGCACGACATGGACAATCTGCTGCGGCCGGGCGGCATCGGCGCCTATTCCTTCGACGATCAGAACAACGTCGTCTTCAACAAGGCGGGCAGGCAGTTCGACGCCGTCGTCATGATGGATTGCAGCCAGTGCCCGATCCATCCGCAATTGAAGGACGCGTTCGCGACCTTCGCCAAGAAGGACAGCGAGATCGTCCGTGCACACGGCATGCGGCCGGTGTTCTTTATGTCCTGGGCCTATGCCGACAAGCCGGAGATGACGGAAGCCTTGGCCGAGGCCTATACGCTCGCCGGCAATGCCAATGATGCGCTGGTGATCCCCGCAGGCCTCGCCTTCGCGCGCGTGCGCAAGCTCCAGCCGGAACTCAATCTGTATGCGCCGGACAAGCGTCACCCGAGTCCGGCGGGCACGTACCTGGCAACCTGCGTGACACTCGCCGCGCTGACCGGGCGCTCGTCGGTCGGCAACTCCTATACGATGGGCTTGGATGCGGAGACCACCCAACTGCTGCAAAAGGCGGCGTGGGATACGGTGCAGGAGTATTACGGGCGTTGATCTCGGGTGATCTCGTAGGGTGGGCAAAGCGACTTGTCCGCCGTAGCTCGAAGAGCGAAGGCGGAAGCGTGCCCACCACCTTATTCGCGATAGAAGATGGTGGGCACGGCGCAAGAGCGCCTTTGCCCACCCTACGGCACCGTCAACGCTCCTTCAGCACCACCCACGCCGGCGCGTGATCGCTCGCCCCATCCTCGCCGCGCACCTTCTTGTCGACACCCGCCTTGGCCAGCCGCGAGACGAGGGCAGGGCTGAGCAGGAGATGATCGAGCCTGAGGCCCGCATCGCGCGGCCAGCGGTTTCGCTTGTAATCCCAGAACGTGTAGATGCGTTTTTCCGGATGCAGCTCACGGATCGCATCGCACCAGCCTTGTTCGACCAGCGAGGCAAACGCAGCGCGGCTCTTCGGCTGAATCAAGGCATCCTTGTCCCATGACCGCGTCGGATAGATGTCGATCTCGTCAGGCGCGACGTTGTAGTCGCCGGCGAGCACCACGGGCAGATCCTGCTTGATGAAGGTCTTGGCGTGGCGCTTGAGGCGCGCGAACCAGTCGAGCTTGTAGTCGAATTTCGGCCCCGGCTGCGGATTGCCGTTCGGCAGGTAAATGCTGGTGACGATGATTCCGCGCACGGCGGCCTCGATGTAGCGGGCCTCGTGATCACCTGGTTTTCCCGGCAAGCGGTCGCGCGTGAGAATGGGTTCGGCATTGCGGGCGAGGATGGCGACGCCGTTCCAGGTTTTCTGTCCACACCACACCGCGCCGTAGCCGGCCTTTTCGATGGCGGCTGCCGGAAATTCGCCGTCGGCTGCCTTCAGTTCCTGGAGCGCGACGACATCAGGCTTCGCCGCGCTCAGCCAACGCAACAGGTTGGGCAGGCGGCGGTTGACATTGTTGATGTTGAACGTCGCGATCCTCATGGGCCCAACGACTGGAAATCTTCAGAAATGACTCGCAACCGTTGTCATCGGCGTTCCACGATGTATGCTTACAACCCAAAATTGCCGATCGACACGATGGAGGTTTGACGATGACCAAGCTTTGCCTTGCCGTAGTCGTGGCCGCAACCGCATTTTCCGGAGTGGCTCTTGCTGCCGAGAAAATGGAAATCGCCTGTAGGGTGGAATATTTCAAATACTGCCCCAGTGTCGTGCCGGGGGGCGGGCGCATTGTTGCTTGCCTGAACAGGTACAGGAGCCATATCGGCAACGCGTGCAAAGAGAGCATGGATGCGTGGGTTATCGATAACAAGGTGCGCGGATAATAGAGCGCGATGAGATCGATGAAGCATCATCGCCCCTAGGACCACGGGCGAGGCAGCGACATCAGGCTTCGCCGCGCGGTCGTAGGACAGATTCGGTTGACGTTGAGTGCCGCAATCTTCATGTAGAGATTGCGGCCGCGGTCGTTTGCGCCGCCACCGGAGATCCAAATCCATGTTGAAGTCCAGTCTGAGCCTCGCCATCGTCGCATTCGTCGTCGCGTTCTCCGGTGTCTCGTCGGCACAATCGTCCGATCCGCGCGGCGCGTGCAAGGCGGACTATGACAAATTCTGCGCCGGCATCGCGCCCGGTGGCGGCAAGATCATCGCCTGCCTCAACGCCAAGCGCGATCAGCTCAGCGCGTCCTGCAAGACGGCGCTCGACAGCCGGAAGAAGTAAGTCTCGTGTCCCGGACGCGGCGCAGCGTGTGACGCTGCTCCGCAGAGCCGGGACCCAGAAAGCGACACAGTACGGTGCGGGGAGATGGCCCCGGCTCTGCAGCGCATTGCTGAAGGAGCGCTGCGCCGCGCCCGAAGAACGGGCGCGTCCCTAACTCGGCAGCGGCGGCGGGCTCGCGGGCTGCTCAATCGGCGGCGGGGAGGGCGGCTGCTCGGCCGTCGGCGCGGGCTCCAGCTTGACCAGCGGCTCCACCTCATTACCGCCCTTGTAGACGCGGGCGTAGCGGTGGCCGAGGCTGGTCAGCACCTCGTAGCCGATCGTGCCGAAATGATGCGCGAGCTCGTCGACGGTGATGCCCTCGCCGAGCAGCGTCACCATGTGGCCGCGCCGCGCCGCATTCGGGGCCAAGTCGGTGATGTCGATCGCGATCAGGTCCATCGAAACGCGGCCCGCGACCGGGCAGCGCTTGCCGGCGACAACGACCTCGGCGCCGCGGGTGCCGTCATTGGAGCTGGCGGCGCGGAAATAGCCGTCGGCATAGCCGACTGCGATGATTGCGAGTTTTGTCGGCCGCCGCGCGGTCCAGGTACCGCCATAACCGACGCTCTCGCCGCGCTCGACATTGCGGGTTTGCACGATGCGCGCCTTGAGGTCGACCACGGGCTGCATCGGGTTGTCGGCCTCAGGCGTCGGGTTGACGCCGTAGAGCGCTGCGCCCGGCCGCACCAGGTCGAACTGGAAGGGCGCGCCGAGGAAGATTCCGGAGGAATTGGCAAGCGCAGCCGGCACGCCGGAAAATTCGCTGGCGATACTGCGGAAGGTTGCCAGCTGTTTTGCATTCACGGGACTGTTGAGCTGCTCGGCCGAGACCAGATGGCTCATCACCAGCGTGATGCCGTGATCGCCGGCGTTGATGCGGGGGATGATGGCCTGCGCGTCCGCAAGCGTCAGCCCGAGCCGGTTCATGCCGGTGTCGATGTGAACAGCGGCGCCTCCGGTCCAGCCGGTGCGGCGGCAGAACACGTCCCATTCGGCAAGCTCGTTGAGATCGCCGATCACCGGCCGGCAATTGATCCTGGCGTAGTGCTCGCCGGTGTTCTGGAAATAGCCGCCGAGCACGTAGATCGCGGCCTCCGGCACGGCTTCGCGCACTGTGCGCGCTTCCTCGATGGTGGCGACGAAGAAGGTCTTGCAGCCGGCCTTGCTCAGGGCCCGCGAGACCTGCGCGGCGCCGCAGCCATAGGCATCGGCCTTGATCACGGCCGAGCATTCGGCCGGCACAGCCGTTTTCTCGAGCTTGCGCCAGTTGGCGATGATGGCGTCGAGATCGACGGTGAGCACGCCGCCATAGGCTGCGAGCGCGGCAGCCTGATTGGCCTCCGCGGAGAGGAGGCCGGATTGCGGGATCATTTTCGGGTCGGACGCCATTGTCATGGCGCCGTTTTACGCAAGAGGCCGGTCTGGTTCAAGGAACTCAGTAGTCGTTGCCGCTGCGAACCGGCAACTGACTGTCAGGCGCGAGGTCGCCGAACCTGGTGACCGAGGCTTCGAACGCCAAATCGACGGTGCCTGTCGGGCCGTGACGCTGCTTGCCGATGATGACCTCGGCCTTTCCGTGCGCAAGACTCATGTCAAGCTGCCACTTCTCGTGTTCGGGCGTGCCGGGGCGGGGCTCCTTCATCGCGAGGTAATATTCCTCGCGGTAAACGAACAGGACGACGTCGGCGTCCTGCTCGATTGATCCGGATTCACGCAAGTCGGAGAGCTGCGGCCGTTTGTCGTCGCGGGATTCGACTTGGCGTGAGAGCTGGGACAGCGCGATCACGGGAACGTTGAGCTCCTTGGCGAGCGCCTTCAGGCTGGTCGTGATCTCCGTGATTTCCTGTACTCGGTTGTCACTCCGCTTGCCGGATCCGGAGAGCAACTGGATGTAGTCGATCACGAGGAGATCGAGGCCCTTCTGCCGCTTCAGCCGGCGCGCGCGTGCCATCAGCTGCGCGATCGACAGGCCGCCGGTCGCGTCGACATAGAACGGCAGCGACTGCAGCTCGATCGAGACTTCCCGGATCTTGTCGAAATCGGCTTCCGAGATGCCGCCGCGGCGGATGTGGGAGGAGGGAATGCCGGTGCGCTCGGCGACGATACGCGTGGCGAGCTGGTCGGCCGACATTTCGCAGGAGAAGAAGCCGATCACGCCGCCATTGGCGGCCTTCATGGTGCCGTCAGCCTGGACCTCGCCGACATAGGCCTTGGCGACGTTGTAGGCGACGTTGGTCGCCAGCGAAGTCTTGCCCATGCCCGGGCGTCCGGCCACAATGATGAGGTCGGAGTGCTGGAGGCCGCCCATCTTGGTGTCGAGGTCGCGCATGCCGGTCGAGATGCCGGACAGCTTTCCATCGCGCTGGAACGCTTTGGCCGCGAGATCGACCGCGACCGCCAACGCCTGCGAGAATTTCTGGAAGCCGCCGTCATAACGGCCGGATTCGGCGAGTTCGTACAGGCGGCGCTCGGCGTCCTCGATCTGCGCCCGCGGCGCGAAGTCGACCGGCGCGTCATAGGCGACATTGACCATGTCCTCGCCGATGCCGATCAGGTCGCGTCGCAGCGCCAGATCATAGATGGTGCGGCCGTAGTCCTGGGCGTTGATGATGGTGGTCGCTTCCGCCGCGAGCCGCGCCAGATATTGCCCGATGGTCATGCCGCCGACATCGGTGTCGGCCGGGAGGAACGTCTTCAGCGTGACGGGCGTGGCGATCTTGCCCATCCGGATCAGGCTGCTGGCCGTCTCGTAGATGGTCTGATGCAGCGGCTCGAAATAATGCTTCGGCTCGAGGAAGTCGGAGACGCGGTAGAAGGCGTCGTTGTTGACCAGGATCGCGCCGAGAAGGCTCTGTTCCGCCTCGATATTATGCGGCGCGCTCCGATACGCCGGAGTTCCGGGCTCGGGCGCGAGTTTGAGGACGTTCGAATCAGTCAGGGCCATGGTCGAGCGTTAGCAATTTTCTGGGGCGGATACGGGGCCGGGATAAAGCGCCGCCTCAGGCCAAAGCGGAAGCAAAAGCTGACCGCTATCAACCGCTCAGTTAAAATGGTGGATGATTGGCAGCCGCGGCACGCGCCGCGCTTGACGGTTTTTGCGGAACTCGCCCGTCCCGGAAGCGGCCGTGACCGCGCCACGGAAAACTCCGGGTGACATGAACCTAATGGATTGGCGCGCAGACGCATCAAGAAGCGCGCGAAATGACGCACGCCGGGAGCTTTGGGCTCGGATTCAGACCAGCAGGAGGTAGACCAGCGCAACCAGGGCCGCTCCGACGCCGGTGGCGATCAGGGCGTAATCGGTGCGGAGGTCGTCCTGCACGTCGAATGAGGTTTGGGTCCGCTTGCTCATGGCGACGGTCTAAGCCGGGCCCGACGAGACTTATGTGAAACAGATCACATCTCCCCGGATTCTTTCGGGGTACGACCCGGAACAGGAAGGCGGGCGGGGGGTTGTCTCCCGCCACCAGGGAACGAGGCGAGCGATGCGGCCAGAACGGCAGCAGAATTGGCGAAGCGAGGCGGCCAGCCGGCTTTGGCTGTCGGGCCTCATCGCGGCCATGCAGCACGCCGAGCGGCCCGAAGTGCGGCGCGAGCCGGTCTCGCCCGAGACCCTCGCGGACCTGCGGGCGCAACTGGCGTTGACAGCCTCTTTCCGATCGTCCCAGATCTCGACCCTGCGTCATTAGGATTCATTCACCAACCAGCGTCAGGCCCGGGTTCGGCGCCGCCTTCGCGCGCACGATGACGGGTGTCTGCGGCGTCGTGACTTTGCGACGATGTGCCGCTTCCGACAAGCGACGCGTCGTCTCACGAGGCCACCGGCACTCGAACAAACTGCAGCGCTATTGCGCTGTGATCACAGCCGATATTCCAAAAGCGCTTAATCACATCCTTGCGTGTGGAGGCTGCTTCCATTCGCGGCTCAATCCGTTAAAAGGTGACCCGCCGCGGCGCCCTATGCCGGCTGCATTCGCGTAAATTCAATGGAGATGATGGGAATGTCGAGCCGAGCGCTCAGCCTCGCGACGGTATTGCTTCTGATCGGCTTCGGCGCGACCGATACCGTCCTTGCGCAGGCGACGAACCTCGAGGCCGGCAAGGCCCCATCCCAGCTTTTCGCGCAGACCTGCAGTGCCTGCCACAAGAGCCCGCGCGGTCTGTTGAAGACGGTGGCGCCGGGCTCGCTGCCGGGCTTCCTGCGTCAGCACTACACGACCAGCTCCGATATGGCCGGCGTGCTCGCGTCCTATCTCGTCTCCAACGGTGCCACCGACACCCGCTACCAGTCCAAGGACGGCAAGGACAAAAAGGACGGCGCCAAGGAGAAGGAAGCCAATACCGCGCCTGGCCAGGCGCCGGAGCATCAGGGACGCCGCCAGCGCTCCCAGGAAACCGCCAAGCCGGATGGCGAGGGTGCCGCTCCCGCGCCGGAGGGCGCGCGCCAGAAGCGCGCGGCACGGCCACCCGAGGAGGGATCGAAGGAAGGTGCGAAGCCCGAGGGCCAGGCAGCGCCCGAGGGACGCAAAGCCAAGCGTCGCGCCAAGCCCGGGACCGAGGAAGCCCCGAAGGTCGACGCCGCCGCGCCGGCCGTTGAAGACAAGAAGAGCGAGCCGAAGGCCGAGCCCAAGTCCGACACCAGGCCCGACACGGCCAAGGTCGAGCCCGGCCGTGACGAGGCGAAGCCCGAGAACAAGCCGGCGGAGAAGCCGGCTGAGGCCAGGCCGGATAGTGCCAAGGTCGAGCCGCGCGGCAGCGATACGCCGGCGCTGCGGCCCGATCCGGTACCGCAGGTCACGCCGGCTGCACCGTCTGCCGCCGCGAAGCCCGCCGAGGCCAAGCCGGCGGAGGAGGCTGCTCCCAAGCCGGCCGCGAGCTCCGAACCGGCAACCAAGCCGCTGGAGCCTGCGCCGCCCGCGACCGCTGCGGCTCCGCCCGCGGCGGGGCCAGCCGACTCGTCCGGTCCGCCCACACCGCCGATTTCGCGCTAAGCGAGCCAGATTTTCCGTCGATTTGCGAAGGCCGCACGCATCGCGGCCTTCGCATCGTCTTGACCGCAATTAGAGCGTTACTCTAGAGTGGTGCTCCAGGAGGCGTCGATGACGACGAGCGTGCGTGACGACCTGTTGGCGGCCGGGCTTTTCGTGTTCGACCGCGTCGGCTTCGAAGCCGCGACGGTGGCCGCGATCCGCGCCCGGGCACGCGCCTCCAACGGCAGCTTCTTTCATGTCTTCGGATCGAAGAAGGAACTGGCGGGCGCGCTGTTCCTGGAGGTGCTGCGGCACTATCACGCCGCGGTGCTGGCCGCGCTCGATCCGATGCCGAGGGCCGGGCAGGGCATCGATCGGTTGATCCGGGCCCATCTCGACTGGGTGGTGTCGAGCCGACGCGAGGCCCGCTATCTCTTCGAGATATCGCGCAGCGAATGGAGCGAGGACGTCCGCGACGCTCAGCGCGCGCAGAATGCGCGCCTTGCCGAAGGCATCGAGCGCTGGCGCGCGCCGCTGGTTGCCGGCGGCGAGCTTTTGCCGATGACGCCGGTGATGTTCGTCAGCCAGCTCATCGGCCCTGCCCAGATCTTCTGCCGCGCCTTTCTCTCGGGACGTGACCGCGCCGATCCGCGCAGCGAAGCCGACACGCTTGTCGCCTGTGCCATCCGTGCGCTGCGCCCGCCCGATCGCATCCACAAGCAATAGGAGAAGCCGCATGCGAGCCGAAGCAGATCCCGAATTCGCAGCCGTAGCCGAGCGCATCCACGCCAATGTCGGCCGTCAGGGTTTTATAAACCTGGTGGGCGCCGAGCTCTCGGAATTGTCGCGCGGCACCTGCACGATTGCGGTCGCGCGCCGGCCCGAGCTGCTCCAGCAGCACGGCTTCTTCCATGGCGGCGTCACCGCCTTCCTGGTCGACAACGCCACGACGATCGCAGCGGCGACCTCGCGCGGCCAGCCGGCGTTGACGGCGGAATACAAGCTCAATCTGTTGTCGCCGGCGGTCGGCGAGAAGCTGATCTGCCGGGCCAGGGTGATCAAGCCGGGCCGCCAGGTCTCGGTGGTCGCGGCCGACGTGTTTTGCGTCAACGACGGTGTCGAGAAGCACACGGCAACTGCGCTCGCTTCGATCGCGATGCTGAGCGAGGACGTCGCCGCGAAAACGAAAAGCCCGGCCGCCTGAGGCGGCCGGGCGTCGCAACCTGCGCGAACGCGGGTTTACTTCTCGGTCTCGTCCGCAGCCGGCGCCGGCTCGTCGTCCTGCTGGGCTTCCGGATCGAAGAACTCGCCGGCGGCGGCGATCGCTTCGGCGGCCGCATCGCGGTCCTCGTTGCGGGTCGAGATGTCCTCGCCGCGGTTGATGCGCTCGGCCTCGTCCTGGCTGCGCGCAACCGTGACGGAAACCTCGACCTCGACCTCGGGGTGAACGGCGACGGTGATGGTGTGCTTGCCGATGGTCTTGATCGGCGCGTCGAGCTGCACTTGCGGGCGCTCAAGCGAGACACCGTCGGCTTCGAACGCAATGACGACGTCGCGCACCGTGACCGAGCCGAACAGTTGGCCGGCTTCGGAAGCCTGACGGATCACGATGATGTTCTTGCCTTGGATCTTCTCGGCGACCTTGGACGCCTCGCCCTTGGACTGGAGGTTGCGAGCCTCGAGATCGGCCTTCATGCCGTCGTACTTGGCGCGGTTGTCGGCGGTGGCGCGCAGCGCCTTGCCGCGCTTGAGCAGGAAATTGCGGGCATAGCCGTCGCGAACCTTCACGACTTCGCCCATCTGGCCGAGCTTGCTAACGCGTTCCAGCAAAATGACTTCCATATTCGTTCTCCTTTGAAGTGTTGAGTGAGTTGGGTTTTGGGGTTGAACTTAAGAGGTCGGCAGCGGCGGTGGCTGGCGGCTGCGCAGGAAGCGCTCGCGGAAGCCGAACACGGCATCCGCAAGGCCGAGGATCACCATCGCGATGACGGGCCAGCCGAACACCACGACGACGGCATAGGTCGAGCCGAGCCAGAAGGTGCGGCTCTTCAGCGCCAGCGTCAGCGTGTGCAGCACGGCAAAACCGGTCAGCGCATAGCCCATCATCAGCGCTGCCGTCGTGATCTGCGCGACCATGGCGAGCAATCCGCCGGTGAAGCAGAACGCGAGCGCGATGCAGAGCGCCACCAGCGTCATCGGCGGCAGCTCGGCCGTCATCATGTCCGGCCACGGACGCAGCAGGCGGCCCGATGTCGCCGTTATCTTGCCGCTGAGCCAGAGATTGAGGGTGAGCGTCATCATCGCGACGATGGTGGCGGCGGCCGGGGCGATGAGCACCAGTGCGTCGACGAACTGACCGGCTTCGCCCGATGTCTGCGGGTCGGCGGTGCGGAGCAGGCGCATCAAGCCGCGCCGCAGCGTGCCGGTGATGGTCTCGGCGTCTGTGCCGAGCGTGAGCAGGGCGGCGATCGTGGTCAGCGCGGCGAAGCCCGCGATCCACAGCAGGATGCGGCCGACCGGATACCATTCGAGCTCGGGCTCGGCCGGCGGCTCGGTGGCGGCTTCCGGCGCGACGGGTCCGACCCGCCGGCTGAGCAGGACGAGATGGCCGAGCCACCACGCGGGCAGCGCGACGGTGACGGCAAAGGCGATGCAGTAGGGCAGGCCGAACAGGGCCCCGAGGCCGATCGCAGCGGCGATGCCGCCGAGGCTCGCGCAAAGCGGGCCCCAGCCGATCGAGGCGACCATCAGCGGCAGCGGCGCGAGATAGAACAGGACGAGCGAGATCAGCGCGCCCGACACGATCGAGGCGAACATCAGGGCCGACGCAGCGCCGGCGATCAGAGCTATCAGTCCAAGAGTCATCATCAGCTGTCCCGCTCCCTTCGAGCGGTTAGAGGCATCTCGCCCCAACCATCGGCGACCGGACGACCCGGAAGCCTTATGAAATCAAAAAAGCGCGGCCGGCGGCGATGTCGCCGCCGGCCGAATTCGTCTTAGCGAATGACGTAGGGCAGCAGGCCCAGGAACCGCGCGCGCTTGATGGCGCGGGCGAGCTCACGCTGCTTCTTGGCCGACACCGCGGTGATGCGGCTCGGCACGATCTTGCCGCGCTCGGAGACGTAGCGCATCAAGAGCTTGGAGTCCTTGTAGTCGATCTTCGGAGCGTTTGCGCCCGTGAACGGGCAGCTCTTGCGACGACGGAAAAACGGACGGCGTGCACCAGCTTCAGCCATTGATCTTACTCCGCATCCGGCGTTGTCGTTTCAGCTTCGTCGCGCGGACGGCGCGGACCGCGGTCACCGCGGAAGCCACCACCGTCGCGATCGCCGCCACGGAAACCACCCTCGCGGTCGCCACGGAAGCCACCGCCTTCGCGATCGCCGCGGAAGCCGCCGCCACGGTCGTCACGCTCGCGGTCGCGGTCAGCCTTGCGCATCATCGCCGACGGGCCTTCCTCGAGCTCCTCGACGCGGACGCTGAGATAGCGGATCACGTCTTCGCTGATGCGCTCCTGGCGCTCGATCTCGGCGATCGCCGCGGACGGCGCGTCGATGTTGAGCAGCACGAAGTGCGCCTTGCGGTTCTTGTTCATGCGGTAGGTGAGGGAGCGAACGCCCCAATTCTCGGTCTTGGTGACCTTGCCGCCGAGACCCTCGACGATGCCGGTCATCTGCGCAGTCAGCTCTTCGACCTGCTGCGTGCTCGCGTCCTGGCGCGCGAGAAAAACATGCTCATAGAGAGCCATAATGGTCCTTTCCTCATGTTGGCGCATCGCCCGGCGTCAAGCCCTTAAGAGGCCTTCGGAAAGGACTCTGGGATTAAGCTCAGAAGGCGGAAACACGGGACGACGGGCCGACTGGCCCTGCCACACCAAAATCACGAATGATTTGCTGAGACCGTCCGTTCAGCTCCCGGCCGGGGTCTGCGGATGGCGCGCTTATACGGATTTTGGCCGGCTTTGCAAGGTTGGAGGCCGTGCTTTCGGCCCCGGATGGTTCCGGTGCGGGCAGCGGGACCGGTCCTCCCGGACCATACCAGCTTGATTTATTTGTTTGTATAGCATACAAATAAATCAACGCAGAGGACCCCAATGGCGGAAAAGTCGGTCCATGAGCCGTTAGAGGCGGCTGGCGACCCCAAGCATGCGGCACGGGCCACACGTTCGGCCGGCCGCAAGATGCGGTCGCTGCTGCTGGATGCGGCGAGCCCGCTGTTCAGGGATCGGGGGCTGTCCGGCACGGCCATCACCGACATCGCCGCGGCCGCGGACGCGTTCCCGAGCCAGATCACCTATTACTTCCGCACCAAGGAGGCGCTGTTCGTCGAATGCGCCTGCCGCGAGCTGCTGTATCTGGCGCGGGCGACGGAGCAGGCGGCGCTGAAAGCGCGCACGCCGCGGGACTACACCCGTGCGCTGGCCGAGTCCGTGACGGCAAGCGATTCGGTCGCCTTCTTCGCCGAGGCGCTGACGCTGACCCGGCGGCGCCAGGATCTTGCGCCGCTGGTCGAGCGCACCATCGAGCGCCTGCACGGTGAAGGCGCACGCGCCTATGCGAGCCAGGTCGCGCGGCACGGCTGGCGCTCCCTGCGTGCGCCCGACGAAAGCTCGCGGCGGTTCTGGGCCGTCGCCATCGGCGTCATTCTCGAGGGGTACGCGATGGGCCGGTCGCCGGATGAATTGTGCGCCGAGATGCTGCGTGTGCTCGGCGAGCAGGCGAAATCAGCCAGCGACGCGGCGCGGCTCCGTCTGGTCGACGAGCGCGACGCATCTGGCAGTTCGAATGAGGAGGGTTAGGCCATGACCGCACTTCGCATGCGTGCCCGCGATTTCCTGACCGACGACCAGCTCGCCGACGTGCGCCAGCGCGTGACCTGGAAAGGCGCCGCGCTGATCGCCCACGCCTGGGCACTCATTGTCGCAGCGATCGCTTTGGTGGCGTGGTGGCCCAACCCGATCACCTACATTCTCGCCGTTGCCATCATCGGTTCGCGCCAGCTCGGGCTCGCGATCCTGATGCATGATGGCGCGCATGGCTGCCTGTCCGCTGACGAGAAGACCAATCTGGCCCTGAGCCAATGGTTCTGCGCCTATCCTCTCTTCGCGGAGACGCGCAGCTATCGGCGCTACCACCTTCAGCATCACGCGCGCACCCAGCAGGAGGACGACCCCGATCTCGTGCTGTCGGCGCCGTTTCCGATCACCAGGCTGAGCTATCGCCGCAAGTTCATTCGCGACATCACCGGGCAGACCGGCTACCAGCAGCGCAAGGCGCAACTGCTCAATGCGCTCGGGCCGAAGGACTGGACGTTGCGGCAGCGCGCGGCGCATTTCTGGGAGAAGCTCGGCCCGCAATGCCTCGCCAATGCCGCGATGTTCGCTGCGCTTGCGGCAGCCGGCGTGTGGTGGGCCTATCCGCTGCTATGGCTGGTGCCGCTGTTGACCTGGATGATGGTCATCACCCGCATCCGCAACATCGCCGAGCACGCCGTCGTGCCCGACAGCAGCGATCCCTTGCGCAACACCCGCACCACGCATGCGAATTTCCTCGAGCGGCTGTTCATCGCGCCGTACTACGTGAACTATCACCTCGAGCATCATCTCTTGTTCTACGTGCCCTGCTACAATCTGCCGAAGGTGCATCGCCTGCTGAGTGCGAGCCGGCACGCCGGCCGCATGGAGGTGCAGCCGGGCTACGCCGCGGTGCTGCGGCTGGCGACCGCGAAGCCGGACCGGGATGACCGGCCGGGGCAACTCGTGAACAGCGCGCGCCGCGCGCAGGCAGGGGCGGCGGTCGACGCCAATCAAACCAATGGTGGATTCTAGGGCTAGCATTCCCCGTCGAATCCCGGGCGAAGTTCCTATCTTGGCTTGACATTCCGGCCCCGGACAGTGTCTACGGCCCCCTTTGGAGCATGATCCGGAACCATGGCCTAAGGCCGTGCGTCATCGGCTGCCGGTTCTCGCAGGGATCACGCCCGACAAGCAGGGAGCGCCATGACGGCAGCATTCACATTTCCGGGGCAGGGGTCCCAGGCGGTTGGCATGGGCAAGGCCCTGGCCGACGCCTTTCCGGTGGCGCGCGCCGTGTTCGACGAGGTCGATGCCGCGCTTGGGGAGAAGCTGACGGCGATCATCTGGGATGGTCCGGCAGAAACGCTCCAGCTTACCGAGAACGCCCAGCCGGCGCTGATGGCGGTATCTGTCGCCACCCTGCGCGTGCTGGAGGCCGAAGCCGGGTTTTCCGTGGGACGGGACGCGGCCTTCGTGGCCGGCCACTCGCTCGGTGAATATTCGGCGCTGGCCGCGGCCGGCAGCCTGACGATCTCGGATACCGCGCGGTTGCTTCGCACCCGCGGTCTCGCAATGCAAAAAGCCGTGCCGGTCGGCGCCGGTGCGATGGCCGCTCTCCTTGGTCTCGACTACGAGGCCGCCATGGAGGTCGCAGGCGAGGCGGCACAGGGCCAGGTCTGCCAGGCCGCCAACGACAATGGCGGCGGGCAAGTGGTCGTCTCCGGCGACAAGGCTGCGGTCGATCGCGCCGTCGAGATCGCCAAGACCAAGGGTGCCAAGCGCGCAATGCTGCTGCCGGTGTCCGCACCGTTCCATTGCAAGTTGATGCAGCCCGCCGCCGACGCCATGGCGGAGGCGCTGGCGAAGGTCACGATCAAGGCGCCGGCGGCGCCGCTGGTGTCGAACGTGCTGGCGAGCGCCATCAGCGATCCCGACGAGATCCGTCGCCGCCTGGTCGAGCAAGTCACCGGCACGGTGCGCTGGCGCGAGTCGGTTGCCTATATGGCAGGGCAGGGCGTCAACCGCTTCTTCGAGATCGGCGCCGGCAAGGTGCTGTCTGGTCTCGTCAAGCGCATTGCGGACGGCGCCGTCGGCGTGTCGGTCGGTGGTCCCAACGACATTGCCGCTGCCAAGGATGCATTGGCCTCTGCGAAGCAGGCCTGAAGGAGTTTTTCAATGTTCGACCTGACTGGCAAAAAGGCGCTCGTCACCGGCGCGACCGGCGGCATCGGCGGCGCGATCGCGCAGGCGCTGCACGCGCAGGGTGCTACCGTTGCGATCTCCGGAACGCGCAAGGAAGTGCTGGATGAACTTGCCGGCAAGCTCGGCGAGCGTACCCATGTGCTGCCCTGCAATCTCTCCAAGGCCGACGAGGTCGAGGCGCTGGTGCCCGCTGCGGAAGCCGCGATGGGGCAGGTCGACATTCTCGTCGCCAATGCCGGCATCACCCGCGACAATCTCTTCGTCCAGCTCCGTGACGAGGACTGGGAGGAGGTCATCAACATCAATCTGACCTCGACCTTCCGCCTGGCGCGCGCCGCGACCAAGCTGATGATGCGCAAGCGCTTCGGCCGTATCATTGCCATCACGTCGATCGTCGGCGTCACCGGCAATCCCGGGCAGGGCAACTACACGGCATCGAAGGCCGGCCTGATCGGCATGATCAAGACGCTCGGTGCCGAATACGCCAAGCGCGGCGTGACCGCGAACTGCATCGCGCCGGGCTTCATCAAGACGCCGATGACCGATGCGCTCAACGACAAGCAGCGCGAGACGATTCTGGCCAAGGTTCCGGCTGCCCGCCTGGGGACGCCGGAGGACATCGCAGCCGCCGCCGTCTACCTGAGTTCGAACGAAGCGGCCTACGTCACGGGACAAACCATCCACGTCAACGGCGGCATGGCCATGATCTGACGTCTCCTTCCGCACTGCCCACAAGGGCGGTGCGGGATGCGGCAAACGGCCGTTTCCGGTGCGAAATGAGGCTTGTAGTCAAGGCAGTTGAAGTATGATAACCGGACGCTCAACGGATGGGCAAAGAACGCCATTGCAGGTTTTTGAAACCCTGTATATTGGCGATGCGGAGCCTTGGCCGTCTCGCCGGGCCTGCATCGGTTAAGATGGGGCCAATCAAAGTTCGTAAGCGAAGGCAGTCAACGACCACGACGGCTCGTATCGTCCCGGGGGGTCGGGTCTACAGGGAACAACACGAGGTTATGCAATGAGTGACATTGGCGAGCGGGTTAAGAAGATCGTGGTCGAACACCTTGGTGTTGAACCCGAGAAGGTTGTCGACGCTGCGAGCTTCATCGACGACCTCGGCGCCGACAGTCTGGACACCGTCGAGCTGGTGATGGCGTTCGAAGAAGAATTCGGTTGCGAGATTCCGGACGACGCCGCGGAGACGATTCTCACCGTCGGCGACGCCACGAAGTTTCTCGAGAAGAACGCGAAGAGCTAAGGCTCTTCATTTTCGCGGGGACAACATTGAAACCGGACGGGCCGCTGACCAGCGGTCAGCCGGTTTCTTGTTATTGGCCGTGAATCTTTCGATGCGGAGTTTTCGAATATGAGGCGGGTTGTCGTCACTGGTCTCGGCATGGTGTCGCCGCTCGGCTGCGGCGTCGAACCGACCTGGAAACGCATCCTCAACGGCGAAAGCGGCGCACGCAGGATCGAGAGCTTCGATGTCTCCGATCTTCAGACCAAATACGCCTGCACCGTCGTGCGCGGCGACGGCACGAACGATACTTTCAATCCCGATACCTGGATGGAGCCGAAGGACCAGCGCAAGGTCGACGACTTCATCATCTTCGGCATGGCCGCAGCCGGCCAGGCGCTCGATGATGCCAACTGGCATCCCGAGACCGAAGAGGACAAGTGTGCGACCGGCACCATGATCGGTTCCGGCATCGGCGGCCTCACCGGCATTGCCGAAACCGCGATCCTCCTGAAGGAGCGCGGACCGCGCCGGGTGTCGCCGTTCTTCATTCCGGGCCGCCTCATCAATCTTGCCTCCGGCTACGTCTCGATCGCGCACGGCCTGAAGGGGCCCAACCATTCGGTGGTCACGGCCTGTTCGACCGGTGCACATGCGGTCGGCGACGCCGCCCGTCTGATTGCGCTGGCCGATGCCGACGTCATGGTTGCCGGCGGCGCCGAGTCGCCGATCAGTCGTATCGGCATTGCCGGCTTCAATGCCGCGCGCGCGCTCTCGACCGGCTTCAACGAAACGCCCGAGAAGGCATCGCGCCCCTACGACAAGGACCGCGACGGCTTCGTGATGGGCGAGGGCGCCGGCGTCCTCGTCCTGGAAGAACTCGAGCACGCTCAGCGTCGCGGCGCCAAGATCTACGCCGAGGTGATCGGCTACGGTCTTTCGGGCGATGCCTATCACATCACCTCGCCGTCGCCCGATGGCGATGGCGGCTTCCGCAGCATGGCGGCAGCGCTCAAGCGCGCCGGCCTCACGGCATCCGATCTCGACTACATCAACGCCCACGGCACCTCGACGCCGCTCGGCGACGAGATCGAACTCGGTGCGGTCGAGCGGCTGCTCGGCAACGCCGCTTCCAAGGTCGCGATGTCCTCGACCAAATCCTCGACCGGCCATCTCCTTGGTGCCGCCGGCGCGATCGAGGCGATCTTCGCCATTCTCGCGATTCGCGATAATGTCGTGCCGCCGACCATCAATCTGGACAATCCGTCGGTCGAGACTGCGATCGATCTCGTGCCGCACATTGCGAAGGAGCGCGAGGTCAACGTCGCGTTGTCGAATTCTTTCGGTTTTGGCGGTACCAACGCGTCGGTGATCTTCCGCCGCCTGGTTCATTAGTTTGCGTTTGAAACGAATCCACCGTTTTGCCGTATTCGGCGATAGTCATACCCCGTGGGCGCGTGCATTGGCTCGGCAAGCGATTGCCTGGCCGCGATTGAACCGGCAGGATTCAGGTTGCTTCGATGAGTGAAAGGCCGCCCATTTCGCCCCGGAGTCCGCGGGCAGCGCTGGAGCCCGAGCAGGTTCCGCCGCCGCCGAGGCGATCGGACCGGGCGCGCAATCCCTTCGTGATCGTCGGCAACGCCATCATCACCCTTCTGCTGATCGCCATGTTGGGCGCCGGCGGCGTCTACTATTACGGCCGGCAGTTGCTCGAGGCGCCGGGGCCGCTGAAGGAAGACAAGATCGTCAACATCCCGCAGCGAGCCGGCAAGCGCGACATCGCCGAGACGCTGAACCGGGAAGGCGTGGCCGACGTCAATCCCTGGGTGTTCATCGCCAGCGTCGCCGCGCTGAAGGCGAGCTCGGACCTGAAGCCGGGTGAATATTCGTTCCAAAAGAACGCCTCCTTGCGCGACGTCATCGCCACCATCGTCGAGGGCAAGGTGGTGCAGCATTCCGTCACGATCCCGGAAGGCCTGACCTCCGAGCAGATCGTGGCGCGGCTGTCCGACAACGACATCTTCACCGGCAGCGTCCGCGAGTTGCCGCGTGAAGGCACGCTGCTGCCCGAGACCTACAAGTTCCCGCGCGGGACCCCGCGCGATCAGGTGATCCAGCGCATGCAACAGGCGCACAAGCGCGTGCTGGCCGAGATCTGGGAGCGCCGCAGCCAGGACATTCCGGTGAAATCGCCGGAACAACTGGTGACGCTGGCCTCGATCGTCGAGAAGGAAACCGGCAAGCCGGACGAGCGCAGCCGTGTCGCCGCCGTATTCGCCAACCGGCTCAAGCAGAAAATCAAGCTGCAGTCCGATCCGACCATCATCTACGGCCTTGTCGGCGGCAAGGGTACGCTCGGCCGTCCGATCAAGCGCAGCGAGATCACGCAGCCTTCGCCCTACAACACCTATGTGATCGAGGGACTGCCGCCCGGCCCGATCTCCAACCCCGGCCGCGCCTCGCTGGAAGCCACCGCCAACCCGGCCCGCACCCGCGACCTCTATTTCGTCGCCGACGGCACCGGCGGGCATGCCTTCACCGAAACCTACGACGCGCACCAGAAGAACGTCGCCAAGCTGCGCGCGATGGAGAAGCAGATCCAGAACGACACGGTCGAGCCGGTCGAGGATGCGCAGCCGCCGGCAGCCGCCGCGCCCGGCGCTGCCGCGGATCCGCCGACCGCGACCACGCCGACGCGGCCCAATCAGCAGAAAAAGCCGCCAGCCGCTCGCCCCGCTGGTCCCGCGCCCGCCCGCCAGGGCGCGGTGCAGCCGTCGCCGCCGGTGGTCCAGCGCTAGTTCGCGCAGACCTGCCTGCGGGACTTTGCGGATTCCACTTTCCTGCAAAATAGTCTTAAGATTCGCGTGGCCTGATGGGCCTCGCGAATCCTGAGTTTCCGGAGAAATTGACCTGATGGCGCTGTCGTCCATGACCGGCTTTGCCCGAAGCCACGGCGCTAGCGGGCCGTATACGTTCGAATGGGAATTGAAGTCGGTCAACGCCAAGGGCTTTGACCTCAGGGTGCGGTTGCCGCAGGGCTTTGACGAGCTCGAGGCCCACGCCAAGAAACGCGCCGGCGAGCTTCTGTCGCGCGGCACGGTCTACGCCAATCTCAACGTCAAGCGTGCCAACGCCGCAGCCTCCGTCCGCGTCAACGAGGACGTGCTCAATGCCGTCCTGAAGGCGGCCGCGATGATCGCCGGCAAGGTCGACGCGGTCGCGCCGAGCGTCGACGGCCTGCTCGCCATCAAGGGCGTCGTCGAGGTCGCCGAGCCCGAGGGTGACGAGGAGGAGGACAAGGCCGCGCGTGCCGCCGCCGCGGAGGCCTTCGACAAGGCGCTCGCCGATCTCGTCGAGATGCGCAAGCGCGAGGGCACGTCGCTCGGGCAGATCCTGACCCAGCGGGTCGACGAGGTCGAGGTGCTGGCGCGGAAGGCGGAAGCCGCGCCGGGCCGCAAGCCCGAGGCGATCAAGGCGAGGCTCGCCGAGCAGATCGCAACCCTGCTCGACACCTCCGACCGTTTCGATTCCGACCGCCTGATGCAGGAGGCGATCCTGATCGCCACCAGGGCCGACATCCGCGAGGAGCTCGACCGCATCGCCTCCCACATCGCACAGGCGCGCGAGCTGATCGGCAAGGGCGGCCCGATCGGCCGCAAGCTCGACTTCCTGGCGCAGGAGTTTCACCGCGAGGTCAACACCTGCTGCTCGAAGTCGAACGACATCGAGCTGACCAATACGGGCCTGGCCATGAAGAACGTGGTCGAGCAATTCCGCGAACAGGTCCAGAATCTGGAGTGATCGATGACGACGGGCGGTCACGGAACTGACGGTGTCGAGCGGCGTGGTTTGATGTTCGTGCTGTCCTCGCCGTCGGGCGCGGGCAAGACGACGCTGTCGCGTCTGCTGATCGACCGCATGCCCGGCCTGCGGATGTCGGTCTCCGCGACCACGCGGGCGATGCGGCCGGGCGAGGTCGACGGCCGCGACTATCTGTTCGTCGACAAGTCCAGGTTCGACGCGATGGTGAAGGGCGACGAGCTGCTGGAATGGGCGACGGTGTTCGACAACAGCTACGGCACGCCGCGTGCGCCGGTCGAGGCGGCGCTGTCGGCCGGGCAGGACGTGCTGTTCGACATCGATTGGCAGGGCACCCAGCAGCTTCGCGAGAAGGCGCGCGCGGACGTCGTCAGCGTGTTCATCTTACCGCCCTCGGCCGCCGATCTCGAGAAGCGGCTGCATTCGCGCGCGCAGGATTCCGACGAGGTGATCCGCAAGCGCATGAGCCGCGCCAGCCACGAGATGAGCCACTGGGCCGAGTACGACTACATCGTCATCAACCACGCGGTCGACGAGGCGTTTGCCGAGGTGCAGTCGATCCTGAAGGCCGAGCGCCTCAAGCGCGAGCGGCGGACTGGCCTCGTTGGTTTCGTACGAGGTTTGCAAGGCCAACTTCAAGGTTAGGCTTCGCGAGGCGCGGTCCTTCCTGCGCCAGCCGTTCCAGCATCGCCGTGATCACGTCGACGTCGACGGCGTCCTCGATCTGCACATCGTCATCGCGATTGGCCGACTCTTTGCCATTGATGTCGTTGGCCGCGAGCCGGGGGGCCGATGCCTCGATCTCGAACTCTCCGTTGAACATGTTGGCCTCGTCGAGCTCTGCGACCTCGTTGCTGGCTTGGGGCGCCCGCTGATCGGCGGCATCGATCGCGTGATCGATCGCCTTGAGCTGCGCGGCTTCGCGCTGGGTGGCTTCGCGCTGGGCAGCTCGGGGACGCCCGGCCGCCTGGGGACGGGCGGCATCGAAATCCACCGGGCGCGGCTGTTGCGCGCGCGGCGCGGCAGTCGGCATCGCCTCGAGCCAGGGTGCGCGGCCGTCGTCGTTCGGCTCCCGATTGTCCCAATTGACGCGACGATCCTGGACTCGGACGCGTCGTCCGCCTGCGAAGCGATAAATGATGCTGGCGAGGAGGCCGGCGAGCGCCAGCGCGCCACCGATCACGAGCAGCAGCGTCTGGATCGAGCCGGTCGCTTTATCGGTGGTGGCATCTGCCGCGGTAAGCGTGACCGGGGCAGGGGATTTTGACGGCTTCGCGCTCGGCGGCGCAGGCGAGGCGACAGGAGAGGGCGCAGCTTGCGGTGCGGGCGACGTGGCCGCGGCGGAGGCATCGGGCCAGCGCGTGGCGACCGGGGGCTGCTGCGCGTTGCTGTCGGCGGAGGGAGTGGCAGCTTGTTGCATCGGCGCCGTTTTCGCTGGTGCGGGCGCATTCGGCGTCGTCGGCGCGGTATTGCCCTGCGGCGTCAGATATTCGGCGCGTGCGTCTTGCACTGGGTGCTGCTGCTGCGGCGCTGCTGAATCTGCCGTCGGTGCATCGGGCGCAGCCTGCGCGGTCTGCACGGCCTTGGCGCTGTCCTTGCCGCCTTCGGCGCGCAGATACCAGCATTGCCGCTTGCTCCCGCGCTCCAGGCGATAGTACCAATGCTGCCCCTGCGGCGCGACGCCCTTTGGCGAGGCGAGGCAGTCGCTGGCGGCATTTGCCGAGCTCGTTGCCTCCGGCGCATTCTGCGACACGGCGGCCAGTGGTGCGCCGGCGATGATGCTGCCGACAAGCGCAGATATGAACTTCGCGGTGCGGTTGCCCATCCTGGTCTCCCGATTACGCATAACGCAACTCTTTACCTTCCCTTTGTCATCAAAGACTTGGGTGGCAATGAGCCGCAAATCCGGAGAGGATGTGGCTTGAATCGGGCCTGCGCGGTGTTCGTTCCACCGCGAATTCAGGCGTTTTCGAGGGCTATTGCTTCGCCGAACTCCAGGTTCCGCCGCAGCCGTCGGAGCGGCGCCACGTTCCGGAACCACTGCGGCCCGAGAGTCGGCCCGCGCTGGTAAAGGTCACGCCTTGGCCCTGGCCGAACGTGCTGACCGAGCCGCCCGTGCTGACGGTTCCGCGAACGCCTTCGCCGATGATCTTGCCCGAGCTCACGACGACAGCGCCGCTCGTGCTGCCGCCGCAACCAACGCTGACGACCGCCCAGGCACCGTCGAAACCACCGCCGCCACCTCCACCGCCACCTCCGCTTCGCCGAGGCGACGAGCGTTCCTCGGTCGCCGGCTTGCTCCGGCGTGAGGGCGCGGCCGGTTCGGCCGAGCGGCCTGAAGAAGTATCCTGGCGCGAGCCGGACAGCGACTTTTCGTCGTTGCCGATCGAGCCGCCGGCGCTGCCGGACTGCGCGAAGGCGGACGACGAGGCGAGGGCGAGGTTGAGGAGGGACGCAAGGGCGATCGTACGGACGACCGCATTGGGCATGAGGAAACAATCCGAAATGAAAAAGGTATCAGCGGCCGGATCCGTCGGCGCAGACGGATCCGATAATGCGGCAAGCTTTGCCAGCCTTGCCGCATTCGTCAAGCGCGGCATCCCTGGCGTGCTGGATGCTGTCGCGCTGGACCAGCGACCAGGACTTGTCTGATATCGCGAACGCGCCGCAGCGGTTGCCGTAGAAGGAGAGCTCGATCGGACATTTGGCACCGGCGCAATTGCCGCGCGCATCCGCCACCGCCGCGCGCCGCGAGGCGTGGTTCCACGATATGCCCCATTTGCTGCTGTCGGGCCCGTACACGATCGAGCCCCACGGCTTCAGATCCTCCATCTTGCGCATCCGCAGCAGCAGGCCTTCGGTTGCCTCGCCCGTCGGCGCCATCGAGATCCGCTGCTGGAGCTTGGTGATCGCACGGGTCAGTCCATCGGGCGAGTCAGGATCGAAATTGAGCTCGTAGAGCCGCTCGCTCAATTCGCTCAGCAGCGCGGCATCGCGCAGCGGCACGCGATCGGGATCGGCGCGCAGCCGATCCGCCGGCAGCGGATCGGGCTGCATCGCCGCGACCTGCGGCGGCGGGCTTTGCGTCGGCGGCACGAAATAGAAGGTGCCGTCGATCGGCGAGGATGACACCCAGGGCTGCTGCGCGCCTGACGTGGCGCGCTTCACGGCGAGGCCGACCTGGTTGAAGGTCTGGAACACGTCGAGGCCCGCGGTCCGGACCGTCGCCGCCAGCGCCTTGGTGTAGGGGCTGTGGCCGTCGCTGCCGTCCTGCGCGACGTTGCCGGGCTGCGTCGCGTAGGAGATCAGCGTGCCCTCCGGCGCGCGCATCTGCGCAAGGCCGCCGTCGGAGGATCGCAGGCCGCGCGAGCCAAACGGGTTGTTGCGGCAGGCGTCGAGGATCACGAGGTTGAGGCGCGTGCCCGATCCCTGCATCTGCCGCAGCACGAGGTTGACGTCGGTCATCTGGAAATCGACATCGGCCTCGCGCGTCGGATTGGCGCCGACAGGCACGAGATAGTTGGAGCCGGCGACCTGCACGCCGTGACCGGCATAATAGAACAGCGCGACGTCGGCGCCCTGGACCTGCCGGCCAAAGCTCTGCACCGCGATGTCCATCGCGCCCTTGTCGAGATCGAGCTGGGCGCGCCCGCCGACCAGTGTGAAGCCGAGCGCGGCAAGCGTCTCCGCCATCAGGCTCGCGTCCTTGGACGGGTTGTCGAGCGGCGTGATGTTCTTGTAGGCGGAGTTGCCGACGACCAGCGCAATGCGCTTCTCGGCCGAGGCCGGCGCCGCCCCGGCGATAAGCAGGGCTGCGGCCAGCGCCGCCAGCCCCACGACGCGATTGAAAATCCTCGCGCGCATGAAAACCCCCAAAGCGAAAATTCTTCAAGGCAATGACGCCAATCTACCAGCCCGGCGCGCCGGCGAAAAGCGGTGCGACATTCTGTGCAGGGCAATCGCATGGGAGCGTTACGGGCCGTCATGCCCGGGCTCGTGCCGGGCATCCACCCCGGGCCACGCACGCCGGAATGATGAGGGGATCGGTGTTTACTTCCACACCCGCGCCAGCGTCAGCGCTAGACACCCCAGCGCAGTGCCGATCAGCCCCATCATCGCGTAGGACTGCGCGAACACGCCGGTCTGGATGAAGACCTGACAGGCGATGGCGATGCAGATCGCGGCCAGCAGCAGGCAGGCGCAGCCGACGATGGTCGACAGATAGCGCATCGCGGTTGCGACGGGCCCTGCGGGTGATGCGGGATCGTTCATGCGGGGATACAACGGCGCGGCCGGCGGCGGTTACTCCGCCGGGGTGTGCACGCAAGAGCATCAGTCGCGGGCGCAGCAATCGACAAGTGCGCGCCAGATGCGCTGAACTTCGATGGTCCGCTGCAGCTCAAGGACGTGGTTCTCGCTTGCATGAGAGGACTTTTCCTCCAGTCGTGATTCACGTGGTGCGATCCAGCGCTCGGATATCGGATCGTACCATTTGCCGATATTGACCAAGTTCGTGTCTCCTCTCTTCGCCCCTGGTCCTGACTATCCCATGCGCCTGTTCGTGGTGTTCTGGGTGATGTTGCCGTGCTCGGCCTGTTCGCGAATGTTCTGCTTCTCGTCGTCGCGATGGCCCTTGGTGGTGTCGAGCGGAATTGACGGCGTGCTGCCGGGACCCTTGTGGCTCTGGTTCTCCGCGGGAACAGGCTTGACCGTTTTCGTCAGCGGCTTCGTCATGGGCTTTGACTCCGTCGTTGCCTCACGAGATGCCAACGCATGGGACATTCGCGGCGTTCCAATTGGTGGTCTGATGTGATCGGTGCGGAGGCGACGGGAAGGGCTGTCAGCGAAACCGCCGTGTCACCATTGCAAGCACGAAGACAGGCTCGCTTCCGTCAAACACGCTGAGCGTCCAGCTGTCGCCGGGGCGCAGCGCATGCTCGACGTCGCGGGAGAGGCGGACGGCTTCGCGCCAGGCGGCATCGTCGTCGAGGAGCGTTTCACCGGTCGTGTCGGTGTGAGGTTGCTGGCCCTCGAAATGAAAGAAGTACCGCGCCATGTCGGGCAATGCAGGCCACGCGAATATGTTCCGGCTGCGCGGATCGTTCTAGCCCGCCGCGCGTCCCAGCACTTCGCGAAAGTGCTTCTTCACCGCACCGTTGCAGGTGCAGGCGCTTGTCTCGAGCGCCGGCGCATCGAGGATCAGGATGGCGCCGCGGCGGGTCGCGAGGATGCGCCTGGCCTTGAACGTCTGGATGACGCGGCTGGCATAGCTGCGGGAGACGCCGAGCATGCCGGCGAGCTGCTCATGGGTGAGGCGGATTTCGTCGCTGCCGATATGCTCTCGGGCCGCGATGATCCATTTCGCCGCGCGTTGCTCGATCGAATGCGCCGCGTTGCAGGCCGCGGTCTGGAGCAGCTGCGCGAACTGGCAGGTTGCGTAGCGCGAAAAAATCTCATGCATGCTGGGCGATCGCTGCTGCGCCTGCTCGAGCGCGCGCAGCGGCAGGCGGACCAGCGTGCCGCCGACCTTCACGACGACGCGGGAAAAGGCCAGCGACGGGCTGCGGCCTGCGGAAAGACCGACCCCGCCCTCGCGGCCCACCAGGAGACTTTCGACCTCGCGGTCATCCTCAACCGGCACCGCGAACGACACGAACGCAGGGCCGCAGGGGAAGTGGACCACGGAGATGCCGTCGCCGGCGTGATGCAGAACGTGGTTCGCGGCGACCTCGACCGATTGCAGGTGCGGCGCGAGCAGCTCGAAATCCTGGGCGCTGAGCCTTCGCAGCAGATCGTTCCTGGGCCGGCCGGTCACTCTTCTTGTCTCTGGGCTCTTCGTTGGCCGGGAATCGGCATCTCCAGGAAAAACCCTACGTTTCCGCGCAGGAACCGACAGTTCCAAAGTGAACACAAGTGTTTGCGGGAAACCGAAAAGTTCGCAGCAGCGAGGCGTCGCGCCGTCCGGCGTTGCCCGCAGGACACGCTGCGAACTTTGTTCTCATCCGGAGAACTACGGAATTTCCAAATGAGCCAGCGCTTGTGGGGCGCCGCGGGCTCTTATCCGAGACGGATCTGGCGTTCGGCCAGGAGGCGGCTTTGGGCCACCTGCTTGCGGTAGGCACCGATCGCCTTGTTGGCGAGCATCAACTGCCGGCGCTCACCGGTCCTGAGCTGCGCTTCGATGGCATCCAGAATGGTGTTCGCGGTCTCGTCCGGAGGTCCGAGCTCGCCGCTCTGCTCCAGGAAGCTCCAGGCGATGAAGAATGCGTTCGACGGTGCAACGAATGGACATGCGCTGCCAACGCGGTGTGGTCGCAGCCGTTCCGTGCGGCGGCGTGCCTTCAGCGCGCGGGCTGGATTCGCGCTACTTCAGCGAGGTGCTGATCGAGCCGAACTTCAACTTCAACGACGAGCCGAGATTGTTGACCACGGCGATGATCGCGAGCGCGATGCCGGCTGCGATCAGGCCGTATTCGGTCGCAGTGGCTGCGGTTTCATCGGCCAGGAAGCGGCGGATGGTCTGCATGGCCTCACCAGAATTCCAAGGAGAAAGCTGGCGAGGAGTTTGGTTCGCGATGGACCGGTTCCCCTATTTGGAACCGGGGCTTGCGTCAATTCCGGGTTAATTCGGCGGAGGAAAACGCGGCGGCGAGATCTCATCTCGCCGCTAAGCCTGCCTGGAGTTTCCTGCGCGTCAGTTCTTCAGCACGATGCGGCCGACGACCTTGCCGGCGCGCAGCTCGTCGATCCATTTCTGGACGTCGCCCATCGGCTCCTCGCGCATCGGCGTCGGCTTGATCTTGCCGGCGCGGGCGAGCGCCATCAGCTCCTGGGCTTCGGTGAGCGTGCCGACCATGAAGCCTTCGACTGTCAGGCGCTTGTAGACCCATTGCACCATCGGCAGGGTGAACTGGCCGCCCATCAGGCCGGAGACGACGACCTTGCCGCCGCGCGCGGCGACCGCCACGGCAAAGGCCATCGACTTCTCATTGCCAGCGAAATCGACCACCTCGTCGAAGCCGCCCTCGGTTTCCTTCAGGATGCGCTTGATCACATCGGGCTCGGACGGATCGTAGGCGACGGCTGCGCCGTTCTTCAGCGCGGTCTCGCGTGCGGCCGGCGAGAGATCGGCCACCGTGATCGGCTGCTTGAACATCGCCTGCGCAAACGACAGGCCCATCATGCCGACGCCGCCAAGGCCGATCAGCAGCAGATTGCGCTGGCGCGGACGGTCGACTAGGCGCTTGAGCGCGCCGTAGGCGGTCACGCCGGAGCACATCAGCGTCGCGGCCTGGTTGACGGGCAGGGGATCGTAGTCGAGCAGGTACTTCGCGTCGGGCACCAGTACGTGGGTGGCGAAGCCGCCATCGATGGAGACGCCGAGGAAGCGCTGCTTCGCGCAAAGGTTTTCGTCGCCATTGGCGCAGTCGCGGCACTGGCCGCAGCCGATCCACGGGAACACCGCCTTCTTGGCTCCGACGAGGTTCGCCGGCACGTCCGAGCCGACTTCGTCGACCACGCCCGCGATCTCGTGGCCGAGCGTGAAGGGCAGCGTCATGCCGCGCGTGGTGTCGAGCTTCTTGCCGCCGCCGAGATCGGCATAGCCGTCCTGGATGTGCAGGTCGGAATGGCAGAGGCCGCAGCGCTCGATGCGTACCAGCACCTCGCGGCCTTTCGGCTTCGGCGTGTCGACGATGGTCTCGCACAAGGGCGCATCGAACTTGACCAGGGACTGCCGACGCATCAACGCCATATTCCTTCCTCCGAAATTCCTGTTATCCAGCTTGCTTTCGTATATCCGCCAATTCACGTGCCATGGCAACAAAGCCTGATATCGGAATGGTCTCGGCACGGTGCGTCGCATCGACACCTGCGGCGGCGGCAAGGCGAGCGGGATCCGCTTGAAGCGATTTCAGGCTTTGCCGCAGCATTTTTCGGCGCTGCCCGAAAGCGGCTGCTGCGACCTGTTCGAGCAGCTTGCGATCGCAAGGCAGAGGCTCTGCGCGCGGCACCAGCCGCACGACGGAGGAGGTGACCTTCGGCGGCGGCACGAAGGCGGAGGGCGAAATGTCGAACAGGATCTTCGTCTCGCAGCGCCAGTTGGCGAGCACGCCGAGGCGGCCATAGGCCTCCTCGTCCTCGCGCGCCACGATCCGCTCGCCGACCTCGCGCTGGAACATCAGGACCATCATGTCGTACCAGGGCGGCCACGAGTCGATCGTGAGCCAGCCGATCAGGAGCTGGGTCGCGATGTTGTAAGGCAGGTTCGCGACGATCTTTGCTCTTCCGCCATTGAGCAGCGGACGCGGGTCGAAGGTCATGGCATCGCCATGCACGATCTCGAGCCTATCAGGGTAGCGCGCGGAAATATCCCGCAAGGCAGGGATCGCGCGCTCGTCGTGCTCGATGGCGATGACGCGTTTGGCGCCGAGCGCGAGCAACGCGCGCGTCAACCCGCCCGGGCCGGGACCGATCTCGACGATGGTGGAGTCCTCGAGCGGCGCGGCGGCACGCGCGATGCGCGCAGTGAGATTGAGGTCGAGCAGGAAGTTCTGCCCCAGCGATTTGCGTGCCGACAGTGCGTGCTGGCGAATGACCTCGCGAAGCGGCGGGAGGTCGTCGATCGCGCTCATCAGCTTTGCGCAGCCGCCATGCGGCTTGCGAGCTTGAGCGCCGCGATCAGGCTTGCCGGATTGGCCTTGGCCGTGCCGGCGATGTCGAAGGCGGTGCCGTGATCGGGCGAGGTGCGGATGAAGGGCAGGCCGAGCGTGACATTGACCGCGTCGTCGAAGGCGACCGTCTTGATCGGGATCAGCGCCTGGTCGTGGTACATGCAAACGGCGCAGTCATAGGTGCTGCGTGCGGCCTCGTGGAACATGGTGTCGGCAGGGAGCGGTCCCTTCGCCTCGATGCCGTCGCTACGCAACGCCTTGAGCGCTGGTGCAATCACGGTCTGCTCCTCGTGGCCGAGCGAGCCGTCCTCTCCGGCATGCGGGTTGAGGCCGGAGATCGCGATGCGCGGCCTTTCGATGCCGAAGCGGGATTTCAGCTCGGTCGCGACGATGCGCACGGTCGAGACAATGAGCTCGCTGGTGAGCTGGGCCAGCGCATCGCGCAAGGAGACGTGGATGGTCACGGGCACCACGGCGAGCCGCGGCGACCACAGCATCATCACCGGCTGCGGCACGCGGCCGTTCTCTGCGGCGAGCTCGGCGAGGTATTCGGTGTGGCCGGGATGGCGGAAGCCTGAGCGGTAGAGCACGCTCTTGGCGATCGGGTTGGTGACGACGGCGCCGGCGCGGCCTTCACGGACGTCGGCGACCGCCTGCCGGATCGAGGCGAGCGCGGCCGGCGCGCTCGCTTCATCGGGCTTGCTGGGCTCGGCTGTCGCACTCTCACCCGTTGCGACCACGGGCAGGGCCTCGGTGAAGACGGCTGCGGCCTCGCCGGCGCTTACCGAGGCAATCCGGATATCGGCGCCGAGGGCCTTGGCGCGGCGAGCGACGAAGGCCTCGTCGCCGAGCAGATAGAAGGCGGGCAGGTTCAGTTCGCGGCGTCTGAGCCAGGCTGCGATCGTGATGTCGGGGCCGATGCCGGCGGGCTCTCCCAGGGTCAGGGCGAGGGGCTTCGAAGGCTTGATGGAAGGTTCTAAGGCGAAGTTGGCCATCAGCGGTTGCGATATTCGATCATCGCCGCTTTCCGGAGATCATCGAGATAGGCCTTCTGGGTCTTCTCGTATTTCTCCGAATACATCTTCTCGCGGACCTCGCGCTTTTTCGGCGTGTCGATCATGGTCGGCTTGCGCGAGCACAGCACGACCATCTCGATGCCCGCCTTGGTGACCTCCGGCGCGGTCAGGTGGCCGATCTGGGTGTCGTCGAGCACCTTGCGAAGCGCGTCGGGCAGTTCCGCGGTGGTCTTGGTGACGGTGTCGCGGATGGTGGCGTTCGGCGTTGAGCGGAACAGCGAATTGGCTTCCTCGCAGCTTCCGACACGCGAGCGATAGGTCTCGGCTTCCTTCTGCCGCGTCTCCAGGAACGCCGGGGACGAGCCGCGCGGCACGATCAGCACGATCGGCTGCATCTTGTACTCGGTGCCCTCGATCTGGAGCTTGTCGCCGGTCTGGGCCTGCACGGCCTGCGCGACGTCGCGCTCGCCGACCATCAGCTTCTCCTTGAAGCGGCCGCGTACGAGGCTGGTCCAGACCATCTCGGCCTTCATGCGGCCCTTCAGCGTCTCGGGGCGGACGCCCTTGACCTCGAGCGACTTGGTGAGCTGATCCGGCGTGATGCGCATGCGCTGCGCCATGCCCTCGTAGGACTGGTTGATGTCGGAGATGCCGGGGTCGACGCCGTATTTCTTGCCTTCCTTGAGCTTCACCTTGTCGTCGATCAGCTCGTTGATGACCTCCTGCCGGCTCGGGGTCTTCTGCGTGGTCAGCTGGTCGAGCTTGGAGCGCTGTTCGATGTCGAAATCGGTGATCGGGTCGCCGTTGACCATCACGACGATGTTCTGCGCGCGCGACGGCGCGGGCAGGCCGGTGAGGATCAACCCGGCACCGATGGCGAGGAGGAGGCGAAAAACAGGCAATTGGGTCGTCATGATTATCGCTCGCATGTCAGCCGGGATGAGCTCGCTCTCGGGAGAGCCCGGCCGTCATTTCAGACGGTTCATTGGTAGCCGGCGGACGAGCTGGACCCCGTCGAGGTCGCCAGCGTGCGCAGGCCGATCTGGAACATGAACGCGTGGTTCAGTACGGGCGGCGCCGTGCCCGCAGAGTAACTATACGAAGTTACATAGTTCACGCCGAGCACGAAGCAATCGTCGACATAGCCCGCTCCGAGCACATACTGGTTGATCTTGTTGGCCTCGAGGTCCCAGCGCGCCGAGCCGGTCACCACCCAATTGGCCGCGACCTTGATCGAGCCCGAGGTCAGGATGCCCTCGCGCCGCGTCAGATAGCCGAGCTCCGGCTGCTCGGCGTAATTGCCGTACATCATGCTGACCGACCAGCGATTGAAGTTGGCGCGGCCTTCCGCCTCGAAGCGCTGCACGTTCCAGGTCTGCTCGTCCATGCGGGAGCGGACGCTGAACGTGTAGGTGCTGTTGGGCGAGTAGCTGGCGCTCGCCACGTAATCCGAGCGCGGCTTGTCGAGGCCGGAATCAAGGCCGGTGTTGATGGTGTCCTGGACCGTGTAGGAGTTCAGGCCGAACAGCTGGTAGGACTGGCCGAACAGCACCTTGACGGCGCCGCCCTTGTCGAACTGCGTGGTGGACTGCACGCCGACATTGGCGCGGCCGCCGCCCTCGACGCGGTCGTAACCGGAGAACTTGTCGACGCTGAACAGGTTCGAGGTGTCGAACACCATGCTCTGGGCGTCCTCGTTCGGGAACTTGCCGGCATAGGGCTCGTTCGGCCGGATGATGACCTGCGCGATCGGCTCGATGGTGGTCGAGCCCCAGGGCTGAACGTTGATGAAGGGATAGCGGTATTCGAGGCCGACGGTCGGCATCAGGCGGAACGCCTGGGTGTCGCCGACCGGCAGGTAGTTCGACACGCCCGGCTGGTTGGAGATCGAGGCGTTGATCGCGTCGGCGCGGAGGCTGGCGAACGGTGTCCAGATCTCGCCGAACGGGTCGGTGTAGGACTTGCGCCACTGCGCTTCCGCCGTGAGGCGGGTGTAGGTGCCGGGGACGCCGCGCAGCAGGCACTGCGACGGCGTGCGCGCGAGCGGATCGGCCGACGTCGTCGTGCACAGGCTGGCGGTATTGGCGAGCGTGGTGATCGGATCGAACACCGCGGTGTCACGCGACAGGTTCGTGAAGTTGGTCTTGTAGCTGAACTCGCCGCCGAACACCGGATAGTTGAGCACGTTCGAATAGTCGATCACGGGATAGACGATCGGCACCTGGCTCTGGTTGCCCGAGTAGCTCAGCCAGTACATCGTGCGCGCATCGAAGAAGCTGCGATTGCCGACGCCGGTCAGATAGAGCTGCGACAATGCGTCGGTCGGCAGATACAGGAACGAGCCCAGCGGATCGCGGTATTGCGACAAGCGGTAGTCCGAGAAGAAGTAGTAGTCGGACATGACGACGCCGTCCCAGCCCCAGACCCACTTGTCGTTCAGCGCGAACTGACCCTTGGTGTCGACGGCGCCGCGGAACTGGCGGTCGCCGGGCTGGCCGGCGAGTGCGCCGGGGTCGAGTTGGTCGATGCCGTAGACTCGGATCTGGTAGGCGCCGTCCATCAGGCGCTGGCGGTACTCGGCCTGGAACAGCACGCCCTGCTTGGAGGTGATGCGCGGGCTGAAGGTCATGTCCATATCGGGCGCGATCGCCCAGTAGAACGGAACTTCGACGCCGTAGCCGAACGGCGTGTTCGACGTGAAGCCCGGCATCAGGAAGCCGGTCTTGCGCTTCACGGTCGGGTCGGGCGTCGAGAAATAGGGCATGTAGGCGATCGGCACGCCGAAGAATTCGAGCTGTGCCGTCTCGAAATACAGCATCTTCTCCTGCTGGTCGTGGATGATGCGCGCACCCTTGACCTGCCACAGCGGCGGCTTCTTCGGATCGTCCTTACACGGCGCGCAGGCCGTGTAGACGCCGTTCTCGAACACCGTGTAGTTGCCGCTGGAGCGGTCGGCGCGGCTCGCGGCCATGCGGGTCTGGTCGGCGGTGTCGACGCGCAGCGAATCGACGAAACCGTCGCGGTAGTCGTCGGAGAGATCCAGGATCTCGGCATAGGTGATCTTGCCGTCGGCATCCGTCATGCGGACGTTGCCTTCGGCATGCAGCCGCTTGGTCTTCTGGTCGTAGATGACCTTGTCGGCCTCGACGCTCGTGCCGTTGTAGAACAGCTGGACGTTACCGACCGCGGAGACGCGCGAATTGTTGTAGTCGTAGTCGACCTCGGTCGCCTGAACCAGCATCTGGTTGTCGTTGGCGACCTTCGGCGGCTTCGCACGCGGCGGCAGCGGATTGTAGGTGAAGCTCTGAGCGGAGGCCGGCGTCACGGCCGCAACGTCCATCAGCCCGCCGAGCGACGCCACGGCGGCGACAGCCAGCAGGAGCCTGCGAATGGACAAGCCGTATCCGTTCGCGCGCACCACAGTACGCTGCGTCAAACGAGACACGAGCCCTCGATGGACGGCAGTCACTAACCGTCCTCCTGATACAACAAGGCCAAAAAGCCGGTGAGGCCGCCCACCACCGCGGGCAACCACGCCGCAGCGATCGGATGCATCAACTCAGCCTTGCTCAAGTCTTCAGTCACTTTCGACAAAACGTAGAGCAGAAAGCCTGCGCCCACGCCACTCAAAACCATCTTCTGCACGCCGCCCATCCGGAAGAAACGCAACGACACCGAAGCCGCCAGCATCACCATGGCGGCCAGCAAAAACGGCTGTGCCAGGAGCTTGTGATACTGGAGTCGATAGCCGGCTGTCGCGAAGCCCGAGCTCTCGGACGAGCGGATGTAGCTCGGTAGTTGCCAAAAGGACACAGTCTCGGGTGTGGAAAAGCTGTTGCGGATCTGGGCTTCGGTCAGCGTCGTCGGAATCTCCAACGTCGCCTGGTCGATCGGCGGCGAATCCAGCGAGAAGCGGCGCACCGATTTGAACAGCCAGTGACCGGACTCCAGCGCCGCCTCGCGCGCCTCGATCCGCTCCTTGAAATGCCAGTCCGTATCGAATCGGAACAGGGTCAGGCCGGTCAGCCGGACGCCCTGCTGCTCGCTGCGCGCCGCATTGATGATGACCTGGCCGTCATTGGTGACCTGATTGAGCCAGAAGCCGGAGGCGTCCTGGATGCCGCCGCCGGGGGCCGAGCCGAACAGCTCGGCTTCCATGCGCTTGGACAGCTCGCGCAGGTTCGCCGACATCGGATTGTAGGCGACGGTGGCGATCACCCCGATCAGGAGCGCGCTGCCGAGAGCCGGCGAGATGAATTGCCACGCGGAGATTCCGGCGGCGCGCGCGACCACGAGCTCGAGCCGGCGGGAGAGGGCGAGATAGCAGGTCATGGCGCCGATCAGCATGCAGAACGGCGTCAGCTTCTCGAGCAATTGCGGGACCCGGAACAGCGAGGTCTCGGCCACCATGATCGCGGAGGCGGATGCGAGCCCTGAGGTCTTGCGCACCATCTCGATGTAGTCGACCAGCACCAGCAGCAGGAAGATGCCCGCGAACACGCCGAGCGCTGCGACGACGAAGCGTCCGGCGAAATAGCGCCCGAGTGTGTTGGTGAGCATGCTCATGCGGCGGCCGGCCGTCCGAACAGCCGCGCGATGCGCGCGTTCGACCTGTTGATGGCCTCCATGAGGCGGGGCGGCGGCTCGACCACGATGCCGCCGATGATCAACCACAGCCCCACGCCGATGGCGCCAAGGACCATCGCGTACTGGAACAGCACCGGGCCAGGCGATTTCACCGCCATCACCGAGCAGGCGAATCCTGCCATGCGCAGGCCGAACACGGCGATCACCGAGCCGCCGATCGAGAAGTTGCGGCTTTGGCGCGTGGTGCGCGGCGCGCCGAGGAAGGCGAAGGTCAGCACGGCAAAGGCGAAGGGATAGATCGGCGCCAGCAGGCTGTCGTGCAGAGCCGAGCGGAACTGTCCGGGAATCTGCTTGTAGACCGGATCGTCCTCGGACGGCGAGAACAGCTCCCAGAGATAGCGCTCGCGGATGCCGAGGGTGACGTCGTGACCCTGGCCCGAGAATTTCGACATGTCGAAGCCGTAGCGGCCGAACGCCACCAGCGCGGGATCGCGCTTGCCGGCCTCGAAGCGCTGGAGATTGCCGTCCTTGAGCACCAGGAACGAGCCGTTATCGTTCTTCACGACCTCGCCATGCTCGGCGACGATCGAGACGCGCTCGTTGGGATCGCGGCGATCGTCGATGAAGATCCCGGCGAGGATGCCGCCGGGCTGGCGTTCGCGGATCCGGATCGTCAGGTTCTTGTCGAGCTGGGCGAAGCGGCCGGGCTGGAGGATGTTGGTGAGCACGTCGGCGGTGATCTCGGCGTCCCACTGCTTGATCCGCCGCATGCCGTCGGGGGCGAGATAGGCCGCGATGAAGGCGACCAGCAGCGCCACGACACAGGTGGCGTAGAAGAACGGATAGAACAGCCGGAACGGCGAGAAGCCGGCGGCATTCATCACGATGATCTCGGAATCGGTCGCGAGCTTGTTCAGCGTGTGCGAGATCGCGATCATCAGCGCGATCGGCGAGATGATCAGGACCAGTGCCGGCACGACGAGGCTGGTGATGCCGAGGAAGGTCAGGATGGTCTGACCCTGGCTCGTCATCAGGTCGATGCCGCGCAACGCCTGCGTAATCCAGATCACGCCGGTGAGGCTGACCAGGACCAGCGCAAACGACGCCAGCGTCGTGCGGAAGATATACCTATCGATTGACCCCATGCGCTACCGCACGAATCCCCACCAGCGCCCCAATGCAGGCCGGAAGTCCGGCTGCCCAACCAATCCCCGATCAGGGGATCCCCAAGGTCGGCCAACCACCTCTACCACCGGCTTACTCTCTCACTACCATCCCTTTGATCCATCAACAAAATGGCTGCCCCGTGGCGCCGTCAATATATGGTTAATATTTCCCTCGTTGTGGCCCGGCGGCCACGGGGGTGCTTGGCAGCCACCGCGCCGGTGGCCCATAGTGGGGAAAGTCCAGTGAATCGTCGTTCAGCTCCGGCCCGTGGCCGGGTCCGCCCAGCGACGAAAAGCCCGATGTTTTGAAGGAGTTACCCATGTCCGATGCCATCAAGGTCGGCTTCGTCCCGTTGTCTGCTGCCGCCCGTGGCATCCTGGTCGTGTTCTGCGACGACACTCTGAAGCTCGGTCCGGCGACGGCCAAGGCACTCGGCGGCGCCACTGAGCTGGTCAAGCGGGCGGCCTCCGCCGCCGGCTTCAAGGGCAAAAGCGGCGCCGCGCTGGACATCCTGGCGCCGGAGGGGGTGAAGGCTACCCGCCTGGTCGTGATCGGCGCCGGCAAGGCGGCGAGCCTGAAGGCGAACGACTTCCTCAAATTCGGCGGCGTGGCGGCGAGCAAGCTTTCGGCCGCTGCCGCTGCCATGACCATCATCGCGGAACTTCCTGATGGCGCCATGACCAGCGAGCAGGCGGTTGCGATCGCCTCGGGCCTGCGGCTGCGCGCCTACAAGTTCGATCGCTACAAGACGAAAAAGAAAGACGGCGAGGAGGGCGGCTTGCGCGCCGACGTCTCGCTTGCGGTCGGCGATGCCACCGCGGCGAAGAAGGCGTTTGGCTCGGCCGGCCATGTCGTCGACGGCGTGATCATCGCGCGCGACCTCGTCAACGAGCCGCCGAACGTGCTTTTCCCCGAGGAGTTCGCGCGCCGCGCGGGCCTGCTCCGCAAGCTCGGCGTCAAGGTCGAGGTGCTCGACGTCAAGGCGATGGACAAGCTCGGCATGGGCGCGCTGCTCGGTGTCGGCCAGGGCTCGTCGCGGCCAAGCCGCACCGTGATCATGCGCTGGGACGGCGGCAAGAAGGGCGAGGCACCGGTCGCCTTTGTCGGCAAGGGCGTTTGCTTCGACACCGGCGGCATTTCGATCAAGCCGGCCGGCAGCATGGAGGACATGAAGGGCGACATGGGCGGTGCCGCCTGCGTCGTTGGCCTGATGCATGCGCTGGCGGCGCGCAAGGCCAAGGCCAATGTGGTCGGCGCCATCGGCCTCGTCGAGAACATGCCCGACGGCAATGCGCAGCGGCCGGGCGACATCGTCACCTCGATGTCGGGCCAGACCATCGAGATCATCAACACCGACGCCGAAGGCCGCCTCGTGCTGGCCGACGTGCTCTGGTACGTGGCGAAAAAGACCAAGCCGAAATTCATGGTGGATCTGGCGACGCTGACCGGCGCGATCATGGTCGCGCTCGGCACCGAGCATGCCGGCATGTTCTCCAACAATGACGAACTCGCCGACCGTCTGCTCGCGGCCGGCATCGAGAGCGGGGAGAAGGTCTGGCGCATGCCGCTCGGCCCCGAATACGACAAGCTGATCGATTCCCAGTTCGCCGACATGAAGAACACCGGTGGCCGCCATGGCGGCTCGATCACCGCGGCGCAGTTCCTGCAGCGCTTCGTCGACGGTACGCCCTGGGCGCATCTCGACATCGCCGGCACGGCGATGGGGGCGCCGAAGACCGACATCAACCAGAGCTGGGGAAGCGGCTATGGTGTCCGTTTGCTCGACCGTCTGGTCGCCGACCACTACGAGCGCAAATGATCTGAGATGACCGAAGTCCTTTTCTACCATCTGCAAAACATGACGGTGGAGAACGTGTTGCCGCCGCTTCTCGAGAAGTCGCTCGAGCGCGGCTGGCGCGTCGTGGTGCAGTCGACCTCGCCGGAGCGCGCCGATGCGCTCGACGCGCACCTATGGACCTACCGCGACGATTCCTTCCTGCCGCACGCGACATGGCGCGTGAACGATGCCGCCGATCAGCCGATCGTGCTGGCGATCGAGGAGGACAATCCCAACGGCGCCAATGTCCGCTTCCTGGTCGACAACGCCGCGCTGCCGCAGGACGCGCAGGGCTATGAGCGCATGGTGCTGCTGTTCAACGGCGACGATCCGGACGCGCTGGCGTTTGCCCGGAGCGCCTGGACGGATTGCAAGGCGCGGGGATTTGATGTCACCTATTGGCAGGCCGACGAACGGGGCCGTTGGCAGCGCCGGAATTAGCGGTCGTTTGCAATTAATGATAATTTGCACTTTTCGGGCGATGCTGGCTTTTGTCACCTTCGTGCCGCAAAGTGATGTTGGGACAATCGCTTAGGGCCGGTCCTTCATGCGGGGAATTTAGTTTATCGTGCGACATCAAAAGCTTCCCAGCTCGCTCATAGTTGCGTTGGCTGCCGTAGCACCGCTGCTCGCGGGCTGCTCGGGGACCGACCTGTTGTCCAAGGATGCCCAGTGGTTCAACACGCCGAGCCGCCTGTTCATCAAGAGCATCTCAATCGAATCGCCACCGTTGACCCCCGACAAGCCCGTGACGGCCGAGGATCTGGTCAGCGCCGACGGCGCCTGTCCCGGCATGACGCCGCCCCCTGGGCCGGCTGACGCCAATGCTTCGACGACGGCGCCGGCGCCCATGGGCGGCACGGTCGCGCTCGGTCACACCGAATGCGATGTGGTGCGCGGCATCGGGGCGCCCTCGACCGTCAATCTCTCCAGTGACGCCGCCGGTCGGCGCGTTGCCGTGGTCACCTGGAGCACCGGTCCGCGCGCAGGCATCTACACCTTCACGTCCGGCCGTCTGTCCTCGATCGAGGGCACGCCGGAAGCGCCTGTCATGCCGAAGGCGACCAAGCCGAAGCCGAAGAAGAAGTCGGCGTAAGCCGAACTCTCGCGTCCCGGACGCGCTGCAGCGCCATCAGCGCGTCCACGCGCGTCTTCGACGCGCTATGGGCTGCTGCGCAGAGCCGGGACCAGGTCTCTCTCGATCAAGTCTCTCTCGATCCAGTCTCTCTCGATCATGAGCCCCGGCTCAGCAGCGCACCACTATCGTGCTGCGCCGTGTCCGGCGCACGAGAGCACCGATCGAATTCGCCATCTCATCAAAACGAATGCGTCGTCGCTTCGAGCTGTGGCTTCTGCGCGCGCATCAATGCGTTGGTGGGATTCGCGCGCCTTCGAAAGTCACGCTGCCGTTATACGTGATCGGCAATTCGTGATGTGAGAGCGTTTGCATCCGCTTTCGAAACCAGCCCGGAGGAAAACTGGAGGAAATCTCCAGAATAATCACGCGCGTCTAAAGCAGTGCTTCAAGTAAGACATCCGCACCACTGCTACGCATCGAGGGGAGGGGCTAGATCGATCGAAGGAATATTTGAATGTCTACTACCTCTGTTTTCTCCCCGGTTACGGGCCAGCTCACCATTTTCGGCGACAGCGCCAATAACGGCGTCGTGATCAGCCGCGACAAGTCGGGCCGCATTCTCATCAATAACGGGCAGGTGAAGACGATCGGTGGCGATCCCACTGTGGCCAACACCAATGAGATCGACATCTTCGGTCAGGGCGGCGACGACACGATCACCGTTAACGAATCCAACGGCCCGATGCCCGCGGTGCACATTTTCGGCGGCGACGGCAATGACAGGATCACGGGCGGCTCGGGTGCCGATTTGCTGTTTGGGCAGGCCGGCGACGACACGATCAAGGGCGGCGGCGGCAACGATCTGCTGTTCGGCGGCGCGGGGAACGACACGCTGGACGGCGGCAGCGGCGACAACCAGTTGTTCGGCGAAGCCGGCAACGACCTCATGATCTGGAATCCGGGGGGCGGCACCAACCTGTTCGAGGGCGGTGACGGCAACGACACCGCGCAGATCAACGGAAGCAATGACCCGGAGACGTTCACGATCACGGCGAACGGCACGCGCGTGCGATTCGACGGGACGGGCGCGGCGCCATTTTCGCTCGACATCGGCACGACGGAGAATCTTGTGCTGCACGCCGGCGGCGGCGACGACGTCATCACCGCAAGCAATGGACTCGCCAGCCTGATCTCGCTGACGCTCGACGGCGGCGCCGGCAACGACAGGATCACCGGCGGCGACGGCAACGACCTCCTGATCGGCGGCAGCGGCGACGACATCGTCAATGGCGGACGCGGCAACGACGTCGCGCAATTAGGGACGGGCGACGACACCTTCATCTGGAATCCCGGCGACGGCAGCGACACGGTCGAAGGCGGATCGGGCAACGACAAACTGCTGTTCAACGGAGCCAACATCAACGAGACCATCGACATCTCGGCCAATGGTGGCCGGGTGCGCTTCACCCGCGACGTCGCCAACATCACGATGGACCTCAACAGCATCGAGCAGATCGAATTCGATGCACGCGGCGGCGCCGACAACATCACCGTCGGCGATCTCTCCGGGACCGGCGTCAAGCAGGTGCTGGTCGATCTCGGAGCCGTTCCCGGCGGCACGCAAGGCGACGGCGCGGCCGACACGGTGACCGTCAACGGCACTAACGGCGGCCAGCACATCGAGGTCACGTCCAACGGGACGACCGTGACGGTGACGGGCCTGCCCGAAGTCGTGACGATCGCGAATGCGGAAGCTGCCAACGACCGGCTGGTGATCCAGGCGCTCGGCGGCAACGACGTCATCGATGCATCGCTACTTGCTGCGGCGATTGGGCTGACCATCGACGGCGGCGCGGGCAACGATACCATCACCGGCAGTCAGGGCGCCGACACCCTGATCGGCGGCGACGGAAACGATAAGGTCACCGGTGGCCGCGGCAACGACGTCGCTCTTCTCGGCGCAGGCGACGACCTCTTCACGTGGAATCCCGGTGATGGTAGCGACACCGTCGAAGGTGGCGCGGGAACGGATACGCTGGTGTTCAACGGCTCCAACGTCGCCGAGAACATGTCGATCTCGGCGAATGGCGGCCGCGCGCTTCTCACCCGCGACGTCGGCGCCATCACCATGGATCTCAACGGCGTCGAGCATGTGCAGATCGCTGCCGCCGGCGGCGCCGACAACATCACCGTCAACGATCTCTCCGGCACCGGCGTCACGCAGGTGGCGATCGACCTCAGTGCCGGCCCCGGCAGCCAGAGTGGTGACGGTGCGGCAGATCGTGTGACCGTGAACGGCACCGCAGGCGATGACAACATCTCGATCACGACCTCTGGCGGATCGATCGTTGTCAACGGCCTTGCGGCGCAGGTGACCATCGCTCACGCCGATGCCGGTGACGTCCTGACCGTCAACGGCGGAGGCGGTAACGACGTCATCAATGCCTCGTCCATCAAGGCCGGGCAGCCGTTCAGCCTCAACATCAACGGCGGTGACGGCAACGACACCATCACCGGCAGTGCCGGCAATGACATTGTGAACGGCGGCCGTGGCAACGACGTTGCCAATCTCGGCGCCGGCGATGATACCTTCGTCTGGAATCCCGGCGACGGCAGCGACATTGTCGAAGGCGGCAAGGGCACCGATACGCTGCTGTTCAACGGCGCCAACATCAACGAGAACATCAACATCTCGGCCAATGGCGGCCGGGTGCTGTTCACCCGCGATGTTGCTGCCATCGCGATGGACCTGAACGGCGTCGAGCATATCAACTTCAACGCCCTCGGTGGTGCCGACAACATCACGGTTGGCGACCTCTCCGGGACCGGCGTGAATCAGGTCAACCTCGACCTCGGCGCCAATGACGGCGCCGCGGATACGGTGACGATCAACGGAACCAGCGGCAGCGACGTCATCACGGTGACCGAGCACGACGGCATCATCACGGTGTCGGGGCTTGGTCAGGACATCAACATCACCGATGCCGGCACAGGCGATAGGATCGTGATCAACGGCCTCGATGGCGACGACGTCATCACGGCCTCCGGTCTGCACGGCGGCATCCAGCTCGTCGCCAATGGCGGCAATGGCGATGACGTCCTCATCGGCAGCCCCGGCAACGACACGCTCGCGGGCGGGGCGGGTGACGACGTGCTGATCGGTGGCGGCGGACAGGACGTCCTCGACGGTGGCCCCGGCAACAACGTCGTCATCAACGGGGGCGGGGCGATGGCGGCCGCGATGCTGCTCAACCAGGCCATGGCGGCAAACCTCGTTCCGGCAGGTGACGGTCATGGCGAGATGCCATTGCCCGATCCGCACGCGGCACAGAGCCAGACCCTCGCACCGCCGCAGCACGCCTGACACTAGGCTCCGGCCCGGAGAACGCCCATGACCACGAACGCGGTCTCGACCGATACGGGGTTGGACGCGCTGCTCACCCTGCTGCATTTGCAGGGTGTTGCGGCCGACCGCGACCAGCTCAAGCACCGGACCGGAACGGCTATCTTTGGCGCAGCGGAGATCATCCGCTGCGCCAAATCTCTCGGCCTCAAGGCACGAACCTATCGAACGCAGTGGAGTCGTCTGTCGGGCAGCCCGCTGCCGGCGATCGCGATGCTGCGCGACGGCAGCTTCATGGTCATCGCAAAGGCCTCCGCTGACAAGGTGCTGGTGCAATCGCCGCAGGCCCAGCGCCCGGTGCTGATGGAGCGCGACGAGCTGTGCGCGATCTGGGACGGCGGACTGATCCTGATGGCCCGGCGCGCCGGGCTCTCCGACCTCGGGCGCCATTTCGACATCACCTGGTTCATCGGCGCGATCGGCAAGTACCGGCGGCTGTTCGGCGAGGTGCTGGCCGCCTCGTTCTTTCTCCAGCTCTTCGCGCTGATCTCGCCGCTGTTCTTCCAGGTCGTGATCGACAAGGTGCTGGTGCATCGCTCGCTGTCCACGCTCGACGTGCTTGTCATCGGTCTCGTCGTCGTCTCGCTGTTCGACACGGTGCTGGGTATCCTGCGTAATTATCTGTTTGCGCATACGACCAATCGCATCGACGTGGAGCTGGGGGCGCGGCTGTTCCACCACCTTCTGGCATTGCCGATGGCATGGTTTCAGGCGCGGCGCGTCGGTGATTCCGTGGCGCGGGTTCGCGAGCTCGAGAACATTCGCAATTTCATCACCAGCTCGTCGCTGACGCTGCTCATCGACCTGTTCTTCACCTCGGTATTCCTGGCGGTGATGTTCGCCTATTCGCCGCTGATGAGCTGCATCGTGCTGGCGTCGTTCCCGTTCTACATCGCGATCTCGGCGGTGGCGACGCCACTGTTTCGCCGCAGGCTGGACGAGAAATTCCGCCGCGGCGCCGAGAACCAGGCGTTCCTCGTCGAAAGCGTCAGCGGCATCGAGACGCTCAAGGCGATGGCGGTCGAGCCGCAGATGCAGCGCCGTTGGGAAGAGCAGCTCGCCGGCTACGTCTCGGCGAGTTTTGGTGTCACCAGCCTCGGCAACACCGCAAGCCAGCTCGTCCAGTTCGTCAGCAAGGTCGTGACCGCCGCCATTCTCTATGTCGGCGCGCGCCTCGTGATCGGCGACGCATTGACCGTCGGCGAGCTCGTAGCCTTCAACATTTTTGCGGGGCGCGTTTCGGCGCCCGTGCTGCGGCTGGCCCAGGTCTGGCAGGATTTTCACCAGGCGCGGCTCTCGATCGCGCGGCTTGGCGACATCCTCAACAGCGCGGCAGAGCCGGCTTATTCGGCGGCGCGTGCGGGGCTGCCGCCGATCCGGGGCAATATCCGGTTCGAGCACGTGTCGTTCCGCTACCGGCTCGATGGGCCGGAAATCCTGCATGACGTCTCGTTCGATGTTCCGGCCGGGCAAACCGTCGGCATCGTCGGATCGTCGGGCTCGGGCAAGAGCACGTTCGCCAAGCTGGTGCAGCGGCTCTACGTTCCGCAAGGCGGCCGCGTGCTAATCGACGGAATGGATCTGGTGATGACCGATCCGGCCTGGCTCCGCCGCCAGATCGGCGTGGTGCTCCAGGACAACATGCTGTTCAACCGCTCGGTGCGCGACAACATCGCGCTGGCCGATCCGACCCTGCCGATGGATCGCATCATGGACGCAGCAAAACTTGCGGGCGCGCATGATTTCATTCTGGAGCTTCCCGAAGGCTACGACACTGTCGTCGGCGAGCGCGGCTCGACGCTCTCGGGCGGGCAGCGCCAGCGCATCGCGATCGCCCGCGCATTGGTGACCAATCCCCGCATCCTGATCTTCGATGAAGCGACCAGCGCGCTCGACTATGAAAGCGAGCGGATCATCCATGAGAACATGAAGGAGATCGCGAGGGGCCGCACCGTTCTGATCATCGCGCATCGGCTGTCCACCGTTCGCGGCGCCGATCGCATCTTCACGCTGGAGCGCGGCCGTCTGGTCGAGGACGGCACGCATGACGCGTTGATCAAGACCGGTGGCCGATACGCGGCCCTGCATCGTCTCCAGGGAGGGATCTATGAGGTCGGCTAGCGCGGTGCCGGCCCCGCGGCCGGAGCAGACCGTCGTTCCCTTCCGGAAAGCGAAGAGGCGGCGCACGGAAGAGATCGCCTTCCTGCCCGCGGCGCTGGAGATTGCCGAGGCGCCACCGTCACCGATCGGCCGGGCCATCGCGATCGCCCTGATGCTCCTTGTCTGCGCGGCACTCGCGTGGTCGGCATGGGGCACGATCGACATCGTGGCGTCCGCAACCGGGAAGGTGGTGTCGAGCGGGCGAAGCAAGGTGGTCCAGCCGTTCGAGACCGGGGTGGTGCGCGCCATCCACGTGCAGGACGGGCAGGCGGTCAAATCGGGCGACGTGCTGATCGAGCTCGATCCGACCGTGAATGCCGCGGAGCGCGATCACCTGCATGACGATCTCATGGCCGAACGGCTGAATGTCGCGCGTCTCCGTGCCGCGCTTGCAAGCGGCGAAGACGCCTTCGCCGATCTCGTCGTGCCTGGAGACGCCGACCTCGCACTGGTCGCGACGCAGCGGCAGCTTCTCGTAAGTCAAGTCGGCGAGCATCGCGCCAAATTAGCTGCGCTGTCGCGCCAGCAGGCGCAGAAGGAGGCCGAGCACCAGACCATCGCGGCGACGATCCACAAGCTGGATGCGTTGCTCCCCGTCACCCAGCAGCGCGTCGATATCCGCAAGATTCTGATGGAGAAGGAAATCGGCTCGAAACTGACATACTACGAGACCCTTCAGCTTCTGATCGAGCAGCAGGAGGAGCTTCGTGTCCAGAGCAGCCATCTGAAGGAAGCCGAGGCGGCCGTCGCCGCGATCCGGGAGACCCGCACCCAGGCCGTGGCGGAGTATCGCAAGAGCCTGTCCGACGAACTCGCCAAGAGCGAGCAGAAAGCCAATGGCGTCGCGCGGGATCTGATCAAGGCGCAGCAGCGGACCCGGCTCCAGCAGCTGACCTCGCCAGTCGACGGCGTGGTGCAGCAGCTTGCGGTCCACACCGTGGGCGGTGTGGTCACGCCCGCGCAATCGCTGCTCGTGATCGTGCCGTCAGATACGCGGCTCGAGGTCGAGGCGATGATCTCCAACCGCGACATCGGCTTCGTCGAGGCCGGGCAGGACGCCGCCGTCAAGATCGACACCTTCAACTTCACCCGCTACGGCCTGCTGGAGGGACGGGTGCTGAGCGTCTCGCAGGACGCCATTATCCGCGATCGTCCGCCGGGGAGCGACCGCGCGCTCGGGACGCCGCGCGACAGCAGCGAGCCCAACGGCCAGGAGCTGAGCTACAGCGCACGCATCTCGCTCGATCGCACGCAAATGCAGGTGGACGATCGCCTCGTCAGCCTGTCACCGGGAATGGCCGTGACAGTGGAGATCAGGACCGGCTCGCGCACCATTTTGAGCTACCTGTTATCGCCATTGCAGCGCTACCGGCATGAGATCATGCGGGAACGCTGATGTCTGCTGATTAAGCCAGGCGTTTCAACGGCTTGAGTGGTCTCACCGACGCTCCGGCCGCACCAGCCCCGCTACTGTGCATGGGGTTGTTTTTCAGATTTTGAGTCTAGCCCGCCGCTTCGTCGAACTGCGTGCTCGCCTCCAGCCACTGTTCCTCCGCACGCGCCAGCGCGTCGGCGGCGTTGGCGCGCGCCTTCGACAGTTGCGCGGCCTGCTTGGGATCCCGGGTGAAGATGTCGGGCAGGGCGAGCGCGGTGTCGATCTTGGTGATGATCTCGCTGACGCGGGCGATCTCGCTCTCGGCTTCCGCGATGCGCTTCTTCAGCGAACCCCGATTGTCCGATCTCGGGCGCTGCGGCTTCTCGCTCGCGGCGCTACGCTCGCGCGGGGCGGGCTCGCCGTTGCGCGCCGACAGCACCAGGCGGCGGTACTCGTCGAGGTCGCCGTCGTAATTGGTCACGGTCCGGTCGGCGACGATCCAGAGTTGGTCGGCGCAGGACTCAATCAGATAGCGGTCGTGCGAAACCATGATGACGGCGCCGGGGAATTCGTTGATCGCCTCCGCAAGCGCAGCGCGGCTGTCGATGTCGAGATGGTTGGTCGGCTCGTCCAGAATGATCATGTTGGGGCCGAAGAAGGTCGCCAGCCCCAGCAGCAAGCGCGCCTTCTCGCCGCCAGATAATTTCCCGACCTTGGTATCGGCTGCCTTGCCGGAGAATCCGATGGCGCCGGCGCGTGCGCGCACCTTGGCCTCGGGCGCTTCACCCATAAGCTTGCGGACGTGGTCGTAGGTCGAGGCATCCTCGTTCAATTCGTCGAGCTGGTGCTGGGCGAAATAGGCAATCGAGAGCTTGTCGGCACGCGTCACCTTGCCCGAGAACGGTGCGAGGCGGCCCGCGAGCAGTTTCACCAGCGTCGACTTGCCGTTGCCGTTGGAACCAAGGAGCGCGATGCGGTCGTCATTGTCGACGCGCAAGGTGACGCGGTTAAGCACGGGCGTGTTCGGATCGTAGCCGACCACGACGTTGTCGGCGGCGATGATCGGCGGCGACAGGATTTTCTCCGGCGCGGGAAAGCTGATTTCGCGCACGTCCTGGGTGACCAGCGCCGTGATCGGCTTCAGCCGCTCCAGCATTTTTACACGAGATTGCGCCTGGCGGGCTTTCGAGGCTTTCGCCTTGAAGCGGTCGACGAAGGACTGCAGACGGGCGCGTTCGGCTTCCTGGCGCTTGACCGCCTTGGCATCGAGCAGCTCGCGCATGGCCCGTTGCTCCTCGAAGGAGGAATAGGTGCCCTTGTAGAGCGTGAGCTTGCCGCGCTCCAGATGCAGGATCTGGTCGACCGAGCTTTCCAGCAGGTCGCGGTCATGGCTGATCACGATCACCGTGCGCGGATAATGCGCAAGGTGATCCTCGAGCCACAGCGTGCCTTCGAGGTCGAGATAGTTGGTGGGCTCGTCGAGGAGCAGGAGGTCAGGGGCGGCGAACAGCGTGGCGGCGAGCGCAACGCGCATGCGCCAGCCGCCGGAGAATTCGGCGCAGGGGCGGAGCTGGTCGGTGGCGGAGAAGCCGAGGCCGGAGAGGATCGCGGCCGCACGGCTCGGCGCCGAATGGGCGTCGATGTCGACGAGGCGGGTCTGGATCTCGGCGATCCGGTGCGGGTCGGTCGCGCTCTCCGCTTCGTGAAGCAGCGCGTCGCGCTCGAGGTCGGCCTTGAGTACGACGGAGATCAGGCTCTCGGGGCCGTTCGGGGCCTCCTGCGCGAGGCTGCCGACGCGCCAGCGTGGCGGCAGGGTGACCGTGCCGTGCTCGGCCGCCAGCTCGCCGCGGATCACCTTGAACAGGGTCGACTTGCCGGTGCCGTTGCGCCCGACCATGCCGACGCGCGCGCCGGGCGTGATCTGCACGGAACTCTGGTCAATCAGAAGGCGTCCGGCAAGGCGGAGGGAGAGGTCGGTGATAGCAAGCATGCGGCCTTGTCACCGCAAGGCGCGTCGAACGCAACCCGTTTTTGCGTGAGCCTCACGTCAGTGCGAATCGCGGTCGCGCTGCTTCAACTCGTCGAGGAGCTGTTCGAGATGCGTCGGGAGCCGTGGTTCGGGGCGCAGGCTCTGCTGAAGCCGTTCGCCCACCGCATCGCAGATCGAGCGGCTGGTGCGCCGGTCGATCTGTTCGCTGTCATTGGCAAAAAGGCCAGCCATTGTGGGGTTCCGTGTTCTCAAAGTGATGACACGGTACCAAGCCCTTGGCCCCCCAAATGGTTTCGCCGCTCGCGGAGATTGCCCGGCACTCTAGTAAAAATTGCATGAAGCCGGGCAAAGGCCGCCCAAATACAAAGCCCCGGCGCAGGGGAACGCCGGGGCTTCGCTTGGAAGGTACCTGGGGGGCCTAGGTACCTCAGGAAGGTGCTGTCGGGCTCAGTTGCAGCGGTTGATCAGCCGCCAGCGGGGTCCCCAGGGGGTCGGGACCAGCCGGCGCCCGTAGCAGCCGCCATAACCGTAGGAGACGGGGCCGCCGGCATAGAAGCGCGGTCCACCCCAGCCGTGATGCCAGCCACCGCCGCCGCCGTGCCAGCCCCAGCCGCCATGCCAGTGAGCGGAGGCGGAGGTCGGCGCCAGCGCGGCACCCAGCGCAACCGCGGCGACAGCGGCAAGCGAAAGTTTCCTCAACATGGTGATCTCCTAAAGACTGCCGGCGCGGGGCTATCGCGTCGATGGAAAGGCCGCCGAAACGGTCTGCCTGATGATCGGGCTTTCGGTTTCGATAGGCCCGACCTTACGCCGGCGAAGCTGAACCGAACCCTGACGGGGGTTTCAGATTGGGTTCATCTGGATGAAATCGTTGTAATCCATGCTGGAATCCGGGGCGGGCCCTGCGGCGAAGCGCCTGTGAGGCCGTTTTTGCGGTCGCTTGCCGTCGGGCGATGGCGCCGATATAAGCCCGGCAACTCCGAACCACCGCTTTCTTCTCAAGGACAAGATTATGGCCATCGAACGCACTTTCTCGATCATCAAGCCCGATGCGACCGCGCGTAACCTGACCGGTGCGGTCAACGCCGTGATCGAGAAGGCGGGCCTGCGCATCGTCGCGCAGAAGCGCATCCGCATGACCAAGGAACAGGCCGAGACCTTCTATGCCGTGCACAAGGCGCGCCCGTTCTTCGGCGAGCTCGTCGAGTTCATGACCTCGGGCCCCGTGGTGGTCCAGGTGCTGGAAGCCGAGGGCGCCATTGCCAAGTACCGCGACGCGATGGGCGCGACCGATCCGTCCAAGGCCGCCGACGGCACCATCCGCAAGCTCTACGCAAAGTCGATCGGCGAGAATTCCGCTCACGGCTCGGATGCGCCGGAGACCGCCGCGATCGAAATCGCGCAGTTCTTCTCGGGCAACGAGATCGTCGGCTGATCAGCCGATAGGTTAATATCGACGGGGCGAAAGGACGTATTGTGAACTGGCTCTGGCAGGTCTTCGATCCCGCTACGATCGGGGCATTCTTCACCCAGTTTCGCAACGAGATGGCCGAACCGACCTTCTGGATTGCGGTCGGCAAGATCATCTGGATCAACATCCTGCTCTCCGGCGACAACGCGCTGGTGATTGCGCTCGCCTGCCGCGGCCTCAAACCGCGGCACCGGCTGTGGGGCATGATCTTCGGCGCCGGCGCAGCCGTGCTGCTGCGGATCATCTTCACCGGCATCGTCGCGAGCCTGATGGAGCTGCCGTACCTCAAGCTCGTCGGCGGTCTCGCGCTGATCGTGATCGCGGCGAAGCTCCTGGTGCCGGAGAACGAGGACGAGGAGGGCGTCGAGTCCGCCTCGCATCTGTGGCAGGCGGTGCAGATCGTCGTCGTCGCCGACATCGTCATGAGTCTCGACAACGTCATTGCGGTCGCCGCCGCCGCCAATGGCAGCGTGCCGCTGCTGATCCTCGGTCTCGCCATCAGCGTGCCGCTGATCGTCGCCGGTGCGGCCCTGATCATGGCACTGCTGGCAAAGCTGCCGGTTCTGGTCTGGGCGGGCGCAGCACTGCTCGGCTGGATCTCGGGCGAGGTGATCGCGACCGATCCCGGCATCGCGCCGAAGCTGCACACGCTGTTCGACGGCCCGCTCGGTGCCTCGCTGGACAGCATGCTCGGCGCGTTGCGCATCCCGCCCCAATTCGCCCATGGCGGCGGAGGCGGCGAATATCTGTGCGCAGCTCTCGGTGTCGTCGTCGTGCTGGTCGTCGGCTCCATCTGGCGCCGGCGTAGCCTGAGCCAGGCCGCGCTCGAATCCTCCGAGCGCCACGCCAAGGCCTCGGCGGAGTAATCTCTACGGCATGATCTGGTTTTGCTTGCCTCTTCCCGGCGGGGAGAGGTGTCGCGCGCGATCATTCCGACAGACGTTGCGACAGCAGCCGTCCCCACTGAACCGGTCATCATAGCTCCGCACGCCGGTGAGCATTGCCGCCCCATGGCGGACTCGCGCGTCAGGCGGTCACGCACAGTGCGGTCCGGCACTTCGTGAGTGACCCACAGCGCTCTCAACCTCTGCGCGATTTAGACTTTGACTTATTATAAACTACTGAAAACAAAGGCGTTTTTATTGACTTGGCGGCTCATGCCGCGGCACGTCGCTCCGGTATTTATTCCTGTCAAACCGGAAGCTGTTGAGAAATGTCTTCGAGAGCCACCTGCCGCCCTGTTGCTATTCTTGCCGCTACCGTCAAATCACATCCGAAGTTCTCCAGACCGATGGCTTTCGCGGCCTCTCTGGTCTCCATCGCCTTGTTCGGCGACGGCTTCCTTCACCGCATCAGCGCGCAAAGCGCTGCGCCGGAGACGGCGACAGCCTTGCCGGCGGTGACCGTCACTGCCGACGTGCCGAAGCAGCGTGCACGCCCGCGTTTGAACCCAAGTCGAAGGGCGGGCCGTCAAAGCGCGCCCGCGAATGAGCGGGCCAGGATGCAGGCGGAAGCGAAGCCCGCTGCCGCAAGGCCCGGCGCACTCCCGCCCTCCTACCCAGGTGGGCAGGTCGCCCGCGGAGGCCAGATCGGCTTGCTGGGCAACAGGGATTTCATGGACACGCCGTTCAACATCACCAGTTACACGGCGAAGAAGATCGAAGATCAGCAGGCCAGCACGATAGCCGACGTTGTCAGCAACGACCCTTCGGTCCGTTTCACCGGCCAGACCGGCGGCATTCTCGACTCCTTCTTCATCCGCGGCTTTCCGATCGGCGAGGGGAATGTCGGAGAAATTGCCTTCAACGGTGTCTACGGTGTTGCACCGAACTACCGTGTCTTCACCGACTACGTCGAACGGATCGAGATCATCAAGGGCCCGACCGCGCTGCTTTACGGGATGGCCCCGAACAGCAGCGTCGGGGGCACCATCAATATCGTCCCGAAGCGTGCCTCTGATGTCGATCTCACACGGGTTACGACCGACTACGCGACGAACAGCCAGTTCGGCACGCATCTCGACGTCAGCCGACGGTTCGGCGAGAACCGCGAATTCGGAATTCGCGTCAATGGCAGCTATCACAATGGTGATACGCCGCTGGACAACCAGAACCGGGAGGCGCATGTCGGCGCCGCCGCATTCGATTATCGCGGTGAGAAATTCAGAGCATCGCTCGACTTCATCGATCAGGAAGAAAAGTTCGACGCGCCCACGAGACCGTTTCTGGTCGCAACAGGCGTAGCTGTCCCGACCGCGCCGGTCGGGAGGCGCAATGTCACGCAGGCCTGGGAATGGGCCAAGGTTCATGACAACTCGCTGCTGGCGCGCGCCGAATACGATGTGACGGATTCCGTGACGGTGTTCGCCGACGGCGGTGGTGGCAGGACCCAGGTCGATCGCTTGTTCGGCACGCCGACGATCCTGAACGCGGCCGGCAACACCACGTCGACACCGGGACGCTTCAAATTCGATATCGACAGGAATGTCGCCGACGCCGGTGTGCGCGCCCGGTTTGAAACCGGCGCGATCAGTCACGCCGTGAGTTTCCAGGGCAGCTACTACACGGATCAGATCTCACGCGGCTCTGTGTCCGGGACGCCGGTTCTGTCCAACATCTATGCGCCGATCACCCGTCCTGAGCAGCTCGTTGCTGCTCCCGCGACTGTTCCGAAGCTTTCGGATACCGAACTGACCGGCCTGGCGCTGGCTGACACTTTGTCGGTTTTTCAGGAGCGCCTTCAGCTGACCGTCGGCGTGCGCCAGCAGGGGGTGAAGTCCAACAACTTCAATACCACCACGGGAGCGGTCACGTCCTCCTATGACCAGACGGCGCTCACGCCGATGATCGGCCTCGTCGTCAAGCCCTGGAGCAACGTTTCGCTCTACACCAACTACATCGAAGGGCTCAGCAAGGGCGACGTCGCACCGACGACCGCGAGCAATCAGGGGGAAGTTCTTGCGCCTTACTTCAGCAAGCAGCACGAGGCAGGCGTCAAGGTCGACTTCGGAATGCTGGCCACCACGATCAGCGTGTTCCAGATCACCAAGCCGTCGGGACAATTGGGGGTCGACAAGATCTTCCGGGCCGACGCCGAACAGCGCAATCGCGGCCTGGAGTTCACCGTATTCGGAGAGGTACAGCCGGGCATACGGGTCCTTGGCGGCGTGACGTTGATCGATGCGGAGCTGACAAAGACAAGCGCCCCAACCAATCTCGGCAAGACGCCGATCGGTGTGCCTCAGGTGCAGGCAAACCTGTCCGCCGAATGGGACACCCCGTTCGCACCCGGACTGACGCTGGTCGCAAACACCATCTATACGGGACACCAATATCTGGATGCGGCGAACACGCAGGTCGTTCCGGCCTGGACGAGGCTCGACCTCGGTGCCCGTTACAACACGCGGATCAACAACCGGCCGGTGACGATCCGGGCCCTGGTTCAGAACGTGTTCGATACCAATTACTGGGCTGGCGTGGCGAGCTTCTCCGCATTGTCGCATGGTGTACCGCGAACCCTGCTGCTGTCGATGTCGACGGATTTCTGAGGCGGGTCGGCTTTGACGCGCGCAATGGCGATGTTGCCGGCCTCGAACCTCACCGGACGCGCACGGCGCGGGCTTCTGTGGGCTCATCGCTGGCTCGGATTGCTCGGCGGCATCGTCGTGGTGCTGATCGGCCTCACGGGTAGCTTCATCGTCTTCTATCGGGAAATCGACGCCGCCCTGAACCCGGCGCTTTACACTCCTGCCGGTCGGGAACGAGAGGCTACGCTGAGCGAGGTGATGCGCGCCGCCGCGGCAGCGGATCCCGCGCCGATAGCCACGATCCTCGCGCCGGATCGGACTTGGCCGGTCTGGGTCGTGATACATGCGCATGAAACTGCGAAAGGCCGCTACCCGAATCGCTGGACGACCATGGTCGATCCTTCGAACGGGAAGGTGCTCGGGCGGCGTGACTACGTCAACGCGTTCTCCCTCAAGGTTTATCGTCTGCACTACACGCTGCTGCTCTATGAGTGGTGGGGCAGAGAGCTGGTCGGCGTTGTCGGGTTCATGCTGCTCGGCCTGGCCATGTCAGGCCTCATCTTGTGGTGGCCGAGGCCGGGTCGATTCTGGCGATCGGTGTCGGTCCGGAAGGACGTTTCGCTGCTTCGATTTGTCTTCGACGTCCACGGTACGGCCGGCTTTTGGGCTCTGCTCGCGCTCACGGGGATCTCGATGACCGGCGTCGGGATCATTTTTCCCGACGTCGTGCGTCCCATCGTTGGCCTTGTGTCGCAACCGACAGCCGATCCGTCGCCGCGGATCGAAGCGCCGCCCCCCACGGGGACACCGCCGCTATCACCCGATGCGATCATGCGGAGCGCGCAAGCGGCCAAGCCGGGCATGGCGGTTGCCATGCTGAGCCCGCCCACCGAAACGCGCAACACGTGGCGGGTGCAGTTCCGGGCCGCGGGTGCTGATCCCGCGGTACGTGCCCGGGGGGCGATCTGGCTCGATCCATGGAGTGGCGCAGTGGTACACGATCGCACTTCGGCCGCGATGTCGATGGGGGATCGCTATCTGGCCGAACAGCTCTGGATCCATAACGGCGCGACGTTCGGGCTGATCGGGCGCCTGTTCGTGTTCGCAACCGGCTTCGCACCTCTCGCCCTGTTCATCAGCGGCGCGATCATGTGGCTCAAGAAGCGTCCAGGGAGGATCAGGACCGGCCAGCGGGTCTAAAGCGCGATGAGATTGGAATGAATCGTTATCGCGCTTTAGGTTGTTGTTTGAGCATGATCTTTTCGGAAAACCGCTGCGCACTTTTCCGGATCATGCTCTAGCGCCGCACGATCGAGCCGGAGCGGCCGATCAGGCGGGCGAGGGCGCGGAAGCGGCTGCCGACGCGGTCGGCGACGAGGTCGACGAGCCGGTGCTCGAACACCAGCATCAGATTGCGGCCCTGGCTGCGGAAATGCGTGGCCGGCAGCACACCCGGGCGTGCCGCCGAGATCAGATGGGCGACGCGGAACGCCGCGCCCAGCAGACGGGCGCGTTCGAGCTGGGCCGGTGTCAGCAGCTCCTGCATGGTCACCGGCGGCTGGTTTTCCTCGCTCAGGCCGGCATAGCGGTAGAACACGGACAGGCCGACGAAGGCGCGCTCGGTGTGGGTGATTGCGCCGAAATTGCCGTTGACGACCAGGCTCAGCGTCTGCTCGCCGCGATGGTCGGGATGCACGCGCCAGCCGATGTCGGAGAGCAGGCACGCGGTGTGGCGCAAGCGGCGGTCCTCCTCGGTCTCGCGCAGCTTCACCACGCGCGCGAGGCGGTCGGTCCAGGCGATCAGCTCGCGGGCGTGCTTTGCGGAACGCGACAGCAGCTGATTGAGCTCTTCCGCGGCGCAGATCAGCCCGTCCTTGTTGCGCTCGGATTCCGACAGCTTCTCGTGCAAGAGGCCCTCGCGCACGCCGAAGGTCGAGAACACGATGGACTTGGGTTTCGCCACGCGGATGATGTGCTCGAGCACCAGCGCCGCATAGGTGAGGAGCGGGCGCCTGGCATCCGCGACGATCTCGATGTCGGCCAGCATGTCGGCGGCCGCAAGCCGGCGGAGACGACGCGAAAAGTCGAGCGCTTCAGCTGCGGAAATGGAGTAGCCGTGCATCACCTGGAGCGGATAGCCGCTCTGGATGATGTGGATGCGCGCCAGCGCGCGCCAGGTGCCGCCGACGGCGTAGAAGGTGCGGCCGCGGCCGGCGGTGAGCTGCGGCACCTCGTCGAGCTCCTCGCGCACGATACGGTCGGCGCGCTTGAGCGATTTGTGCGCGAGGTCCTGGAGAGCGAGGCCGCCGAGCGGCAGCGTCACGCCGCTGCGCACGCTGTTTTTGCGCACGTCGATCAGCTCGAGCGAGCCGCCGCCGAGATCGCCGACGATGCCGTCGGGATGATGGATACCGGAGATCACGCCGAGTGCCGACAGCCGCGCCTCGCGCGGGCCCGACAGGATCTCGATCTTCACGGCGCAGATGCGCTCAGCTTTCGCGATGAAGTCGGGGCCGTTGGAGGCATCGCGGCAGGCTGCGGTCGCAATCGCAAACACGCGACCGACCTGCATGACGCGGCACAGGGCCCGGAACCGCTTCAGCGAGGTCAGCGCCTTGTCGACGGCATCGGGCGCAAGCAGGCCCGTGCTCTGCACCTCGCGCCCGAGGCCGCACAGCGTCTTCTCGTTGAAGATCGGAATGAGGCTCCGCGTCAGTCCCTCGTAGACGACGAGACGGACCGAGTTGGAACCGATATCGATGACCGCGACGCTCGAGCCGCGCTTACGCGGCCGCTTCACGTCCTCGATCCCGGATCAAGATTGATGACGTTCATTACGGCGCGTGAGACGGCGCGGCGAGGATTCCTTGAGCGACTTTCCACGGCCAGATAGACTCGGATTTGTCATGAAGTAGTTGTGGACGTTGAAAGGCTCCTCGCCCTTCGCGGTCTTCATACGCGTCGAGGACCCGTCGGGCAACAATTGCCAGCTCTGCTCATTGTCCTTCAGATTCGCGACCATGATCTGTTCGAGAACCTGCTGATGCACCGTGGGATTTTGCAGCGGACACAGCACCTCGACGCGGCGGTCGAGGTTGCGCGGCATCATGTCGGCCGAGGAGATATACACAGCCGCTTTCGCGCTCGGCAGGCCCTGGCCCATGCCGAAGCAGTAGATTCGTCCGTGTTCCAGGAAGCGCCCGATGATCGACTTGACGCGGATGTTCTCCGACAGGCCTGGAATGCCGGGCCTGAGGCAGCAGATTCCGCGCACGACGAGCTCGACCTGGACGCCGGCTTGCGAGGCCTCGTAGAGCGCGTCGATGATGTCGGGGTCGACCAGCGCATTCATCTTCATCCAGACCGCGCCGGGGCGGCCATGCCGCGCATGTGCGGTCTCGCCCTGGATGTGCTCGATGATGCGCTTGCGCAACGTCAGCGGCGACACCGCCATCTTTTCCAGATCGCTCGGCGCGGCATAACCGGTGATGAAGTTGAACACGCGCGCCGCGTCGCGGCCGATGGTCGGATCGGAGGTGAAGTAGGAGAGGTCGGTGTAGATACGTGCGGTGACGGGGTGATAATTGCCGGTGCCGGTGTGGACATAAGTGGTGAGGCCGCCGCCCTCGCGGCGCACCACCATCGAGAGCTTCGCGTGCGTCTTCAGTTCGAGGAAGCCGTAGACGACCTGCACGCCGGCACGTTCGAGGTCGCGCGCCCAGCGGATGTTGGCTTCCTCGTCGAAGCGCGCCTTCAATTCGATCAGCGCGGTGACGGACTTGCCGGCTTCGGCGGCTTCCGCCAGCGTGCGCACGATCGGGGAGTTGTTGGAGGTGCGGTAGAGCGTCTGCTTGATCGCGACGACATCGGGATCGCGGGCGGCCTGCTGCAGGAACTGCACGACCACGTCGAAGGATTCGTAGGGATGATGGACGACGAGGTCCTTCTGCCGGATCGCGGCAAAGATGTCGCCGCCATGCTCGCGCACGCGCTCGGGATGGCGCGGCACGTAAGGGGTGAATTCGAGATCGGGCCGGTCGAGGCGGGTGAGCTGCGAGAGCTCGTTCATGGCGAGCACGCCGTCGACCAGGAAGACCTCGTCGTCGGCGGCCGACAGCGCATGCTGCACGAAGCTGCGCAGTTCCTCCGGCATCTTGCCGTCGATCTCGAGCCGGATCACCGACCCGCGGCGGCGGCGCTTCAGAGCGGTCTCGAACAGGCGGACGAGGTCTTCGGCCTCTTCCTCGATTTCGAGCTCGGAGTCGCGGATGATGCGGAAGGCGCCCTGGCCGTGGAGATTGTAGCCGGGGAACAGGCGGTTGATGAACAGCCCGGTCGCCTGCTCGAGCGAGATCAGCCGAACGACCTTGCCCTCGGCCGGCAACCGGATGAAGCGGTCGATCTTGCCGGGCATGCGGATCAGAGCGTTCATCTGCTTGCCATCGGCGGCGCGCGTGAGCTGGAGCGCGATGGTGAAGCCGAGGCTCGGAATGAACGGGAAGGGGTGGGCCGGGTCGATCGCGAGCGGGGTCAGCAGCGGGAACACGTTGTTGAGGAAGTAGTCCTCGATCCAGGTCCGTTCCGCCTTGGTGACGTCCTTGCCGTCGACCAGTGCGATGCCCACGTCGGCCAGCGTGCTGCGCAGGTCGCGCCAGATCGCCTGCTGGTCGGAGGCGAGCTGTGAAACGGTGCGGTTGATCAGCGCGAGCTGCTCGGACGGCGTCAGGCCATCGGGAGCGCGCTCGGCAATGCCTTCGCGCACCTGGGCCTTGATGCCGGCGACGCGAACCATGAAGAATTCGTCGAGGTTATTCGCTGAAATCGACAGGAATCGCACCCGCTCCAGCATGGGGTGGCTGGGATTGACCGCTTCCTCGAGGACTCGGCGGTTGAAATGCAGCCAGGAGAGCTCGCGATTGATGAAGCGCTCGGGACTTGAGGCAATCGCCGGCAGGCCCTCGGTCTCCTGGGATTTTTCTTTAATTTCAACAGCTTGCGCAGAGTCCATCAGAAGTCGATCCATCCAGTTCGCCCCAATTTGCGACTTATGCGCAAAACCGGCGGGAGCATGTGTTAGTCCGATGACGTTTCGATGACATTGATGTTCCGCCGCTGCGCCGCGTCAAGCGGCCTTGGAGCCAGGGCGGAAGGGTCAGGCGTCCCGAAGCAGCTCGGCGGCCAGCGCCCGCGTGACGGGGCGACCGAGGCGCAGGGCCTCGCTGTCGAGCAGCTGCACGGCCTCCCGCGCGGCCGCCGAGGACCGCTCCAGACGGGTGGCGAGGTAGCTGACCACGCTCTCATCCACGGTGAGCTGGCGGTCGGCGCAGAACTTGACGATCAGGCCGCGGAAGAGCTGGTCGTCGGGCGGCAGCAGCGAGATCACAGGCACCGCGCGCAGCCGCGAGCGCAGGTCGCGCAGCTCGATCTCGAGCGACGCCGGTACCTCGCGGCCGGTGAAGAGCAGGTAGGCCCCATCCTCGCGGGCGAGGTTCATCAGATGAAACAGGGCCCGCTCGTCGAACTGTTTTGCCTTGAGATCCTCGACCACCAGCGCGCCGGTGGCGAGCGCGCCCGGGACGTTTTCGGCGGTCAGCCCATTGGCTGTGGTCGAGCGGGCGCCCGAAGCCTCGGCCCAGATCGCGGCGAGATGGCTCTTGCCGCTTCCTTCCGGGCCGGCCAGCCACATGATCCGGTTCGGCCATTCAGGCCAGGCATCGATGAGGGCAAGACCGGCTTCGTTGGCGGGGCCTTCGAGAAAATTGTCCCGGCTGAGGCTTTCCGCGTGCGGAAGCGAGAATGCCAATTGTCGGGGATGAACGCGGCCTGCCACGCTTGCTGTGCTCCGTGCCGGCGCGCCGGCTTCGTTTGAAGAGATACGACGTCATCGAGCGGGAGTTGGCCTTTTGCGGGGCCGCATCCCGGCTCATTTGGCCTCGATCGTGCTACTTGGCCTCGATCGTGCTCATGTGCCGCAGCCACTCGACGAGATAGAGCGACACTGAGGAGAGCGTGAAGACCGTGACGAGGCCCATCAGGATCATATCATAGGGCGCCGGCTTGAAGCCGAAGGCGAGGGAGGCCAGCACCAGCGCCGCATAGGCCACCTGGGCGGCGGTGTTGAGCTTCGACACCTTCGACGGCTTCATCTCGACCGGCTTGTCGAACAGCCAGGACACCATCACGGCGGCGACGATCATGATGTCGCGCGACACCACCAGGATCACGATCCAGCGCGGGATGTCGCCCCAGATCCCCAGTGCCAGATAGATCGAGACCAGCAGCGCCTTGTCCGCGAGCGGATCGAGCAGGGCGCCGAGCTCGCTGGTCATGTTGAAGCGCTTGGCGAGGAAGCCGTCGACCGCATCGCTCACGCCGGCAATGAGGAAGACGGCGAACGCAACCTCCATTTGGCTCGACACGATGGCCCAGACGATGATTGGGACCAGCATGATGCGGCCCAGGGTAATGATATTCGGAATACTCACGCGGCGCTTCCTGGCACCCGGCCTGACCTCGAATCCGGCCCGTTTGAAGGCTGAACCGGTTGATATCTACATAGTATAGGGCGGGGCGCCACGCTTGCCATTGCGCGTCCCCGGAATTCGACGTAACCAGCCGCAAACCCACTGGAAATCGGGCATGACCGACCGCAAAAACGGCCTCACTTACGCCGATTCAGGCGTCGATATCGACGCGGGCAACCGCCTGGTCGATCTGATCAAGCCGATGGTGCGCGCCACCGCGCGGCCCGGCGCCGACGCCGAGATAGGCGGATTCGGCGGCCTGTTCGACCTCAAGGCGGCCGGTTTCAAGGACCCCGTCCTGGTTGCCGCGACCGACGGCGTCGGCACCAAGGTCAAGATCGCGATCGAGACCGGCCTGCATGGCGGGATCGGCATCGACCTCGTTGCCATGAGCGTCAACGACCTCGTGGTGCAGGGCGCCGAGCCGTTGTTCTTCCTCGACTATTTCGCCTGCGGCAAGCTCGACCCGGAGGCGACCGCCTCGATCGTCGCCGGTGTCGCCGAAGGCTGCCGCGAATCCGGCTGCGCCCTGATCGGGGGCGAGACCGCCGAGATGCCCGGCCTCTACAAGGACGGCGACTACGACCTCGGCGGCTTTGCCGTCGGCGCCGCCGAGCGCGGTACCTTGTTGCCGCGCAAGGACATCGCCGCGGGGGATGCCGTGATCGGCCTTGCCTCGTCCGGCGTGCACTCCAACGGCTTCTCGCTGGTGCGCAAGATCGTCGAGCAGTCCGGCCTCAGCTTCGAGGCGCCGGCCCCGTTCGCGCCGGTCATGACGCTCGGCGGCGCGCTGCTGACGCCGACACGGCTCTACGTCAAATCCTGCCTGCGCGCGATCCGCGAGACCGGCGCGGTGAAGGGGCTCGCCCACATCACCGGCGGCGGTTTCACCGACAACATTCCGCGCGTCCTGCCGAAAGATCTCGGCGTCGGTATCGATCTGGCACGCCTGCCGGTGCTGCCGGTGTTCAAATGGCTGGCCGCCCAAGCCGGTATCGCCGAGCTCGAGATGCTGCGCACCTTCAACTGCGGCATCGGCATGATCGCGATCGTCGAGCCCGACAAGGTCGATCAGGTCGTCCAGGTCTTCAGCGATGCCGGTGAGACGGTGGCGCAGCTCGGTACCGTGATTCCGGCCGAGGGCGAGCATCGCATCGTCTATAACGGCCACCTCGATCTGGCACAGTGATGACTGGCACAGTGATGACTGGCGCTGTGATGAAGCGGCGCGTCGCCATCCTGATCTCCGGCCGCGGCTCCAACATGTCCGCGCTGATCAGGGCCGTTGCTGCACCGGATTTTCCGGCGGAAATCTCGCTCGTCATCTCAAACAAGGCCGACGCTCTGGGGCTCGAACGCGCCAAGGCGAGCGGCGTGAACACGCTGGTGATCGAGAGCAAGCCGTTCGGCAAGGACCGGGCCGGCTTCGAAAAGCTGCTGCAGGCCGCGCTCGATGAGCACGGAATCGAGCTGATCTGTCTCGGTGGCTTCATGCGCCTGTTCACGGCCGAGTTCACCAGGGCCTGGTACGGGCGGATGCTCAACATCCATCCCTCGCTGCTGCCGTCGTTCCCAGGTTTGGACCCGCATGGTCAAGCTTTGCGCGCCGGCGTCAAACTGTCAGGCGCGACAGTGCACTTCGTGATCCCCGAGACCGATGCCGGCCCGATCGTGATGCAGGGTGCGGTCCCCGTCAGCGACCACGACACGGGCGCTACGCTGTCGGAGCGCATTCTCGAGGTGGAGCATCGCATCTATCCCGAAGCGCTGCGGCTGCTTGCAACCGGCAAGGTCCGGATCGAGGGCGATGTGTGCAAGACGGCGGGTAGCGGGCCCTCGGAGAATTTCCTGGTGTCGCCGGTGGTGCGCTGAAGCACCGTCGCGCCGTGTTTCGTCTTCGCAAACAAAATCCCCCGGCAGAGCCGGGGGCATCGTCATGATCTCTCGCGCTAAGCTTTGAGAGAAATCAGGAGACCTTGAGGTTCTCCGCGGATGCTTTGCCGCGATTCTCCACGAGGTCGTATTCAACCACCTGGTTCTCATTAAGGGTCGAGAGTCCGGCACGCTCGACGGCCGAGATATGGACGAACACGTCCTTATCGCTGCCGTTCGGCTTGATGAACCCATAGCCCTTGGTCGGGTTGAACCATTTGACGGTGCCCTTTTGCGGCATCGCTCATCTCCTCCACTAGATACAAAAAAGACGCGGCCGCAGTTTCGCGTGCCACGCCACAAACGGGCTTCCGGAAGTCTGTTCGAGTCTCAATGTCGCGAAACGCACAGCCGAGCGGCCAATTCCGATTGTGTCCAATATTGCAACATGAAATTCGCGCGTTAGCAAGCGGCGCACGGCTTTCAAGATCGCGGCGGCTGTCGCCCTCTGCAATTTGCGACCTGTGGCAAGGGAACCACAATCGAGGCAATAGCCCCGCTCCAGCGCGCCAACCGGTTGACCCTGCGTGGCAGTTCGGCACAAATCGCCGCAAGCGCGCGCCGTTCGTGTTGCATTTTTGCGCTCCGCCACTTTGCTTCGGGATTAGTCGTCATGCGCTGCGCCTTGCAGCTCTCCGGGACACGGCAGACGGTTGGGCTGGGCCGTGTCCGCCGGATCGCGGCTGCGCTCGTCATGGCGCTTGGACTCGTCGTGATGATGTCTGCGACATCAGCCTTCGCGCAGAGTCCGACGCCCACGCCGACCCCGACCCCGACACCCACGGCGTCACCGACCCCCATGCCGACCGCGACCAATTACGACCAGTCGGCCGGCAACAGTGCGCTCAATCTTGGCTCCAATTTCCTGGAGCGGCTCGGCAACCAGGCCTCTAGCGGCGTCAACCGTGCATTGCGCACCAATCCCGGTGGGGGCGGCGCCTCGGCGAGCACGGAGGATCCGCTCTACCGCACCTGGTTCGAAGGCTATGGCATCTCGGTCCGGACCGACGCGCAGGGCGACTTCGTCGGCGACAAGCGCAAGACCTTTGGCGGCGTCGCCGGCTTCGGCGCGCGGGTCGCGCCGGGCGTCAATCTCGGCTTCTCCGTCGACCAGAGCCATACCGACATCGACGTGCCGCTGGCGCTCCAGTCGGCCACGCTCGACCTGACGCAAATCGGTTTCAACGGCTCGGTCGACAAGGGACCGTGGACCTGGGCGTTCGCGGTGGTGCACGGTTTCGGCAAGGTCCGTTCCAGCAGGGACACCGGTGTTGGTGTTGCGACTGCGGGTTATCGTGCCGCGATCGACGGTGGCCTGACCGAGATCAGCTACTACTGGACCAAGGACCAGATGCGCGTCGTGCCCAAGGGCGCGCTCGAATATGTGCGCGCTACCAGCGCTGCGTTCCAGGAGGCCGGAGGGCTCGATCCATTGAACGTCGGCTCCACGGCACTCTCACGCGCGCGCGTGATGATCGGCGCGGAGATCGGACGCTACTTCATCTACGACCAGAAGATCCTGGACCTGTCGGCCTACGGCAAGTTCGTCGACAATTTCTACCAGAACCTGGGATCGGTGCAGGTCAGCCTGGGAACCCAGAGCATCGTCGTTCCCGGCATCGGGGAGAGCCGTTACGGCATGGATGCCGGCGCCTCGGCCTCGCTCAGCCTCACCAGCGTCGCGCGGCTCTACATCAACTATGACGGCAAGTTCCGCAACGAGCTGACGTCGCATCAGGGCACGGTCGGCTTCGAATACAGATGGTGAGGGCGAAGCGCGCCCTGCGTCTACGTCGGCGTTGCCGCGACATAACCCGTTAGCCCAAAGCCCTCGCGCGCGGCCGTCATCATTGGCACCAGCGCATTCGGATGGATGAACTCGTCGCGGAAGCAGGGATAGGTCTTGGCATCGAAGATCTTCTTCAGCCAGTCGACCACGATCTTGTGGCGCTCGGAGTTGCGGAATTCCTTGTGATAGGTGAGCCAGAGATCGGCGTGGTGGCTGACGCCCAGATCGACGGCAACGAGCGGTGCGCCGAGCGCGATCGACACGGTCGGCAGGAAGCCGATGCCGGCGCCGCGCTCCACCGCATAGAGCACGCCGACCGAAGAGTTGGTCTTGATCCCGACGATGCCTTCGAGCGACTTCAGTCCAAGCACGCGCGCGTAGGCGCCGTCGTCGACCTGTGGCGCGCTCTGCTTGATGATGCGATGGTCCTTCAACTCGGCGAGGGACGCCGGCACGCCGTAGAGGCTCTCGTATTCCCTGGAGACGAAGGGATAGATGTGCAGGCGGCCGAGCTTGGCGACGATCAGGTCGGGATTGGTCGGTGGCTCGAGCTGGATCGCGATGTCGGATTCAAGCCGGGCGACGTCGGCCTGCTCCATCGCGCAGCGCAGATCGACGGTGATCTTGCGATAGGTCTTCTGGAAATCGATCAGCCGCGGCAGGATCCAGAAATTGCCGGGGCCTTCCGTCACCGCGACGCGCACGGTGCCTGACGTGTCGTTCGACGATCGCGAGGCACGCCGGAAGACGTTGAAGGCATGACGCTCCATATGCGCGACGTCGGCGATCATCGCGGCGCCTTCATCGCTGAGCGTCAGCCCGCTCTGGTCGCGCAGGAACAGCTTGCAGTCGATGCTCTCTTCGAGCCGGTCGATCCTGCGCATCAGCGTGGTGGAGGTGAGGCCGAGTTCTTCGGCCGCGTTGCGGAAACTTTTATATTTTGCGCACGCTAAAAAGAGTTTCAAATCGTCCCAGGACGCGTCCAGGGCTTCTTCACGGTGCTGCATCAAAGCAGCACCCCGGTGCAATAACTGCTGCATACGCCAGATCCCCAACCGCTAAGGTCATCGTCATAGCGGGGCACTAAATCCTCGGACGATAGAGGGGTGACATGAGTATGGAAAGGGGCTCCTTTGCCGCAAGGCATGATTTCGATGCATTGCCGCTCAGTCCGGACGTCGATGTCCGATGTGCGCAATCTTCCGAAATTGCTGCGCTTTCCGACATGGCGCACCGGCTGGTGCCGGGTGTGCAGATCGGAACGGCAGAGCTTGCACGATATTTCACGTTCGATCCTCAGAGCATCCTGACGTTCAGTCGCAAGGGCAATCTGGTCGGCGGCATGGCCTTCTTGTTCCTCAACGACCGCGGACATGATGCGCTGCTGCTCGACGAGATCTGCCTGACCGCACCCGAGACGCGCTATCTCGCTTCCGCGAAGGAAGACGTTGCAGCGATCTACATCTGGGCGATCGCGGCGACGGGCCGAGGTATCGCCGGTCTCGGCAAGGCCGCGGCTCATCTACGTCAGGTAAGGTTTCGCGGCGCGGATTGCTATGCGCAGCCGTCAACCGTGGCCGGACGCGACATCATGAAGGCGACGGGATTCGACCCTGTCCCGAGCTTCCAGCCCGATCTCTGGTGTTACGAGCGGCCCTGGCATCGGCAGCCGATGCGGATGCCGGGCGCGATCATCCAAACAAGGAGTTTTGCAGATGCACGGCACTAGGATTCCCCTCGCCAAGCCCGACTCCCGCGCCATCACCATTCGCCTCGCGCGCGATCCCAACGACCTCATGCTGGTCACCGCCATTCGCGCGGCGGTCTATCTCGCCGAGCAGGATTGTCCGTTCGACGAGGAGTTCGACGGCAACGACATGGTCGCAGCGCACTTCATCGGCTACGTCGGCAACGAGCCTGCGGGTTGCCTGCGGGTACGCTTCTTCGGGGATTTCGCCAAGGTGGAGCGGCTCGCGGTGCGTCATCAGTATCGGCGCTCGCGCGTCTCGTTCAAGCTGGTGCAGGCGAGCGTCGACTATGTGAAGCGCAAGGGCTTTCGCAAGATCTACGGCCAGGCGCAGGACCGGCTGGTCGATTTCTGGGCTCATTTCGGCGCCAAGCCGCTCGGTCACAACCGCAAGATCACCTTCTCGGATTTCTCCTACACGGAGATGCTGCTGGAGATCGAGCCGGGGCCGGACGCCATCACGCTGGACAGCGATCCCTATGTGATCATCCGTCCCGAGGGCGATTGGGACCGGCCCGGCGTGCTCGACGCATCCGCGGGGCGGGCGGTGACCTCGCCGCTACGGGACCTCGCACTCGCCGATCACTGAAATTGGTGCAGCTCTGCGCAAGACAATGCTGGCTTCCATTACCGATGATCCGTCGATCCTGGTCTGTGCGGATCTCCAGGTCGAATATCTGACCCCCGGGCGTCGCCATGTCATCCTCGACGGCGAAGCCGCCACCGTGCGCTGCCTGGAGCTCCTGACACTGTGGCGCACCAATCTCTGGCCGGTGATGCATCTGAAGCGCATCGCCCAGGCGGCGTGGTTCAATCCGGCATCCAGGCTGACCGATTGGATCGCGGAGGCGAAGCCGCGACCCGGCGAAATGACGTTCGAGCACCCGCTGCCGTCGGCCTACAGCTCCGCGCGGTTCGTGGACTACATGTCCAATATCCGCAATGTACGCTGCATTCTGGTCGGCTTTTCCCTGGACGAAACCATCCTGGCTACCGCCGTCGACGGGTTTCACCGCAGCCATCGCTACCAGATCGTCACTGACGCCGTCGCCTGCCGGCAGCCGGGCACGGGCGATGCCGCCGTCTACAAACAGTCGGTGGTGAATGTGATCGGGAATTTTGCTACAGTCCATGCCAGCGCCGAACTGATCAGAACCAGCGGCGCCATCGCGGTCTAGGCGGCCGTGGTCGGCGGATGGATGGGGTGGGACATTGTCACGGGGGGACGAGCTCAAGGAGCTGGCGAGCGATTTGTCGCGTGCCGTGGAGACGGCGCGCCGCGTCGGCTTGCCCACGACCGTCTATCTGCTCTCGATGGCGCTGGTGGAGGTGAGGGAAGCCGCTCGCGCTGCCGACGAAGCGGATGACGACGGCGCGGCGTAGGGTTTTGGGCCTGCGGCGAAAGCGTTTCTCTCAGGATCGGCCGATGGCGCGCATCAGGATATCGGACGCGTCATCAGCGCTGTCGCCCGCGTAGGCGACGAATTGATCGGGCCGCACCAGGATCAGCCGCGCCTCGTATTTCTCGCGTCCGCCTGATGCGGTGTCCCTGATCACCCTCAGCGGGATGCCAAGCCGCGCGGCGGCTTGCTCGAGAGCTGTTGCCGCGGCGCCGTCCGTCAGATCGATCAAGGTGAAGCCGTCGCCCAATTCCTCGAACACGTTGTTGCCTGACGACAGAGGTTGCGGGGTGAGATGATGACCTGCGCGCGCCGGATAGGCGTGCGAGCCGATCGCGCTGCAGACAGCGCCGGCCGGACCAAAGACGATTGGTGACCCCTCGTAATTCGGCTCGAAGGCGTTGACCTCGGCGCGCGCGCCGGAGTGCCGCTCGTGCCAGGCGGCCTCGAAATCCGCCCGATCGCGCGCCGGATCGTGCCGGCGAAGAAAATCGCGGTCGCGGAAGATCGGAGTCTCGATGAAATCGCGCGCAGTGGACGCAAACACCGGACGCCGCTCGGCATCGTAGCTGTCGAGCAGACCGGCTGGCGCCCAGCCTTGCAGCGTCGCGGCGAGCTTCCACGCCAGATTTGCGGCGTCCTCGAAGCCGGTGTTGATGCCATAGCCGCCGTAGGGCGGATGGCTGTGCGCGGCATCTCCGGCGACGAAGACGCGGCCGGCGCGGTAGCTGTCCGCGACCGTGAAGCGAAGATCCCAGAATCCGATGTGCTCGAATTCGATGTCGAATTGTGCGCCGGCGGCATCGTGCAGCAAGCGTCGGAAATCGAAATTGTCGGCGGTGGTGTCCGCCGGAACGGGGGCATGGAAGAACCAGGTGCTGCCGAGATCGACCCGGCCGAAGAACTTCCAATAGCCCTCGAGGTCCGGATGCAACACGCTGTAGAACGACTTGCCTGGAAAGGCCTCGAGCAGTCGATGCAATTCAACGGAGCGAAACACCAGCAGCACCATCAGCCGATCGTGGTCGGAGCGGGTCTGGGTGATGCCGGCGCGTTCGCGCACGATCGATCGGCTGCCATCGCAGCCGATCACGTAGTCGGCGCGAAGGCTCTGTGTCATCCCGTCGCGATTTTCGATGTCGAGGCTCACGCCCTCGGCGTCAGGCCGGATATCCCGGCAGGTCCAACCGTATCGCAGGTCAATGGAGGGAAGCTGTGCCGCCCGTTGCCGCAACACGGCTTCGGTCGCGTATTGCGGCAGGCGTTCGTTGTCGGTGAAATAGAAGGGGCGGACGAGTTCGCGCTGCAGCCAGTTGTAATTGTAGCCGCTGAGCAGCGTCCCGTAGCTGGTCATTCCGCCGATGCCGTAGTCGGGAGTAATGGTGCGGGCCGCGCGCAGCGCTGCCTCCGCGCCCCAGAAATGGAAATGCTCCATCGTCCGCTGCGTGAGGTTCTGTCCCTTGGGGATCGGCTGCGGCTGTTCGTGGCGTTCCACGACGATGGTCTTGATGCCGCGCTGGCCAAGGCCGATCGCCAGACCCATCCCGACCGGTCCGCCGCCGACGATCACGACGGGCGCGTCGCTATCCGCTGAAGCCTGCCTCACATCGCTTCCCCACGATTGTCATCGCGCGAGGCGCGATCGCTCGTCCTCATGAGATGTCGCACAGATCTCGTCAAGTAAAATCTCAAATAATGAGATTATTCTGTAGCAGTCTCGGAGATCTGCCGGGCCGCTTCGCGGACCTCCGCGCTGATGCGATCGATCAACTCGCCCTTGGCATGTGGTCCGGCGATCGTGATGCAGAGGCTTGCGATCGGGTAGCCCGCATCGAGGATCGGCGCGGCGATCCCGACCGCGCCCGGTGTCACTTCGCCAAAGGCAACGGCGACGCCGGCGCGCCGCACGCGTTTCAGCGCTGCCAGGATTTCGTCGGAGGTGTCGCCGACGCCGACGCTGCGCAGATCGGCTGCATAGCGCGTCACCAGTGGCATCACGCGCTGCTTGGGCAGAAAGGCCATGATCGAGCGCGCGATTGCGCCGCGGCCCATCGCCATCGGTCGGCCGCGCGGATAGCTGCTCACGGGATTCACGACCGAGGCGATTGAAGCCACGCACAGCATCTTTTCGCCATACCAGCGCACGACCAGGGCCGTACAGGGGTGCGCGGCCGACAGCCGCTCCAGATACGGGGTGGCTGCTGCGATCAGCGGATCGGAACGGCGGCTGAGATAGTCCATCTCCACCACGCGCGGGCCAAGCGCGAACCGGCCGCCGCGCGTCGGCATCACGAAGCCGCTGTCCTTCAAGCTCTTCAGATAGCGATACAGCGTCGGCCTCGTGTAGCCGAGCTCCTTCATGAGCTCTTCGGGCGACCATTGCGGCCGTGCCTCGGTGAAGAGATCGAGCACGGCAAGGACCCGATCCTGACTGTTTGCTTTGACCAAGTGAGATTCGATCCAGCTTCGCGTATTCGCCGTGATACCCGCATTCGCGCCGGCCGCAAAACGGCGGCACGGTAGCGGCTTGCCTTCGTTATAATCTCACTATAAGAGATTTTAAGAAGAATAATAGTGCATGAGCTGCCGGGGAGGGGTTGGGCATGGCTGTCACAGCTACGGATGAGATCGTGTCGGGCACGGTCGACGTTCCCGCCTATGTCGATCGTCAGCCGGTCGGCGCCTTTCAGATCCGGGTTCTGCTCGTCTGCGCCGCGGTGCTGTTCATCGACGGCTTCGACACCCAGGCCATCGGTTATGTCGCGCCTGCAGTCGCGCAGGAATGGAAGCTGGCACGCGGCAGCCTCGGTCCGGTGTTCAGCGCGGGGCTTCTGGGCCTCATGATCGGCGCCCTGATCTTCGGTCCGATGGCCGACAGGATCGGTCGCCGCCGCATCATCCTCGCAAGCACGCTGGTGTTCGGCATCGGGACGCTGCTCACCGTGTTCGCGGTGGATACGACCTGGCTGATCGCGTTGCGCGTTCTGACCGGTCTCGGTCTCGGCGGTGCAATGCCCAATGCGATTGCGCTGATCTCCGAGTTCAGCCCGCATCGCCGCCGCGCCACCATGGTCATGATCATGTTCGCAGGCTTTTCGATCGGTGCGGCCCTGGGCGGGCTGCTGGCGGCCGCCATGATCCCGGCTTTCGGCTGGCGCTCGGTGTTCCTCGTCGGCGGCCTCGTGCCGCTGCTGCTTCTGCCTTTCCTCTTCAAGGCGTTGCCGGAGTCGATCCGGTTCCTGGCGATGATGGGCGGCCGCGACCGCGAGGTGGCGAACCTCCTGCAAAAGATAGCCCCGGGGGTATCCTTCGCCGGCAATGCCAAATTCGTGGTCCAGGAGCCCAAATTGTCGGGATTGCGCGTCGCGCATTTGTTTGCAGAGGGCCGCGCATCGGTGACGGTTCTGCTCTGGGTCGTGTTCTTCATGAGCCTGCTCGACCTGTATTTGCTGTCGAACTGGCTGCCCACCGTGCTGAACGATCTCGGCGTGTCGGTTTCGGGGGCGGCCGCGATTGGTGCGATGCTCCAGGTCGGCGGCGTGGTCGGCACGTTCACGCTCGGCCAGTTCATCGACCGCTTCTCGTTTCGCGCGTTGTCGCTGACCTATCTCGGGGCGGCGGTCGCGGTTGCGGCCGTCGGCATGGCCAGCCATTCGATCGTGCTGGTCACGATCGCGATCTTCGCGTCGGGATTTTGCATCGTCGGGGGACAGATCGCCTCGAACGCGCTGACGGCGACCTTCTATCCGACGGCGATCAGATCGACCGGCGTGGGCTGGGCGCTGGGCATCGGCCGCATCGGCTCGATCGTGGGGCCTCTGATCGGCGGCGTCATGCTGGCCCGCGACATGGGACCGCAGCCGCTGTTTGGCGCTGCGGCCGTCCCGGCATTGATCGCCGCGGCGGCGGCCTTCGTGCTGGCACGGCGAGGCTAGCCGAGGCGATATATCCTGCCGAAGTGCCAGCGCTGCTTTCCTGCAACGCTCGTGTGCGCTTGTTGCCAACGAAATGACGTTGCAAGTTGCGGCCTGCCGCAATAGCCAAGATGTCGACGTTTTCTTTGGACAAGCTCGTCGTTTGGACAGGTCTGCGTCATGACCTGCAATGACGCACCGTTGAGGAATCCCGCAATGTCCATGCTGCCCAATTCGCAAGAGGCCCGGGATGTGGCCTACCAGCTCCATTCCTATACCAATGCGCGCGCGCATCAGCAGGCCGGTCCGCTGGTGATCGAGCGCGGCGAGGGCCCTTACGTGTTCGACGCGTCGGGCAAGCGCTATTTCGAGGCCATGGCCGGCTTGTGGAGCGTCGGGCTCGGCTTCAACGAGAAGCGGCTGGTCGAGGCGGCGCACAAGCAGATGCTGGCGCTGCCATTCTACCATACGTTCTCCGCCAAATCGCACGGGCCCTCGATTGACCTCGCCGAGAAGCTGGTGGCGCTCGCGCCGGTGCCGATGAGCAAGGTGTTCTTCACCAATTCCGGCTCGGAGGCCAACGACACCGTCCTCAAGCTGATCGCCTATCGCTCCAACGCGCTTGGCCAGCCGCAGCGCAAGAAGATCATCAGCCGGATGCGCGCCTATCACGGCGTCACCATTGCCTCGGCAAGCCTCACAGGCCTGCCGAACAATCACCGCTCGTTCGACCTGCCGCTGCCCAACATCCTGCACACGGGCTCGCCGCATTTCTACAAGGATGGCGCGCCCGGTGAGAGCGAGGAGGCGTTCGCGACGCGCCGGGCCGAGGAGCTCGACGCGCTGATCCAGAAGGAGGGCCCGGATACGATCGCGGCCTTCTTCGGCGAGCCGGTGATGGGCGCGGGCGGCGTCGTCGTGCCGCCGGCGACCTATTGGGACAAGATCCAGGCCGTCCTGAAGAAGTACGACATCCTGCTGGTCGCAGATGAGGTCATCTGCGGCTTCGGCCGCACCGGCAAGATGTTCGGCTGCGAGACCTACGGCATCAAGCCGGACGTGATGGTGGTCTCCAAGCAGATCACCTCGAGCTATTTCCCGCTTTCGGCGATCATCCTGAACGACCGGATGTTCGAGCCGATCGCGGACGAGAGCAACAAGATCGGCGTGCTCGGTCACGGTTTCACCGCGGGCGGCCATCCCGTCGGCTCGGCCATTGCGCTGGAGAACCTCAAGATCATCGAGGAGCGCGGCCTGGTCGCGCACGCCGCCGAGCTCGGCGGCTACATGCAGGGCAAGCTGCGCGAGCTCACCAGCGATCCGCTGGTCGGCGAGGTCCGCGGCGTCGGCATGATCGCGGCGATCGAGCTCGTGCTCGACAAGGGACGCAAGACCGCCGCCAGCACGCCCGGCGCCGTCGGCGGCATCGCCAGCCGCATGCTCCAGGAGCGCGGCGTGATCTCCCGCAACATGCTGGATGCCATCGCCATCTGCCCGCCGCTGATCGTCACCAAGGCCCAGATCGACGAGCTGATCGCGGCCATTACGGGCGTGCTGAACGACATGAAGCCGGAAGTGGCGAAGCTGACGCCGGCGTAGGCTCTCTCCTCGTCATTGCGAGGAGCCCGCAACAAAATTGCGAAGCAATTTTGCGCTGGCGACGAAGCAATCCAGACCGTCTCCGCGGAAAGATTCTGGATTGCTTCGCTTCGCTCGCAATGACGGCGTTGATGCAGTGAGCCTCGATTTATCATCGTCACCCTGAGGTGCTCGCCTCTTCGGCGAGCCTCGAAGGGCGACGGCCGACTGGCCGCAGCGGGGGCCGCTCATCCTTCGAGGCTCACGCCTCGCGCCTCAGGATGACGGTTTAACCGGCTCCACCCGTTGGACCCCGATCACGCGACCCTTCTCGATCGCCAGCGCCAGCTCGCCGCGCTTCAGTTTCAGCGCGGCATCGCCGAACAGCTCGCGGCGCCAGCCGCGCAGGGCGGGGACGTCGGCCTCGTCGTCGGCTGCGATCTCTTCGAGATCGTCGACGGTGGCGATCACCTTGCTGGCGACCGCGTGGCGTTCCGCGGTCATGCGCAGCAGCACCTTCAACAGCTCGACGATGGCGGCGCCATTGTTGTTGTTGCGCGGCTTCTCCAGCTTCGGCAGCGTCGCGAAATCCCGCGCCAGCCCGCGCTCGACCGCGGCGACGATGTCCGCGCCCCATTTGGATTTCTCGAACCCCTTCGGCACCGAGCGCAGATGGGCGAGCTTCTCCAGCGTGTTCGGCGCGTGGGTCGCGATGTCGCTGATGGCTTCATCGCGCAGCACGCGGCCGCGCGGCACGTCGCGGCTCTGCGCTTCCTGCTCGCGCCAGGCCGCGACCTCCATCAGGACCGCGAGGTCCTTGGGCTTGCGGACCCGCGTCTTCAGCCGTTCCCAGGCGCGCTCGGGATGGAAGTCGTAGGTCCTGGGCGAGGTGAGGACCTCCATCTCGATGGAGACCCATTCGCTGCGGCGCCGCTTCTTGAGGTCGGCATCGAGCGCGGCGAACACGTCGCGCAGGTGCGTGACGTCGGACACCGCGTAGTGCATCTGCTCTTTCGTCAGCGGCCGGCGCGACCAGTCGGTGAAGCGGTGGGTCTTGTCCGGGCGGTGGCCCGTGACCTTCTCGACCAGCGCGTCATAGGCGATGCTGTCGCCATAGCCGAGCACCATGGCCGCGACCTGGGTGTCGAACACCGGGTGCGGGATGATGTTGGCCTGGTGCCAGATGATCTCGATGTCCTGGCGGGCGGCATGGAATACCTTCAGCACGCCCTCGTTGCCCATCAGGTCGAAGAACGGCTTGAGGTCGATGCCCTCGGCCAGGGTGTCGATGACGATCGCTTCCTCGGGGCTGGCCATCTGCACCACGCACAGCAGCGGGTAGTAGGTGGTTTCGCGCAGGAACTCGGTATCGACTGTAATAACGGGGTGCTTGGCCAGCCGGCTGCAGGCAGCCGCGAGGTCAGCGGTGGTGGTAATCAAATCCATGAACGGCCCATGACACTTGGTATCAGCCGTTCTGCCGAAAGCGCTGTGATGTCAAGGGGCTCTAAGCGAATTCGAGCCTTGCATCGGGCCGGAATCGTCGCTTTCCGACGAAATTCCTATTCGTAACGGATCCGGTGCGAGGATTTGCGCGCGCAGGGCAGCGCCACCACGACCACGCACATGGCGACCAGCGCCAGCCCCAGGAACTCGAAAACCAACAGATCCACGGCGAAATCTCCAGAAACATTGATAGATTTGTCGGGGGTACGTTGAGGGTCTGTTAATGCTCGTGGTTACCGGCCGCCCGGCAAGCCGGATGGTGGACGGGGAGTTAACGGGGCGGGCTCGACCATCACCCCATGAGCTTCGGCAAGGCGGCGAGCGCGTCCACGGCGGCACGGACTTTTGGCGGAATCCGGGGCGAACGGGGCCACAGCGCGTGGCAGTTGTAGAGGAATTCGGGCTGGCCTTCGAGGAGGCCGACCAGCGCGCCGCTGTTGAGACGCTCGCGGACCAGCCAATAAGGCAGCCAGGCGAGCCCCATGCCCTGTGCGGCGGCGTCCGCGATCGCCTCCATATCGTCGAGCCTCAGCCTGCCCGAGGGCATGATCTCGCGTGGCGGCTGGTCGGCTTGGGGAAACAGCCACGGCCGGACGCGTCCAGAGCGGCGATAGATGATCGCCTGATGCAGGGCGAGATCGTCGAGCGATTTCGGTTTGCCGTTGGCGCGCAAATAGGACCGCGCGCCGCACACCACCATGCGCTGGCTTGCGATGCGCCGCGTGATCAGACCGGACTGGTCGTCGAGATCGCCGGTCCGGATCGCAAGATCGTAACCGGCCTCGATGATGTCAGCGATGGGATCGCCGAAGGAGAGGTCGAGCTCGAGATGCGGATATTTTCGCGCGAGCTTCATCAACAGAGGGGCGATGCAGTGCCGTCCGAGCAGGGCAGGCATGGTCACGCGCAGCCTGCCGCGCGGCGCGGAGAGTTCATCGGCCACGACGGCGTCGGCGGCTTCGGCCTCGCTGAGTACCGTGCGGCAGCGCTCGTAATAGGCCTGGCCAGCTTCGGTCAGGCTCTGGCGCCGCGTGGTGCGGTTGAGGAGGCGGACGCCGAGACGTTCTTCGAGGAAGCGCACATGCTTGCCGACCATCGGCCCCGACATCTCCAGGGCGTCGGCCGCGGCTGCGAACGAGCCGAGATCGACGGCGCGGACGAACACGGCCATGCTGGTCAGGCGGTCCATGATTGAGAACTCCTGGTTTCGACTGTTCGCGTATTTGGGCCATTTATCCACTTCGGTGGGATCGGCATAGCTCCATTCAGTTCAACTGTTTTGGAGTGTATCCATGGCGCTCGTCGTTCGCTTTCACCGGCATGGCGGTCCCGAAGTGCTGCGCATCGAGACGGTCGACGTTCCACCGCCAGCGAAGGGCGAGGTGCAGATCCGGGTCAGGGCGCTCGGTCTCAACCGTGCGGAGGCCCTGTTGCGGACGGGCACCTATATCGAGACCGCGACATTTCCGTCCGGCCTTGGCCTGGAGGCGGCGGGCATCATCGAGGCCGTCGGCGAAGGCGTGGCCGACTTTGCGCCGGGCGACGCGGTCAGCATCGTGCCGCCGCTGTCGATGGTGCGATGGCCGGCCTATGCCGAACTGGCGACGTTTCCAGCCGAGCTCGTCGTGAAGCATCCGCCCGAGCTTGGCTTCGAGGCGGCGGCTGCGGTGTGGATGCAGTATCTGACGGCCTACGGCGCGCTGGTCGACATCGCCGGACTTGGGCGAGGGGATGTCGTCGCCATCACGGCGGCATCGAGCAGCGTCGGGCTTGCGGCCATCCAGATCGCGAACCGGATCGGCGCGGTCCCGGTCGGCCTGACGCGGACCTCGACCAAGCGGCGCGCCTTGCGCGATGCCGGCGCCGCGCACGTGATCGCCTCGGACGAGGAGGACATCGGAGCGCGGCTCGCGGAGATCGCCGGTTCAAACGGCGTCCGCGTGGTGTTTGACGCCGTCGGCGGTCCCGCATTCGAGCCGCTGACCGCGGCGATGTCACCGGGCGGTATACTGATCGAGTATGGCGGGCTAAGCCCCGCGCCGACGCCGTTCCCACTCTTCAACGTGTTGACCAAGTGCCTGGTCCTGCGCGGCTACCTCGTGCACGAGATCATCCGCGATCCCGTGCGCCTTGCGCGGGCAAAGGCGTTCATCCTCGATGGGTTGGCGGACGGCACGTTGAAGCCAATCATCGCCCGGACGTTCCGGTTCGACGAAATCGTCGAGGCGCATCGCTTCCTGGAGTCGAACAATCAGTTCAGCAAGATCGTGGTGACGATCTAACCGCGCGCGGCGCGTGGCTCACGTCGCCGCGATCAGCCCCCCTCGAATATTCTCTTGCGGGCATTTTCGACATGCGTGCGCATGGCGCGGCGGGCGCCGTCCTCGTCTTGCGCCTCGATGGCCTCGAACACGCGGCGATGCTCCTGCTGCCCCCTGAGAATGCGACCGCGCGGCTGAATGAGCGACAGGTTGCGGTTGAGATTGACGCCAATGGCGATCTGCTCCCTCAACGACGTCAGCGTCTCGACAAAGAACCGGTTGCCACTCGCCTCCGCAATCGTGCGGTGGAAGAGGAGATCTTCCTCGACACCAAGGCCGCCCTCGCGCCCTTGGGCCACCATCGTATCCAGCCTGGTCAGGACCTGCTGAATGCGGCGCAGGCTTTGCCTGTCCCGGTTGCGGGCGGCGAGGGCCGCGGCATCGCCCTCGACGGCCATCCGGAACACGAAGCAGCGCTGGATGTCGGGGATGCTGCTGACAGGCGCGAAGTCGAAGGCATTGGCGGCCGGGCGCCGCGTCACGAACCAGCCCGCGCCCTGGCGTGATGCGATCAGCCCGTCGTCGCGCAATCGCGTCAGCGCCTCGCGAACGACGGGCCGCGAAACGCCGAGGAGTTCGGCAAGGCCATTCTCGGGCGGTAGCCGGCAGTTCACGGGAAGGATGCCGATCGCGATCTGACCGAGCACATGGTCGTAGATCCGGTCGCTCAGTCGACCCGTCGAGGAGGAGAGCGGCAACTCCACGGATTTCATCGCAGGCTTTTTCAAGTCCGGCTCCGCCCGGTTTTGCGTTCGGCTTCCAAACAAGTTTTTGACATTTCAGTCCGTGCACAAGGCGCTCGGCCGCCAGTTCAAAACAGCTACAGAACAGACCGCTTGACAACCAGCGAAGATTTCGTCGATGCTTGCCTTACAAATAAATAACAAGTTGCGCAAAAAATAAAGCGCGTGGGAGGCGAGAATGAAACCGAGGTCAGCAACCCCAATGGTCGCCGCCCTGTTGGGGGCGTGTCTTTGCAGCGGAGCCCTGGCCGCTCCGATCAGTCTTTCGATCATCGATACCGGCGGTGACCTGGCCTCGGTGCAGACCATCATCGAGAACTACAAGAAGGCGAATCCGGACAAGGTCAGCGAGATCAGAATCCAGCGCGCGCCCGCGCCGGAGCTTCCGGCCAAGATCAAGGCGCAGCAGGACGCCGGACGCCTCGATATCAATCTGGTGCTGACCGGGCAGGATGGCGGCGCACTGCTGGCCCAGAACGGCCAGCTCATCGCCATCCCCGATTATCAGAAGAGCTTTCCGCGCGACGGCCTCACCGATGCGGGCAAGGCGCTTTACGACGAGGGCAAGGGCGTCCTCATTCCGTCAGTCGGCAATGCCGGTGGACCGGTGCTGATCTACAATCCGGCGAAGGTGCCGAGCCCGCCGAAGACCGCGCAGGAATTGCTGACCTGGGTGAAGGCGAACCCGGGCAAATTCATGTATGCGCGTCCGGCGAACAGCGGGCCGGGCCGCGCGATCCTCCAGGGCTTTGCCTTCATTCTTGGGGACTCCAAGCCGCTCGACCCCGAAAAGGGCTGGGACAAGAGCTGGGATTTCCTGAAAGAGCTTGGCAAGTCGGTTGAATATTATCCGACCGGTACCGCGATCACGTTGAAGGAATTCGCGCAGGGGCAGCGCTGGATGATCGCCGGGATCATGGAATGGGACATGAAGCCGCGCGCGCAGAGCGTGATCCCGCCGGACTCGAAGATCGCAATTCTGGAGAACACCACGTTCGTGGTGGACGGTCACTATTGGTGCATCCCGAAGGGCGTGCCGCAAGAACAGGTCGATGTCATCGTCGATCTCATGAAGTTCATGTGGAAGCCGGAGCAGCAGGCGCTCACCTGGAAGGCCTTCATCGGGCCGGTCGTGAAGGCCGCAGCCCTGGCATCGGCGCCCAAGGATATCCAGGACGAGGTGAAGGAGTTCTGGCGTCCCGAATATGATCAGATCGGGACCAAATGGAAGGTATCGCCTCCGCTGGGCGTGACCGAGCTGAGCTACGCGATGGAACGGTGGGACCGTGAGGTCGGCGCCGATCAGGTCAAGAAATAACAAGAACCGGGACCAAGATGCGAGGGCGCGCAGGTGCGGCCCTCGCGCGCGTATGCGGGGCGGGGAATGGCCGACTCTATCGATAAGCTGCAGATGTCGATCACCAAGCGCTATGGCGGCAAGGTGGTGCTCGACCACTTTCCGCTGGAGGTCGGCGGCCGCGAGTTCGTCACCTTCCTGGGGCCGAGCGGGTGCGGAAAGTCCACGGCACTCGGCATCATCGCAGGCCTGGTGCCGCCGAGCGACGGCGAGATCCATCTCAACGGACGACGGATTGACGATGTCTCGCCCGAAAAGCGCGGGTTCGGCATGGTGTTCCAGAACTACGCGCTGTTTCCCCATCTGACGGTGTTCGGCAACGTCGCGTTCGGCCTCTCGCTGCAGAAGCGGCCGTCTGCGGAAATCGAGCAGCGCGTGCGGGACATGCTCGGTCTGGTGCGTCTTGCCGGTTATGAAGACCGCTATCCCGGTCAGCTCTCGGGCGGACAGCAGCAGCGTGTCGCCATCGCGCGCGCTCTTGTGCTGCATCCTCGGTTGATGCTGTTCGACGAGCCGTTGTCCAACCTCGACGCAAAGCTCCGCGTCGAGATGCGAGCCGAGATCAAGCAGCTGCACGCACAGCTCGGCCTGACCTCCATCTACGTCACCCACGACCAGGCCGAAGCTCTCTCGCTCTCCGACCGCATCGTCGTGCTGCGCGAAGGTGTGCTCATGCAGGTCGGGACGCCGCAGGAAATCCACGACCGTCCCAAGAACGTCTTCGTGGCGGATTTCATGGGCTTCCGAAATTTCCTCGATGTGACACTCGGCAAGGAAGCGGGCGGTATGATCGAAGCCGGTTTCAAGGGGCAAATCCTGCAGGCCAGGGCCGGGGATAGCTTCCGCCCGGGCGAGCACGCCGTTCTGGCGATCCGGCCGGAAGATGTGCGTCTCGGCAAGTCTGGTGACGGCGTCAATGTGCTGCGCGGCAAGGTCGAGCTGGTCGAATATCTCGGACGCGAGCAGGAGGCCGAGATCGCGCTCGATGGCGGCGCACGGCTCTGGGTCCGCTCGCACGAGAAGCTCGTATTGGGCGAGACGCTGGATCTGACCTTGCCGGCGGACAAATTCGTCCTGCTGCGTCGCGAGTGAGGGGACAGATCGTGGCTCGCATCCGCTCCGATTCTCGCAGCGAACTGGACCTCGTCGCGATCCTCTGTCTTGCGCCGTCGCTGCTCTACGTGCTCGCGATGTTCGTCTACCCGTTCCTCTACGGGATCTACATCAGCTTGCAGCCGAAGAAGCGCGACGCCGGAATATTCTCGAACTATGTCGCGTTCTTCAACGACGCCTACCAGTACAACACAATCAAGACGACCTTCATGTTGGCGTTGCCGACGACGGTCGCGGTCGTGTTGGTTGCGCTGTTCCTCGCATACGGCATGCGGCGTGGCATCTGGTTCGAGCGCACCATCACGACCATTCTCGTGCTTCCGATCTCGCTCGGTGTCGTCTTCCTGTCGGAAGGGATCCTCGGCTTCTACGGCCACAATGGCTGGCTCAACCAGTTGCTGCTTGCGGTCGGATTGATCGAGAACCCGCTCGAGCTGACGCATAATTCTATCGGCGTCACCTTCTCGCTGTTCATGCAGAACTTTCCGTTCTGCTTCCTGATGTTGCTCGGTTACATCTCCGGCATCGACCCGAGCCTGGAAAGCTCCGCACGCATGCTGGGCGCCGGGCCCTGGACCATCTTCCGGCGTGTCATGTTCCCGTTGATCGCACCGGGCCTGATCATAGCGTTTGCCCTCGTCTTCGTGATGAGCTTTGCCGTGTTTCCATCCGCGGTGATGGTTGGCCAGCCGGCCGGTTCGACGCGGACGATCTCGATCGCGGCCTACCAGCAGGCCTTCGAGCAATATGACATGTCCTACGCATCTGCGATCGCGGTCATCATGGGGCTCTGCCAGCTCGCGGCGCTGGTGGTCATCGTGCTGGTGCGCCGCCGGATGACGATTGCAACAACCATGGGCGTCGGCAAACGCTGAGGGGGTGCCAATGCGCGGACGGATGTGGAAATTGGCGATCTACCTGTTCCTGCTGGGGTTCATCCTGAACCTGCTCGGCATCGTGACGCATGTCGTGGTGAGCTCGTTCGCCAAACGCTGGTTCGGCAAGCCGTTGCCGCCGGCGTTCACGACGGATTGGTTTACCTACGCCTGGCGGGAGTTCGAGCTCTCCCATGTTCTCTTCATCACGCTGTTCATCGCGCTGGCCGTGGTCTTCATCGCGCTCGCGATCGGATTTCCGGCGGCCTACGTGCTGGCGCGGCGGAATTTCAACGCCAAGCCGGTCCTGCTGCTGCTCTACTTCCTGCCGCTGCTGATCCCGCAGATGACCTACGGCATTCCGCTTGCCACGACGCTTTATGGGTTTGGTGTCGGCGGGACGGTCATTGGCGTCATTCTCGCCGTGCTCGTCCCGATGGTTCCTCTTGCCGTCTTCATCCTGTTGCCGTTCTTCGAGCAGATCAGCTTGAACCTTGAATGGTCGGCCCAGATGCTCGGCGCGAGTCGGCTGCAGATATTCCGCCGCATCCTGTTGCCGCTGATGCTGCCCGGCATTTTGACGGCGGGCCTGCTGGTTCTCGTGAATACGATCTCGAACTTCGAGCTGGCGTTTCTGCTCGCGGGCGGGGGATCGCAGACCCTGGTCGTCGCGCTGTATTACAACGTCTTCGCTGGCGGTGTGCGGCCGGTCTATTCGATTGATGCGATGGCTGTCATCTACATGTGCACCGTCATGGCCGTGCTGCTGGTCGCATTGCGGTTCGTGCGTCCGACGCAGATGGTGTTCAGGCTCGACGGCAGGCGCAACTGACGCGATCACGGCCCCTGAAATGATTTCGGCGCCCCACACCGTGGAGCGCCGAGCTTGTTTGGCTGATCGCTAGCCTTACGGCAGCTTCAGCGAGGTCTCCGCGTTGTACGGCTTCAGCGTCTCGTCGGCGGCCTTCTGGGCGGCGACCAGCGCCTCCTTCGGCTGCTTCTTGCCGTTGAGGACCAGCATCACCTCGTCCTCCAGCGTCTTGCGGACCGGGACGGTCTTGTAGGTCGCGAACCAGGGCTTTGCGACGTCGAGCTGCTCGACGGCGGTCTTGGCGTCCGGGTTCTTGTTGAGGAAGTCGACCATGTCAGGCGTCTTGTAGGCGGCCATGTTGGGCGCGAAATAGCCGGTGGCGCGGCTCCACCAGGCGCTCTTCTCGGGCGAGGTCATCCACTTGATCAGGGTCCAGGCGGCCTTCTGCTTCTCGGATTCGAGACCGGCCGGAACGATCAGCGAGGCGCCGCCGATTGGCACCGCGTTGCGGACGTTGCGCGGGATGAAGGCGACCTTGTAGTTGAACTTGGCGTTGTCGCGCACATAGGTCAGCGAGCCCGTCGAAAGCATCATCATCGCGGCATTGCCGGAGATGAAGGAGGTGCTGACGGCAGGACCAGGCGTCGCGCCGGGGGCGTGGACCTTGTGCTTGTAGACGAGGTCGTTCCACCAGGTCAGCGCGCCGAGCATCGAGGGCGTGTCGTAATAGACCTCGCCGCCGAATTCCTCGTTGTAGTAGCGCCCGCCATTGGTCATGGTGAGCGTTTCCATCATCCAGCCGCAATAGTCATAGGCGCAGGGGATCGCGATGCCCCATTGGGTCACCTTGTCGCCTTCGCGCTTGGTGAGCTTCTTGGCCCAGTCGGTGAGCTCGGCCCAGGTCTGCGGCGGCTTGCTCGGATCGAGGCCGGCTTCCTTGGCCTTGTCGGCGTTGATGTAGAGCAGCGGCGTCGAATTGTGGAAGGGCACGCCGTAGACCGAGCGATTGATCACCGCATTGCCCTGGAGCGCCGGGAAGAACTGGCCGAGAAACTGGTCCTTGGTGGTGCCGTCGGCGGCGATCAGGCCATCGAGATTGGTGAGCTCGTTCTCGATCTGCATGTCGAGCAGGAAGTTCGCGGACATGATCACGGCGGACGGCGGCTTGCCCGCCTTGATGGCGGCGCGAGTCTTGATCAGCGTGTCGTCATAGGAGCCGGTGTAGACCGCGGTCGCCTTGATCGCCGGATGGGCTTCGTTGAACTCCTTGATCAAGGTGCCCATGTCGCGGGCGAGCTTGCCGTCGACGGGAACGGGGAAGAACAGGTCGATCTCGGTCGGACCTTCGGCCATCGCCGGGACGGCGAGGGTGCCGGCCATAGAGCCTGCCATGGCAAGGCCAAGCATGAGCCTGCGGGTAAACAGCATCGAGAAATCTCCTATTTGATGCCTGAGGTGACGAAAGAACTGATGAAGCGCTTCTGGAAGATCAGGAAGGTGATGAGCAGCGGCGCGATCACCATGAGCGTGCCGGCTGCGATGGTGCCCCAGGCCTGCGTGCCTTCGGCGGTCGCCGTGAAGACGGACAGACCGACCGTGAGCGGCCGCTTGTCCGGCGAGTTGATCACCATCAGCGGCCACAGGAAGTCGTTCCAATGGCTGGTAACGGAGATGATGGCGAAGGCGGAAAAGCTCGGCATCGACAGCGGCACGTAGATGTGGCGGATGCGCTGGAGAAGGCTGGCGCCGTCGATCAGGGCGGCGTCTTCCAGCTCGGTCGGAATGGCTTCAAAAGCCTGTCGCATCAGGAAGGTGCCGAAGGCCGAGGCGAAGAACGGCATCATCACGCCGGCGAGCGTGTCGTAGAGCCCGAGCTGCGCCACCAGGCTCAAATTCGGCACGATCAGCAGCACCGGCACCAGCATCAGCTGCATCAGGAACAAATAGAAGATCAGCGTCTTGCCGGCGAATTCGAGCCGCGCAAAGGCAAAGCCGGCCAGCGTGATCGTGACGAACTGCACCAGCAGGATGCCGGTGCAGATGATCGTGGTGTTGAGGGTGTAGCGCGGGAAATCGCCGATCTCCCAGGCATCCCTGACATTGTCGAGCGTGGGCTTGAGGCTCGGGATCAGCTCGGCCATCACGTTGATGCCGTCGGACGCCGGGCGCAGCGTCGCCACGCCCATCCACAGGAACGGGATCAGCCAAACGATCGCGAGCAGCACGGTCAGCAGAAAGCCGAGCTTTGGCGTGATCTCTCGGCGCGTGGCGAGCGGGGCGTCCCTAAGCAGCCAGTCGATCAGCGTCATGCTCCGCCCTCGCGGTTTGCCATCGTCCGGAAGGAGAGCGCGGTGAGGCCCATCAGCGCCGCAAGCGTCAGCAGCGTTGCCGCCGAGGCCTTGCCGATGTCGTAATGCTCGACCGCCTGCTGGTAGATGTAGAACAGCACAAGATTGGTCGAGTTGGACGGCCCGCCCTTGGTCATGACGAAGACGTGGTCGACCTGCGTGACCGCGTTGAGCGTGGCGATGACGATGACGAACAGGAAGGTGGGCTTGAGCTCGGGGAGGATGATGTAGCGCAGCCGCATGAACGGGCCGGCGCCGTCGAGATGCGCGGCTTCCATGACATCCTCGGGCACGGCCTGGAGGCCAGCGAGGAAGAACAGCATGTAGTAGCCGGCGTTCTTCCAGATGGTGATCACCATGATCGCATAGAGCGCGATGTCGGGATCTCCCAGCCAGTTCGGCACCACCGGAAGCAGGCGGCCGATGTAGTAGTCGAGCAGGCCGACATTGGGCAGGAAGATGAACAGGAACAGCGCGGAGGCCGCGACCATTGGGATCAGCACCGGAAGGAACAGCGCGGCGCGCAGCGCGCTGCTCACCGCATTGGTGCGCGACAGCGCCAGCGCGAACAGCAGTGCAAGTCCGATGCTCGGGATCGCCGTGCCGATGGCGTAGACGAGATTGTTGACGACCGCGCCGGTGAAGGCGGGGTCGGCTAGCACCGCACTGACATTGTCGAGGCCGACGAAGCGGACCGGTGCCATCGGCGTCGCGCGCTGGTAGAGCGCGTCGATCAGCACGCGGCCCATCGCGCCATAGGTGAACAGTGCGAGGAAGACCAGCGAGGGCAACAGCAGCAGATAGGCGGGCAGCGAGGCTTTGAATCGGCCAAGAAACCGCTTCAGGACGCGCAGACGCGGTGCCGCCGATGCCGCGACCGGAAGAGCCGCGGGTTCAGCGAGGCTCATTTCACCGCGCCGCGAACTTGAGCGCATAGTCGCGGCCGTCCATTCCCGCCGGTGGCTCGAAGGGGAAGCGCAGACTGGTGTCGAGGAAGTCGTGGCTGTGCACGACCAGGTTCTCGCCGTCGATCAGCACCACGCCATAGGCCGGCGGCTCATGGCTGGCGAGATGGTCGGTCGCGGAAGCGTCAAGCTCGAACCAGACCTGGTGGTTGGTGCCGCGGAGCGTCGAGAACGGGATCTTGCCGTAGCTGCCGAAGATCGGCCGGTGCACGTGGCCGAAGAAGAGATGGCGGATGCGTGCGCGATAGGGCGCGATCACCTCGGCGAATTCGGCGCTCTGCGCCAGTGCGATCTCGTCCATCGCGTGGACGCCGACCGGGAAAGGCGGATGATGCATGAAGACGACGAACGGCATGTCGGCGGGCGCGGCCGCCAGCGTGCTCGCGAGCCAGCCGAGGCGCTTGGCGCACATCTCGCCGGCGTGGCTAGTCTCGTCCAGTGTGTCCAGGAACACGAACAACCCGTGCTCGGTGGTGCGCGTGCCCTGCACAAAGCCGTTCGGGTCGCGCGGCGCGGCCTTCAGGCCGTCGAGGCAGGCCACGCGCTTGTCGTGATTGCCGACCATGGCGATGTACGGAATTTTCAGCGCGGCCATCGCGTCGGCAAAATTGGCGTAGGATTCAGCCTCGCCCCAATGGGTGAGGTCGCCCGTCACGACCGCGAAGGCAGCATCGGACTGGTGCTTGTTGATGTCGGCAACCGCCGCGTCCAGCCGGGCGCGCGGATCGAGGCCATAGAGCTTCAGTCCAGGGTTCGCGAGATGCGTGTCGGTGATATGGATGAATTTGAAGGGCATGGCGCGTCAGGACTGTTGGAGGATGGGCGCCTCCGGCAGGACGTCCCTGACAGGCCGTTAGAGCGCCAGTGTTTCAGTTTGATGACAGCGGTTCCTACGGCGCGTGGAAGGTGTGGACATGCTTGGGACGACCGGGCGAGCGTACTCTGGGGCCGAATGACCTCTCACGATTGAGGCGCAAGATGCGGTCTACCTTGCCGCGAAGATGCGGTCGTGGTTTGCTCATACTGCTCACCGAATTTGCATCACGAGACCTCCGAATGTTGCCGCCGCGTGGCCTCCCCAAGCTGGGTTTGCTTGCCGTCTCCCTGCTGCTTGTCGTCCTCTCCGCCGTCCCCGATGCGGCACGCGCCGAATTCAATTTCGCCCGTTACAAGGAGACCGATCTCGACGAGTTCCTGGCACGGCGGCGACCGGCCACCGGCCTCGACGTCTACCCGATGTCGCCGCTGAAGCTCGACGTCACGCTGGCCTCCCACGGGGAGCCGTGCGCAAGTGGCGCGCTCAAGCGATCGCTGATCATGAGCGGCATGCCCAAGACCGACGCCGACGCCTTGCAGGCGACCAACTGCATCACGGTCCGCTCCGCCAAGGGGCGCGAGCTCAAGGTCTTCATCCAGGATGTGGTCTACGGCTTCTTGCCGGCGGAGGTGCCGGTTGGGGACAAGCTGTCGCTCTATGCGATCCATGCCTTCACGTCCCCCGAAGGGCCTGGACTGCTGGTCAATGAATTCCTCACCCCGCGCAGCTTTCCGCGCGCCGAGAAGCCGGCAGACAAGACGATGACCTCCTGTGGATGCTGGACCCAGGACGAGCATCCCGGCGTCGATTTCACCTCCGACAAGGCAGGCGGCCCGGTGGCGGCGATGGCGGACGGCGTCGTCGTCAAGATCGAGACCAGCGAGCAGGCGCCGGCCGACCTGCCCGTGATCGGCGGTTGCGGCCGCTACGTCGTGCTCAAGCACGCCTATCCCAACGGCGGCGTCGTCTACACACGCTACGTCCAGCTCGGCCGCATCGTCGGTCCGAAGGGCGAGCCGCTTGCGGTCGGCGCGAGCATCAAGGCCAAGGACACGATCGGCGAGATCGGCCCGAACAAGGTGCTGCATTTCGAGATCCGCCCCGTCGCGCCCGGAACGACGACGACGAACAAGGCCTGGGCCGAGCGGTACGCCAATGTGCCCGACATGGAGTGGTCCCGCTACGATCCCGTCGATCCGCAGAAGTTCGACGCGGCGTCGTTCGGCGGGATCAGGAAGGCGACGAAGTAGGACGTGTGTAGGATGGGTAGAGCGAAGCGAACCCCATCGCTACCACGCGCGGACAGACGATGGGTTTCGCTTCGCTCTACCCATCCTACGAGTTCTCACGTCCCGCAGAACGTCTGCAGCACCCGCTGGTCCGGCAGCGGCGGATCGGCGTAGGCGGCATAGTCCGGCTGCTCCTCGAACGGCTTCGCCAGCACCTTCACCAGCTCCTCGAACGGCGCGTAGTCGTCGTTGTTTACCGCGGCCTGGATCACGGCCTCGACGCGGTGGTTGCGGGGGATGAAGATCGGATTGGCGGCGTGCATGGCGGCTTGCCGCTCGGCTGCGGCCTGCGGCTCCAGCGCGGTGCGCTCGCGCCAGCGTCTGGCCCAGTCGTCGAGGGCCGAGGGGTCCATGAACTGCGCGCGGACGTCGGCAGCGGCGGCCTCGTCGCCTGCGGCGTCACCGAGCTTGCGGAAGGTGAGGGTGAAGTCGGCGCGGTTCTTGGCCATGGCATCCAGCAGGTCCTGGATCAGCGCCTCGTCGCCGTCGCGTTCCGTGAACAGGCCGACCTTCTTGCGCAGGCCTGCTTGATAGGCGGTGCTGAACGTCTCGGAGAAAGCGCCGAGAATGTCCTGGGCTTCGGCGACCGCCTTCTCCTGATCGTCGGAGAACAGCGGCAGCAGGCATTCGGCGAGCCGGGTCAGATTCCACAGCGCGATGCGTGGCTGGTTGGCATAGGCGTAGCGGCCCATCTCGTCGATCGACGAAAACACCTGCGCGGGGTTGTAGGCGTCCATGAAGGCGCAGGGGCCGTAATCGATGGTCTCGCCGGAGATGGAGCTGTTGTCGGTGTTCATCACGCCGTGGATGAAGCCGACCAGCAACCAGCGCGCGACGAGATCGGCCTGACGCGCGACGACGCCGGCGAGCAGGGCGTGATAGGGGCGCTCTGCATGGAGCAGGTCCGGATAGTGACGAGCGATGACGTGGTCGGCGAGCCGGCGGATCGCGCCGGTGTCGCGGCGGACGGCGAAGAACTGGAAGGTGCCGACGCGGATGTGGCTCGCGGCGACGCGCGTCAGCACGGCGCCGGGCAGCGCGGTCTCGCGGATGACGTGCTCGCCGGTGACGACCGCGGCGAGCGAGCGCGTGGTCGGGATGCCGAGCGCAAACATGGCTTCGCTGACGATGTATTCACGCAGCACCGGCCCGAGCGCGGCGCGGCCATCGCCGCGGCGGGAGAATGGGGTGGGACCCGAGCCCTTGAGCTGGATGTCGCGGCGGGTGCCGTCTCTGTCGATGACCTCGCCGAGCAGGATCGCCCGGCCGTCGCCGAGCTGGGGCACGAATTGCCCGAACTGGTGGCCGGCATAGGCCATGGCAATGGGATCGGCGCCGACGGGAACCGTCTTGCCGGCCAGGATTTCGGCACCCTCAGGGGTCTCCAGCAGGTCAGGGTCGAGCCCGAGCTGGACCGCCAGCGGGCGGTTCAGCTTGATCAGCCGGGGGGCGGCCACAGGGGTCGGCGCGACCCGGGCAAAGAAGCTGTCCGGCAGTGCCGAATACGAGTTCTGGAAGGGGAAATGGACGGTCATGGAGGTAAAGATAGGCGGGGAACGCCTGATGGCAAAGGCTTGAGGCCCAATCGGCCAAGAATGGGCGCTTCGGCCCCAAAACAGCCCGTTCCCTTGGTTGCCGCCCCCGGTCTCGTCGGGTAAACCCTGCCGCAACTTCGGACCGGTCGTTTCAGGCCGTCCGATTCGACCCCTCCGACATTGATTTTGGGACGACCATGCATCGCTACCGGTCACATACATGCGGCGCGCTCCGCGAGAGCAACATCGGCGAAACAGTTCGCCTCTCGGGCTGGGTCCATCGCGTTCGCGACCATGGCGGCGTGCTGTTCATCGACCTGCGCGACCATTACGGCCTGACCCAGTGCGTGGTCGATCCGGACTCGCCGGCGTTCGCGCTGGCCGAAAAGCTCCGCTCGGAATTCGTGGTCAAGATGGACGGCAAGGTCCGCCGCCGCCCCGAGGGGACCGACAATGACGATCTGCCGACCGGCAAGATCGAGATCTATGTCAGCGAGATCGAGGTGCTCGGTCCGGCCGGCGACCTGCCGCTGCCGGTGTTCGGCGATCAGGAATATCCCGAAGACATCCGCCTGAAGTATCGCTTCCTCGATTTGCGCCGCGAGAAGCTGCACCAGAACATCATGACGCGCGTCGAAATTATCAAGTCGATGCGTCGGCGCATGGAGGGGCAGGGGTTCTTCGAGTTCAACACCCCGATCCTGACTGCGTCCTCGCCGGAAGGCGCGCGCGACTTCCTGGTGCCGTCGCGCATCCATCCCGGCAAGTTCTATGCGCTGCCGCAAGCGCCGCAGCAGTACAAGCAGCTGCTGATGATGTCGGGCTTCGACCGCTACTTCCAGATCGCGCCCTGCTTCCGCGACGAGGACCCGCGTGCCGACCGTCTGCCGGGCGAGTTCTACCAGCTCGACGTCGAGATGAGCTTTGTCACGCAGGAAGACGTCTTCGCGGAGATGGAGCCCGTGATCACCGGCGTGTTCGAGGAGTTCGCCAAGGGCAAGCCGGTGAGCAAGAACTGGCGCCGCATCCCGTTCGCCGAAGCGCTGCGCAAATACGGCAGCGACAAGCCGGACCTGCGCAACCCGATCGAGATGCAGGACGTCTCCGAGCATTTCCGCGGCTCCGGCTTCAAGGTCTTTGCGCGCATGCTCGAAGACCCCAAGAACCAGGTTTGGGCGATCCCGGCGCCAGGCGGCGGCTCACGCGCTTTCTGCGACCGCATGAACTCGTGGGCGCAGGGTGAAGGCCAACCCGGTCTCGGCTACATCATGTGGCGCGAGGGCGGCGAGGGCGCTGGCCCGCTTGCCAACAACATCGGGCCTGAGCGCACCGCGGCGATCCGCGCGCAGATCGGTGTCAAGGAAGGCGATGCCGCCTTCTTCGTCGCGGGCGACCCCGACAAGTTCTGGAAATTCTCCGGCCTTGCCCGCAACAAGGTCGGCGAGGAATTGAACCTCACCGACAAGGAGCGGTTCGAGCTCGCCTGGATCGTCGATTTCCCAATGTACGAGTACAACGAGGACGACAAGAAGGTCGACTTCTCGCACAACCCGTTCTCGATGCCGCAGGGCGGTCTCGACGCGCTGAAGGGCCAGGACCCGCTGACCATCAAGGCGTTCCAGTACGACATCACCTGCAACGGCTACGAGATCGCCTCGGGCGGCATCCGCAACCACGTACCGGAAGCGATGGTGAAGGCGTTCGAGATCGCGGGTTACGGCGAGCAGGAAGTGGTCGACCGCTTCGGCGGCATGTACCGCGCCTTCCAGTACGGCGCGCCGCCGCATGGCGGCATGGCCGCGGGCGTCGACCGCATCGTGATGCTTCTGTGCGGCACCAACAATCTGCGCGAGATCTCGCTGTTCCCGATGAACCAGCAGGCCATGGATCTGCTGATGGGGGCACCGTCGGAACCCAGCACCAAGCAGCTCCGCGAGCTGCATGTGCGGGTGAACCTGCCGCAGAAGTGATCCCTCTTCGCCTGTCCCCGCGTGCGGGGAGAGGCCGCATCGCATCGAAGATGCGAGGCGGGTGAGGGGGACTCTCCACGAGTCACTTTGTTACCTTCTTCGCGGAAGCAGCCCCTCACCCCAACCCTCTCCCCGTAAGAACGGGGCGAGGGAGCGCACCACCGCTCGCCCCTACAGCCCCGTCGACGCCTCGATCCTGAACTGCGCCAGCGCGACGATCGGCTCGCTGTTCAGTGCGTCCATGAGCTGAAGCACCGGCACCTTGCCGAGCGGGGTCAGCTTGATCGTCAGCGTCTGACCTGAGGTCTCGACGAAGCCGGCGAGTGCGTCGACCGCCGCTTTGGCATCGAGATTGGCGGCCGTGACCTTCTCGCCCTGCGCCCGGATCATCTCGGCGATGGCGCTGCGGGCGGCGTCGCGGCTGACATTCTGCATGCGCGAGAACTGCGCCACGACGAGATCGACGACGCCGCTGTCACGCAGGGAGAGCTCGATCGCACCGGTCTCGACCTGCGCCGCCTGCTCCACGGCCTGCACCGGATCGGCCGTGAACACGCCGCGCGGCACGTTGGCGAGTGCGAAGCGGGCCTGAGCTTTCGCAAGGTTGCCGAGATCGATCGTGGCAGGCGCGAGCGCAAACGCGCCCGAGGACTCCGTCCAGGCGGCACCGAGATCGAGGTCGATCGCGAGCTTGTCCACGCCCGCCATGATCAGCGGCCGCTGCGCCGGATTGGAGGGATCGGTCGGCGTGACCATCTTCACGACCAGATTGGCCTTGCTCGGGATCGATCCGATTAGCTGGCCCCAATTCAGGCTGATCGTGTCGATGGTGATGAGCTGCCGCGTGTTCTTGTAGGGCGAGACCACGCCCTTGATCTCGGCACCTTCGAGCACCCGGAACAGGCCCAGCATCTGATCGAGCGAGGGCGCCCGCCCGGGAGTGACGAGGCCTGCTGTCCAGCGCATCAGGCTCGTTACGCTGAACGATTTGAGCGCGAAGCGCTCCATCTTGAACTGCCCTTGCGGCGACGGCGTATCGACGCCCTCGACGGCGAACTCGCCCTCGCGGTACCTGACCGCATTGATCTTGGCTGTTCCCTGCGGCGTCCCGATCGACGTCTTGCCCATCTCGGCCTTGCCGATGCGAACACCCTCGTAGACCCCGGCGAGCTTCTCCAGCAGCTCGCGCGCCTGCGCTGGCGTCTGGGGCGCCGATTGATCCTGCGGCAGCGCGGCGAGCACGTCGGCCAGCCGGAATTTCGACGGCTGCACGGCGATGTCCTCGATGGCGAAGCCGTCGATATCGACGCGAATCGCCTGTGCCGATTTGAGCGTGTACGGGCCTGCCGAGACTTGCCGGTAGACCCGGCGATAGTTGTCGTCGCCGCTCGTCTGCGGATCGAGCGCCGCGAGGATCGCGGTGGCATCGAAATCGTTGACGATGATGTTCGACAGCTCGCCTGTCAGCTTGTCCGGCTTGCCTGGCTGCTTCACCTCGACCGAAATGACGGCGCGGTCGGCCTTCATCGCATCGATCTTGCCGTGCTTGAGGTTCTGGATCGCCAGCCCGGTATAGTTGAACTCGCCGCTGCCGGCGGCAGCGTTGCCGGAATCGAAGCTCATCGTCAGTGTCGGGGCCGTAAGCGACGAGGCCGTGACGCCCGTGTACTGGCTGAGCGCATAGCGGTACATCTCGATCAGGGAGTTGTCCGCTGGCGCAGCCGCGGCGTGAACGGGACCGGCGTAGTCGCGCATCGTCAATTGCGGGATCTTGTAGGAGACTTTCAGTTTTGCCGGGGGAGCCTGGTCCAGTGCGACCTCAACACCGGCGATGTCGATGCTGTCGGCCGAAAACCTGATATCGTCGACCAGGCGAACGCCCGTCCCTTTGATGCCGGCGATCTTGATCTGCGCCTGCGGCAGGTTGCCGGGAGTGACCGCGATATCCTCGATCGTCAGCGTCCGGGTCGCGAGCTCGAACGTGATCTTGCCGTGGCTCGCCTTGCCGCCCTGTTGGCGCATCTGCTCGAACGCCGCCTCGACCTCGGCGGTGGCCCGATGCTGGACATAGAAGTTGAAGCCGAACCATCCGCCCGCGGCAAGCACGGCTGCCACGATCAGGCCGATCAGGATCCGCTTCATTCCCAGCTCCAGTTGCCCGTTTTGCACTGCGCAACCTGCCATATTCGGGAAATGCCGCGCGGTCTAGGGAAAGCTAGCGCTATCAGGTATTTGACCATGCGCCCTGTTGATGGGGCCGTAATCGGATGTTGCCACCGGGGCGCCCGCCGTGCTTCATCCCGTTTCCATGACCCGGAAATACCGTCCGCTTGGGCGGCGGCTCCGGATGAGGCATTTTGAAGCCGGTAACGCGAGGCGAGACACCGCATGTCGTCTTATTCTGATGATCTCCACCAGGCGGCGCTGGCCTATCACCGTCTGCCGCGCCCCGGAAAGCTCGAGATCCAGGCGAGCAAGCCGCTCGCCAACCAGCGCGACCTCGCGCTTGCCTATTCTCCGGGCGTTGCCGCCGCCTGCACCGAGATCGCCAAGAACCCGGCGGAGGCCGCCACGCTCACCACCCGCGCCAATCTGGTCGCGGTGGTCTCCAACGGCACCGCGGTGCTCGGCCTCGGCAATATCGGCCCGCTGGCCTCCAAGCCGGTGATGGAGGGCAAGGCCGTCCTGTTCAAGAAATTCGCCGGCATCGACGTGTTCGACATCGAGATCGCCGCCGACACCATCGAGCGCGTGGTCGAGACCGTGGCGGCGCTCGAGCCGACCTTCGGCGGCATCAATCTCGAGGACATCCGCGGACCGGAATGCTTCGAGATCGAGGCGCAGCTGAAGGAGCGCATGAAGATCCCGGTCTTTCATGACGACCAGCACGGCACCGCCATCATCGTCGCCGCCGCCATCACCAATGGTCTCAGGCTGAACGGCAAGAAGCTGTCCGACGTCAAGATCGTGGCGTCGGGGGCAGGGGCCGCCGCGATCGCGACGCTCAACCTTCTGGTGTCGATGGGCGCGCAGCGCAAGAACATCTGGGTCTGCGACATTGACGGTCTCGTGCATGAAGGCCGCAACACCACGATGGACCGCTGGAAGGCGGTCTATGCGCAGAAGACCGACAAGCGCACGCTGGGCGACGTCATCGGCGGCGCCGACATCTTCATCGGGCTGTCGGCACCAGGGGTGCTCAAGCCGGAGATGGCCAAGGCGATGGGCGACAAGCCCCTGATCATGGCGCTCGCCAATCCGACCCCGGAGATCATGCCGGAGGAGGCGCGCAAGGTGCGCCCCGACGCCATGATCTGCACCGGCCGCTCCGACTATCCGAACCAGGTCAACAACGTCCTCTGCTTCCCCTTCATCTTCCGCGGCGCGCTCGACGTCGGCGCCAGCGCCATCAACGAGGAGATGAAGCACGCCGCCGTCGAGGCCATCGCGCAGCTCGCGCGCGAGGCGCCGTCGGATGCGGTCGCGCAGGGCTTTGACACCGGCGAAACGCAGGGCTTTGGCCCCGGCTCGCTGATCCCGAGCCCCTTTGATCCCAGGTTGATTCTGCGCATCGCGCCCGCCGTCGCCAAGGCGGCGATGGAGTCGGGCGTCGCGACGCGCCCCATCACCAACTTTGACGAATACACCGCGCTGCTCGAGCGCTTCGCCTTCCGCTCCGGCCTCGTCATGAAGCCGATGTTCGCCAAGGCCAAGACCCAGCCGGTGCGCGTGATCTACGCCGAAGGCGAGGACGAGCGCGTGCTGCGCGCCACGCAAGTGGTGCTGGAGGAGAAGCTGGCCACGCCGATCCTGGTCGGGCGTCCGTCGGTCGTCGAGGCGCGCATCAAGCGCTTCGGCCTGTCGATCAAGGCAGGTAAGGATTTCGACCTCGTCAATCCCGAGGACGATCCGCGCTATCGCTCCTATGTGCAGTCCTATGTCGAGGTCGCCGGCCGCCGCGGCGTGACGCCGGATGCGGCGCGCACGGTGGTGCGCACCAACAACACGGTGATCGCCGCGCTCGCGGTCATGCGCGGGGAGGCGGATGCCATGCTTTGCGGCGTCGAAGGCCGCTACATGCACCACCTCCGCCATGTCCGCGAGATCATCGGCTTCTCCGCGGGGATCATCGACTATGCGGCACTGGCGCTGCTGATCACCAGCAAGGGCGCCTTCTTCATCGCCGACACGCAGGTTCGGCCCAATCCGAGCGCCGAGGAGCTCGCCGAGATCGCCTCGCTGGCGGCGGTCCACGTCCAGCGCTTCAACATCAAGCCGAAGATCGCCTTCGTCTCGCACTCGGATTTCGGCAGCTACGACACCGAGTCCTCGCGCAAGATGCGCCGGGCGACCCAGCTGTTGAAGGAGAAGCATCCGGAGATCGAGGCCGATGGCGAGATGCAGGGCGACACGGCACTTTCAGCTGCTGCGCGGAAAATGGTGCTGCCGCACTCCAAGCTCGAGGGCGAGGCCAACATCATGATCATGCCGAGCCTCGACACCGCCAACGTCGCCTATCAGATGATCAAGTCGCTGGCGGATGCGCTCCCTGTCGGCCCGATCCTGATCGGCCCGGCGCGCCCCGCCCATATCCTCACGCCCTCGGTGACCGCGCGCGGCATCCTCAACATGACGGCCGTTGCGGTCGTGGAAGCGCAGGAGCGCGCTGCACGGCAGCAGCCGACGTTGTTTACGTAAGATGCCGTCTTACCCTCTCCCCCTGTGGGAGAGGGTGGATCGCGGCGTTAGCGGCGAGACGGGTGAGGGGTCTCTATCCACTAGTCCCACCGCTATTGAGTTCGCGGAGAGATACTCCTCATCCGGTGCAATAGCCGAAGCTTCGCTTCTGCGTTCTTAAGAACGGCGGCCGCAGGCCGCCTATGCCACCTTCTCCCACAAGGGGAGAAGGTGCACCGCCCGTGCCGCCAACTTTGAATTGCTCGCAGTTCGCCATTTCCCCGTTTGTAAACCGGCGCACGACTCTTCATAATCGCCCGGTGCTCTCGTCAAGACGCCTTTTTCAAAAAGCCTGAGCCAAGAGGCCGATCATGCCAGCGTTCGTGACTTTCGGGCGAATCCTGTTCGCCGTGCTGTTCATCTACACGGGCGCGACCAAGTTCTTTCCCCTCCAGGCGACGGCCGATTTCATCGCCACCAAGGTGGTGGTGCCTGAGGTCATCGAGTCCTACACCAAGCAGATCGAGACGGCGACCGCCATGACCACGCCGCAACTGCTGGCGATCGCGGGCGGCGGGCTCGAGATCATTGCAGGCCTGATGATTGCGCTGAACTTCGGCGCGCGCTTTTTCGCATTGCTCATGATCATCTACATCGCGGTCTCGACCGTCCTGTTCTCCGATTTCTGGAATCAGGCCGCGCCCGACAACGCCAGGATGGTGGTCGATGCGCTGAAGAATCTCTCGATCATCGGCGCGCTGTTCATGATCATGGGCTACGGCCGCGCTACGCGCTCGGCCGAGACGGCCTACGGGGACGTGTAAAGCGAGTTGATGGCTCGTCCGTTTGCGACGAGTGCATGAACCATCATTCACAGATTATGGTTTTGAGATCACAGCGGTTCCACAAAATCGTGGCCGTTCCGGATCGACCGGTCTCTCCACTTGTCGGAATCCGTCTGAGCCCAATAGTACAGACGGTTCCGGTTGCACAGGCGCAATCGGCGCTGGGTGATTGGGGGCGGACTTGGTTCAATCGAAGCGCAAGGCGGCGGCGTGCGCTGCTGTCGTTCTGGGAGCTGCGCATGCCGCGGCCGTTTCTGTAACCGCGGCCTGTGCGGCAGACTTGCCCGTGAAGGCGCGGCCGCTAGCGGCGCCCGTGGCGAACTGGACCCAGTTTTACGTCGGCGGCGGACTGGGCTTCGACTTCGCGACGGGGCGGTCGAACCTGACGCCGGTCGGTGGTGGCCCGGATTTGTTCAGCCTCGACGGCTTGCAGGGCGCCGATCTCGGACTATCGGTTTTCGCCGGATTTGACGTCCAGGTTGCGCCGCGTTTCGTGGTCGGCGGTTTCGTCGATTATGACTGGTCGCGCCAGCGCACGACGGCCAGTGCGTCGAGCCCGTTCTTCGGCCAGAGCCTGAGTGCTGCGCTGCCATCGCTCGATCAGGGCTGGACGATCGGCGGCCGTGCTGGATTTCTGGTGACGCCCGATATCCTGCTCTACGGCCTCGCCGGCTACAGCGAGATGCGCATCAACAATTGGAACTTGAACTACGTGATCCTCGGGGGAGGGCCTTCGTTCACGGTGCAGGAATCGGGGCTGACGTCGCACGGTTACACGGTCGGCGCCGGCGCGGAATATCGCCTCGCGAGCAACGTGTCACTGCGCGGCGAATACCGCTACGTCGCGCTTGGCCGCAACACGACGGTCGATCCGCTCGGCGCGGTCTGGACCACGGACCTGTCCGAGCATGTGGTCAGGATCGGCGCGGCCTATCGCTTCGGCCAGTTCGGCGGACCTGCGACCGCTTCAGTGGCGCCCGCGCCGAATCCGACATGGACGGGCGTTTACGTCGGCGCGGGTATCGGGGGCGACGTCATCACGCCCCATGTCGCAGGCTCGTTCGCCGGTGTGCTGGATTTCAATGCGTCCGGTTTGGGCGGCGCCGACGTCGGCGGCACTTTCACGATCGGCTACGATCGCCAGGTCGCGCCGAAATGGGTCCTTGGCGCATTCGGCTTGATCGATGCCGGAACCAATGGCGGCGCCAAGGTCAACGCATCGGGCGGAGGTGTTGCGATCTCGTCGGATCTGGCGGCGGTGAAGTGGGGTTGGAGCGTCGGCGGACGCGTCGGCTACCTCGTGGCGCCGGAGACGCTCGTCTACTTGCTCGGCGGCTACAGCGGAACGACGGCGCAGTCGATCTCGTACAATTTCCTCGGATTTCCCGGCAGCGCTCCGACGCGGGAATATCACGGCGCGACCTTCGGCGGCGGCTTCGAGCGCTTCTTCACCGACAGCATCTCCGCCCGCGCCGAATATCGCGTCACGCATCTCGGGGCGCGAGACGATCTGGCGTCCGATTTCATGACCAGCCTGAGCGCGGGCGGCACGGTGCACACGCTGCGCGGTGTGCTGGCCTATCACCTTCCGACGCCGTAGCGCAGATCGCCTGTGCTAGACTCGACGCCACGGCGTAACCGTGACGTCATGCGCCGCGTCGAGCAGATACGGCGCCCCAGGCTTCATCCCGTGCGACGCCAGTACCTCATGCGGCGTCCGCTCCGGCACGCCGACAAAGCAGCCTTCGCCGCCGGGCAGCCGCACATGCGGGGCTTCCGACAGCCAGAACGTGTCGTAGCGGTCCATGAACATGTCGAACACGACGGGGCCGCCGATGATTGCGACCGTGCCGGAGGCGACACCGGCGAAAGCGCAGGCCTCCTCGAAGCTCGCATGCTCGGGATTCCACAGCGTCGCGTTCGGCATCTCCGGGTCGACGGTGAGCGCCTTGATCTTGCGGGTGAGGATCAGCCGCTTGCGCTTCGGCGAATTCGGCTGCTGCTCGTGCGAGTGTCCGCCGTGCACGACGACCGCGGCTCGATCGAGCGCTTGCTCGAAAAAGCGCTTGTCGCCTTCGAACACCAACGTTGAGGGCATGATGTGCGACGGATCGGCAAGCATGCCGTCCGCCGATATGATGACGTAACCTTCAAACCGGAAAGACAATTGCGGTCTATTCCGAGACCGTCGTCACGACGGAATTGACCGGGCGCGTGCTCACCGTCGGCAGCTTGACGTCCTTGAGCAGCTCCTGGTCGTATTCGGGCAGCGTCGAGGCCGGGAACTTGGCGCGCATCGCCACCACCTTGTAGCCGCCGGCCTTCAGGCGCTTGAGCAGCTCGGGCAGGGCCTCCGCCGTGTGCTTCTGGAAGTCGTGCATCAGGATGATGCCCTTGCCCTTGGTGTCGAGCTTCTTCATCACGGTCTCGATCACCTTCTCGGGCTTCGAGGCCTTGAAGTCGAAGGAGTCGATGTCGCAGGAGAAGATCGCGACGTTGCGGTTGCCGAGATAGGTAACCATCTCCGGCGGGTGCTGGAGCGCCGGGAAGCGGAAGAACGGTGAGGGCGAGATGCCGCCGAGCGCCCACTTCACCGCCGAGAATCCCTTCTCGATCTCTTCCTTGCGCTGCGCTTCCGTGAGCTTCTTGTTGTTGAGGTTGGCGTGCGACCAGGTGTGGGCGCCGACGGTGTGGCCGGCCGCATAGACCTGCTTCAGGATCTCCGGCTCATAGGTCGCGTGCTTGCCGATCGAGAAGAAGATGCCGGTGGTGCATTCGTCGGCGAGAGCCTTCAACACGGCGGGCGTGTTCTTCGGCCAGGGGCCGTCGTCGAAGGTCAGCACGACCTCCTTGTCGCGCAGGAAGTCGAGCTCCTTGAAATGCTCGAAGCCGAAGCCCGGACCACCCGTGGTGTCGATCTCGACGGTGCGGGCGACGCCGAGCGCGCCGGGCGTGTTGCAGGCCGCGCGGGCGGGCTGGGGCGCCTGTTTCGGCGGGGGCGGGAAGGCCGCTTGCGTCGGTGCAGCAACTGCCGCCGCGGGAGCGGGCGCCGGTGCCGCGGCGGGGGCTGCAGCCGGTGCCGCCTGGGTGGCGGCTGCGGGCTTTGCGGCCGGGGTCTGCGACCACGCTGCGCCTGCCATCGCAACCGACATCGCGCTTGCCAAAATCAGTCCTGCCGCCACACGCATGGTGTTGTCCTCGAGATTGATCCCGTTGTTCCGCCGCAGCTTTTCGCCTCTGGCAAAACCATCCTGCCCCTTGATAGTCTTAGCCTAGATGGTGGGCCCTCGTCATTGCAACGGCTGTTTGGCACCCCGCCACAATTGTGCCCAACCGGATGCGGGCTGCGGGTGTCAGCTGTCGGCCAGCGCCTTCGCAATCGCCGTCTTGACCCGTGTGTCCGTCGGATCGACCGCAGACGGATACACCTCGGCAATGTAGCCGTCGCGCCCGATCAGGTATTTGTGGAAGTTCCAGCGCGGAACGTCGCGGGGGCGCGCCTCGGCCGCCCATTTGTAGAACGGATGCGCCTTGGCGCCGACCACCACGGCCTTGGCCGCGATCGGGAAGGTAACGCCGTATTGGTGGTGTGCGGTCTCCGTGATCTCGCTGGTGCCGCCGGGCTCCTGGCCACCGAAATCGTTGGAGGGCACGCCGATCACCGTGAGCCCGCGCTCGCGAAACTCGCTCCAGAGCTCTTGCAGGCCGGCATATTGCGGAGTGTAGCCGCAGAGCGAAGCAGTGTTGACCACCAGCAGCGGCTTGCCCGTGAACGCGGCAAGGCGGATGTCGTCGCCGGACAAAGCAGGGAAAGAGAAGGCATAGGCCGAGATCCGGCTCATGCCGCCATCGGCACGGCTGCGTCCAGCAGACGCGGTCGTCGCGACGAGCGCGGCGAGCATGGTCCTGCGGTTCAGCATGGCAACGTCCCCCGACGTGATCCGGGACGCACCTTACTGCGTCGGCGCGACGCGCCTGGTCAACACCGCGTTATCGGACGCGGCAAGGCGACACTTCACTAGAAAGCGCTCTAGTACAGACGGACGATGAAGTCGGTGCCTTCGCCGGTCTCGCCCTGGTTGATGCCCTGGTCGGAGACGATGATCGAGCCGCCCGATGTCAGCATCTCGTTGATCTTCGCCATGGTGTCCGCAGGGATCGAGATACGGTCGAGTGCCTCGGCCGGGCTGTCCGGCATGACCACGGGCTTGGCTGTAACGGGCTTGGCGGCGACGGGGATCACGGCGGCGCCGCGCTGGCGGAGTGTCACGCGGCTGTCATCTTCGCGCGCGGCGGCGCGGGCGGAGACCGGCAGCGATACCACCGACCAACGCAGCGCGTTGGTGTCGTTCTTGTCGACCTCGGCGGTGAACACGTGCGTGCCGAGCGGCCGCTCGCTCGCAGCGATCGTGACGGGAACCTCGAACAGCGGCGCAAAGTTCTGCCGCACGTAGAGCTTGGAGTCCTTGCGGCTGATGAACACCGCGATCTGGCCGGCCCGTTTGGGCGTCTCCGGCTTCGCGGCAGGCGCAGGATCAGCGACGCGGGTCTCGTCCTTCTTGGCGTCGGGCGAGGCGGCGAGCGCCGGTGCGGCAGCGGGCGCATCGGGCTTCTTCGCGGGCTCGGCGGCTTCAGCCTTGGGCGCTTCTGCAGTCTTGGGCGCTTCCGCGGCCTCAACGGGCTTTGCGTCGGTGCTTGCGGGTTTGGCTGCTTCTTCCGACTGCGGCTTGACCGGGGCAGATGCCTCGGCGCTCTTTTCAGACTTGGCCTCAACCTTGTCGGCTGGTGCGGCTGCTTCCGCGCGCGCCGGTGCATTGCCGGTGGTGGCATCCGACATCACGGTATGGCCGAGCGACGAACGCAGCTCGAGCGCGCTCTCCGCGCTGGCGGTCTTCGTCTCGACGGGTTTTGCTTCGCTGACTTTGGTTGGTGCGGCGCCCTTGTCGGCCTTGTCGCCGACATTGGTCTGCGGCTCCAGGCTGGCGGCGGGCTGCGGCGGCACGCGCACCGAGGCGAGCAGGGGATGCGAGAAATTTTGCGGCGACATCTGGCCGGGCGAGACGATCACACGCGCGCCCATCCTGGTCCAGTTCCACATCTTCACCGCGAACGCCATCGGCATGCGGATGCAACCGTGCGAGGCCGGATAGCCCGGCAGCACGCCGGCATGCATGGCGATGCCGGACCAGGTGATCCGCTGCATGTACGGCATCGGCGCGCCGCTATAGATGTTGGACTGGTGGAATTTGTGCTTCTGGATCACGCTGAACACGCCCATCGGCGTCGAGTGGCCCTTCATGCCTGTCGACACCGCGGATTCCGCGAACACGCCGTTGGTGTCGTAGACCGTCACCTTCTGCCGATCGATCGACACGACGATCACGAGCGGACCTTGCGGCTTCGTGCCGGCTTCCTTCTCGGCGACGACCGCTTTCTTGCCAGCCGTACTGCGCTTCTGAGGCTTCTGCCGGGGAATGTCGGGATAGCGCTCCTGCCGGGCGGCGTAGGACCCGTCGGAGTAGTCGCTCCAGTAGTAGAACGCCGCGTCCGCCTGGCTGGTCAAGCCAATCGCACCCGCCGCCGTCAAAATGGCGACCTGCCACAGCCGGGCCGGCCTGGCAGAAAAACTGGCCCCGTTCACGCTATTCATTCCTCGAATCCACAATCCAACTCAGAAATTAGTCTCGCAGAGGGGATACGCGTTCACTAGCACGGCAGTTCTGCCGTCAGCGAATTTTGTCCATGACGTAGCAAAAAAGCCTCACGGAGCGGTAAACGGCGGCCGCGACGGCTCCCGGTCGTCTTCCTGACCGGCTGTCGCATGCCTACATTGCCGGGACTTGTTACCGGAGAACTTCATGTCATCTCGTTTCCCCGGTCTTTCCGGCATCCGCTTGAAAGGCCTTGCTTTATTCCTCCTGTTGCTCGCTGTCCAAGCGAGTTCTGCAATCGCCGCCGACGAGCCGGATCTGATCTTCCGCCGCTCGACGGTATTCAAATGGATGAGCCCGAATGACAAGCTCGCGACCTACGGCCTCGACGACCCCGAAGTCGAGGGCGTGGCCTGTCATTTCACGGTGCCGGAGAAGGGCGGCTTCAAGGGCTGGCTCGGCCTTGCCGAGGAGGTCTCGGATATCTCGCTGGCCTGCCGCCAGGTCGGTCCGATCAAGTTCAAGAACAAGATGGAGCAGGGCGACGACATGTTCCGCCAGCGCCGCTCGCTGTTCTTCAAGAAGATGCAAATCGTGCGCGGCTGTGACGCCAAACGCAATGTGCTGGTCTACATGGTCTATTCGGACCGGCTGATCGAGGGCTCGCCGAAGAACTCGACCTCGACGGTGCCGGTCATGCCGTGGGGACCGGCTGACGCAAACGTCCAGAAGTGCGGCGAGTTCTTCACTCAGTGACGCGCTTGCGTTCACCCAGTGACGCGCTCGCGTTCACTCAGTGACAAGAGTGCGGCTGGCGCGCGGCTTTGCGAGATGCGAGCCGGTCAGCCGCACGAATGCTTGTGGCGCGGCCTCGTGGCCGCGGCCCGACTGCAGCGACATTGCCCCGATTGAAGCGACCCGGCTGGGTTGGTCGGCGCGGTCCGTCCGCAGGTCCGCGTCGCGCGGCGTTGCGCGATCTTGCGCCGTCATGATGGCATCCCTCAACTGAACGCGCCCGGTGGTTCCGGGCTTCTCGGTTTCGATGGCTTGGGTCGCAGTCGAATCGCGCCCGGTTCGACGGAACCCAGCCCCCGTTCGGGCTTCTCTTCAGCAGAAAAACGTAAAATGCATGTGAAGTGCGGAAGGCGCGCGTGTGACGGCGCGCAGTGTGGGCCTGCTTCCAAGCGCGAACAGAGCCTGCAAGACCACTTTCAGGCGCCGCGCGACCCCTCTGAAAAGACTGGGATTTTCCGCTGAATGTTTCGTCGCCTGGCGCATGACGAAACAATTCTCACAAAGACGAAACCATTTTCCGCTTTTGGCGCATCACGCGCGAAACGACGCATGGTTATCAGCTTCACAACGACGACGCACCGCCGGCCAAGGAATTGGGACACGAGATCATGCGCACGCTCAGCTTCATCCTTGCCTTCGCTTTCGTGCTCGCCGGCTCTTCGTTCGCGGGGGCGCCGGACGGCAATCTCCCGGGTGTCGGCACCTTCCAGTACAGCGGCTCGCCGGTCACCACCACGGCGCCGCAGCCGATCGTGGTCGCTGCGCGTTTCTGATCGACAGCCAAGAAAATCAAAAGAAAAATCACAAGAAAAACCAGCCGATAAAGGCCATCATGATTGTCCGATTCTGCGCCGCAGCGTTCGTTTCGCTTCTGACGATCAGCGCTGCCCACGCGCAGGTTCGCGCTCCTTCGAGGCTACCGGATCCCCGCAGCGAGTTCATGCGTCAGTGTGCGCCGCGGATGCTCGGGCGCTGGGAGCATCCCGAGGAGGTCTGCGGCTGCCTGCATGATCACGCCGTTGCTGCCGTCGAGGACCGCGATCTGCGCGAGGCGCTGTTGCGCGGCATCAGCGAGACCGGCGTGCCAACGATCGAGACTGATTGGGTGCCCGCGTCCAAGCAGGGCGAGATCGGCTCGACCTTCACCAAGATCGCCAAACCGACCTTGCAGTGCATGTTCGACCCGGCGAAGTCGTAACCATCACTTCGATTTCGGACCGTAGCGCGGCACGCAGGCGATGGTCCGCGCCACGCCCTTGTCGGTCATTCTCGCACCGCGCACTTCCTTGACCTGCCCGGCGGGGCAGGTTCCGTCATCCACTTGCACGCGCTGGCCGAGCTTGAGATCCGTGATGTCCTGTTCACGTCCGACGGTGACGGCATGCGCCGCCGTCGCGAGGGCGAGGGAGATCAGCAGCGAGAGGCAGGTCGCGCGGCGCAGCAGCATGATGTGAGGTCCCGGCATCGATGCCGCAATGTAGGGAGCGGCAGGCGATTCTCATAGTGAACGTTCGTCACGCCCGCCGGGTAGATTTGCTCCTCGCGCGCAAGGCGCCGCGCGACGCCAGCGCGAGCCGTTCGGCGGAGGCCACGAGTTGCGGAACCGCGTGGCCGGAAAATCCCAGCACGAACCCGGGCAGGGGACGCGCGCGCGAATAGGTGTCGGCCAGCAGCCAGCCTTCTGCGCCCGCGGCCTGCTTCGCCTGCGCCGCGACCGTAAGCTCGACCGACGGATCGAACCGGGCGACGAGGTGCAGCCCTTGCGACGGTACAGGCACCGACAGCGCGCCGTCGGATGCTGCTTCCAGGGTCTCAGCCAGCGCGTCGCGCGCCTCGCGATAGAGCTTTCGTACCCGCTTCAGGTTGGCGGCGAACGCGCCGGAATTGAGCATGTCGGCCACCGCGCCCTCCATCAGCGTGCCGGGAAAGCGGTCGAGCGCGGCGCGCGCGGCCGTGACGTCCGCGATCAGGCGCTCGGGCAGCGCGCAATAGCCGATGCGCAGGCCCGGAAACAGCGTCTTGGCGAACGTGCCCATGTAGATCACGCGCTGGAGATGATCGATGCCAGCAAGCGACATCAACGGCGCGCCGTCATAGCGGAACTCGCTGTCGTAATCGTCCTCCAGCACGAAGGCGCCGGCCTGCCTCGCCCAATCCAGCAGCTCCAGCCGTCGCGGCATCGACATCTGCACGCCCAGCGGAAACTGGTGCGACGGCGTCACATAGGCCGCGCGTGCGGACGATGCGGCGGTGCGGCCCTTGGCGACACGTATCCCGTGCTCGTCGACGGGAACGGGTACGGCGCGATAACCGCAATGCGAAATGGTTTTTCGCGCGGCGGGGTAGCCCGGGTCCTCGCACCAGACCTGGTCGTTGGGCTTCAGGATCGCGCTCAGCACGATGCGCAGCGCATGCAGCGTGCCTGAGGTCAGCATGATCTGATCGGGGTCGCAGCGCAGGCCACGTGCCGACAGCAGATGATCGGCGATCGCCGCGCGCAGCTCGCGGCTGCCGCGCGGATCGCCATAATGCAGATGCTCGGACCCGAACGCGCGCATGCGCCGCCCGACGAAGGCACGGAAGCGCTGCACCGCACGCTCGTCGATATGGGTGCAGCCGAGCGAGAACGCGCCTTGCCGCGGCGCTTCGACCACGGCCTTCGGCTTCTTCGGTTCGGCGGCGCGCGCCGGTATCCGCGCTGCAACGAAGGTGCCGGAGCCGACGGTCGCAGCGGCAAAGCCGTCAGCGATCAGCCGTTCATAGGCAGTGACGACGGCGTTGCGGCGGAAGCCGGTCTGCTTGGCCAGTGTCCGCGACGGCGCCAGCGGCTCACCGGGTTTGACCAGGCCAGAGACGATCATCTCGCACAGCGCCTGGTACAGCCGGTGCGCCGACGACGCGCCCGCGGTGATGTGCGGGCCGGTCAGGTCGAGCGGCAGTTCGGCCTTGGCCGGCGAGGGGACTAAATTGGTCGGAATTTTTTGCATGGAATTGGCACTATCGCAGACCAAATCCGCGGCTACAACTCTCCTGGAATTGTTCCAAGCCCGACAGGAGCGGCCGTGAGCCAGACCGAAAGCCAGAATTCCTATCCGACGTCAGCGCGCAACCAGGTCAAGCGCCGTCACGACCGCGGCTTCTACGATCACGACACCGTTCACCGCATCCTGGATTCCTCGATGCTCTGCCACGTCTCCTATGTCATCGACGGCCAGCCCTATTGCACGCCGACCTTCTTCTGGCGCGAAGGGACCAAGCTCTATTGGCACGGCTCGAGCGCGAGCCGCATGCTGCGCAACCAGACCACGGGCGAGCGCGTCTGCCTCACGGTCGCCCATCTCGACAGCCTCGTGCTGGCGCGCTGCGGCTTCAACCATTCCGCCGACTATCGCGCCGTGATGGCGTTCGGCACCGCCTATCTCGTCACTGATCCCGAGGAAAAGGAGCGGGCAGTGATCGCGATGGTCGACCGTTTTTTCCCGGACCGCACCGCGACCCTGCGTCAGAGCAACACGCAGGAGATCAAGGCGACCTCCTTCATCGCGATGGAGATCGAGGAAGCCTCGGCCAAAGTCCGCGCCAAGGGTGTCGCCGATGACGACGAGGACTACGAATTGCCGATCTATGCCGAGCGCATCCCCGTGCGCACCGTCTTGGGCGCGCCGGAGCCGTGCCCGCGCCTGCTGGATGGTGTAACCCGGCCTGCGACGCTGAATGGCTATTCGGAAGGCCGGCTGCTCGAAGATGCATTGCGGGATGCTTATTTTGTGGAGTACCCGAACGGCTGAAATCGGCTAGCTTGCGCGCACCATTGACCAATTGGATGCCTGGAGTCGCCCGATGAATGCCGAAACGCAGCAGAGGATTCTTGACGCCGTCGATGTCGGCTTCGAAGCCCAGCTTGCGACCACAAGCGATTTCGTTGCGATCCCTTCGACCCGCGGGGCCGAGGGGCCGTGCCAGGACATGATCGGCGACCTCCTGCGCGAACGCGGCTACGAGGTCGACGACTGGCACATCGATGTCGATGACCTCAAGGATCTGCGCGGTTTCGGTCCGATCGAGCACGATTTCTCCAAGGCGCGCACGGTGGTGGGCACCTACCGCCCGCAAACGAATCGCGGCAAATCGCTGATCCTCCAGGGGCACTGCGACGTGGTGCCCGCGGGGCCGCTGGAACTGTGGGACACGCCGCCATTCTCGCCCGTCATCAAGGATGGGAAGATGTTCGGCCGCGGCGCCTGCGACATGAAGTCGGGCACGATCGGCGCGCTCTACGCGCTGGACGCGATCAAGGCGGCGGGTTTCAAGCCGACGGCGCGGATCCACTTCCAGTCCGTGATCGAGGAGGAGAGCACCGGCGTCGGCGCGCTCTCGACATTGCAGCGCGGCTATCGTGCCGACGCATGCTTCATCCCGGAGCCGACCGGCGGCAAGATGGTGCGCTCGCAGGTCGGCGTGATCTGGTTTCGCCTGCGCGTGAAGGGCCATCCGACCCACGTTGCCTTCGCCGGCTCCGGCGCCAACGCAATCATGGCGGCCTATCATTTGATCCAGGCGCTGCAAAAACTCGAGGTCGAGTGGAACGAGCGCGCGAAAGCCGATCGGCACTTCAAGACGCTGAACCATCCCATCAACTTCAACCCCGGCATCATCAAGGGCGGCGACTGGGCCTCCAGCGTGCCGGCCTGGTGCGACGTCGATTGCCGTATCGCGGTCCTGCCGGGCTGGTCGATCGCCGATCACCAGAAGGAGATCATGGCCTGCGTTGCGGCTGCCGCGCGCAACCACCGCTTCCTCGCCAACAATCCGCCGGAGGTCGAATGGTCGGGCTTCCTGTCGGAGGGGTATGAACTGACCGACGCCGCGGCGCCCGAGGCCGCGTTCGGCAAGGCCTTCAACACCGTCTATGGCGGCGAAATCCAAGACCTCGTCTTCACCGCGCTCACCGACACCCGCTTCTACGGTCTCAATCACGGCATCCCCAGCCTCTGCTTCGGCGCGAGCGGCGGCGAGATGCACGGCTTCAACGAATTCGTCGACCTGGAGTCGCTGAAGAAGTCGACCAAGGCGATGGCCCTGTTCATCGCGGATTGGTGCGGGGTGGAGAAGGCGTAGGTCTCTCCGCCGTCATTGCGAGGAGCCCTTGCGACGAAGCAATCCAGAGCGTCGCTGCGGAAGCAGACTGGATTGCTTCGCTGCGCTCGCAATGATGGGCGGACGGTCCTGTAGGGTGGGCAAAGGCGCCCTTGCGCCGTGCCCGCCATCTCTCTTCTACCCCGAACGAAGTGGTGGGCACGCTTCCGCCTTCGCTCTTCGAGCTACGGCGGACAAGTCGCTTTGCCCACCCTACGGCATCTCGGCTGAGGCGACCGCTGCCCGAAACACGGGCGCGTCCAAATGCTTTAAGCTTAAAAGAAAGACTAGGACGCCGTCCTGACTGGTGGCAGACTGGCGCCCAGTTCGACGGCCGAATCCTTGGGTGTCACGATGCGAGATTGGGATGATGCTTATGCCAATTCGGCCCATATCCCGGGCTCGGACAAGATGCCGGCCCAATGGGCGGAGCGGGCGGCGGCTTACCGCGCCGGCCTGAAAGACTTCCGCGCGGACGTCGCCTACGGCCCGGGCGAACGCCAGCGTCTCGACCTGATCCTGCCTGACGGCGACAGCAAGGGCCTCGTCGTCTTCGTCCACGGCGGCTACTGGATGCGCTTCGACAAGTCGACCTGGACCGATCTTGCCGAAGGCGCGCGGCATCACGGCTGGACTGTCGCGCTGCCGAGCTACACGCTGACGCCGGCCGCACGCATCTCCGACATCACCGTAGAGATCACCGCCGCGATCACCAAGGCGGCCTCGCTCGTCTCCGGCCCGATCCGGCTCGCTGGCCATTCCGCCGGCGGCCATCTCGTCACGCGCATGCTGTGCAACGACAGCCGGCTCGAGCCCGCCGTCTACAACCGCATCGCCGGCACGCTCTCGATCAGCGGGCTGCATGATCTGCGACCGCTACTCAAGACGAAGATGAACGAGACGCTGCGCATGACCATGGAGGAGGCGACGCTTGAAAGCGCGGCGCTGCACCTGCCGCGGGGACATTCGCCGGTCACGGCGTGGGTCGGCGGCGGCGAACGGCCCGAATTCATGCGTCAGTCCGATCTGATCGCCAATGTCTGGACCGGCTTCGACGTGCCGACGCGCCTCGTCGTCGATCCCGGGCTCAACCATTTTACGGTGGTCGACGGACTGAAGGATCCGTCGTCCCCGATCACCGCGCGCCTGATCGGCCTCGACTGACGCGGCGAGGATTGATCGATCGAAAGGGCCTGCCATGACGTCCAGCGATTACGATCCGACGAGCGAAGGCGCCGAGACCGATTTCGCCCGGCGCATGTCCTACGGCGACTATCTGGCGCTGGATGCGATCCTCGGCGCGCAGCATCCGCTCTCGGAAGCCCATGACGAGATGCTGTTCATCATCCAGCATCAGACCACGGAGCTGTGGATGCGGCTTGCCATCCACGAGCTCAGCGCCGCGCGCCGCGCCATCGCCAGGGACGAAGTGCAGCCCGCGATGAAGATGCTGGCTCGGATGTCGCGCATCTTCGAGCAGCTCAACGGCGCCTGGGACGTGCTGCGCACCATGACGCCCAGCGAGTATACGCGTTTCCGTTCGCAGCTTGGCCAGTCCTCGGGCTTCCAGTCGCGTCAGTACCGACTGATCGAATTTCTGGTCGGCAACCGCAACCACGCCATGCTCAAGCCGCACGCGCACGATGTGGAAACGACCAGGCTGCTCGAAGGCGAGCTTGCCACGCCGAGCCTGTACGACGAGGTGCTGCGGCTCGCCGACCGCAACGGGCTCAAGATGCCCGCGTCCGTGCTGGCGCGCGACGTTCGCGAAACCCACAGCTTCAACGAGGGCGTGCTCCAGGCCTGGCGTATCGTCTATGAAGCGCCGGAGACGCATTGGATGCTCTACGAGCTTGCCGAGAAGCTGGTCGATTTCGAGGACTACTTCCGGCGCTGGCGCTTCAACCATGTCACGACGGTCGAGCGCGTCATCGGCTTCAAGCGCGGCACCGGCGGCACCGGCGGCGTCAGCTATCTCAAGCGCATGCTGGAGGTCGAGCTGTTCCCCGAGCTCTGGCGCGTCCGCACGATTCTGTAGAGATCCCATGACCAAGCTTCGCGTCTATGACGACACCAGGGCCTTGTTCCATTTGCCTGAGGGCGTGATCTATCTCGACGGCAATTCGCTCGGCGCGTTGCCGCTGGGCGTTGCCGAGCGCGTCAGCAACGTCATCACGGCTGAGTGGGGCAACGAGCTGATCCGCGCCTGGAATAGTGCGGGCTGGTATGCCCAGCCGCGCCATGTCGGCGATCGCATCGCGCGATTGGTCGGTGCGGAAGCCGGCTCCGTGATGGTCGGAGACACCCTGTCGCTCAAGGTCTACCAGGCCCTCGCCGCCGCGCTCGACATGAACGCATCGCGCAAGGTCGTGCTATCGGACACCGGAAACTTTCCGACCGATCTCTACATGGCCGAGGGCCTGATCGCGACGCTCGGCCGCGGCCATCAATTGCGCCTGGTGGCGCCGGAAGAGATCGAGGCCGCGTTGTCGGAGGAGATCGCTGTCCTCTACATCACCGAGGTCGACTACCGCACCGGACGGCGCCATGACATGGCGACGCTGACCGCGAAGGCGCATGCGCTCGGCATCGTCACGGTCTGGGACCTCGCGCATTCGGCCGGCGCGCTGCCGGTCGATCTCGCTGGCTGCGGTGCCGATTTCGCCGCCGGCTGCACCTACAAATACATCAACGCCGGCCCCGGCGCGCCGGCCTTCCTCTACGTCGCCCCGCGCCACGCCGACGGCGTGCGCGCCGCGTTGTCGGGGTGGATGGGTCACGCAAAGCCGTTTGCGTTCGAGCTTGGCTACGCGGCGGCCGGCGGCGTCGAGCGCATGCGCGTCGGCACTCCGCCGGTGCTCGCAATGGCGGCGCTGGAGGCCTCGCTCGACATCTGGGACAGGGTCGACATTCGTGAGGTCCGTGCGCGCTCGCTGGCACTTGGCGATCTCCTGATCGCCGAGGTCGAACGCCGCTGCCCGGAGCTCAAGCTCGTCACCCCGCGCGCGCACGAGCACCGCGGCTCACAAGTCTCCTTCGCCTTCGACGGCGGCTACGCTGCCATGCAGGCCCTGATCGCCCGTAGCCTCATCGGCGATTTCCGCGCGCCTGACATCATGAGGTTCGGGATTACACCGCTCTACATTGGGGAGAGCGAGATCATGCGAGCAGCCGAGATCATCGAGGAGGTGATCGCAGGCGAGGTCTGGCGCCGGCCGGAATATCAGGTGGTGAACGCGGTGACCTGAAGAAGGTCTCGTGCGCCGGACGCGGCGCAGCGCCCCCGGCGATGCGAAGCATCGTCCGGTGCGGTGCGCCGCAGAGCCTGGGCCCACGCTGCACTGAACTCCGTATCGAGATGGGTCCCGGCTCTGCGCAGCAACGCTGACGCGTTGCAGCGCGTCCGGGACACGAAAGCTGCGATCAAGCTATTTGAGTCCACCCCACAACGCCGTCACGATCGCATCCAGCCCATCCGTCAGCGCCGCCGGCCCCGGTTGCAAGATGATCGGCGACTTGATCTCGACGATGCGGTCGTCGCGCACGGCGGGGATCTCGTTCCAGCAATCGCGCGCGCGGATGCGGGCAGGGACGACTTTCTTGCCGCACCAGGAGGCAAGGATCACGTCGGGCGCTGCCTCGCGCACTGCCTCCGCCGAGACGATGCGATCCTTTGCCGCCTGCCGATGTCGCAATTCCTGAAACACATCCTCACCGCCGGCGATCTCGATCAACTCGGACACCCAGCCGATGCCGGAGATCAACGGATCGTCCCATTCCTCGAAATAGACCTTTGGCCGCGCCGAGGGGCGAGGTGTTGCCGCTATCTCTGCGAGGCGCCGTTCGAGATCACGGGCAAGGCCTTCGGCGCGTTCAGCGGCGCCGACCAGCGCACCAAGTGTCCGGATCATCGCCAAAATCCCGGCGATGTCGCGCTGGTTGAAAACATGGACGTCGACGCCCGCGCGCACGAGATCGGCGACGATGCCGGCCTGGAGGTCGGAGAAGGCCAGCACCAGCTCCGGTTCCAGCGCCAGGATCTTCGGGATGTCTGCGGAGACGAAGGCCGACACCCGCGGCTTTTCCCGCCGCACCTGAGGCGGGCGGACGGCGTAGCCGGAGACGCCGACGATGCGGTCCTGCTCGCCGAGCAGGTACAGCGTTTCGACCGTCTCTTCGGTCAGGCAGACGATGCGGCGGGGCGGGAAGTGGCGCATGGGAAGAGCATATGCGCAAATGCCGTCGCCGATGTCAGCAGGGCCATTACCTCGGACGTCATTGCTTTGCCGCCCGAAGCAATTCACGCTGAAACAACAATGAATTGGGAGGAGATCCGATGACGCCGCTCGAGAAGCTTAAAGCGATGAAGATGCCGTTTGCCGAGCTCAAGGGCGTCGAGTTCGTCGAGGCCGAGAAGGACCGCGTGGTGGCGCGGATGACGGTCAGGCCCGACCTCTGCACACTCCACCACACCATCCACGGCGGCGCAGTGATGGCGCTCGCCGATTCCGTCGGTGCCGCCGCGACCGTGATCAATCTGCCGGAGGATGCCAAGGGCACCACGACGCTCGAGAGCAAGACCAATTTCATCGGCGGGGCGAAGGAGGGAACCACGGTTATCGCCACGGCTACACCGGTCCATCGGGGACGGCGGACCCAGGTCTGGAGCACCCGGCTGGAGACCGAGGACGGCAAGCTGGTTGCCGTGGTGACCCAGACTCAGCTGGTCCTCGTATGACTACGGGGGCTTGATTTTATTAACGAATTGGTCGCTTTCGATGCCTGAAACTTGGGCAGGTTCCCGTCTTGAAAAATATGCTGCGACGCACAATATTGGGGACCTAGGGATTCGAACGCCTCCTCGAGGGACACCAAGAGGAGTTTTGACGTGGTACTTGAAGACACGACCCGCACGACGCCCGTTCCGGGCTATGTCCGGACCTTGAGCCAGCAGGAAGAATTGCCGCTTCTGCGCGATCACCTCCTGCGGCTTGATTCCGCAAGCCGGCACGACCGTTTCAACGGCTTTCTCGACGACAGCTTCATCGAGCGATACGCCGCCCGCTGCGCCGAGGACGGCACCGTGATTGTCGCCTACATCGTCGACGGCGTGGTCCGCGGTGCGGCCGAGCTGCATCCGCCGGAGGACGATTCGTTGCCCGAGGTCGCCTTCAGCGTGGAAGCCTCGGCACGGCGCCAGAATGTCGGCACCATCTTGTTCAGCCGGCTGATCGCGGAAGCGCGCTGGAAAGGCTACAAGCGCCTGCGCATCACTACCGGCGCCGAGAATCACGCCATGCGCGCGCTCGCCAGGAAGTTCGGGGCGAATCTGCAATTCCGCCATGGCGAATCGACCGGCACGATCGATCTCGCCAAGACGCCCGAGGCCGAGCTCGCTGAACTCGCGGCCTCGCCCTTCACGGCCGGCCGCGCTCTTCTCAGCTTCAACTCGACCTGCTGGAAGATCATCTCCAGCATGTACGGCAATCGCGCCGCCTAAATCCCAACGCGGACTGGAATCAAAAAAGCGGACCGGCAAAACCGGTCCGCTTTCGTATTGGGGATAGGGAATTGAGCGCTCAGGTACCGGTGCGCTTGTCGTTGCCGAAGCGGCGGACGACACGGCGTTCGACCACCACCGAGCGCTGCGCACCCTGTTCGCCTGCGATCACGCGTGTGGCGGTGATGCGGCCGTTGGTGCGGGCCTGCTTCTTCACCTCGGCCTGCACGATTTCGATCGGCATCCCCATCAGCGCTGCCGCGATCTCGGCCTGCTGCTCATGATCGTCGGTGATGCCGACGGCGGCGAAGATCGCCTCGTCCAGGGTCGGCGGATCGTGGCGCACGCGCCGCGTGCCATATTTAGTGTTCCAGTCTGCGCTCATAACGGCCTCGGTTTGATGCCGGGATACCTAGTGCCGGAGATGTTGCATTGCAATATGAATTTGGTGTGGCATCACAGCTATGCGCTCACAGCTTTTCGAGCCTGTCGGCCTCATAGAGGTCGAGCGTGGTTGGCCCCGTGGCCAGCGAGCGCAAGGTGCGCACGAACTCGCCGGATGCAGGTACCGCAAAGTGGGCGGCGAGCGCGGCGCGGTCGGCCCATTGCTCGAGGAACACCAGCCTGAGCGGATTCTCGCAGTCGACATGCACTCCATGGGAGATGCAGCCGGGTTCCTGTCGCGACCGATGAACATGCTCGAGGCTCAGGCGGCGCGCCTCGTCGAACGTCTCGGTGCGGACCGTTACGCTGCCAGTCACAACGATCATGCGCTGTCTCCCGACGTGATTTCCGCTAGGGGGGCGATGCCTCGCGGGGCGTTTCTTTCATCGGTGCCTGCGGCCAGCGTTTCAGCGCCGCGTGTCCGGCCTCGGTCAGCCCGTAGATTCCCCGGTCCGCACGTTCGAACCAGCCATACACATTGTTAAGCAAGATCTTGCCGGCATCGGGACAGCGCTTGCGCAATTCGCGCACCTTTCGTGGCCCGCCGACGAGTTCCGACGCACAGGCCAGCGCCTGCTGGCGATAGGCCGTCATGATCGGCGCGCGGGTGCTGCCGCCGAGCACGGGATCGCCCTGGCGGCGCTGATGTTCGGCGACGAGGCGAGAGCGCTTTTTCGGCTCGCGGCGCGGCGCTGCCGTCGGTGGCTTCACCAGCACCTCGACCTGGCCGCGGTCAGTGACCCCAAGCATACCGAAGCCGAGGCGGCGGCACAGATTGCGATAACGCGCATCGCTCTCGCGTCCCTTGCCGCGGATCGACATCTTTGCAGCGATCCAGACCTCGTCGCCGGCCGGTGCGCGGTCAACCGCCTGGAGGATCAGCTCGAGATTGAAGGCGAGCTTGAGCTCACCAATCACCACGACAGGCGGATCGCCCGCGCTGAGGCCGACGAGGTCGCAGCCGCCGATCTCGCCCTTGACCGTGAAGCCGAGCTCTTCGAGGAAGCGTTTGACGGGTAGATAAAGCGCGGTTTCCAAGGAAAGCGTCCGGGTCTTGCGTTCCGATCCGAGAATCAGTTGCGGCCAGTTTAGCCCGGAACGCAGTTGTGGCTCTGCGCCATTTGATCGGGAACCGATGGTGCGGTTATCCTGCGACCGGGACAGTCGGGCGCTTTACGAAGATGACGATCAGGAATGGCCTCTATCACATTCGCATCGAGATGCTGGATGCCGTCCAGGGCGGCAATCAGGGCGTCATGGTGCTGCGCGACGGCACCATGCGAGGCGGCGATTCATTCTTCTTCGCCTATGGCAGCTACACCTCGGCCGACGGCAAGTGGAAGGGCGAGTTGACCAACGAGGAGCATTCGCCCTCGTTCGACGAGCGCCCGGTGTGGGGCCGCAAGGTCGTGACTATCGGCTTCAGCGGCACCTACACAGGCGAGACCGCCTATGGCGAAGGCATCGCGCTCGCCGGCAAGCAGAGCATCCGCTTCAAAGGCGATCTGCGGCTATTGGTGCCGGACTAAACCCGGCCGCTCACCGGGATCAGCGCGCCGGTGACGCCGCTCGCGGCATCGCTGACGAGGAACAGGATCACTTCGGCGAGTTCCTGCGGCGTCACCCATTTGGAAAAATCCGCCTTCGGCATGTCGGCGCGGTTGGCCTTGGTGTCGATGATCGATGGCAGCACCGCGTTCACGGTCACCTTGCCCTTCCACTCGTTGGCAAGCGCCTCGGTGAGGCGATGCACGCCGGCTTTCGACGCCGCATAGGGGCCCATGCCGGAACCTGCCTGAAGCGCGCCCATGGCGCCGATATTGACGATGCGGCCAGCCCCGGACGCGGCGAGATGCGGCAGCGCCGCGTGCGAGGTGTTGAGGGCCGTCAGCACGTTGAGCGCATGCATGCGCTGCCACGTCTTGATGTCGCCGTCGCCCACGGTCTCGAACGCGAAGCCGCCGGCGATGTTGATCAGCGCATCCAGCCTGCCGAAGTGCTTTGCCGCCGCCTCGACCGCCGTCTTCGCTTGTGCTGGGTCGGACAGATCAACGCCGCCGATCTCGATGCGTTCGGGCGTTGCCGACATCTGCGAGGGCGCGTGATCGATGCCGGCCACACGCGCGCCGCGCGCCAACGCTGTCTCGGCGACAACCTTGCCAAGGGCGCCGAGCGCGCCCGTCACGATCAGAACCTTGCCTTGCATCGTCGTTCTCCCGGCACGGCCGCTTACGATTGCAGATAACGCGCCTTCAGCGCGGTTTGCTCCGGTGTGCCGAGCTTGAGGCCGTCGCGCAAGTAGGTTTCGAGACCGCCATATTCGTTGGAGACGGCCTCGAAGGCAGCACCAAGATATGAGGCTTCGACGCCGCCGATCGCATCGAGGACGTCGGCGGGAAGATCGGAAGCGTTCGATGCGTCGCGCCTGTAGTGTTGGTTGGTCAACAGGTAGTCCTCGGCAATGACCTCGTCGGCCACGCCGAGCGCATGCAAGATCAGCGCGCTTGCAAAGCCAGTGCGGTCCTTGCCGGCGGTGCAGTGGATCACCAGCGGCGCGCGGTCTTCCAGGAGATGGTCGAACAGCGCGCGAAAACTGTGCGTGTTGTGGCGGACATAGTTGCGGTAGGACTCCCGCATGAGCTCGAGCGCGACCGGCGCGGTGAGCCTGCCCTTGGCAAGCTCGGCGCGCAGCGCGGCCACCACGGTCGGCTCGATCGGCAGCGAATGCACGGTGATCTCGTTCACGACGCAGACGCCGGCCGCGCGCTCCTCGACGCCGCGAAAATCGAAGGCGCTACGCACGCCTAGCGCACGGACGATCTCGACGTCGGCGGCCGTGAGCTGGCCGAGATGGTTGGAGCGGAAGATGTGGCGCCAGCGCGTGGTGCGGCCATCCGAAGTCGGATAGCCGCCGAGGTCGCGAAAATTGCTGGCGCCTTGCAGGGCGAGGTGGCGGGCAGGGGAATCTGGCATGAGATCAGCTTGGGTTATGTTTCCACTGGACGCACTACGGCGTCCTTGAGTGCATTCAGGGGGTAATCATGGGCCGGCACAAGGCCATTGTTTTGGCGATCACCATGCTGTCGGGCGGAATTATCGGTGCGGGACAGGCGGATGCGCAGACGTTCCGGACCTATCGCTGTGCCGATGGTACGCAGTTCATCGTGGGATTTTATGACGATGACAAACGCGCCTTCCTCCAGATCGACGGCGAACCTGTCACGCTGAAGAAGCGGCTGGCGCTTTCTGGCACCCGCTATTCGGGGGCAGGGATCACACTGAGGATCGGCAAGACCGGAGCGACCACGGTCCAGCATCTGAAGCGGCCGGTCACTTCCTGCACGGTGATCGAAAAGCCCGCCCTCTAGCCGGGAGTCCAGCAGGAATCAAAAAGGGCCGAAACCTCGTTGTTTCGACCCTTTTTCAAACTTCCGTCGGACGCTTGCGCGAGCGCGGCGGTATCATACCAAACACAAACATTAGCGTTCCCATTTGGGCTTTGCTTCGTCGACCGCATCCTGGTGGTACCAGCTGTCGCTGCAGATCGAGACGTTCGCGGGAAGCGAAGCATGATCGGCGGGAAGACGGGTGTCGCCATAGCGGCGTCCGGCGAGAGCCGCGCGGCCCCCGACAGGGAATTGGTAGATCGTTGCAGATCCGTGATTCAGACCATTATTCATCATTGCGATTGCTCCTGGGTCGAAGCGCCTTGGCCTCCATGGTGCGCCCGACTCGTTCGATTGTGGTTACTGGATTCTCCATATCGGCCGCGCATCCCGAATTGGAAAGTGCTGAAAAGGAAATCAGTTGCTGCCTAATCTGTAGGCATGTGACCCTCTGCATCCCCTAAGGCACCGTGTCGGTGGCTAACGCCTGGGCCATTCCAAAGGTTGCTAGGCAGGGCGCAGGACTTTGCGAAAGTTGCCGGACGTTGATGCGCGTTTCATCGGCAACCTCCGGCAACGGTGCGTCTGCTCCAGAATCAGGCGTTTTCCGCGGGATTTTTGCGGTGCAGCTTCACGCGAAGGTGCGCGGCTATGACGCATGCCGCCGAGGACGGTTTGCCGTCGGCGGGCCGATCCCGGCGGCGGTGGAAAACCTCCCGCGCTGCGGCCTTTTGGCACGCAAAATGCTTGTAGAGGGTCGGCCGATGATGGCCGGGTACAAACGTGCGGGGGCTCTCAACCCCACCTTTCGCATCATCTACAGAGAGGCTCAATGACCAAGTATAAGCTCGAGTACATTTGGCTCGACGGATATACGCCGACTCCGAACTTGCGCGGCAAAACACAGATCAAGGAATTCGCGTCGTTCCCGACGCTCGAACAGCTTCCGCTCTGGGGCTTCGATGGCTCCTCCACGCAGCAGGCCGAAGGCCACAGCTCCGATTGCGTGCTGAAGCCGGTCGCCGTGTTCCCGGACGCCGCGCGCACCAACGGCGTGCTCGTGATGTGCGAAGTCATGATGCCCGATGGCAAGACCCCGCACGCCTCCAACAAGCGCGCCACCATCCTCGATGACGCCGGCGCATGGTTCGGCTTCGAGCAGGAATACTTCTTCTACAAGGACGGCCGTCCGCTCGGCTTCCCGGCCTCGGGTTATCCGGCGCCGCAGGGCCCGTACTACACCGGCGTCGGCTTCTCCAACGTCGGCGACGTCGCCCGCAAGATCGTCGAAGAGCATCTCGACCTCTGCCTGGCTGCCGGCATCAACCATGAAGGCATCAACGCGGAAGTCGCGAAGGGCCAGTGGGAATTCCAGATCTTCGGCAAGGGCTCCAAGAAGGCCGCTGACGAAATGTGGATGGCCCGCTACCTGATGCTGCGCCTGACCGAGAAGTACGGCATCGACATCGAGTTCCACTGCAAGCCGCTCGGCGACACCGACTGGAACGGCTCGGGCATGCACGCCAACTTCTCGACCGAGTACATGCGTACGGTCGGCGGCAAGGAGTACTTCGAGGCGCTGATGGCGGCCTTCGACAAGAACCTGATGGACCACATCGCCGTCTACGGCCCGGACAACGACAAGCGTCTGACCGGCAAGCACGAGACCGCGCCGTGGAACAAGTTCAGCTACGGCGTTGCCGATCGCGGCGCCTCGATCCGCGTTCCGCACTCCTTCGCCAACAACGGCTACAAGGGCTATCTGGAAGACCGCCGTCCGAACTCGCAGGGCGACCCATACCAGATCGCTTCGCAGATCCTGAAGACGATCGCGTCCGTGCCGGCCGACAAGAAGGCCGCGGCCTAAGATCCTCCCGGCCCGGGCCGGGGGGCTGGCCCGGGTTGGTCTTCAATCCGCCGGAGCCGAAAAGGCTCCGGCGGATTTTTGCATTCCGATGACAGCCGTCGTTGTGGGTCTGCCGGCCATGCCGGCTTGAAGTCTGTCCATCGCCGGCGAAACCGGGATAGAATGCCCCGGGATGCGCGGGGCCGGGGACACGGCTGGTGTTTGAAGGCTTCTACAAGGTGCGATTTCAGCTCGGCGACGCGGTCGGCCGGAGCGTGATGCATGTCGGCAATGGCAAGATGCTCGGCGGCAATTCGGCCTTCGCTCATATCGGCAGCTATGAGAGGACCGAAGCCGGCGTCGACATCGTCATCAAGACGGTCCGCCACAACCCCGACCCGAACTACCGCGCCATGGCCGGCACCGACGATGCGACCTTGCTTGCGAAAGGCTGGGCGGACGGCGATCTCTATCGCTTCAAGGGCGAGCTGAAAGAGCTGCCCGGCGTGCCCTTCCAGTCGGTGATGACGCCGATCACTGAAGACGAGGTGCCGATCGCGGGCGGCGTCGGCGAGGCCGGCATCGCCGACGGGCTCTATTCGGTGCACCTGCGCATGCTCGACGGCGTCGATGGCGGCCTGACCGGCGTGATGCTGCTCAACCAGGGCCGCATCCTCGGCGGCGATGCCTCGTTCTACTATCTCGGCAGCTACACTGCTGCGAATGGCCGCTGGAAGGGGCAGATCCTCAACCAGGAGCACACGCCGGCCAAGGACGATCCGATCTTCGGCGGCCACGAGGTCGGCATCGGTTTCTCCGGCACCTATGACGCGGAGCAGGCGGTGCTGGAGGCAACGGCGCTCGCCGGCAAGCGCAGCCTGCGCCTGACCGCCGCGCTCAAGCTGATGCATCGCGCCTGATCGCGACAGGAATAGCCCATGGAAAAAATTCGCATGCTCTCGACGCTCGGCCTGATGGGCGCGATGCGCAGCCTGTCCTCCGCCTTCGAGGCTGCCCACGGCATCCATGTCGATGCCGACTTCGCGCCAACCCTGGCACTGCTGAAACGGCTACGCGACGGCGAGGCCGCCGATCTCGTGATCCTCACCCGTGAGGGGCTCGACGAGATGATCGGCGAGGGCCGCGTGGCGGCAGGTAGCGCGGCCGATCTGGCGCGCTCCTTCGTCGGCATTGCTGTGCGGGCAGGGCGCGTGCATCCCGACATCTCCACCGAAGCTGCATTGCGCAAGTCGCTGCTCGCGACGCGATCCGTCGCCTATTCGCGGCTGGGCGCGAGCGGTGTCTATTTCGCCCAGCTGATCCAGCGATGGGGTATCGCGGCCGAGATCAACGCCAAGGCCACCATCGTCGAGCAGGGCTTTACGGCGGAGCGGCTCGTCAGCGGCGAGGCCGACCTCGCCGTGCAGCAGATCAGCGAGCTGAAGCAGGTCGATGGCATCGAGGTCGTCGGCCCGATCCCGCAGGATTTGCAGACACCGGCTGTGTTCTCCGCCGGCCGCATGGCCAACGCCAGACATGCCAAAGCGGCCGATCGGCTGCTGCGCTATCTGGCATCGCCGGAGGTCGTACCGGTGCTGCGCCAATCGGGACTCGAGCCTTGAATTTGCCGGAGCAGAGACGCAACGTGGCGCCCATGCGGACTTGTCTCCTTGCCATCCTCCTCGCGCTTGCAGCGCCGTTATCGGCGCATGCGCAGTCGGCCGATCTCGTCCTGTGCGACCGGCTGGCCGCCGATCCCAGCGACCCCGACAAGCCGGCCGATGTGAAGGGCGTGACGGAGCTTGCTGCATCCGACATTGCGACCGCCGTCAAATTCTGCAAGCAGGCCGCACCGTCGTCGCGGCGCGCGATGTTCGCGCTCGGCCGCGCCTATGCCGCCAACCGGCAGACGGCGGAGGCGATCGCTGCCTGGCGCAAGGCGGCCGACAAGGGATCGAGCGCGGCGATGGTCGAGCTCGGTGTCGCCTACGGCACCGGCTCCGGTGTTGCGAAAGACGAAGCACAAGCACGCAAGCTGTTCGAGCGGGCGGCGCAGGCCGGCAATCCTCGCGGTGTCAGCAATCTTGCCGCGCTCGGCGGCGCCGGCGGTGCTGCGCCGGCCGACCCCGCACAGGCGCGCGCGCTGCTCGGCAGGGCGGCCGAGACCAACGCGGAGGCGCAGTACCAGCTTGGCCTGATGCTCTCCAACGGCAACGGCGGGGAGAGGGACGACGTCGCGGCGCGCGCGATGTTCGAGAAGGCGGCGGCGCAAAACCATCCCGGCGCGCTGGAGCGGATGGGCGCCTTCGCGCAGGAAGGCCGCGGCGGTGCCAAGGACAAGGACGCCGCAAAGACCTACTACGAACGTGCCGCCGCGCTCGGCGACGAGGACGCCAAGAAGGCGCTGGAGCGGCTGCGCTGCCCCTATGCGATCAAGGACAAGCAGGGCAAGCTCGTCACCACGCTGTGCTTCTAGCTCACTTGTAGTAGTAGGCGACGTTGTTGCGGGCGTCGCGATAAGTCGTCTCGAGAAAGTCCGGATATTGAGCGGCCGCGCGCGCGACGGCGCGCACGACGCACTCCCAGAAATCGCCGTTCCAGTTGAAGTGCTCGAAGGTGGCATCTTCGAACTTCACGGCGATGATGATGGCCTCCCGGATTGCTGCGTCATCGGCGCGTGGATGGGCGCGCTTCACATAACCGAACATCGGCCCTTCATGGGCGTGGTCGCGGTCGTAGCGGTACTTCGCGCGGAACTGCTCCGGCGTGAGCGTGCGATTGACGCGAACCTCTTCGTCGCTCGGGCGTCCGTCGAGTGAGTCGAGCCGGTAGCGCCGGCACCAGAGCTCGAAGGCCGCATCGAGCAGCGGCTGCTTTGCAGCGCTGGCAATGATCGTTGCGATTTGCGCTTCGGCTGAAGGCTCTGTCTGGTTCATGCCGCTTTGTCGTGCGCTCACTCCGGCGGGTTCGAAGGGGCCTCAAGGATGAACCAGCTCCGGCACGGGCCGTTGAATCACAACATGAGGAGGGCCGCCCGGGATCGCACGAAACAAAAAGTCAAAAACAACCCCATGCACAGTAGCCAAGTCGTCGAAATCACTAAGTTCGTATTTTACGAAAATCAATTGACCCGTCGGGCAAAACAGGGGCATGATGGCATCATGCGGCGAGTGGGCTCCGCTCCCGGCCCTGCGCTGAAAAGCCGGATGACCTCGGTGCGTCTGAGTTCGTAGCGCATGATTCGAGGCTCCAGTTTCGGGGCTTGAATCATGTCCGCGGTGATACCATCAAGCCGCATTGGCCCTGCGAGGCGCCGCTAACTGGTTCGACCTGGTCGCGAATGACCCGCAACGGACCTCGCCTCTTAAGCCAACTGGTGACGTTCATATCCTGTCCGCGTTCCTCCTGTGATATTAATGACGCAATCGGCCAGATACGGCGCGCACTTTGTCGGAAGACCGATATTAGTCGGACACCGCGATGTTCCCCCGCTAAACCTGATACCGCAGAGCCCCGCTTAACGGGTCCATGCGCGACGGGCGCCGCAACGGCGCAACGGAATTTCAAACGTCGCTCTCTGGGCTGCGGGGAGATTTGGGTTGTCTTATTTTGTAGCGTCTGAAGGCGCGCTGGAAGCCGGCGCGGCCGTTGTTGCGCGCAAGCGATCGATTAGCCGCTTTGCGGCGCTGACCTTGGCCGCGTTGTCCCGCCGCCTGCTGGGCACCAGCTCCATGGTGGCGCTCGGACTGGTCCTGGCGACATCGACGCCATCGCGCGCCACCGACTGGACCGGCGGAACCTCAACCGACTGGTTCACCGCCACCAACTGGTCGGCCGGCGTTCCAACCAGCGCGGGCACCGCGAAGATCGACACCGTCGCGCCCAATGCCACAGTGGTCGGAGCGACCGGCGCGCAAGCGAACACTGTCATTGTTGGCTATTCAGACACCGGCACGCTGACGATCCAGAACGGCGGCACGGTGAGCAGCGGTCTCGGCTATCTCGGCCTCTTTGCCGGCTCGACCGGCACCGCGACGGTTGATGGCGCCGGCTCGGCCTGGACCAATTCCGGCTTGTTCATTGTCGGCCAAGCCGGCACCGGCACGCTGACGATCCAGAACGGCGGCGCTGTGAGCAGCGCCACCGGCTATCTCGGCGCCTTTGCCGGCTCGACCGGCACCGCGACGGTTGATGGCGCCGGCTCGGCCTGGACCAATTCCGGCAACCTCGTTGTCGGCAATTCCGGCACCGGCACGCTGACGATCCGGAACGGCGGCACGGTGAGCAACGCCGGCACCGGCTATCTCGGCGGCGCCTCGACCGGCACCGCGACGGTTGATGGCGCCGGCTCGGCCTGGACCAGTTCCAGCCTCATTGTCGGCTTTGACGACACCGGCACGCTGACGATCCAGAACGGCGGCGCGGTGAGCAACGTCACCGGCCATCTCGGCGTCAATGGCGGCTCGACCGGCACCGTAACGGTGGATGGCGCCGGCTCGTCCTGGACCAATTCCGGCGACCTCGTTGTTGGCAGTTTCGGCACCGGCACGCTGACGATCCGGAACGGCGGCGCGGGGAGCAACGTCATCGGCATCCTTGGCGCCAATGCCGGTTCGACCGGCACCATGACGGTCGATGGCGCCGGCTCGTCCTGGAGTTCCAGCGGGCTCTATGTCGGCAATTCTGGCGCCGGCACGCTGACGATCCGGAACGGCGGCACGATGAGCAACGCCGGGTTCGGCTATCTCGGCTTCAATGCCGGCTCGACGGGCACCGCGACGGTTGACGGCGCCGGCTCGACCTGGACCAATTCCGGCGACCTCAAAGTTGGCAATTCCGGCACCGGCACGCTGACGATCCAGAACGGCGGCGCGGTGAGCAACGCCGTCGGCTTTCTCGGCTCCCTTGCCGGCTCGACCGGCACCGCGACGGTTGATGGTGCCGGCTCGGCCTGGACCAATTCCGGCAACCTCGTTGTCGGCAATTCCGGCGCCGGCACGCTGACGATCCGGAACGGCGGCACGGTGAGCAACGTCATCGGCGATCTCGGCAACAATGCCGGCTCGACCGGTACCGTAACGGTGGACGGAGCCGGCTCGTCCTGGAGTTCCGGCGCGCTCTATGTCGGCGATTCCGGCGCCGGCACGCTGACGATCCGGAACGGCGGCGCGGTGAGCAACGCCACCATCGGCCATCTCGGCTTCAATGCCGGCTCGACCGGCACCGTGACGGTTGATGGCGCCGGGTCGTCGTGGACCAATTCCGGCCTCGTTGTCGGCTTTCGCGGCACCGGCACGCTGACGATCCAGAACGGCGGCGCGGTGAGCAACGTCGGCAACGGCTTCCTCGGCTACAATGGCGGCTCGACCGGCACCGCGACGGTTGATGGCGCCGGCTCGACCTGGACCAATTCCTTCAACCTCTTTGTCGGCTATTTAGGCACCGGCATGCTGACGATCGCCAATGGCGGCACCGTCTCGACGGCTTCGGGCATGCAGATCGCCGCTTTTGCCGGCTCGACCGGCACGCTCAATATCGGCGCCGCCTCCGGCCAGGCCGCGACCGCGCCGGGCACGCTGACCACGCCCTCGGTCGCGTTCGGGGCAGGCACCGGCAGCATCGTCTTCAACCACACCGCCTCGAACTACAACTTCGCCCCGGTCATTTCCGGCGCGGGGTCGGTGACGGTGGAGAACGGCACCACCATCCTGACCGCGACCAACACCTATAGCGGGGCGACCACGGTCAATGGCGGCACGCTGGCGGTCAACGGCTCCATCGCCAATTCGGCGGTGACGGTCAATGCCGGTGGCACGCTCGGCGGCAACGGCACCGTCGGCAATACCACCATCAACGGCGGCGGCGTGCTCGCGCCCGGCAATTCGATCGGCACGCTGACGGTCGGCGGCAATCTGGCGTTCAGCACCGGCGGCCTCTACCGCGTCGAGGTCTCGGCATCGGCCGACCGCACCAATGTCACAGGCGCCGCAACGCTCACTGGCGCCACCGTGCAAACGGTCTTCCAGCCGGGCAGCTATGTCAGCAAGAACTACACCATCCTGTCGGCGGCCGGCGGCCTCGGCGGCACCAGTTTCGGTGGTGTGAGCGGGCTGCCGAATTTTAATGCCGGCCTGAGCTACACGCTGTCCGATGTGTTGCTGAACCTCACGGCCTCGCTCGGCGCCGGCACCTCGCTGCCGGGCAATCCGCAGACCGTCGCATCCACGCTCAACAACTTCTTCAACAATGGCGGCGCGCTGCCGCCGGGCTTTGTCGCGCTGTTTGGTCTCACCGGCAGCAATCTTTCAGCCGCGCTGTCGCAAACCTCCGGCGAGACCGCGACCGGCTCGCAGCAGACGACCTTCAACGCGATGAACCAGTTTATGGGATTGCTGACCGATCCCTTCATCGACGGTCGCGGCGATGGCGTTTCAGCGGGATCATCGGCGGGCGCATCGGCCTATGCCTCGCCGGACAGGTCGCGCTCCGGTGCGGCGCGGGACGCCCATGCGATGTTCACCAAGGCGCCCGTCATGGCCGATCCGTTCGCGCAGCGCTGGAGCGTGTGGGCGGCAGGCTATGGCGGCTCGCAGACCACGGACGGCAACACGACACTCGGCTCCAACAACACGACCAGCCGCATCGCAGGCACCGCGGTCGGCGCCGATTACCGTATCTCGCCGAATACGCTGGCAGGCTTTGCGCTGGCGGGCGGTGGTACGACCTTCAGCACCGTCAATGGCGGCTCTGGCCGATCCGATATGTTCCAGGCCGGCGCCTTCGTCCGGCACAATGCGGGCGCGGCATATCTCTCCGGCGCGCTGGCCTATGGCTGGCAGGACATCACCACCAACCGCACCGTGACGGTGGCCGGCATCGACCAATTGCGCGCGCAGTTCAACGCCAATGCCTTCTCGGGTCGCGTCGAAGGCGGCTATCGCTTTGTCAGCCCGTGGATGGGCGGCATCGGCATCACGCCCTACGCAGCAGGCCAGTTCACCACCTTCGACCTGCCGGCCTATGCCGAGCAGGCGGTATCCGGCGTCAACACCTTTGCGCTGGCCTACGCATCAAAGAGTGTCACCGATACGCGCAGCGAACTCGGCCTTCGCAGCGACAAATCATATGCGATGCCGGACGGAATCTTCACGCTGCGAGGGCGCCTGGCATGGGCGCATGATTTCAACCCCGGCCGCAATATCGGCGCGACGTTCCAGACGCTGCCGGGCGCATCCTTTGTCGTTGGCGGCGCCGCGCAAGCCAGCGACTCCGCGCTCGTCACCGCTTCTGCCGAAAAGAAATGGCTGAACGGCTGGTCCGCCGCCGCCACTTTCGAAGGCGAGTTCTCTCAGCTCACCAAGAGCTACGCCGGCAAGGGCGTCGTGCGGTATGCGTGGTGAGGTGGCGGCTTCCCGAACGACGCCTCTCCAAAGCCATCTGGTGATGTCGATATCCGCGTTCCTCCTGTGATATTAGTGACGCAGTCGGCCAAATACGGCGGCGCGCTTTGTTGGATGCCGATATTGGTCGGACTCCGCGATGTTCCCCCGCTAAACCTGATTCCACAGAGCCCCGCTTAACGGGTCCATGCGCGACCGGCGCCGCAACGGCGCAATGGAATTTCAACGGTCGCTATTTGGGCTGCGGGGAGGTTTGGGTTGTCTTATTTTGTAGCGTCTGAAGGCGCGCTGGAAACCGGCGCGGCCGTTGTTGGGCGCAAGCGATCGATTAGCCGCTTTGCGGCGACCATGCGCGCGGCGATGACGCGCGCGGCGCTGTTCGCCGGCGTCTTGCTCGGCGCGCTCGCGACCGGAGCGCAGGCCCAGACGGTGATCAACGTCACGGTCGCCAACGACACCGGCACCACCTCGGGGGGCTCGACTGGCGGCGCCGGCACGCTTAGCGCCGCGCTCGCGCAGATCAATGCTTCCACGCCCCCCGGCGGCTTCATCATCAACCTGCAGACCAATGTCACGCTGTCAGGGCCGCTGTCGCCGATCTTCAACTCGGTGACCATCAACGGCAACGGGTTCACCATCAGCGGCAACAATTCGCAGCGCATCTTTATGGTCGGCGTTGACACCGCGACGCAGACCATCGCGGGGGTGGCGGGCTCGATCATCGCGGACCGCCCTCAGGTGGCGATCAGCAACGTCATCCTGTCCGCGGGCCTCGCCCAGGGCGGCGGCAACGGCGCCGGCGGCGGCATGGGGGCGGGCGGCGCGCTGTTCGTCAACCAGTCGGCCGACGTGACGCTGAGCAATGTCAGCTTCGCCAACAACAACGCGAAGGGCGGCAACGCAACAACCAACACGTTTCGCGGCGGCGGCGGCCTCGGTGGCAGCGGCGGCGGCAGCGGCGGCGGCGGCATCTTCGGCGGCGGCGGCCCCGGCGGCGGCGGCATTTTCGGCGGTTCCGTTGCCGCTGCCGGCGGCGGCGGCTATAGCGGCGCCGGCGGAAACGGCACGAACGGCACCGCGGGCCTCCTGTCGATAGCCGGCCTCAACGGCGCCGGCGGCGCCGGATTTGGTGGTGGCACCACGGGTGGTGCCAATGGCGGCGGCGGCGGCGGTATCGGAAATGCGGGCGGGGGTGGCGGCTTCGGCGGCGCAAGCAGTTCCGGCTCGACCGGCGGGGCGGGTGGTTTCGGCGGCGGCGGCGGCACCGGCTTGAACGGCGGCGGCGGCGGTGGTTTCGGCGGCGGCGGTGGTGGTTTCAGCGGCCCTGGCGGCGCCGGTGGCTTCGGTGGCGGCGGCGGCGGCGGCGGCGGTGCGGGCGGCTTTGGCGGCGGCGGCGGTGGCGGCGGCGGCGCGGGTGGGTTTGGCGGTGGCGGCGGAGGCGGCGGGACCGTTGGGGCGGGTGGCTTTGGTGGCGGCGACGGCGCCAGTGGCGGGAACGGCGGCGGCGGCGGCATGGGCGGGGCGGTGTTCGTGGTCAAGGGCGGCTCGCTCACCATCAACGGCAACGGCTCGACCTCGGGCGGCAGCGTAGCCGGCGGCACCGGTTCCAATGGCGGCGGTGCGGGCTCGGCCTTAGGCACGGGCCTCTTCGTGCAGGGCTCGACGCTGACCTTCGGTGGCAGCGGCAGCTACACGGTGTCGGACGCCATCGCCGATCAGAACGGTTCCGGCGGCGCCGCGGCCTCGGACGGCCTCGGCGGCACCGGTGGATCGAGCGCCATTACCAAGAGCGGCATCGGCACGCTCAGCTTTTCTGGCGCCAACACTTATACTGGAGCTACGACGATCAATGCCGGCACGCTAAGGGGCGCTGCGGCGAACACATTCAGCGCTACGAGCGCGACGACAATCAACACCGGCGGCACGCTCGATCTCGGTTTGCTGGCACAAACGATCAATATCGTTTCGCTATCGGGCGGCACGTTGGCCAACGGCGCGTTGACCGGCGCAGTGACCTCAAGCGGCGGCACGCTGAACAGCCTCGGCGGCGGCATGACGCTGACGGCGAATAGCGGCGCGACCAATGTGACGGGCACCAACACCTTCACAGGCGCGACCACGGTCAACGGCGGCCTGCTCTCGGTCAACGGCACGAGCACGGCCAGCGCGGTGACGGTGAATGCCGGCGGCACGCTCGGCGGCAACGGCACGGTCGGCAACACGACCATCAATGGCGGCACGCTGGCGCCCGGCAATTCGATCGGTACGTTGACCGTGCAGGGCAATCTCGTGTTGACGGCCGCATCGAGCTACATGGTCGAGGTGTCGCCTTCGGCGGCCGACCGCACCAACGTCACCGGCGTGGCGACGTTCGGCGGCGCCACCGTCAAGGCATCTTTCGCAGCCGGGGCCTATGTCGCAAAGCAATACACCATCCTCAACGCCACCGGCGGTATCGGCACCAGCACGTTCGGCTCGATCGTCAACACCAACTTGCCGGGTGGTTTCGCGTCGAGCCTGAGCTATGACGCCAACAATGCGTATCTCAATCTCGTTCTCAGTTTCGGGCCGCCGCCCGGGACGGGTCTCAACAACAACCAACGGAACATCGCCGACCCGATCGTCAATTTCTTCAACTCCAACGGCGGTATTCCGCTGGCGTTCGGCGGGCTGACGCCGGCGGGACTGACCCAGATCTCCGGCGAGACCGCGACCGGCTCGCAGCAGACGACCTTCAACGCGATGAACCGGTTCATGGGGGTGATGACCGATCCCTTCATCGACGGTCGCGGCGATGGCGTTTCAGCGGGGTCATCGGCGGGCGCATCGGCCTACGCCTCGCCGGACAAGCCGCGTTCCGGTGCGGCGCGGGACGCCCATGCGATGTTCACCAAGGCGCCCGTCATGGCCGATCCGTTCGCGCAGCGCTGGAGCGTGTGGGCGGCGGGCTATGGCGGCTCGCAGACCACCGACGGCAACACGACACTCGGCTCCAACAACACGACCAGCCGCATCGCAGGCACCGCGGTCGGCGCCGATTACCGTATCTCGCCGAATACGCTGGCAGGCTTTGCGCTGGCGGGCGGTGGTACGACCTTCAGCACCGTCAATGGCGGCTCTGGCCGATCCGATATGTTCCAGGCCGGCGCCTTCATCCGGCACAATGCGGGTGCGGCGTATCTCTCCGGCGCGCTGGCTTATGGCTGGCAGGACATCACCACCAACCGCACCGTGACGGTGGCCGGCATCGACCAGCTGCGCGCGCAGTTCAACGCCAATGCCTTCTCGGGCCGCGTCGAAGGCGGCTATCGCTTTGTCAGCCCGTGGATGGGCGGGGTGGGCATCACGCCCTACGCCGCAGGACAGTTCACCACCTTCGACCTGCCTGCCTATGCCGAGCAGGCGGTAACCGGCGTCAACACCTTTGCGCTCGCCTACGCCTCGAAGAGTGTCACTGATACGCGCAGCGAGCTCGGCCTTCGCAGCGACAAATCATATGCGATGGCGGACGGAATCTTCACGCTGCGAGGGCGCCTGGCATGGGCGCATGATTTCAACCCCGGCCGCAATATCGGTGCGACGTTCCAGACATTGCCGGGCGCATCCTTTGTCGTTGGCGGCGCCGCGCAAGCCAGCGACTCCGCGCTCGTCACCGCCTCCGTCGAGAAGAAATGGCTGAACGGCTGGTCCGCCGCCGCCACCTTCGAAGGCGAGTTCTCCGACGTCACCACCAGCTACGCCGGCAAGGGCGTGGTGCGGTATTCCTGGTAAGTTGACGATTTCCGGTTTTGGCCCTTCGCATCATTTCGCTGTGCTGCGGAATTTGGTAGCTATCGGGGGCATAGCGGACTCTGGCAAGCCGACCGATCGGCTGATTTATGGGATCACGGCCTAGGTAGCCCGCGATTCTTTTCTGATTTTGTGGACTTATTGAATTGCTGGACGGACTCTACAAGGTTGAATACGGCGTCAACGATGCGTTCGGCCGCAGCATCATGTGCCTGCATGACGGTAAGATGCTGGGCGGCAATTCGGCCTTCGCGCACCTTGGAACCTATGCCGAGCGCGATGGCGAGATCGTCGCCGAGGTGATCACCGAACGGCACAACGAGGATCCCAATCACAAGCCGCTGATGGGAGCCGATATCGCCTCGATCGGTGCGCGCGGGCGGCTGCACGGTAACCAGATCCGTCTCGAGGGTGGCGCGGACACCATGCCGGGCGCCAAATTCTGGGCCAATCTCACCCGGCTCGACGACGAGGGGTTGCCTCCGAGTGGTGCGGTCGGTCCGGGCGGCATCGCCAACGGACTCTATGGGATGAGCCTGCGCGCGCTTGACGGTGTCGATGCCGGATTATCGGGCGTGATGCTCCTGATCGACGGCCGCATCCTCGGCGGCGATGCGTTCTTCTACTATCTCGGCTCCTATTCCTCGGCGGACGGCCGCTGGAAGGGCGAGATGCTGAACCAGGAGCACACGCCGGCGAAGGGCGAAAACCCCGTGTTTGGCGGCTATGAGGTCGGGATCGGCTTCTCCGGAACCTGCACGGCGGATAGCGGTGAGCTCGAAGGCATCGCGCTCGCCGGCAAGCGCAGCCTGCGCCTTGCAGCCTCGCTCAAGCTGATGCGGCGGGCCTAGGACGTATCCTCATCGAAGCCGCGTCGGCTTATGCCAAAAAGTGACATCGAAGTGGTCTGGGACGAATGTCGTCCTTGGGCCAGAGGCGGGAAGGCCAGTTCTTCTACCTCTCGCGCTTCATTTCATCGCAACATCGCGGTCGATGTCTTGCAGGTGCACGAAAGTTGCCCAAGCCTTTCGATATTCGCTGTCTGTGGGATCGATCGCAAGCAAGGCGCGACACGCCTCTTTGATTTCGTCCGACGAGGGACGCATCGCGACGTTTCCGGACGACTTAGCTTGGTTCCAGCGCTCCTCGACGCCCTTTGCGAAGGCGAGTGCCTCGGAGGGGCTCCGTTTCCGGGTTGACCTCGCCAAAGGGTGATCCGGAGGGAATTTGGGCCATGCGACGGGAGGCTGATCGGCTCGCCACTCACTCTCCTTGCCGGTCCCACGCTCTCCCGGCAAATTTGCCTGGGCTCCATTGGCCGATTCAGGCGGGACAGTCCGTGCGCCCAGCTCGCGGAGCTGCTGCTCCATGGTCCCGCCGGACGCCGTTGCGCCTGCCGCAGGTGCACGCGTCGTCAGACCTGACACAGTTGAGGTGCCGGCCTGCGGAGCGACCTTCTGAACGGTTTGCGCAACGGACAGCATGCCAGGCGAAAGAGCAGGCTTCTGCTGCGCGAGCTTGTCATTTTCAGTGGGGCAACGCCGAAATCCCGAGCGCAGCTGCGTGATCCGGCCGTCGTCGTCGATGCGGGCAAAGTCAACGGCCACAGTGTAGACGAAAGCGGCATCGATGGATTGGCCGGATTTGTCTCTCGCGTTGACGGCGCCGCAGACATATCGCGCCGCATCGGCCTCGACTGAACGCAATGCGCTGAATTTGGCGGAGTCCGGATCGATCAGCACGTGCCGAACTGCTGCGCGAGCTTTCATGTGCTCGTTAGAGAAGATGCTGAGCACGACATCCGGATTGAACATGTCGGGCTGATAGTACCACTTGTACTCCACAGCAAGGAATGCTGCGCCAAAGGCCGTCGCGATCAGGAAAGCAGATGCATTCATGGATTTGGTCGGGGCCACAGCTGGTTTTGCTCAAGGGGGCAGTTGCCGGTGCGGGAAACACACTGAGCAAAGTCAACCAAGGGGGCACAGGCTGACGCCTGACGGGTGGCAGCGGCAGGTCCACATCAACCAGCGAAGGACCGTGGGTCTCACAGCACTGGCGTACACTGCATGTCTGCTCCGACGATGAGCGGCCCGTTGTAGGCAGTTCGCAAATCAGCGATGGCCGCATCGAGTTCAAACAGACCGAAATGACTGACGATGAGCTGCTTGACCGCAGCCTCTTGGGCAACGCGTCCGACGACTGCCGGTGTTGCGTGCAAGGGAACATTCGCACCGGGCGCGATTGCAAGATGCATGATCAGGAGGTTCGCGCCCTTTGCGAATTCGACGAAGCCTGGATCGGTGCCGTTTTGGTCGGAGCTAAACACGATCGACACATTTCCGGTCTGCACGCGATAGGCCAAGGTTGGCATATTTCCATGCGGGATTTTCCGTGCCGTGACTGTCGTTCCCTCGCGCTGCAAAACCACGGATGGATCGCTTTTGACAGCGTCAATCACTCCGACATCAAGTCGAACGCCACCCGCCACAACGCGCCCCATATCGGGCCGCACGCCGCTGCCCCCGTATGAGCCGCCTAACGCCGATCCGAGCACTGGAAATGCGCCAGTCTTCTCGTCAAAAAGCCTGTTGAGGAAAATCGCAAAGTCAGGGGCCGCATCGTTACCTGTAGGACCGAAAACCTTGAGAGGTTCCTTGCGGACCTCGTGGCTCAGCCAAAGGAACGCTGGCAAGTCGGAAACGTGATCTGGATGAAGATGGCTTATTCCGACCATCCACAAGTCTTCGAGTTTGGCTTGCGATTCACCAAAGCGGTGTTGAGCACCACCGCCCATGTCGATGAGTATTCTTGCGCGCCCCTCGATCCAGACCAGATAACTCGTCGATGCCCGAGTGGGATTCATTCTGGGGCCACCAGAACCGAGGATTTGCACGTCGAGCGGCGTTGTACCGCAACTCTGTCCGAAAGCGCTCAAACTGCTCAGTGACGCACAGAAAATTCCCAGCAAGAAAATAACCGGAAGCCGAACCATGAAGACACCCATGTTGTTCAAACAGAGTCTATCAAATCGGTCTTGCAAATTTCACGACAGGGCATTTTGCCAGCAGCTAAGCTAGTCAACGGGGGTAACTGCGGCAAGTCATGATCGCTAGGGATCGACGTCTGCTCCGGGTCACAAGTCGACATCTGAGCAAAGACTACAAAGCGTCCGCTGTGGGCCAATAGCGGAAGTTGCGCTTATTCGATCACCTCGTTGCCAAGGCGAGTACCTTGGCCGAGATGGTCATTCGGGCAGCCCTGCTTGCCGCAATCCTTCCTCATATCGTGCGACGTCCTCAGCACGTCGATAAGGGCCAAGCACATCTTTGAGATTGGAAAGGCGCAGCGTGGGGCTCAGTTCTCGCAGCCGAGCCACGGCCTTGTGTGCTTGCTCCGGCCGACCGGCCATTGCGTTGCTTGCGGCGGTGATACGTAATCCAGGTCGATAGTCCGGACTGCACTGCAATGCCATTGCCGCCCATGATGCCGCTTCGTCATAGCGGTCCAAAAAGAAATGTGCATACGCGGTCCCGGCTCGCATGCCCATCAGCCACGGATCAAGTGGGCTCAGGCGAATGGCTCGTGCGAAGCGCTCGATCGCCGATTCCGGCTCGCCGAGCCAGAGTTTTACCCAGCCGCCGAAATTCCATGCCTCAGCCAAATTGGAATTAAGCGCGATCGCGCGATCAACTAAGCCGGCACCTACCCCGAGATCCCCAACAACAAACGCTAACGCATTCCCGCCAGCGGAGAGCGCGTTCGCGTCATCCTTGCCCAACTCAACTGCCCGTTGGGTGAGCTTCTTCACTTCGGCAATCGCGTTCGCCGTGTCCGGAATCCAGCCATTGATCCTGGCAATGAGGTAGCAAAAGGCTGCGCGACCGTAGGCGGTGGCAAATTCCGGGTCGAGCTCTATCGCGCGGTTGAACAGACGCAATGCCTCGTCGTTCGCTTGCCGGTTACCAAACTGATGAAGCCGGGCCAGACCGCGCAAATAGTGGGCATAGGCGTCGAGACTAGCGGTCGGCTTGCGTTTGGCGCGCTCGATCTCAGCTTTCTCCACCGCAGGCGCGATCGCCCCGACAACGCTTTCAGTCACCTGGTCCTGCAAATCGAAGATGTCGCCGAGCTCGCCATCAAACCGATCGGCCCAAATATGTGCTCCAGTAGCGGTATCGACGAGTTGTCCCGTAATGCGCACTCGGTTTGCCGCCTTGCGAACGCTCCCTTCCAACACGTAGCGCACCCCAAGCTCGCGCCCCACCTGCTTCACGTCGACAGCGCGCGCCTTGTAGGTGAAGCTGGAGTTTCGGGCGATGACAAATGGCGCCTTGAAACGGGACAGCGCCGTGATGATGTCCTCGGCCATTCCATCGGCAAAGTATTCCTGTTCGACATCGCCAGACATATTCTGAAACGGAAGCACCGCAATGGAAGGCCTGTCGGGCAGCGGAGGTGGACTCCCGGCCTCGGCAGCAAAAACTGGCGCAGCCTCTCGCGTTTCCGTCGGCGCATCGACCTCAAAGGCCCTGATAGGCTCCTGAATGTTCTTTACATGTTGAACGCCAAGATCCGTACCTGGGTCTGTGACCGAGGCTCGCGCGGGCAATCCTTCCTCGGTGATCTCGCCAACAAACCGGAAGCCTCTGCGAGCAACCGTCCGGATCAGGCGTTGCTCCTTGCCGGTATCCCCGATTGCCTTGCGCACGGCATTGACGTGGCTGGTCAGCGTGGATTCGGACACGATCCGTCCTTCCCACACCGCCTTCAGAAGATCGTCCCTTGTCACGACCTGTTCCCGGTTTCGGACCAGGAAGAGCAGCAGGTCGAACACCTTCGGTCCGATGGGGATGAGCTCGGAGCCTCGCTTGAGCTCGCGCCGGTTGGCATCGAGACAATAATCTTCGAATAGAAACGACACTTGTGATCCTTCCTGGACAAGAAGCCAAGGAAAACTCGATCGCAATTCAGGCCGGCTGCAAGGTCTTTTCCGTTCGAAACAGTACACATTTTCTCACCCTTCGGGAACGAGGGTTCGAGAAATGGTTGGCCCGCCTGCACTCGACGCGCACTGACGTTCGCAATCAACGCAACAAACCTGGCCGAGCCGAGGCAGGCTTACCACCTGCATCGCCTCCCGAGTGCGAGGATACGTTCATGAACAAGCATATCTTGCGCGCTTCCCTGGAGGACGCGTCAGTTGCGCCTGAGGCGTGCCAAGTCACTCCGGCTCATGCCGGGCGCCCTCCCGCCGGTGCAGAAATGGCGCGGGTGCTCGGGACCACGCCATTTCACATGGCTTTGGATTCCTCCGGCGCAGGAATCGCCCACTGGAAGCATGACCCGCTGCACGACGTCGTCGCGCCCATGAGCCATCACGTCATCATGGCTTACAACGGCACGGTGCAGCGCATGGAGCGGCGGATGGGAAGCGCGGTTGCGATCGGTACGTTTCGTCCCGGAGTCGTGATCATCATCCCCGAAGGATCGAGCTCCCGGTGGGATATTCCGAAACCTGTCGATGTCATCCAACTCTATCTTCCGCACGCCACGCTCGAGCGGGTTGCAGGTGAGGTCGACCGCGCCACCTCGGCCGATCTGCTGGAGCGAACGGCGCATCCCGACCCCATTACATCCCAATTGCTCCTGACCGCGACCGACGCCGTGGTGGGCAATGTCGTCGTGGATACACTGTTCAGGCATCAGCTGATGGACCTCTTGGCCACGCGCCTGCTGGCGGCGCATGTCGGCGCGCCGTCCACGTTCCAGCCGACGCGGGGCGGCCTCTCACCGGTCGTATTGCGCCGCGCCATCGAGCGCCTGCACTCGGGCATCGACGCTGACGTATCGCTCGCGGCGCTCGCTTCTGATGCCGGTCTTTCGCGATTCCACTTCTGCCGCGCCTTCAAGGAAAGCACCGGGCTTTCCCCACATGCCTGGCGGCGCCAGCAACGGCTCGAGGAGGCCAAAAACATGCTGCGCGGCACCGACGCGTCGGTGCTCTCGATCGCGGTCGCGCTCGGCTATTCTTCCCAGACCGCGTTCGCCGCCGCCTTCAGGAAGCTGACCGGGGACACCCCGAGCAATTGGCGACGGCGTGCACGTTGACAGCATCGCCTATGCTGAGAACAGCATCATTGCGAGAAAGGCTCCCGGATGCAGGCGGGCAAAAGAAGGTCCCATGACCGCTATGGGTCACAAGCCGACGCCTGACGGGCGGTAGCGGCAAGTCCGCTATATGGGACATTGGCGGACGTCACGCCTTGCCGCTCGGACAGCGCGCTTCGGCTGGAAGCGGACAGCAAGACGGCAGGCAGCGGGCGCGAAGCGTCGCGTCGGGATGAATTACAGGAAGCTGGCGTCTGGCGGAGGTGGAATCCGGGCCCGGCCGGGCTTCCCCCGGCGGCCCGTATGGCCTATGACGCTGCAACGCAACATTCCCTCTCAAAAAGACCCCATGATCCGCCTCGACAACGTCAGCAAGCAAGCCGGCCACCAGATCCTGTTCATCGAAGCCTCGGCCGCCCTCAACAAGGGCGAGAAGATCGGCCTCGTCGGCCCGAACGGCGCGGGAAAGACCACGCTGTTCCGGATGATCGCCGGTGAGGAACTGCCCGATGAAGGGCAGGTTTCGACCGATCGCGGCATTACCATCGGCTATTTCAACCAGGACGTCGGCGAGATGAGCGGCCGCAGCGCCGTGGCCGAGGTGATGGATGGTGCAGGTCCCGTGAGCGAGGTCGCAGCCGAATTGCGCGAGCTCGAGGCCGCTATGGCCGACCCCGACAAGGCCGACCAGATGGACGAGATCATCGCGCGCTATGGCGAGGTGCAGCACGCGTTCGAGGAGCTCGACGGCTACGCGCTCGACGGCCGCGCGCGCGAGGCGCTGTCCGGCCTCGGCTTTAGCCAGGAGATGATGGACGGCGATGTCGGCAAGCTTTCCGGCGGCTGGAAGATGCGCGTGGCGCTGGCGCGTATTCTCTTGATGCGCCCCGACGTCATGCTGCTCGACGAGCCGAGCAACCATCTCGATCTCGAAAGCCTGATCTGGCTGGAAAAATTCCTGCACGATTTCGAAGGCACGCTGCTGATGACCTCGCATGATCGCGAGTTCATCAACCGCGTGATCTCCAAGGTGATCGAGATCGATTCCGGCTCGCTCACGACCTATACCGGCGACTACGAGTTCTACGAGCAGCAGCGGGCGCAGAACGAGAAGCAGCAGCAGGCGCAGTTCGAGCGCCAGCAGGCCATGCTCGCCAAGGAGATCAAGTTCATCGAGCGCTTCAAGGCGCGCGCCTCGCATGCAGCGCAAGTGCAGAGCCGGGTGAAGAAGCTCGACAAGATCGAGCGGGTCGAGCCGCCGCGCCGCCGCCAGAGCATCGCGTTCGACTTCCTGCCGGCGCCGCGCTCGGGCGAGGACGTCGTGGCGCTCAAGAACGTCCACAAGGGTTACGGCAGCAAGCGCATCTATGACGGCCTCGATTTCATGATCCGCCGCAGGGAGCGCTGGTGCGTGATGGGCGTCAACGGCGCCGGCAAGTCGACGCTGCTCAAGCTCATCGCCGGTGCGAGCGAGCCGGACGAGGGCACGGTGGCAGTCGGCGGCAGCGTCAAGATGGGCTATTTCGCCCAGCACGCGATGGATCTGCTCGACGGTGAGCGCACCGTGTTCCAGTCGCTCGAAGACCAATTTCCGACCGCGGGGCAGGGCTCGTTGCGCGCGCTCGCCGGCTGTTTCGGCTTCTCCGGCGACGACGTCGAGAAGCGCTGCCGCGTGCTGTCGGGCGGCGAGAAGGCGCGCCTGGTGATGGCCAAGATGCTGTTCGATCCGCCGAACTTTTTGGTGCTGGACGAGCCGACCAACCATCTCGACCTCGCCACCAAGGAGATGCTGATCACGGCGCTGTCGGATTTCGAGGGCACCATGCTGTTCGTCTCGCATGACCGCCACTTCCTGGCGACGCTGTCGAACCGCGTGCTGGAACTGACGCCGGAAGGCATCCACCAGTTCGGTGGCGGCTACACGGAATATGTCGCGCGCACCGGGCAGGAAGCGCCGGGGTTGCGGTCTTAATTGGAAGCCGTAGCCCGGACGGAGCGAAGGGCCATCCGGGATTCGTTCCACGCGAGCGGTCGCGTGATGCAGTTGCTCCGGCCCCGGATTGCGCTTCGCTCCATCCGGGCTGCAACCAAATCGAGAGACTCGCAATGAACTGGCGGGATGGGCGGCGGTACAGCGCCCATCCGTTGTGGCCGTAAACCGCTACCGCAAAATCTCGCGCAGCACCTCGCCATCGACCTGGTGCGGTCTGACGCCCAGGATCTGCATGATGGTCGGCGCGACGTCGAGATTGTGCATGCGTCGGATCGTGGCGTTGTTGCGGATCTGCGGGCCGGCGGCGATGAAGGTCGCGCTCATCACCGGCAGCTTGGGATCGTGGCCGTGGGCACCATAGAAATTGGGCATCGACAGCGTGGTCGTCGCCGCATTGAACGGAGCATCGCCGAGCCGGGCGACGCCGGGGCTCTGGATGCCGTCGAAATTGTATCCCGGGGCCATCAGCGCGAACACGTCGCCAAAGTCCTGACCGATGGTCTTGCTGGTGCACTGTCCGAGCCCGGCCTCGCATTGTAGCGGGCGGGTCTCGACCACCGTGAACAGCCGCCCGTCCTCGAGCGAACCGTTGAATTTGGGGTTGGGATCGACGGCATTCCTCACGGCCTCGGTGATCTGCGTCACCAGCGCCTTGTAGGTGGCAGGATCGACGGTGCCACCCTGTTCGCGCTGTTGCAGGTTGACGTAGATGTTGGCCGCCGGACCGGAGGTGCGGATCGCCACCTTGGTGGTATCAATGCCGGCGTTCTTCAGGATATTGGCCATGCTGACCGAGGTGTGGAACGGCGCAAAGCCGTGGTCCGACACGACGATGACGTTGCTGTCCGGCCCTGCGGCATCGGCGATCCGCTTCACCGCCTTGTCCGCGGTCTGATAGGCGAAGCGAATGTAGGACTTGTAGCGGGCGACCTTGGCTGCGTCCTGGTTGGCCCCGATCGAGTTCGGGTCCTTCGGGTTGGTGCCCTGGCGCGGGTCGGTGAGCAGGAACTGATGCTCGGAGCCGTCGGGCTGCTCGATATAGACCATCACGAGATCGGCGTCGGGATTGTTCAGGATGGCGCGCTCGCCGATATCGGCCTGATAGCGCACGAAGGTCTTGACCATGTCCTCGAACATCGCCTCGATCTCGATGTCCGGGAAATTGGTGAAGCCCGGGCTCAGCCGCTCCGGAATGCGGAAGTCGGCCTGCGGACGCCAGAAGCCGATAGTGTTGTTGATGTCGTCGACGTCGGTCAGGACCGGTGCGTTGCGCGGAATGAAGTTGGCGCCGTAACGGGCGAAGCGCACCACCGAGAGATCGGGCGCAAGCTGCGAGACGAAGTAGGCCGCACCGACCTTGGCGCCGCTGCCGTCGAAGAAGAACGGCGCGTTCTCGCCACCGAACTTCGCATAGGCCGGTCCGGTCGCCGGGGGCTTGAACGGTCCAGCCGTGATGCCGCGCGTGGCGTCGAAGAACACGAGCGTGTCGTAGTTCACCCTGCTGTCATTGGTGGTGTCGAGCGCCGCTACCCGGATCGCGTATTTCATGTCCTGGGTAGCCGCGTTGGTGCAGGTTACGGTCGGAGCGGATGCGCATGAGAACGTCTCGATCGGCGCGGAGGTTGCCAGCACCGGGCTGAACGAGAAGCGGCCAGCCGCCTGGAGGGCCGTGGCCACGGCCGGATCGGCGGCGAAGTCCGCCGATGTGAGCGAAAAGCCCTGGGCGCCGATACCGCCGAATGCGCCGAACGGCACGGTGTAGTCGGTGATGCGGATCGGCTGGGCCGGTTGCACCACCGTGCCGTTGATCGAGATGTCGGCGCCGTCGCCGCCCGGCCACGTCGCAGTGACGACTTTCCTGCCCTGCTGGCGCAGTTGCACCCACAGCGGCAATGCCGTCGGACGCGGCGAGGGCCCGAGCGGGCTCTCGCGATAGCCGCCGATCGGCGCGGCGAAACCGCTGAGGCTCGACGTAGCCGGCCCGACGATCGCCTGGAAGGTGTTCGAGGGAATGTCGTTGTGGACGGCGGTCGAGCCGGTGGCGATCTCGATATGCGAGACGGCGGTAAGTGACGGCGACGCCGTGATGTTTTGCTGCGCCACCGCGCCATGGCGGCTCAGCCGCGCCAGAGCGCCGTCGCGCGGCAGTACGCCTTCGTCGATAAATTGCTGGATGAAATCGGGCTTTGCACCGTCGAGCGAGATGACGACTACCGGCGGCGAGCGGTGTCCGTGATGATGGTCGCGATCGTGGTCGCGATCCCTGGAATTGTCGAAGCCGCGGTCGCGGCCGTTGTCGTCCTGATCGGCGTGCGCCGGAATTGCGGTGCCGGCCAGCGATGCAGCGAGCGATATCGACGAGATCACGGAGAAGAGCGCTTTCATGTCCACGTGGTGCCCCATGTTTCTTGCTGCGCAACCTGCGCGGGTTTGACCTGGAATGACGCGGGGATTATCGAGCGCGGCCCACGACGCGCGTGTGACGCCTCGGCGACGTGTGTGCGTCGTTGAGATAACGCGGCGTGGCTGTGGTCACGTCACACCGAAATCAAGGTCCCGGCCGCACAGGCATGCGCAAGCCTCGCGCAACCCTCACGGGCGATGGTCCGTTCGAGAGCGAAGGTTGCGGAACGGGGCATGATCACCAAACTGAAAGAGATTTCCGCGGCGCCTCTGCCGTGCAAGATCTGCAGCGCAGAGGCCGCACTGTTCGGCGTGGTCGACTTCGCCAAACACTGCAATGAAGCGCGCGGCAGGCGGCTGCCGCTGTTGGGGAAGCCGGTCTATTACCACCGCTGCCAAGGCTGCGGGTTCCTGTTCACCGATGCATTCGACGACTGGAGCGAGGCGAACTTCAAGACCGAGATCTATAACGACGATTATATCGAGGTCGATCCCGACTACAGGGAGGCCCGGCCGGCCAGCTGCGCAAAACTGGTGCAGGATCTGTTTGGAGCCAGCAAGGCCGAGTTGCGCGTGCTTGATTATGGCGGCGGTGGCGGCCTGCTGAGCACGACATTGCGCAGCTCCGGATTCCTGGAGGCGGAGACCTTCGATCCCTTCGTGGCCGATTTCTCGCGGCCGCCGCAGGGGAAATTCGATATCGTCACCTGCTTCGAGACGCTGGAGCACATGCCCGATCCGACGGCTGGCATCGCCGCCATCGTCTCGAGCACAAAGGAGACCGGACTCGTGCTGTTCTCCACGCTGCTGCAGCCGCCTGATTTCGAGGCGCACGGCGTCAATTGGTGGTATGTCGGCCCGCGCAACGGTCACGTCTCGATCTTCAGCCGTGCAGCGCTTGTCCGTGCCTGGCAGAACCACGGCTATCTGACCGCCTCCTTCAACGACAATCTGCACATGGCCTTCCGCTCGCTGCCCGGATTTGCCCAGCATCTGCTGAAGCAGGCCTGAGCGGCGGCCGGCGCGTCTTGAGCGCGGTGGTCTTGCCCGCTACGTTTCCTCCCAAAAAGGGAGCGAACAACCATGAAGCAACTCCGGATCGGCGACATCACCATCGATGCGGTGATCGAGCGGGAAGGGCCGTGGCGGCGGCCGCAGGATTTCTTCCCGGCCTATGACGAGGGCGTGTTCGCCCGTCATCTGCCGACGATGGAGCCGGAGGTGTTCGATGCCGCGCGCGGCATGATGGTCATCACCTACCAGACGTTTGTCGTGCGCACGCCGCGCTACACCATCCTCGTCGACACCTGCACCGGCGAGGACAAGGGCCATCCGCCGCCGTTCGACTTTCCCGGCAAGGAGCGCTGGTGCAACGAATTGTTCGCGCTCGGCATCTCTTTCGAGCAGATCGACTACGTCTTCTGCACGCATCTGCACATCGATCACACCGGCTGGAATACGACCTTGCGCGACGGGCGCTGGGAGCCGACGTTTCCGAATGCGAAGTACGTCTTTCACAAGGGCGAGTACGCGGCCTGGGAGGCCGAGAATGCCAAAGGCAACAACCCGCCCGGCACCGTCTTCCGCGACAACTGCCTGCCGATCGTCGAGGCCGGGCAGGCGCTGCTGGTGGACGACGACTACGCGCTCGATGACACCGTCACGCTGACGCCGACGCCGGGGCACTCACCCTGTCATTGCTGCGTGAATATCTTTTCGAGGGGTAGCCGCGCGGTGGTCGCGGGCGATCTCATGCATCACCAGATCCAGTGCCGCGAGCCGGACTGGTCGGCGAAGCCGGATTGGGATGCCAGGCAGTCGGCGGTCTCGCGGCGAAAGTTCTTCGCCTCCGTTGCGGACACCGACACGCTGATCCTGCCGATCCATTTTCCGGCGCCGACGGTCGGGCTGATCAAGCCGCTGGATGGGGCGTTCGACTATCGGTTCAAGCGGGACTAGGCCGTGTACGCCCAAATCAGTCCTTTCCCGCCGTATTGATCAAGGCCCGGCTGCCGTCGATATATGAAATAGGCGGCCATTATCGAACGATTTCAAGCGTGACATTGACCACGCCGATCTTGATCATTCCAAGGGCCTGGGCCGCACCCGATGTAACGTCGATGATGCGTCCATGAACAAATGGACCACGGTCGTTGACTCTCACGATCACGGACTTTTTGTTCAAGACATTAGTCACGCGCAGGCGCGTTCCGAAAGGCAAGGACGGATGCGCCGCATGCAGCGCATGCTTGTTGAACCTCTCGCCACTCGCGGTCATCTGGTCTTCCGAGTAGAAACTCGCAAGCCCAAACAGTGGGGTTTCCCTTCTGGGATGCTTTTTATGAAGTGCATGCCGATGGTTGCTCTTCCGATGCGTTGCGCGCCGAATGTCGCCGTGAGCTTTCGGGCCTTGCCCTGTTGCGCGCTGACGCCGTCGGGGTGACTTCGTGGCAAGCGAGGGGAGGTCGTTGGCGCTCGGCGAACCGTTTGCGTCGCGGGTATGGTCATGCACTTCCCGCGGCGTTGCGCCAGGGACAATCGCCGACTTCGTTATTCGACTGAACTTCGCATGCGCAGAGTCAATTCCACCATCGAATGCGATGCATGATGCAGCAATCGCGGTAGCAGCAAGCAGTGCAGGTTGACCGCTCCATCGTTTCATGATGGCCCCCAGCGCCTCAGCTGGTTGGAGTAGTTCGGTTCCAGGAATTGCCGGCTTTGACATATGTCAACGTTGCCGTGGAAGGCAGCGGAGTTGCCATTTCGGTCAGCGCCCAGCCGACGCGCAACGAGAATTTGCCCAACTGCCCGCACATCGCCGCAAAGAACAGCCGCTGGCCTTGGGGAAGCCAGCGGCTCTGGCATCCCGCAAACCAATGGTGCAGGGCGCGTAGAGGTGGGCCGTGCGGCCCACCGAGATCAGATGCCAAGCGCGCTGGAGATTTCGCCGAGGGTTGCTTTCTCGGCGTCGCTGACCTGAACGCCCCCACCGAACCACCCTCCGCCTTCCGATGCAGCCTCAGCCGTCTTTTGACTAATCTGACGCAGCCAGCCCTTGAAAGCCGCGGCATCATCCGGAGCTTTCGCAGCAAGCAGCGCCGTGACTTCATGCAACGATGCGATTGTCTTGGTCTTGATCTCGGCCGGCGTGCTCTTGCCGAGCTCTGCCTTCAACCCGTCATGAGCCGCGGCCCGGCCGTCGCTCGTCTGGAAGTCGGCGACCACAGCCTTTACCAAGGGGTTGGCATTGGGATCGGTGGCCGCCTGGGCGAGCGCGGTGCCGCCAGCAAATGATTCCTTCAGAAGGCCAAACAATCCGCTCGGTTCGGCAGCCGTAATGGCCATTCCAGCATTCATCGGGCTTCTCAGGAGGAGCGCCCATTCATCCTTGGTGAAACTGGTCTTGTCGGCCATGGAGTCTTCTCCTTTCATCTTGCAGGACGGGAGGGTGGGAAACACGTCCCGTCCTGAAGTGTGGCGAGTTTATTGCGTGTGACGTCTCTGGCTTTCAGGCTTTCGCCAACTGGTCGAGCTTGGCACGAAGATTGTCGATCACTGGCTTTGCGATCGTGCCGGCCGGTGTCGCCGAGACCTTGTCGCACATCTGATTGATGGCCGGCGCCGCCGCGACGATCAGCTTGGCAAGCGCGCGTCGCGCTTCCGGAGAAAGCTTGGCAGCTCGTGCCGTGACGCCATCCAGCTGTGAGATGGCGTCGTTGATCTTCGGCAGGGCCGCCTGCGCGCTAGCTTCATCGGTGATGGTCGGCAGTTGAGCCTGCAGCGTACCAAGGGACGAATTGACCTGGTTCGCCAGATTCACGCCGTCAACGGTCAGATCCGCGGGCGCCATGCCCACAGTTCCGGTTGAGGGCCGCGTAATGTTTGTACTCTGAGCGACCGTCTGCTCGGTCGGACGCTGAAGCGCATATATGGCAAGTCCGGCAACGATAACGAGCGCGGCGAGCCAATATGGCCATTGCGCCCGGCCGGCGGCCATGGCGGCCTGGCTCGCGCCAGTAGCGCCGGAAACGCCGGCGATCCGGCTCCCTGTGGCGGCGGCCGTGGCCATTCCACTGCGTGCCTTGTCGATCAGGCCCGCGGCGCCGAGTTGATCACTGAGGCCCGATGGAATCGCCGCCATGATCTGATCTTTCTGCGAGCGCAGAAGCGATGCCAGTCCGTTTGCATCCATCCCGGCGTCATGCTGCTGCTTGCCGAGCATACCCAGGACCAGCGGCCCGACCACGGCGAGTAACGACTTGCCGCCGCCATCGCCCATTCCCGCGAAACTACCGATCGCCTGGGCCATGGTATCCATGGTTCGGCCTCCAAGCAGTCCGGACAACATGCTTGAACCCGTCTGAGCCAGGTCAGGGGCGCCAGCGTTGCGCAACATATCCAAGGGATTGCTGCCTTGCTGTTGTGACAGCAGTTTTGACAGTTGATTGGCGCCGGCCGGGGTTCCGACCAGATCCGACAGGCTGGCCAGTATTGTCGGGATGGCCGCTATTGCGGCCTTCTGCGTCGCGCTTCGGTCCATCCCAAGAAAGGAGGAAATCTGCGCAATGACTTCAGGGGTCAGGAGCTGTTGTGCAGCTGAAATGAGATTGACGGCCATGGCGGTCTCTCCACTACGTTGCAGGTCTGTTGGTTGCCCCCTAATTCGCGAATTTGATGTGAAAGGCGTCGATGGTTCCGAATGTCGCCTATCGCCCAAGTTGAGATTGCATCGATAGTTCGACTCCTTGATCCAGATCAAAGGTCTTCGGTACAGGGCAAATGCGAAGAGTTCGGCGCGAGATATCCAGTGCGCTGCGGCCCATCAGGCGGACCTGGTTGAGAGGCATCGATGTTTCGCTGACGGGCCAGGATTGGCTATCGGCTCCGAGCACCGCAATGCCCGCTAGCGGGCATGATGACGCGCAGTGGGATTGTACCAGAAGACAATTGTTCGCCGCGCGGACATCCACGTTACTGGCAGTGCGCGGGTGGGCTGCGGTCCGCGCCTCGATGACGGTCCCGGAACCTCACACTCAACCCAAGTCCGGGGCCGTCGTTTGGATAATCCAAATTGATCAGAAGGATCGTCGACCGCGTATCGAACTTCGCCAGTTTCTTGCTCGCAAGCCCTGGATGCGGGCGCGCGGCGCTAGCTTGCCCGCGCTGCGGATGTGAAGCCTCCCGCGAGAACGTTCAGCGGGGACGAGCTAGGGGATGCTCTCACCTGAAATGCGAGCAATGCGGAAAGACCAGTGATATTGCAGGATGGCGGCTGCAGGGTCTTTCCGAGCAAGGCTCAGGGCCACTTATCGGATGAGTTATGTCCGCCGGCCCGGGGCGAGCGCTGAGGCGCCGATATGGGCGCGACGGAATCGTTCCCCGCTTTTGTCGAGCGACGACGCAGGAGCTATGAAGCGTCGCAAGGCGTCTCCTGTCTCCACATGAGCGGCGGTCGAACCGGAAAGCTGGATGATCCATTTGGAGGAGACGGCGATGCGGATGCTCCGTTGGCTAATTCTGGGCAGTGCGGCGATCCTGGCGATCGCCTCGGCTACAGCCCAAACTTACGATCCCGGCCATCCCGTCTGCCTTCAGAGATGGGAGTGGGGTGGCAGCACCTATTTCGAATGCGCTTATACGTCATGGGATCAGTGCCGAGCGTCGGCGATCGGACTTTCCGCGATGTGCGTGGAAAACCCGTATTGGCAGCAACCGCAGGCGAGGCGATCAGGCGGCCGCTTGCGTTCATCAACCCCATACTGATGCGCCCGACGACAGCGGCGATGCAGCAGACACCGACCGTCGCATGGAGCCGGTACAGGAAGGGACCGGACCTATTCGATAGCATCGTCGGCGCGCGCGAGCAGTCAGGCCGACGCGTCCGGGCTAAAGACCCCGCCGCGGCACACGAGCCGGCGATCAAGTCGCACCACATTTGCGGGCGCGCCGGAATCGTTCGCCGCCTTTGGCGCGCGACGACGCAGGAGGAATAAAACGCCGCAGAGCGTGTCCTTTCTCCATACGACGCGGCAGTAGAAAATTCCGGAATGGCCGTCGAACGACAACACAAACTCGTCGGCAAATATGTAGCACGGCGTGGAAATGCGGGCACCCAAGGCGTTGATATCGCGCACCAGGCACGGATGAGTCCCGTGAATTTCACCAAACGATAGCCGTGCGGCCCGGTTGATCGGTATGCGCTTCATTGCACGACGTTCGATCATGGCGAGATGCTCCCAATGAAAGACGATCGCACTCGACGAAGTCACTTTCCCGGTCCCGCCGATATCCGGAAAACGGCAATTCCCGCACGTTGATCTGTGCGGCTCGCGCTAACAAGCAGCGTTGTTGTCTTATTAAAATTGGATCGAATTGGTGGTTAATTCGAACGGCTTGACGACGATGTTACCAGAGGACGTTCGTGCTTTCGACTTGGCCCGGCCATCTGATCTGTGCCGCACGGACACACATATGTGGATGCCCGGGACAGGCCCGGGCACGACGGAGTTGCAGAGTGTCCGTGCAGCAGTGGCGAACCAGCAGCGATCAGGCGCCGACCTCGCACTTCTTCATGAAGCTGTTCTTGGCGGCACCGGCAAGCGGCTTGCCGTCGGCGCTGACGGCCTTGGGCGTGCAAGCGTCGGCCTTGCACTTCTTCATGAACGAGGTCTTGGCGGCGCCGGCGAGCGCCTTGCCGTCCTTGCCGACCGCCTTGCTCTCGCAGGTGTCGTCCGCGAAGGCCGAACCCGCTGCAAAGGTGGCGACGATCGCTGCGAGAAAAATCCGCTTCATCATGGGTGTCTCCCTAGGACAAAATTGCCGAGCGGATTGGAGCCGCGAATCGTGGCGCAATCAAGCAGGATCGATGCGTGCCACGACCGATGTCGCGGATTTTTCCATTCATCTGCGGTTCAGATTCCGCGCGCGAGCAGTGTCTTGAAATCGGCCCGTGCGCGTTGCGCCTCGGCCTTCGCGGCCGCGGAAGCATCGCCAAGGCCGAAATAGCCGTGGATCAGGCCGGGGCCCTCATGGTGCTTGACGCGGACGCCGGCGGCCTCCAGCGCCCGTGCATAGGCCGCGCCTTCGTCGCGCAACGGATCGAACCATGCGGTGGTCACGATCGCGGGCGCGAGCCCTTTGAGCGAAGCGGCGCGGAGCGGCGAGACCCGCCAGTCGGCGGCATCCTTGGGATCGGCGAGATAGTGGCCGCAAAACCATTCCATCGTCGCGCGTGTCAGAAAATAGCCGTCGGCATTCTCGGTGCGTGACGGATAGGGCGCGTTCTCGCGCGCATCCGCGTAGCCCCCGACGACGTCGGTCACGGGATAGACCAGCAATTGTGCGGCCAGCTTGATGCCGGCATCGCGGCAGGCGATCGCGGTGGCGGCTGCGAGATTGCCGCCGGCGCTGTCGCCGGCAACGCCGAGACGCTTTGCATCGCCGCCAAATTCCGCGACGCGGTTGAAGATGTCACTTGCGGCGGCGAACGCGTCCTCGAAGGCGCCGGGAAAGCGCGTTTCCGGCGGGCGCCGATAATCGACGGAGACGACGACCGCGCCGGTTTCGATCGCGAGATTCCGCGCCTGCCGGTCGTGGGTTTCGAGGTCGCCCGCGACCCAGCCGCCGCCGTGGAAGAAGACCACGGTTGGCGCAGGATTGGGGCCGACGCGATAGACACGTGCATTGAGCGGCCCGGCGCCGCCTTTCACCTTGATATCCTGCACCGTGTCGACGGGGGGCGGCGGCACATCCGCACGCGAGGCAGCCAGTGCGCGCAAGGCATCGCGCGCGCTCTGTGGCGTCATCGTGGTGGGATCGCGTAGCGGCAGCAGCGGAATGATCTGGGCGATGACGGGATCGAGCGGTGCGGGCATTTGCAGGTCCTCGCTGGGTTCTTGGTCTTGCTTGCGGGGTAGCATAGATTTGGCGTACCGCATCGGCAACCGGTTACGCGTTACAATTGCAATGCCGCGGAATGAACGGTCAGGGAGGTCAAGAGTTGGAATTCGAAACGCTGGTCCGGTCGCGCCGCAGCGTGCGCGGTTTCAAGCAGCAGCCGGTGCCGCGCGCGGTGATCGAGGCGATCATCGAGAGCGCCAAGCGCGCGCCGTCGTCGATGAACACCCAGCCCTGGCATGTGCATGTGCTCACAGGCCCTCCGCTTGAAGAGTTGCGCCGCCGCAACATGGAGGAGATGGTCGGCGGCGCCAAGGTCAAGCGCGATATCATCAGTCATGGCGAATACCAGGGCATTCATCGCACCCGGCAGGTCGACATCGCCAAGAAGCTGTTCGGCGCGATGGGGATCGAGCGCGACGACAAGCCGATGCGGCAGGACTGGGTGCTGCGCGGCTTCCGCCAGTTCGACGCGCCGGTCTCGCTGGTGCTGACCTATGACCGCGTGCTGGATCCCGGCGCGGTCTGCCATTTCGATCTCGGTGCGCTCTGCTACGGCATCGTGCTCGCGGCCTGGGACCGCGGTCTCGGTTCGGTGATCAACGGGCAGGGCATCATGCGCTCCGACATCGTGCGCGAGGTCGCGAAGATTCCGGAAGACGAAGTCATCATGACATGTGTGGCGATGGGGTATCCCGACGACAGCTTCGCCGCGAACGCCGTTCGCTCCGATCGCGAGGGTAACGACGATTTCGTGCGTTATGTCGGCTTTGCCGACTAGTGCGGGAAGTCACTGATGCGCAGAGCCGGCTGACGCTGCGAGCCGACTAACGCGGAGAGCCGGCTGAGGTGGAGGAGAGGAGATTATTCTCTCGTCGATTTTTTTGATGCTGAGCCGTTGGTGGCCTCTTGCAATCTCGATCGCGCGGGAGGAACAATACGCGGAGTGAAAGGTTTGTTGCTGGCGCGAGGGAATCGACATGCGGCGGCTGGCTAGCCTGGTTCGACGGTTCTTCGGTCCGCGACCGCGGTATCCGATTGATGATGATCCAAATCTGCCCTTCACACCCGATGAGCTCGGCAAGCTGATCCGGAGTGGCAGACGCGAGGACATGAAGCTGCTTGCGGAAGGACTTGCCTCCCGGTCGATTCCGCACCGCGCCAAATACCGGGCCACGCACTAAGCGCGGTTCGTGACGAGGTCCTCGCTGCGGGATCGCCCAGCCTGCGCGGTCATCGCGTGAGCGCAACCTCCTTGAACGAGGTTACGAGGGCCTTTTCGAGCTTTCCGGTCATCCCGCAAAGAATGTTGTAGGCCTCGGTGCGCGGCATCGTCGGCTTGTAGTGCCGGTGTTCGATCAGCGCGGCGAAGATGTCCGAGATCGTCAGAATGCGGACGATGTCGTTGATGCTCTCGCCGCACAGCGCGTCGGGATAACCGCTTCCGTCGAGATATTCGTGATGATGCCGCACGGCGTCGAGAATCTCGGGCGAGATTTTCTCGTGATCCTTCAGAAACTCGTAACCCGCCGCCGGATGCTTCTCGATCATGGCGCGTTCGTCGGTGTCGAGGCGGCCGGGCTTGTCGAGGATCGCAAGCGGAATCTGCGCCTTGCCGATGTCGTGGAACATGGCTGCGGAATACAGCCGCTCGAGATCGGTTCGCCCGACGCCGAGGCTCAGTCCGAAGTCGATCGCCACGCCGGTCACGAGCAGGCAATGCTGGTAGGTTCCCTCATGGTGACGCCGCACGGTGGCAAGCCATTCGGACAGGCCGTGCTCGGTGATGTGGTCGGCGATCCTGCGGCCCGCTTCCTTCGTGCCGTCGACGTCGAGGGGCTCGCCGAGCGTGACGGCCGTGAACATCGAAGCGATGGCGGTCGCCGCGGTCTCGACGGCGTTGTCCGGTTGGGCTGCGTCGCTTGAGCCAGCAGAGGCCGGCTCGGCCGGGTCAGCCAGCGCTGCCAGCAGCTTGCTCTTGTTGAGCGCCCCGGGAAGAACGAGGGTGGCGCCGAGTGCGTAGGCCTGCGAGATGCCGACGTGAGACGAGTGCTCGACGAGGAAGATGCGCTTCGTGGCTTTCGCGAGCTTGCCGGCACGCTTCTTGATGGCCGCGATGTTGCCGACGTCACGCAGCTCCGCGCGAACGACGACCGCGAATGGCACTTGTGACAGCCTGGCTTCCGCATCGAGTCGTTCGCCGGCGACGGTAAATTGCCGTTCAAGGGCCGAGCAGACGCCCGCCAGTTTGTCGGACGAATCGGCCAGCACATGCACAAACGGGCGAACCGCTTCCGTCATTCGGACGCCGCCGTCGTTTTTGGCGGGGCTGGATATGGTTCGGGCACTCTGCACGGCGGACCGGACTATGATGACATTGAATGAGCTCGATGAATTCTGGAGCCTATTTGCTCGGCGTGGAGTTTGGCGCGGCGGCCGCCTTTGCGCTCGCCGGCTTCTTCTTGCCGTCTGCGGTGATGAAGTGCACGCCGGCCATGGTGCCGTCGATCCACACCAATTCGCACCGCCGGTAGGCAAGCCCCGTCGACGACAGCAGCATGAAGAATTCCTTGGCCTGGAGCACGTCGAGCGTCCCTTCGACCTCGATCTTGGCGCCACTTTGCGACACGTCGAGCAGGAAGCAACTGCGTCGCCATGTGCCGTCGGAGCCCATCAGATTGACAGCCTGCTTGTGATCCATCCGTACGCGAAGCGCCTTTCGACCGTCGAACCTCATCGGCTAACCCCCATTTTTGTGCCGCGATGTCCCGCATCGCTTGGGTTGGCACTCGCTGCAATTTCCCCCCAGCGCACTGTCCATTGGCTGGTCGACAAGAGAAGCGTTTCGAAAATCTGCTGAGCCCGTTCGCGCTCGACGAAGGAGAGCCGTGAGCCGCTGCGGTTGCTCAGGATCGCGAGCGTGGTGGCCCAGTTCAGCCGCGCCGCCCGGCAGGCCATGACGAGGCCCTCGCAATCGTCATCGGTCATGACATGCTCCACGATCTCGATCGGAGCGCCGGAGAGCACCGAGAGCGCCGTGAACAGATTGGCCGTCTCGCCGCGGATCGTGAAGCGGTTGACGGTGGAATCGTTGAGCTTGCCGACGCGGCTGAGGGCGACGATCTCCGGCCTCGCGCTCGCATATTCGGCCGGGCAGGGCAGCTTGGGCGGAACCGGCGCGGCGTGTTGTGCGGGCGGAATGGTGGATGCGTTGGCCTTGGCCGGCGCCTTCGGGGCCGGCGCCTTCTGGGAGAGCAGCTTCCGGACGACCAGGTCGGGCGTGCCGGGCCGCAGCACCAGCGCCTTGGCAATCTCGCCGTCCGGATCGGCGCTGGCGATCAGCGCGGTGTAAGCTGCCTCGGAGAATTGGGTTCCCGGGTTCTTGATCAGCGCAAGGCAGATCGGGCCGCTGCGTTTGATCAGCGCCTCGGTTACTTCAGGCTCGATCGAGTTGCGTGCGGCGATCGCGCGTTGGTGCCGCTCGCCGCACGAGGCCGCGATCGCCGCGAGATCGGCGGCGGAGACCGCCAGCGATTTGAGGAGGACAGGACAGGCCACGTCCGGGTCGTCGTGCGAGGCAAGGCGCTGCAATGTCTCGGGCGGGGCCACCTTGAGCTCGGCAAGCGCCGTGCTGAGTTGAACGAGCGCCTTGGCCTCGACGCGTTCCGCCAAGCGCAGTAGAACGCCGTCAACCACCCCGGCGAGCAATTCCTGAGGCCGGTCGCGGCTACCGGTGAGCAACTGCACAATGCCGGATAGGATGCGAGCACAGCGGTCCGGCGGGCAACTAGCGACCGCCTGTTCCAGCTCAACCAGAATATCAGCAGGCAAATTTGCCATCATGGCAGGGGCCTGACTCAAAAAAATCGCGACTATCCAATGACCTTCATTCCGCCTGACAGGCGTTAATTTGAAATTTAGAGCTTGATCGATGGGGTATCAGCGCACCGCTGGCTGCGCTGGAAACGCTATCGAAATTCGGCGAGACTCGATGCGGCGACTTGTCCTTTGAACGGGACCCTCGCCAATTGAACGAGACGAATTAGGATGATTCTTTCGGTCGAACGGGACAACCGAAAGGGGGAAACTCGGGCCGGCATCGCCGCCGGACGCGCGTTGGTTACGACGCGCCGTTTCACATTGCCATGAACGATATTGCGCCCAAGGTATTTCGCTTCTCCGACGTCGATGAATTTCGAAATGCCATACGAGGCCTGAATTTCGAGTTCACGCCCTTCGTACGGAGGATTTCGGCCGAGCAGACCATCCTGTCGCTGCCCGGTTGCGACGTGAATTTCACGCGGGCGTTTCCCCGCGTCGTCGACGCGCAGCTCGTCGAGAATTGCACCGCCATCGGATTCACGATGGATGAGCTCAACGTGCCCATCCGCTTCAACGGCTCGCAGCGCGCCCGACCGGTCATCGTGATCGGCAGCGGTGGCGCCGCCTACACCACCATCGAGGAGGTGCAGCGGCAAATTGCCTCGGTGGTGTTCAGGCCGGAGGTGATGGATCGCGGCTGGCCGCACGCGACATCCAGCTTCAAGATATTTGAAACGACGGCCGCGAGCCTGAACCGGCTGCGCAGCCTGGTTCGGGAGGTGCTGGCTGCCGCGTCGGAGCCGATCGCAGCCGCGGACGTGCCGCTGAAGGCCGCAGCCATGAAGGAGTCGCTGCTTGGCGCTGTCGACGACGCATTCGAAAGCGTCGTTGCCGCGCGATGGACCCTGCGGCCCAATGACGAGCGCAACTTCAGGATCTTCCGCGAGATCCGCGCGCTTCTGTCCGACGACCTCTCGCAGCCGATCTACAGCGAGGAGATTGCGCGCAAGCTCAACCTGTCCGTCCGCACCCTGCACGACGTCGTCCGCCGCTATCGCGGCATGAGCCTGCATCGCTATTTGCGCCTGCGCCGGTTGTGGCTGGTGCGCCAGCGCCTGCTCGCCGGTGCCGATAGCGTCAAGGCCGTCGCACTGGCGTTCGGCTTCTGGCATCTCAGCGACTTCTCCAGAAGCTATCGCGACCAGTTCGGCGAGACGCCGTCGCAAACGCTGGAGCTCGGACGGCAACGGTAGCGCGGCAAATCGGTTGAGGCCGTACCGCTGTTTCGTGCTAGCGTGCCGGCCATGAGTAATCGCATCCTCGTCCTCTACGGCTCCTACCGTTCCGACCGCATGGGCGTCCGCCTTGCGAATTTCGTCATCGATCGCCTGCGCCAGCGCGGCGAGGAGGTCGAGTTCATCGACGCCAAGGCGATCGGCCTGCCGATGCTCGATCGCATGTACAAGGAATATCCCAAGGGGACGGCACCCGAGGCGCTCGAGAAGCTGGCGGGGCAGATCCGCGGCGCCGACGGCTTCGTCTTCGTCACCGGCGAATACAATTGGGGCATCCAGCCTGGCCTGAAGAACCTCACCGATCACTTCCTGGAAGAGTGGTTCTGGCGCCCGGCCGCGATCGTGAGCTATTCGGCCGGCCGACTGTCCGGCGCACGCGCCTCGACCGCCTGGCATGGCACGCTGTCGGAGATGGGCATGGTCGTGGTGTCGAGCACCATCGGCGTCGGCCCGATCGCGCAGACGCTGTCGGCCGAGAGCGAGCCGATCGGCGAGGGCGGCAAGGCACTCGAGCGCTCGTTCCCGCGTTTTGCCGACGACCTCTCCTGGTGGATCGAGGCCGCCAAGGCGCAGCGGACGCGCAAGGCGCCGCCATACTAAGCTGACTAGGCGGCCCTGACCTCGCCGAGGAAGCGGTCGAACTGGCCGGCGAGATCACGCGACTGGGTCGAGAGCTGCTCGGCCGCGCCCAGCACCTCCCTCGCGGCCGCACCGGTGTCGTCGGCGGCGCGCTGCACGCCCGTGATGTTGGTGTTGACCTCCTGGGTGCCGCGCGCGGCTTCCTGCACGCTGCGGGAGATCTCCCTAGTTGCCGAGCCCTGTTCTTCGATCGCAGCCGCGATCGCGGTGCCGATCTGGTCGATCTCGGCGATGACGTCGGCGACGTTGCGGATCGCGTTCACGGTCTCGTCGCTTGCGGACTGGATCGCGGTGATCTGCTCGGAGATTTCGGTGGTGGCCTTGGCGGTCTGGCCCGCCAGCGATTTCACTTCGGATGCGACGACCGCAAAGCCGCGACCGGCGTCGCCGGCGCGGGCGGCTTCGATGGTCGCGTTGAGCGCCAGCAGATTGGTCTGCTCGGCAATGCTCTGGATCAGCGTGACGACGTCGCCGATCTTCTGGGCACCCTCGGCGAGCGCGCGCGCGGTGTCGCCGGTGCGGCGGGCGTTGTCGACGGCGCGGGCCGCGATCTCGGTGCTTTGGGCCACCTGACGACCGATCTCGGAGATCGAGGAGGTCAGCTCTTCGGTGGCGCTCGCGACCGTCTGCACGTTGGTCGAGGTCTGCTGCGAGGCGGCGGCGACGACCGCGGCCTGGCTGTTGGTCTGGGCCGCCGTCGAGGTCATCGATTGCGCCGTGCTTTCCATGGTGGAGGAGGCGCGGGAGAGGCCGCCGACGAGCTCGGTGACCTTGGCTTCGAATGCGCGGGTGAGCCCGTCGAGCGCCTGGGCGCGGCGCATCTTGCCGTCGTTCTCGGCCTGCTTCTCGGCTGCGAGCCGGTCGGCCCGGATCATGTTGTCCTTGAACACCTGGACAGCGGAGGCCATCGCGCCGATCTCGTCGGAACGCTCGGCGCCCGGAATCTCGTCCGCAACGTCGCCGTCGGCAAGGCGCGACATCCGCGTCGTCAGGCTGACGATCGGAGCGCAGACGCGGCGGCGGACCATCACGATCAGGCCGGCGCTGGCGATCAGCACGGCGAGGAGGCCGGCCAGCGCGATGGTGAAGCTGGTGCGCGCGGCGGAGGAAGCGCCGGCGAGGATCTGCTCGGCGTTGTCGTAGAAGGCGTCGCGGACGCCGATGATGGACCCGAGGCCCTTCTGGGACGCCACGTAGAAGGTTTCGACATCGTGTTCGTATTTGCCGCTGACGGCGCCGTCCTTGACGAGCTTCATCTCGCGGCCGAATTCCTCGACATAGTTCGAGTTCATCGTCTCCAGCGCCGCGGCGACGTTAGCCGGAGTTGCCGCATTGCCACGCAATTCCATCAGCGACATCACGATCTGGTCGTTGCGGCCCTGCATGCGGGCCATGTCGGCCTTCTCGCCGTCGTTGGCCACTTTCTTCGCGCCGACGAGGTTCTTGTGCACGCTGGAATTGAGGCCGCCGACGTCGCGCAGCGTCATGGCGATGTTGGCGTAGTTGGACTGGCGATAGGCGTCGCCGTTCAGGATCGCCATGCGTCGGACCTGCTCGTTGAGCAGCGCGGTGACTCCCGCGTTGAGCACGGCATTGTCGGCGACGACCTTTTTGGCCGCGTCCTTGCGGGCATCCGCAGGTCCTGCGATCGCCTTGTCGATAGCCTCGCGGAGCGCGGTGAATTTCGAATTGATCGCGTCGATGTTGCTGCCGATGGTGGCGCCGTCGTCGAACGGGCCGGGTAGCTCCTTGCGCAGCGCGTTCATTCTGTCGCGGGCGCCGTCGGTCTGCTTGCGCAGCTTGTCGTGCTCGGTGAGCTGCGCCGGATCGACCGTCGCGGGCCCGTAGAGGATGTTGGTGGCGAAGCCGCGCTCGGGGTTGAGGTAGCGCGGGATGTCGCTGGCGGCGCGGACGATCGCGAGTCGGCCCTGCGCTTCGGCGATCCTGTCCATCGTCTGGTACTTCGTCACGGCGACGTAGACGGCGAGGCCCCCGCCGACTGTCGAGAGCGAGACGATGGCGGTGGTCAGCAGCGTACCGATTTTCATGATCTGTCCGGCAATTGGCGCGGGGAAGAAAATTATTCTGCGCAAACGATAGGCAGCCGGTGTTAATCCGGAGTTTACGCTGCCGGCCGCCATGCTCCGCCTGCATGCGTCCATTCGTCTAGGCGTAGGTCGCGCTAGCGCGCCGGCCGATCGAGCCTGGTGAGGATCTCCAGCGTCGCGCCATCGCGCTCGCCTGCGAAATATCGGGCGAGCGCCTGGTCGAAGACGGGTTCGTCGGAGACCGCGCCGAACAACGTCATCGACGAGCGGAATTTGGCGTCATCGGGCGCGCCGAGGATCGCGTTGATGGTTCGTCCCTCGACGGCAAGCACGAGCGTGGTGCATTCAATGAGTCGCGGACCGAGTACGGGGTGGGCGAGGTAGGCTCTGGCCTCCGCGCGCGAGCCGATGGCGTAGCGCTGCGACATGGTGCTGAAGCCGAGGCCGGCGATCTGCGGGAAGACGAACCACATCCAGTGAGTCTGTTTCCGGCCCCGGACCAGCTCCCCCTGGACGTCGCGAAAAACCGGGTCCTGGGCCCTGACAAAGCGCTCTAGGTCGAAAGGATCGGTCATTGGATACCTCAAGGGGGGCTTGTCGGCCGCGATTATGCCTAAGTTTTGGCTCCCAATGCGATAGCTGGTATAGAGTCTCCGGACGGGGGTTGGGCCCCTCCGGGGGTTGATTTGGGGATCTGATGGTTTCCGACCGCGCAAGCGCCGAAAGGCTGTTGTCGCGCCGCCGTATTGGGCGAGCGGAGACGATACTGCTGTCTTTGGCAGCCGTCGCGCTGGCACTGGGAGCGGCCGCCTGGGTCGCTGACATGGGCGATTCGGCGCCGCTGGTCACCGCCTCACTGCCTCCGGCCACCGCACTGCCTCCGGCCAATGGCCCTTCGTTTGACGACCGTTTCGCTTCGGTATCCAGCAGCCCGCCGGCCCGTGACTTCGGCCTGCGGACGCTGGAGCGCTCCGCGGTGAGCGTGGTCCAGCTCAAGCTGCGCGACGCCAAGGCGATGCTGGCCCAAAAACTCCAGGGCGACGACTGGCGCTCGACCCTGACCGGCTCGACCCTGACCGATGACGACCGGCACGTGGTTGACGAGACGAGGCCGTCGCAGCGCGCCGACGCCATCCCGGTGCCGCGCTCGCGCCCGGCCCAGGCAGACCTTGCGTCCCAGATCGCCTCGAGCCAGGCCTATGCCGAGACCAACCCCAGGGTCGACAACCGCAATTTCTTCGAGAAGTTCACCGACAAGATCAAGCTGGCCTCGCTGACTCCCGGCGACGGCCTGCTCAGCAGGGCGCCTGATCTCGCCGCGCTCGGCTACGATTCACGCACGGCGGTCTATGACATCAAGGCCAAGGCGCTTTACCTGCCGAGCGGCATCGCGCTGGAGGCGCATTCGGGCATGGGCGCGCTGATGGACGACCCCGACCATGTCGACCAGCGCATGGTTGGCGCGACCCCGCCGGCGACCTATGATTTGAAGCCGCGCGAAAAGCTGTTCCACGGTGTCCGTGCCCTGCGCTTGACGCCCACGGACGGCACCAGTGCGCTCGGCCGCGTCGGCCTGCTCACCCATAACTACATGCTCGGGCCACGCGGCGACTCCAATGGCTGCGTCTCGATCAAGGACTATGATCGCTTCCTGAAGTCCTGGGACAATGGCGAGTTCAACCGCCTGGTCGTCGTGCCTAGCCTGCGCGGATCGGCGACCGCCTCGCAGCGCGCGAGCACCGACTCCTGATATTTGCTGGACGGCGGGGCTGCCGTTTCCCCTTCGTTAAGCCGACCTCGTCCAGAAGCAGCCCATGAGTGATCCCCAGAGTTCCGAGACCCCGCTGCGTACGACGTTCAAGATCAAGCTGAACGGCGACACGCTGGCGATTGCGACCGTTGGCCAGGCCTATCAATTCCTCACCAACTTCAAATCGGTCGAGTGGATGGAATTCCGCTCGCTCCATGAAGAGGCGGTCGCGGCGCTCGAAGGCGCCGCCGACAACGCCATGCTCGCGGTGCAGGCGACCAACGCCGTGCGCGCGCTGTTCGTGAGTGCGAAGCTGCTCTGAGCGGCCCTTCAATGCGCTCTCGTCGCCCGGATTGCGCTTCGCTCCATCCGGGCTATGGACGCCGGCAGGCCTTCCGCTCCCAGCTTGAACTCCGCTATAGGAACGGGCAAACGGTCCGCGAAGACCGTGGCCAGACCCCGATATGTTTGAAACTTACTTCCAGGGAGAGACCCCAACATGAAACGCCGTACATTCCTCAAGGGCGGCGCGGTCGCCGGCGCGACGACGCTGGTTGCTGCACCTGCGATTGCGCAAGGCGCGCCCGAGATCAAATGGCGCCTGACCTCGAGCTTCCCGAAGTCGCTCGACACCATCTACGGCACGGCGCAGACCTTCGCGAAATATGTCGCCGAAGCCACCGACAACAAATTCCAGATCCAGACCTTTGCGGCCGGCGAGCTCGTCCCCGGCCTCCAGGCGCTCGATGCCGTCAGCGTCGCGTCCGTCGAGATGGCGCAGACGCCGCTGTATTTCTACATCGGCAAGGAGCCGGCGCTGGCCTACGCCACCGGCGCGCCGTTCGGCATGAACCATCGCCACCAGGAATCCTGGTGGTATTTCGGCGGCGGCGCCGACCTCACCAACGAGGCGCTGAAGCCGTTCAAGACGCACGCCATCCTCTGCGGCAATTCCGGCACCCAGATGGGCGGCTGGTTCCGCAAGGAGATCAAGACCGTCGACGATCTCAAGGGGCTCAAATTCCGCATCGCCGGCATGGGCGGTCATGTGCTGGCCAGACTCGGCATCGTGCCGCAGCAGCTCGCCGGCGGCGACGTCTATGCGGCGCTGGAGAAGGGCTCGATCGACGCCGCTGAATTCGTCGGTCCCTATGACGACGAGAAGCTCGGTTTCCAGAAGGTCGCCAAGTACTATTATTTCCCCGGCTGGTGGGAAGGTGGCGCGATGCTGCACATGATCGTCAATGACGAGAAGTGGGCGAGCTTGCCGAAGCAGTACCAGGCGATCGTCAATCAGGCCGCCTCGGCGGCCGGCGCCTGGATGCTGGAGAAATACGACAGCGTGAATCCGGCAGCGCTGAAGCGGCTGATCGCCAACGGCGCGGAGCTGAAGGCGTTCCCGCAGCCTGTGTTGGAAGCCTGCTACAACGCGACCCAGGAGCACCTGAACGAGCTCGCCGCCAAGAGCGACCTGTTCAAGCGCACCAAGGAAAGCCACGACGCCTATATGAAGGAGCTGCTGTTCTATACGCAGATCGCGGAAAACTTCTACGACAACTATCTGCTCAGCAAGATGCGCAACAAGACCTGAGTATGAAGGGGGCGCGGTGGTTACGCCGCGTCCCGCTTCCGTAGCCCGGATGGAGCGAAGCGAAATCCGGGATCTCGCACGTCAACGGCACCGCCCCGGATTACGCTTCGCTCCATCCGGGCTACGGACTCAAGCCGCACCCAGGCCCAGCTTCGCATAGATCCGCCGCGCATAGGCGCCGAACGCGGCCGTCGTCTTGAGCGGCAGGTCACGCGGGAAGGGCAGGTCGATCGGGAAGTAGTCGGCCATCTTCGCCGGTCCCGCCGTCAGCACGGCGCAGTGCGAGGACAGGAACACGGCTTCCTGGATCGAGTGCGTGACGAAGATGATGGTCTTGCCGTTCTCGCGCCAGATCCGCAGCATCTCCAGATTCATCTGCTCGCGCGTCAGGGCGTCCAGCGCCCCGAACGGCTCGTCCATCAGGATCAGTTTTGGATCGTGAATGAAGGCCCGCGCGATCGCGGTGCGCTGCTGCATGCCGCCGGAGAGCTCTCGCGGATATTTCTGCTCGTAGCCGGCAAGCCCGACCAGGTTGAGCAGATCGCGCGCCCGCTCGCGCGCGGCCTTGATCGGCAGGCCAACGATCTCGGCCGGCAACAGCACGTTGTCCAGGATGGTGCGCCACTTCAGCAGCAGCGCCTGCTGGAACACCATGCCGATGTCGCGGGTCGGATCGAACGGGCTTTTGGCATTGCCAATTCTGATGGTGCCGCCGTCGGAGCTGTGCAGGCCGGCCAAGATCTTCATCACCGTGGTCTTGCCGCAGCCGGAGGGGCCGACCAGCGAAACGAGCTCACCTTCCTGCACGTCCATCGTGACGTCGGACACCGCCAGGAACTCGGCGCCGCCGCTGCGATAGACCTTTCGGACGCCGCTCAGGCTGATGAAGGGCTCGGCGCTCATGCCAACCATTTGCTCAGATTGGCGGCGACGAACGCATCGTCGCTGAGGTCGGCGTGCTCGCGAGTGACGCGGTCGATCTCCTCCTTCTGGCCGGGGCTGAGGCCCTCGTTCGGGTCGAGGCACCACAGGCCCTGCATCAGGCCCTGACGCCGCAGCACCTCGTGGCAACCGGCGATGCAGCCGTGAAAATTATTGGCGACGTCGAAGAAGGCGCTGTTGCAGTCGGTGACGCGGGCATCGAGGGCGAGCAGATCGGCCGGCACGGCCTCCTTGTGCCGCGCCGCCTTGCAGCGCTCGAACTGTTTGATGGCGCTCGCGGTCCACACCGACCAATGGCCGAGCAGACCGCCCTTGAAATAGGTGCGCGTGGTGATGCCGTTGTCGCGCAGGTCGAACGGCAGCATCAGGTCGAGCAGGATGTGGTCGTCGTTGCCGGTGTAGAGCGCGACGCGGTCGAGCGCACCGGCGGCTGCGACGCCGCGCAGCACATCGAGCGTGCGGTAGCGGTTGAACGGCGCGATCTTGATCGCGATCACATTGTCGATCGCGGCGAAGCGCTGCCAGAACCGGCTCGACAGGATGACCCCGCCGACGGCCGGCTGGAGATAGAAGCCGACCAGCGGGATCTCGGCGGCGACCGCCGTGCAATGCGCAATGATCTCGTCCTCGGAGGCGCTCTTCATCGCGGCGAGGCTGAGGAGCCCTGCGTGATAGCCGATATCGCGCGCGGTGCGGGCCTCAGCCGTTGCCTGCTGTGTCGGGCCGGCGAGGCCCGCGACCATCGCCAGCGGACGCTTGGTCCAGTTGGCTGCGGTCTCGGCGGCGAGTTCGAGCACCGGGCGATAGAGACCGACGTCACGGATCGCGAACTGCGTGGTGTGCACGCCGACCGCAAGGCCGCCCGAGCCGGCGTCGATGTAGTAGCGCGTCAGCGCACGCTGATGCGTCTTGTCGAGCTGGCGCTCCGCCGTGAGCGCGAGGGGGTGCGCCGGCAGCACGGTGCCGTCGGCGATCAGCTTGCGGACGTCGCTGTTGATCTGGCTGTGGTGCATGATGTCCTATCCGAATTCAGGGCCGGCGACGGCGAATGGCGTTTCCTTGGCAGCGGTGGTGGCGGGGCCGAACCGCATGCGCTGGAACGGCCGCTCGATGGTCCAGCCCGAGGCGGTCAATCCGTCCAGGAATGCGGCTTGCGGCGCAACGGCATCGATCAGAATCGGGCCGGTCTCGGAGCGCACGATCGCATGAACCAGGGCCAGCGCTGGCGCGGCATTGTTGGCAAGCAACGGTCCGATATGGCGCGCGGTTCGGCCGTCGCGAACCAGCGCGATGGCGCCATGCGCGGCGACGATGCGCGAGCCGGAGCGCAGGGCGATGGCGGCGAGGAGCGCGGTGCGGTCGAAGCCGGTGGCGCGCCGGTCCCGCGCTCGCAGCGCATCGATGGTCGCCGATGAAGGCGGTGGGGCTTCGGCTCGCCCGGATTTCACCAGCTTCAGCCGGCGCAATTGCAGCGTCGGCGTGAAGCCGAGCGGGCCGTAGACGGCGGCGCCGTCGGGCGTCGCGTCGAGCCAGCTCGTCAGCCCGTTCTTGCGCGCGGTTTCCAGGCAGGCATCGACGAGACGGGTGGCGAGGCCGCGGCGGCGATGCGTGCCCGATACCAGCACCATGCTGATCCAGGCGTTGTTGCCGGAATAGGGCAGCAGCGCCGCGGTCGCGACCAGCCGTAGGCCGTCGCGAATACCGAACACCACGCCCTCGTGCAGGAAGATTCGCCAGTCCTCCTCGGTCTGGTTCCAGTGCGCTTCCGTCGACAGCACCAGCCCGGCGATCGCTTCGTCGACGCCGAGCTTGAGGATGGGCGGACCGTCAGTAGCGTCCATCGCGCACCTCGTATTTGGTGGGCTTGCCGAGGCTTGGCATGGAACGCGAGACCCAGTCCGCGGTCCAGGCGATCAACTGCTCGGTGTCGACCACGGGCAGGCCGAACAGCTCGACCGCCCTGGACGTGTCGGTGAGCCACGCCGTCGGCTCTTCCTTGCCTGTCAGCATCGGCGCGCGGCCGAAGCGCGCGCCGAATTTTGCTGCGAGATCTCGCACCGCCAAAATCTCGTGGCCGCTGACATTGATCGGCGAGGTCGGCGCGGTGCAATGCGAAAGGCACCGCAGCGCCTGCGCGGATGCATCGCCCTGCCAGATGAAATTGACGTGGCCGAGACTGACATCGATCGGCGTTCCCGTGAGCACCTTTGTGGCGATGTCGTGCAGCACGCCATAGCGCATGTCGATCGCGTAATTGAGCCGGAACAGCCGGCCCGGCGTTTCAAACTTGCGCGAAAAATACTCGAACATGCGCTCGCGGCCGACGCAGGACTGGGCGTATTCGCCGGGCGGGTTCGGGGCCATGTCCTCGGTCGCGCCTTTGCCGTCGACGGGGACGAAGGGATAGATGCAGCCGGTCGAGAACGCCACGATGCGCGACGTCGGGAAGGCCTGTGCGACGAGGGCCGGCACATGCGCGTTCATCGCCCAGGTCAGCGACAGGTCGCCCTCGGCGCCGAACTTGCGGCCGGCCATGAAGACGATGTTGGGCGCCTTAGGCAGCGCTTGAATCGCCGTCTCGTCCATCAGGTCGCAATTGATCGTCTCGACGCCGCGCGCGTGCAGCCAGTCCTTGACGCTCGCATCGCTGAAGCGGGCGACGCCGATGACGCGGCGATCGGGTGCGGCGGCTTTCGCGAGCCCCGCCAGCGTCGGTCCCATCTTGCCGGCGACTCCGAGGATCATGATGTCGCCCTCGACCTTCTTGAGGTCGTCGATCAGCGCCTGGGTCGGCCGGCACAGGAGATCGTCGAGGGCTGCGATATCCGGGATCGTCTTCGGCAGCGTCTGGCGGGTGAGCAGCATGGATCGGTCCTTGTCGTTAGTTCTGCCTGGCATCGCCGACGACGAACATGCGTTCGAGGGCGAGGACCAGGCCGTAGAGAGCGACGCCGAGCAGGGTCAGCAGCACGACGGCCATCACCATCGCGGGCGTGTCGAGCGACGACTGAACCTGGATCATGAGATAGCCGAGCCCGCGCTCGGAGGCGATGAACTCGCCGACGATGGCGCCGGCCACCGCGAGGATGGCGCCGACCTTCATGCCGGAGAATACGTAAGGCAGCGATCCCGGCAACTGGATCTTGCGGAACAGCGTCCAGCGCGAGCCGCGCAGCGATTTGACGAGGTCGAGCAGGTCCGGCTCGACCTCGCGCAGGCCGCGCGCGGTGGTCAGCAGGATCGGGAAGAAGCAGATGCTGAAGGCGATCAAAATGTTCGGCACGATGCCGTAGGAGAACCAGACGATGAAGAGTGGGCCGAGCGCGACCTTCGGGATCATGTTCATCGTCACGAACAGCGGCAGCAGCACGAGGCTCAGCAGCGGTGCCCAGCTGAAAATCACCGCGAGCGCGACGCCGACGAACGCGCCGAGGGCGAAGCCGCCGAGGATCTCGATCGCCGTGACCAGCGTGTTGGCGCCCCAGGCATAGTTCGCGGTGCCCAGCGTCTGCACCGTCGCGAGCGGGGAGGGCAGGATGAATTTCGGTACGTGGAAGGCATCGACCGCGACCTGCCAGAGCACGAGCACGGCGAGATGCACGATCAGGATGATCGCAAAGCTGCGCGAGGTGCGTGCGCCGTCTCCGGTCACCGGTTGCTCCCTGTCACTGCGGCGACGATGCCGCTGGAAGTTAAGCCTAGCCGGCCTTTCGGAAAGTTTCAACCAGTTGGTTGATTAGGGCCGGAGCGAATGCAGCACGAGATCGGCGACATGCCTGCGGCGGGCGCGCCTTGCCGCCCGGCTCGACAGGTCCTTGCCGAAGATCGCCGACAGCGTCGGCGTGTTGGAGAGATAGAAATAGCTGAGGCCGGCGATCGAGATATAAAGCTGGATCGGGTCGATCCCCTTGCGGAACAGGCCGGTGCGAACGCCCTCGTGGAGGATGTGGGACACGCTCTTCACCAGCGGCGAATGCATCGCCTCCAGCCGGGTCGAGCCGCGGACGTGGCGGGCGCCGCCGCGGTTCTCGTCGTTCAGAAGCACGATGAAATCGGGGTTTGTCGCGAGGTAGTCGAACGAGGCCTCGATCAGCTTCCGGATCGCCTTTTCCGGCGGCAGGCCTTCGAGGTTGAGCTGACGCTCCTGCTCGCGGATGTCGGCGTAGACCCATTCGAGCACAGCGAGATAGAGCGCGTCCTTGTCGCCGAAGTAGTGGTAGACGAGCTGCTTGTTGACGCCCGCGCGCTCGGCGATCTCGTCGACGCGGGCGCCGGCAAAGCCGTGCCGGGCGAACTCCAGGCGCGCCGCCGTGAGCAGCTTCTTGCGGGTGGCGACGGGATCGCGCCGCTGCGGCACGGTGTCGCCTGAACGTTTTGCGGGCATTTCCAACCAGACAGTTGACAAGTCGAGGGCGGCTTGTTGCATTGGTATCCTCACACGGGGAGAGCGACAAGCCGGGTCGCGGCAATGAGGAGGGATGCGATGAAGCGTTTGCAGGCTGCGGGCTCGGCTTTGGCTTTGGCCCTGATGCTCGGTGTGCCGGCGGTGCCGGCGAGCGCGGGGGAGGCGGTCAACCTGATCCTGAACTGGACACCGACGGCCGACCATTCGCCGTTCTATTTCGCCAAGGCGCAGGGCTGGTACGAGAAGGCCGGCATCGACCTGACCATCGAGGTCGGCAAGGGCTCCGGCGTCTCCGCCGCCAAGGTCGGCTCCGGCGGCTCGCCGTTCGGCATCGCCGATCTCGCCACCATGCTGGTCGCCAAGAGCAAGGGCGCCGACGACGTCGCGCTGATGAGCATCTACGCCAACACCGGCCAGACGTTTTATTGGCTGAAGAGCTATGGCGTGAACGGGGTGAAGGATTTCCCGAGCCACAAAATCGGCAACCCGCCCGGCGACGCCTCGCGCGTGATGTGGCCGGCCTTTGCCAAGGCCGCAGGCATCGCGCCTGATGCCGTCAGCTTCGTCAATATCGGGCCGACCGCGAAGATCGCCGCGCTGAAGAGCCATACCGTCGACATCATCAGCGACTTCTACAACGAGCACGATCTCAAGGTGATCGAGTTCGGGCCCGATCTCGGCTTCGTCAACTGGAAGGACATCGGGCTCAACCCCTACGGCAATTCGCTGATCGTCAACGGCGCCTATCTCCAGAAGAATCCCAAGCTGGTTGAGGAATTCGTGCGCATCTCGCAGAAGGCCTTTGCGGCCTGCGTCGCCGACGTCACGCCGTGCCTGAAGGCGCTGCTCGACCAGGTCTCGGGTCTCGACAAGGAGAACCAGGAACGCCAGTGGGAGCGCATCAAGTATTTGATGACCGACGAGTTCACGACCACCAAGGGTCTCGGCTGGATCGACGGCGAGCGGATGAAAAAGGACTATGAGCTGGTCCAGACCTATCTCGGCATGGAGAAGCCGTTCGACGTCTCTACGGCGTTCACGACGAAGATGCTGGATCCCGCTGTCAAGATGGATGCGAGCAAGGTGAAGAAGTAGGGCACCCGTACGCTTCCGCTTGTAGCCCGGATGGAGCGAAGCGCAATCCGGGAAACCTGCCGCTGAGGATGCGCTGTCCCGGATTTCGCTGCGCTCCATCCGGGCTACGGTGCTACCCTTAGCTTTTCTTCATCTCGTAGACGTGTTCGGGCCCGGGAAAGGCGCGTGACCGCACGTCGGTGGCATACCCTTCGATCGCCGCTTCGATGGCCGGACCAAGATTGCCGTACCGCCGGACGAATTTCGGCGTTCGCGGCGATAGCCCGAGCATGTCCTCGAGCACGAGCACCTGACCGTCGCAGGCCGCGCTCGCGCCGATGCCTATGGTGGGGATCGCAATCGTTTCCGTAATCCTGCGCGCCAACGGTTCTGCTACCGCTTCGACGACGACCGAGAATGCACCGGCATCGGCGACGGCCTTCGCGTCGTCCTCGATCGGGCCCCAGTCCACCTCGTTGCGCCCCTGGGCACGAAACGATCCGAGCGTGTTGATGGATTGCGGCGTGAGGCCAATATGACCCATTACCGGGATGCCGCGCCCGGACAGAAATGCAATCGTCTCCGCCATGCGGACGCCGCCTTCAAGCTTCACCGCGCCGCATTGCGTCTCCTTCATGATCCGCACTGCGGAGTTGAACGCCTGCTCCCTGGACGCTTCATACGAGCCGAACGGCATGTCGACGACGACCAGCGCCTGCTTCGAGCCGCGCATCACCGCGGCGCCCTGAAGGATCATCATGTCGAGCGTAACCGGCACCGTCGTCTCGAAGCCATGCATGACGTTGCCAAGGGAATCGCCGACCAGGATGACGTCGCAATGCCGATCCACCAGTGCGGCCGTATGCGCGTGATAGGACGTCAGCATCACGATCGGCTCGCCCCGCTTGCGTGCACGGATGTCCGGCGCGGTCTTGCGCCTGATGGAAGACTGAATTGACATGATCGGCTCCGTCTGCGGGGGAGGCGGATCGAAACCAGATGCCATGAGCATGTCAATCCGGATGGTCGGGCCTGCGATCACAATGGACGGCGTGAGGGCCCACTGTCTCGACATTCTCAGTGTCATCGCCCGCGTAGGCGGGCGATCCAGTATTCCAGAGGCCGTGCCATGATGCGGATAAGCCGCGGCGTACTGGATGCCCCGGTCAAGCCGAGGCATGACAGCGGTGTGTTGCGCGGAAGCGCTCGCCCAAGCCCTTCCGCAGGCCCAGCCCGTCCACACCCCCACGTGCCCCAGGATAAATTAACCAGCCATTAACCAAATTCGCCGCATCGTTAACCATTCAATAACAGGGATCGAGTCGGCCGCTATGGAGGCTGCAGCAAAAGTCCAACGCCAAATGGTTCGCCTGCGCGGGCGCTCCTACGTGGCCTTCGTGTTCGTGCCGACGGTTCCGATCCAGGACTGGCTGCAGGAGATCGACGCCACGATTGCGCGCTCGCCGGGTTTCTTCGCCGGCCGGCCCGTGGTGATCGATCTGTCCTCGGTCGATCTCAGCCAGTCCGGCATCGCCCATCTGCTCACGAGCCTCCAGGATCGCAACATCCGGGTGCTCGGGATCGAGGGGGTGGAGGAGGGCCGGCTGACGCCGACGATGCCGCCGCTGCTCTCGGGCGGGCGCAGCTGCGTGGTCGAGCCGAGCGCGCCGAAGAAGGCCGAGGCGAAGGCCGTAACCAAGCCGACCTCGCTCCTGCTCGATAGCCCGGTGCGCTCGGGCCAGACCGTGATCTTCCCGGAAGGCGACGTCACCATTCTCGGATCGGTCGGCTCCGGCGCCGAAGTCGTCGCCGGCGGTTCCATCCACATCTACGGCGCGCTCCGCGGCCGTGCCATGGCGGGGGTCAATGGGCACACGAGCGCCCGCATCTATTGTCAGAAGATCGAGGCTGAACTGCTTGCAATTGATGGATTTTACCAGACTGCGGATGACATCGACGCCGCTTTGCGCGGCAAGCCGGCGCAGGCCTGGCTGCAGGGGAATACCATGCGAATTACAGCACTGAACTGACCAGCAAAGGAGACATTTCAGATGAGTAAGGTACTGGTCGTGACATCAGGCAAGGGTGGGGTCGGCAAGACCACGACGACCGCCGCACTGGGGGCTGCGCTGGCGCAGCGCGGCGACAAGGTCGTCGTCGTCGATTTCGACGTCGGCCTGCGCAACCTCGACCTCGTCATGGGCGCCGAACGCCGCGTCGTGTTCGATCTCATCAACGTGGTGCAGGGCGTCGCAAAGCTGCCGCAGGCGCTGATCCGCGACAAGCGGCTGGAGAATCTCTGGCTGCTGCCGGCCTCGCAAACCCGCGACAAGGACGCGTTGACGGAAGAGGGCGTCGGCAAGGTCATCGACGATTTGCGCGACCGCTTCGACTGGGTGATCTGCGACAGCCCGGCCGGCATCGAGCGCGGCGCCTCCATGGCGATGCGCTTTGCGGATGAAGCCGTGATCGTCACCAATCCGGAAGTCTCCTCGGTGCGCGATTCCGACCGCATCATCGGCATGCTCGATTCCAAGACGGTGCGGGCCGAGAAGGGCGAGCACGTCCAGAAGCACATTCTCATCACCCGCTACGATGCCTCGCGCGCCGCGCGCGGCGAGATGCTGACCATCGACGACATCCTCGAAATCCTCGCAACGCCCTTGCTCGGCATCATCCCCGAGAGCCAGGACGTGTTGAAGGCCTCCAATGTCGGCACGCCGGTGACGCTGTCGAACGTGGACGGTGCACCCGCACGGGCCTATATCGACGCGGCGCGGCGGCTGTGCGGCGACACGGTGGCGATGCAGGTTCCGGCCGAGCGCAGGCGCTTCATGGATCGTCTGCTGCGACGGAGGGCTGCATGAGCATGGGTCTGCTTCGGCTTCTCCGCGGCAAGAAGGCCTCTGCCCCGGTCGCTCGCGAGCGATTGCAGATCCTGCTTGCCCATGAACGCGGATTGCGCGGCCAGCCCGATCTGCTCGGCGTGCTGCGCGAGGAAATTCTTGCTGTCGTGTCCAGGCACGTCACGCTGGACCCGACCAAGGTCATCGTCCGGCTCGAGCGCGGCGACGAGGTATCGACCCTGGAGGTCGATATCGAGGTGCCGAACGATTTGGAGCGCAAGCGCGCGGCGGTCGGGTAGGGGATCCGGCCGGTACACTGCAAATTTGGGGTGGGTGAGAAGGCGGTCCGCTGGGCATAGCGGACCGCCTTTGTCTTGCTTGCTCGTCACGTCAAATTCCAGGCCTGCCGATGTGATCGGTCGTGGGCGGAACGGGACCTGCGGCGAAATCGTTGTCAGAGGCCGCGGAGCGCCAAGCCAGGCGCTGCGGTTTCCTGAACAGGAGAGCGCCCATGATATCCGAGATCCAGGTCCACACCATCGCGCGCCAGATGCTGGAAAAACATGGTTTCGCTGCGATTGCGAAGGCCGCCGAGCAGGCCCAGGCCTGTGAGGGCCGCGGCGAGGCCGATGAGGCCAAGGAGTGGCGTCACATCGAGGACGCCATGAAGATCATCCGCGGCCCGCACCAGAGCTGATCCGCGGCCAGCGCGCTCAGCGCTCCCCGCGGTCGGCGCCCGGCTGCGGAGTGCGATTTTGTGTCTGCGGCTGAGGACGCTCGCCTGTCTCTTTGCAGGGCAGCGGTTCCCACGAGCCGTCGGGTGCCTGCTGGTAAGCACTGCAGGATGACGAGGTGGATTTTTCCTCGCCTTTCTGGGCATCGGAATTCTTCGCCAGGGCGGGCGCGGTCAGCACAGCGGCGGCCGCAAATGCGCTGGCGAAAACGAAATGGATACTCCGCACGTGGGCTCTCCTGTTCGAATTCGAAGAGGCCGCATGGTGTCGAGGATTATGACGATAGTTGGCCGCCGCGACGGTTCCGCCACGGCGTGCTTAACGCCGCGAGAGCGCCTAGCCGCCCTTGCTGCGGATCAGGCCGGCGAGGTTGGTCTTCTGGGCCTCGCACCAGCCGGGCATGCCGAGGCGGCGCTGGTCCATGTCGGTCGCCTGGGTCGCGACCGCGACCTCGGCCATCAAATCGTCGTCCTGCTTCTCGCCCATCTTGCCGCCGGTGTGCATCCAGGCGATCGCCTTGCGCACCTTCTCGGTGGTGCCGTCAGGCAGCTGCATCTGCTGCGCCTTCTGCACGAGGTCCTGATAGACGAGATCGGTGTTTGGACATTCCACCTTAGCGGCGAAGGCCTGCAAGACCATCGTCACATAGGTCGAGCGTGCACGGTCCGCCGCTTGGGCCGGCGCGGCGAGCAGTAACAGACCTGCGATCAGGAAACCGGTGCGCATCCTTGGTATCTCCTCCGTTTTTTGGGAGGCTAGCGTCCGGCAAGCCACTCCGCAATGGTGCCGGGACGTATTTGTCGCTCCCCGGTGCGGTGCGCTATCGTCACCCCGTCTTGGCCACGGAGAGCGACATGAGCCTGTTGAGCACGCCGTTCGACCCCGCACGCGACACTGCGCTCGTCACCGGCGCAGGCAACGGCATCGGCCGCGCGATCGCGCAGGCGCTGGTCGGCGAGGGCGTTCGGACCGTGTTCGCCGATGTGAGCCTGGAACGGGTGAGCGCGGCGATCAGCGCGAGCAGCAGGCCTGACTTGGCGGTACCGTGGGTCGGCGATCTCGCCAGGTCAGACGCTTGCGACGCCCTGCTGGCCGCCGCAGAGGCACTCGGCGAGGTCTCGCATTTCGTGCACAGCGCATCGCCGCCGCGGCGGGAGGCCGATCATGCGCTCGCGGTCGACCGCAAGACCTGGCAGGAGATGCATGCCGTCAATCTCGATGCCGGATTCCATCTGGCGCGCGGGCTGGCAAAACGGCTGATCGCTGCGAAACGGCCGGGCTCGTTCCTGTTTCTCACCTCGCTGCACGCGGGCACGCCGCGCAACCTGCCGCATTATTCGACGGCGAAGGCGGGAATGGCGATGCTGGTGAAGGAGCTCGCGAAGACGCTCGGGCGTCACGACATCCGCGTCAACGCGCTGGTGCCCGGCGCGATCGCGGCGGGCGGGTTCGTTGCCGATGCCTCGCTGGCGAAGCACATTCCGCTCGGGCGTCTCGGCGAGGCCAAGGACCTCGCGCCGATGGCGCTTGCGGTGCTGTCGAACAAGCTCTCGGGTTACGTCACCGGCGCAGCCTTCGTCGTCGACGGCGGATTGTCGCTGACGAACTGGTTCGAGCCGCCGGTGCTGGACGACTAAAGTCCCGTTCCGATGACCCGGAACGGTACTTTTGATTCCCGGATCGACGCGCCTTTACGCGAACCGGTTTCCAAATCGCTCGAAAACGCTGTGACCTAGCGTCGCCAGGCCGGCACGGGATCGAGCGGCGTGCGATAGACCTCGTTGTGATCGCGATCGGTGACGCGCACCGCGCAACCCTTCCGTTGCAGCTCCGGCTTCACCTGCGACAGCTCGGTAGCCAATTGAACGGCGCGATCGGAAGCGACCTCGATGTCTTCGAGGATGATTCCACCCTGGTTCTTGAACTCTTCACCAACCACGAGATCGAAGGAATAGTAGGGCATTCGATTTCCCCGGTGTGACGACGTGAGCTTCAGTGGAAGTCTCAACACGTCCCGGATGATACCACTGAGTCGATATTTTCGAATGAACAGGTCGCGCAATCTCTGTGCTTATGGCGCAGAAATCATGTGCAGCATTTGTGCGCGTTAAGATTTTATTAAACATGTCGACGTGATCATAAGGCATAGAATTGCAGCAGAACCGGGCTCCGGGAACCGGCAGCTGCAAGAGAAGGCCGGCGGCATAAATCCCGACGGCCTTTTCTCTTGACGGAAGACGATCGAAATATCGGTCTCCGTAATTGCCCGGACTCAACGCGTCGCATCGACTCGGACAGCTTGGACGACGTCGCGACAGCGACGCTGCGTCGGCGCCTGATCTAGCGCAGCGGCATCGGCGGACGCACGACAGGTCCGTCGTCATCGGCAACGGCTTGCGTCGTGGCGACCGGGGCTGCTGTCGGCGCGACCGCGGCAGCCTGCGAAGGTGCAGGCGGCGCGGGCGAATAGGCCGGCATGTAGGTTTGCGACACGACCGGCTTCGGCTTGCGCACCGGAGCCGCCGGAGACCGCGGCGGGAGCGTGGACACACGCGCGCGCGGATCGACCGGCTTGGCCTCAGCCACCGGCTTTGGCGCGGGCGGTTTCGCCATCTCGCGCGCGATCTGCTCCTGCCCGGCCTTCAACTCGGCGATGTTGGCCTTGAGCGATTCGATCTGCTGCGCCATCGCTGCGAGATCGCGCGTCATCGATTGGACCGATTGCGCGGGATCGGGCTGTGTTGCGACAGGTGCTGCTGCTGCAACCTGAACCGGAGGCGGCGGCGCAGGTTGAGCAGATTGATCGGTCGCTTGATCCGTTACGGCTGGCTCCGCGGGCGGCGCGGCCTGCGCGGCGGTGACGGGCGCGGCGGTCACCGGTGCCGCCGTTCGCGATGTCGAAGGCAGCAGCGAGGTCAACGCAGTCAATGCTGGTTTCCATTCGTCGAGCATCTGCCTGGCCGTGTCGCCATGTTTCTCCCAGGCGACAGTGGCGGCCGCGCTTCCGCCCGCAAACAAGATCATGACGAACGCGCCGCGCAGCCATTTGCCGGCGGAGGATCGCTTCTGCCGGCGACCATCGCTGGCGGCGACGCGCACGGCGGTGTCGACCGAGGGCGCTGCCGTCTGCGGCTCCAAGACGGGACTGAATTTCGGCTCCGGATTAATGGTGCGCTCCGGCGCGAACTTCGGATCTATTTTCGGCTCTGGACGGGTTGCGATCTCAGGGGCCAACGCGGGCGCACCACTGATGGGGCGCGAAGCCAGCACCATATCGGGTGAAATCTGAATGGCGTCGTGCGGATCGTTGTCCTTGACCGTGTCCTTCACGATCTCATCGACGATTTGCCTAGAGTTCAGCGTCGCGAGCATCGCAGCTCCTTTGAAGTCCGAGTGTTTAAAGTATGGGCGTCCGCATTGGCGCGAGCCGATCTGTCGAGGTGAACCCATCCCAAATCCGATGAGTCAGCACGATACCCACGAGTCCAGTCGGGTTTGACCAAAGCAAGGCGAGGGGATGGAGACTGTGCGACGCTTCTCCGCCGTTTGTGGTGATGGAACCAAGCCAGTCGAACACGGGCACGTGTTCCGCATTGCCTTGTTTTCAGCACGATTTGGGCAGCATCTGGCGTCGCTGGGAGCGCAACTATCCGCTATCGGGGGGCCGGTGGTGCCAAAATCTCTAATCGTATTGTTCGTCATGGCCATGCTTCCGCTCGCCGGCTGCATGCAGACGACGCTTTCTCCATCGACGGATGCGAGCATGACGCCGCGCGACCGGCAGTTGCTTGCGCACACGCCCTACGCGCAGGCGAACGTGCCTGAGCAATATCTCCGTCATATCGTCGACTATCCGCGCAAGGAGCAGCCGGGCACGATCCTGGTCGATACCGATGCGCGCTACCTCTATTTCGTGCTGCCCGAAGGCAAGGCGATCCGCTACGGCGTCGCGGTCGGCGAGGAAGCCATGGCCTTCTCCGGCGTCGCGCGTGTCGGCCGTCTGGCGGAATGGCCCGACTGGGTTCCGACAGCGGAGATCCAGGCGCGGCTCGGACCCTATCCGGCGCGCGTCGCCGGTGGCCCCGCCAATCCGCTGGGCGCGCGCGGCATCTATCTCTACCTCGGCAACAAGGACACGCTCTACCGTATCCACGGCACCAACCAACCGGAATATATCGGGCAGGCGATCTCGTCCGGCTGTATCCGGATGCGCAACGAGGACGTGATCGATCTGTTCGACCGGGTGAAGCTGAATGCGACGGTGGTGGTGCTGCCGCCCGGGCAGAACGCGCGGGTCGCCGCGGGGTCTAGCTGGCGCGGGTAAGCGCGGTGCGATCGGTCATTCCACTGCTCACGAGGCCTTCGTCGTGGGCAGGGTTGCCGGTTGAGACCTAGTTCTCAGGCCGGGCGACGCGCCATTGCAACGTCGTGGCATTGCCGTTGGCATCGCCTGGCGTCTTGTCGGCCGGCGAGGTGTAGAGCGGACGATAGCGGTACGCCCACATCTTGCTTCCGTCGTTGCGACTGATCACGGTGAAGTCGCCGATGGCCTTGGCGTCGACCGTAGCGGATAACGGTACCCAGCTCTCGGTGCACTTGCCGTTGCAGTTCGACGTCTTGCCGGTGGTGTCGCGCTCGTAAGTGTAGAGCGTCATGCCCTTGAGGTCGACGAGCGTGGGACCCTGCTTGGTCAGGACCACCTTCGCCGGTGCGGTCGTGGCCTCGGGCTTCGGCGGTGCAGGGTCGCCGCCGCCATGGCCGTTGGCAAGCACGGGACCGGCCGAGAGCGCGATGGCTGTCGCCGCAATGAGGAACCTGAACATCCGAAACTCCCGAGCGGCAAAGTTAATCGCGCGTTAAACGCCGAATGCTGCCGACCGTATCAGCCGAAGGTTAGTTCCTGGTTTCGCGGCACTGCGACAATTACGGATAGAAATACGGGATTCATGCTTCCACCCCGCGCAGCGGGGCGCGGCTGAGCTCGTTGCCGGCGGCAATGGCCTTGCGCAGCAACCGCATCAGCTCTTCACCTTCCTTCGCGCTGAGACCGCGCAGCATGACGCGCTGGGCCGACTCCACCGCCGGAGTGATCTTGCGCAGCGTGCGTCGGCCCTCGTCGGTGATTTCGAGCTCGCGGGCGCGGCGGTCGCGGCTGGAGGCGCGGCGCTCGGCAAGGCCTTTCTGGACGAGGCGGTCGATGACCCCGGTGATGGTGGTGCGGTCGTAGGCGATCAATCCTGCCAGCGTCACCTGGTCGAGCCCCGGATTGGCCTTGATGGTCGCAAGGGCCGCGTATTGCACCGGCGTGAGGTCGAAGCCGGCTTCGCCGACCTCGGCCAGAAACACCGCCACCGCGATCTGCTGGAACCGGCGCGCCAGATGCCCGGGCATGTCGTTGTTGTCTTTCACCGAATTCTCCGTTGCGGCAGGGAAGGCGCGGATCGTTGACAAGTATACTGATAGTCAGCATACTGAGCAATATCGAAGAAGACGTTGACGGGAGAGGTGCTCATGCAATTCCATCTCAATGGATTTCAGCCGGGCGATCCTGAAATCGCCGATCCCGCCGAACGCATTCTGGCTTCGGGCGCAGCCGGGGCCGTGCCTGAAGAGGTCGATGTCCTCATCGTCGGCTGCGGCCCTGCGGGCCTGACGCTCGCGGCCCAGCTTGCGCAATTCGGCGAGATCAAGACCTGCATCGTCGAGCAGAAGCCGGGCCGTTTGCTGGTCGGGCAGGCCGACGGCATCGCCTGCCGCACCATGGAGATGTTCCACGCCTATGGGTTTAGCGAGCGCGTGCTGAAGGAAGCCTATTGGGTTAACGAGACCACGTTCTGGAAGCCGGACGAACGGAAGCCCGAGACGATCGTCCGCAGCGGGCGTGTGCAGGATGTCGAGGACGGGCTGTCTGAATTCCCGCATGTCATCCTCAACCAGGCGCGCATCCATGACGGCTTTCTCGATGTCATGCGCAAAGCTCCGGCCAAGCTCGAGCCCTATTACAGCCGCCGCCTGCTCGATCTCGTGGTTGATCCGGCGGCGGGTCCCGCCAACCATGCCGTGACGGTGCGCCTCGAACGTGCCGATGCCGGCAATGAGGGGAAGGTGGAGACGATCAGGGCGCGCTACGTCGTCGGCTGCGACGGCGCGCGCAGCACGGTGCGCAAGTCGATCGGCCGCGAGCTGCATGGCGATTCCGCCAACCACGCCTGGGGCGTGATGGACGTGCTGGCGGTGACCGATTTTCCCGACATCCGCTTCAAGGCCCTGATCCAGTCGGCGAAGGACGGCAGCCTGCTGATCATTCCGCGCGAAGGCGGCTACATGGTCCGCCTCTATGTCGAGCTCGCAAAGCTCGATGTCGGCGAGCGCGTCGCCAATCGAAACATCACCGCCGATGACGTGATCGCGAAAGCGCGGCGGATCCTGAAGCCGCACACGTTGGATGTGAAGGAGATCGCCTGGTGGTCGGTCTACGAGATCGGCCAGCGCCTGACCGACAAGTTCGACGACGTTCCGGAGGCCGAGATCGCCTCGCGCCTCCCGCGCATCTTCATCGCCGGCGATGCCTGCCATACCCACAGCCCGAAGGCGGGGCAGGGCATGAACGTCTCGATGCAGGACGCTTTCAATCTCGGCTGGAAGCTCGCCGCCGTCCTCCGGGGGCAGTGTGCACCGAGCCTCCTGCATTCCTATTCGGCCGAGCGCCAGGCGGTGGCGAAGGAGCTGATCGATTTTGACCGCGAATGGGCGGGCATTCTCGCCTCCGCGGCCAAGGCCGGTGGCGCCGATGCGGCGAAGACGCAGGATTATTTTGTGAGGCACGGGCGCTACACCGCCGGCACGGCGACGCATTACCGCTCTTCGCTTCTCACGGGCGCGACATCACACCAGCATCTTGCCGAAGGCCTCGTCATCGGCACGCGCTTCCATTCCGCGCCGGTCATTCGGCTCGGGGATGCCAAGCCTGTCCATCTCGGCCACGCATCGCAGGCCGATGGCCGCTTCCGCATCTACGCGTTTTCGCCCGCGGAGGATCCCGCCGCCGCGGGATCGGCGATCCGCGCGCTGTGTGATTTTCTCGCAGAGGCCCGTGAATCGCCGGTCCGTCGCCATACGCCCGCTAGAGCCGACATCGATAGCGTGATCGACCTGCGTGCCGTCTTCCAGCAGGATCATCGCGCGCTCGCCGTGGAGGCGATGCCGGCGCTGCTGCTGCCGCGCAAGGGGCGACACGGCTTGATCGACTACGAGAAGATGTTCTGTCCGGACCTCAAGAGCGGCCAGGACGTTTTCACCATGCGCGGTATCGATCGGAGGGCTGGCTGCATCGTCGTGGTGCGCCCCGACCAATATGTCGCGCAGGTTCTTCCGATCGACGCTTTTTCTGCGCTCGCGGCGTACTTCGACGCGTTCATGCTGCAAGCGAGCTGACGCTCAAACAGCCCTGGCGTTGCCAACGAAAGCCCGGTCCTCGCGCCGGGCTTTCCGTTTGGTTCGAGTCAGGTTCCCGGCTTGTCCAATTTAAGAAAGTTCTTCGCGGGCAGATTTCATCGATCGTAATATGTGTACTCAAAGCTGTAAGCATCCACTCGGGGCAGCGGGGCAACGGGAGGATGACGATGAGACAGAGCCAGGCGGAGACGCGCCGCCAAAATGTCGCGAAGCGGTCGATGACCAAGGAGGCCAAACAGCTGTCCAGCCTGATCGCCGGGCTGCGCAAATCCCTCGACGGGATTCACAAGGAGCGGACGAGCACGAAGCTCACCGGTGCCGAGATGGGCATGCTCGACGAGCGCCGCAACAACCTGTTGCTGACCATCGCAGCGCTGGACGACCGTCTCTCGGCGGTGCAGGGGCTGATCGATCTCGGCCGTCCCCATATCATTCGCGTCCACTAAGCGGATCGCGATACCTTAACGGTTCCGTCGCGGCGGCGATGGACCCGGGCCCGGTGGCCGGCTCCGCAGGGCATAAGGGTTGGCGTAGCACTGGGCGGACTGCCCGGAAGCAGTCGCGGCGCACTGCGTGATCGACGTGAAGCTGCAATCGATGCTGCTGCCGTCGATGGTGTAGATCTCGATGCAGACGGGATAGCGCGGATCGTAGGTCTGCGCCCGCGCAGGTGCGGTGGCAAGCAGCGCCACGCCAGGCAAGCCCGCGACAAGCAGAATCGCATTTCTGATGCTGCGCACGATCAATCTCCGTCGCTCAGTTGGAACCAGGGCACAATGCTGCCGTCGATGGCACCAAATTGCCACGCTCCCGGCGAATTGCCGCCAAAGCCCGCTGCCACGAGGGAGCGGGTGCAGGACGACGCAAGGGGATGCGCATTGGCCTATAAGATGGTCGCAGAACGCGACAATGAGAAGTGCAGTTTTGCCCGCGAGAGCCGGTTGCTCATCGTGGCGAAGGCAAAAGTATGGGCGAGCGAGGGATGGAAGGTCGTCATCACCGACCCGGACGGCAAGGCCTACACTCCGCCCGAATTCGATCAGCTGTTGGCGGCGTGACCGCGCGACGGGGCCGATTCTTCTTTTGACGCGTTTTCTTTACGCGAACCGGAATCCACTTCGCTCGAAAACGCTCTAGGGGGCGACATTGATTTCGCTGTTTCGACCGGGGCGCGACGTGATCGCGCCCCTGGTGACTCTCGCGGCCGCGGCGCTGACGGTGACGGTCGCGTCCGCGCAAAATCTCGATGCCGGCAAGCCGGCCGCAAAGCTCTTCGCGGACGGCTGCGCGACCTGCCATCGCAGCCCGCGGGGATTGGCGAAAGGGCGCTTTAGCCTGACGCTCGCCTGGTTCCTGAAGGACCATTACGTAACCAGCTCCGACTCCGCCAAGGCGCTCGCCGCCTATCTGGTGTCCGTCGACGAACCGCCGCCGCGCGCGGCGGCCAAGTCCGGTGCAAAGCCGGCCAAATCCGCGCCGCGTCCGCCCAAGGCGGTGCAGAGCCAATAGCCGTCGTTCCGGCTATCCGCGCCGATAGGTCTGTGCGATCAGGCGGTCGTGCACGGCACGCAAGTCCGCGCCCATGCGCGTCTGTCCCGTCGTGATGTATGACAGCCAGGCGCCGTCGGCGGCGAGGCGTACGACGTGGAGTTCGGGCGCCGCGTCGGTCGTACGGTGACGCTTCAGGCGCGCCTTCATCCAATCGTTCCAGAGCCGGCGCAGGGACGGATCTGTGACCACGACCATGCTCAGCGCCGCCCAGGGCGTCGCAAAGCCGAAGGCCTTGCCGGTGAAGACCGCATTGACATAGGCCCGCGTAAAGCTGCCGCGCGGCTTCGGGTCCGTTTCGATAGCGGCGTCGATCTCGGCATCGACGCGGGCGAGGAGATCGGCGAACAGGCCCTCGATCAGCGCCTGCTTGCTGCCGAAATGATGAAACAGCCCGCCCTTGGTGACGCCGGCCGCCGCCGCCACCGCCTGCACCGTGATCCCCGATACGCCGTGATCCATGGCGATCGCCGCGGCATGGTCGAGCAGGGCGCGCCGGACCTGCTCGGGCTGCTTGGCGCGGGTGTAGGCGCTGGCCGGCATCAATGCGCCGTCGTCTGCGAGAACAGGTTGATGACCACGACCCCTGACACGATCAGCCCGATGCCGACGAAGGCCGCGGCGTCCAGCATCTGGCGGAACAGCACGAAGGAGACGGTGGCGGTCAGGATAATGCCGACGCCACCCCAGATCGCATAGGCGATGCTGAGCGGAATGACCCGAATCGCCACCGACAGCGCGTAGAACGAGGCGACGTAGAACAGCACCATGGCCAGCGTCGGCCATGGCCGCGTGAACTGCGCGGACTGCTGCAGGAAGGCGGACGCGGTCACCTCGAAGACGATGGCGAGGGCAAGCGCTGCGTAGGCATTGAAGGCGGAGGTCATGGCGAGCTCAGATGTGGCGCGCGAAAGATACCGCGCGGTAGGTATGTTTAGCACGCGGAACATGGCTTTTGGCGGGTGGAGGTATCACGTGTGAGTGACGAGCCTGCGACAGGCCGGAGCCTGTTGGCGGCGGTTTGCCGGAGTTTTGGCTGTTTCGCCGAAAAGACGAAGCCGCCGCGCGACAGATCGCACGACGGCTCAGAGTATCGATTTTATGCAGTGTCAGCTGATCCGTACGGACAGCTCGACGTCTTCGGCGAAGGGCGTGGACATGTAGCCGCTTGCGGGCCCGCGTACGCGCGCGAGATAGTCGGGGCTGTCGTCGGCATTGTCGGCGACGATGATCGCGCCCGGCTTGAGATGGCCTTCGACCAGATCGAGGATCTCCGGGTAGAGCGCCTTGGCGCCGTCGAGCAGCACGAGGTCGATCGTGTCGGGCAGATCGGCGCTGAGCGTCTTCAGCGCATCGCCCTCGCGGATTTCGACGAGATCGATCAGCCCACCAGCCGAAAGATTGTCCCGTGCCCGTGCCGCCTTGGACGGCTCGAACTCGCTGGTGATGAGACGGCCGCCGCCATTGTCGCGCAAGCCTGCGGCAAGGTGCAGGGTCGAGATGCCGAACGAGGTCCCGAACTCGACGATCGCCTTGGCGCGCGAACTGCGCGCCAGCATGTAGAGCAGGTGACCCGTCTCGCGCGAGACCGCGAGCGGTGCGTCCTTCAAGCGTCCGTAGAGGTCGCGGTAATCGGTCTTGCTCCGCATCATCCGCGCCCGGTCTGCGTCGGACAAATCGGCGACGGCGGCATGCGTTGCGCCCCTGGCTGCTTCGGCCTCGTCAAACAGGCGATCCAGCAGCGGCGCAAGCGTTGTGATGGTCGGGGTGGTCATTTGATGTCTCCGGAGTTCGCGAAGAAGCGCGTGCTTGCGCAGGGATTGAAATACGACTAATTCGTCGCATTTCCTATTCGCATTGTCCGAGCACACCATGGCCGACCGCCGAAGCCGTTCAATTTCCTCACGAAAACAGCCGCAACAGGCCCGATCGAGCGGGCTGGTGGCGGCGATTCTGGATGCCGCTGTTCAGGTCCTGGCCAAGGAGGGGGCGCAGCGTTTCACCACGGCACGGGTGGCGGAGCGGGCCGGTGTGAGCGTCGGATCGCTCTACCAATATTTTCCGAACAAGGCGGCGATCCTGTTCCGCCTCCAGAGCGACGAATGGCGGCGCACGAGCGAGCTGTTGCGCGGGATCCTCGCGGATGCGGCGAAGCCGCCACCGGCGCGGCTGCGCGCGCTGGTCCACGCCTTCATTCGTTCCGAGTGCGAGGAGGCCGCGATCCGCGTCGCACTCAGTGACGCTGCACCGCTGTATCGCGACGCGCCCGAGGCGCAGGACGCCCGGGCAGCCGGCGAGGGGATCGTCGCCGCGTTCATGCGGGAGGCGCTGCCGAAAGCCTCGGATACGACGCGTATCCTTGCCGGCGAGCTGATCACGGCGACGCTGAGCGAGGTCGGCAAGAGTTTTTCGGAAGAGACGCGGAGCGAGACGGAGATCGCGGCCTATGCCGATGCCATGGCCGACATGTTCTGCGCCTATCTTGCGACGCTGGCGCGGCGCTGAGGCATTGCTGACATCGGCGTTTGCGGGCCGATTATTCTTCAGATCTTGCCGGCTGGTGGGTTAGCCTTCGCTCGCCATTCCCTATTCGAGCCATTGAGACCCGTGCCATGCATGTGCTTCGCCCCCAGTTTCGCATCGAGGAGCAGCGTGCGCTGGAATTTGCCGGGCAACGCGGCTTCGGCATGATCGTCGCGGCGGACGAGCACGGTCCGCGGGCCTCGCATGTGCCGTTCGTGCTGGTCGAGCGCAACGGGCAGGTGATCGTGCAGATCCATTTCACCGCCAAGAATCCGCTCGTGTCGCTCGCAGACGGCACGCGGCGCTTCCTGCTGATCGTTGCCGGCGACGACGCCTACATCTCCAACGACTGGTACTCTTCGCGCGACAATGTCTCGACCTGGCTCTACGAGGCCGTGCACCTGTCGGGCGTGGCGCATCTGCGCGAACTGGACGAGAACCGCGGGCATGGCGATGCGCTGCTTGCGGTGTCCGAGGCACGGTTGCCGAAGCAGCCCTGGGACCTCGCGCAAATGGAGCCGGGCAAGCGCGAGAGCATGCTGGCTGCGATCCGGGTCGTCGATCTCGTGGTCGACACGGTCGAGGGGCAGGCCAAGCTCAATCAGCACAAGAGCGATGCGGACCATATCGCGGTCGCCGACCGGCTGGCGCGGTCGGAGGAGACGGGGCACCGGCGGCTGGCGCGGAAGATGCAGGCGCTGCGGCCGGGGCTGGGGTATGAGACGCTCTAAACTTGTAGCCCGGATGGAGCGCAGCGTAATCCGGGATTCATGCCGCGATCTGAGAACCCCGGATTGCGCTTCGCTCCATCCGGGCTACGCCAGCCGTTCCTGCTACGCTTGCTTCGCTCAGCATTTGATCTTACGGACCTCTCAATGCTCGTCATCTCCATTCAAAGCCAAGTGGTCCACGGCCATGTCGGCAACAGCGCGGCCGCCTATGCCATGCAAGCGGAGGGCGTGAACGTCGCGGCGGTGCCGACGACGCTGCTGTCGAACCATCCGCGTTACCCGACGTTGCGCGGGCGGGTGCTGGAGACCGAACTCGTCGCCGATCTCCTCAAAGGCGTCGAGGAGCGCGACCTCGTCGATGAGGCCGCGGTGCTCGTCACCGGCTATCTCGGCTCGCCTGGCAACGCGGCGGTGATCGCCGACTTTGTCGAGCGGGCGCTGACGCGGAATTCGAAACTGGTCTATCTCTGCGATCCCGTGATCGGCGATGACGGCCGCGTCTATGTCGCCGATGGCATTCTGGACGTGGTGCAGCACCGGCTGTTGCCGGCCGCCAACCTGACCACGCCGAACCAGTTCGAGCTCGAGCTGCTGTCGGGCGTCACGATCGCGGACACGCAGGGCCTGCGCACGGCCTGCGCGGCGCTGGCGGGGCAACGTCGGATCGACGTCGTCGCTACTGGCTGCACGCTCGCTGACACGGCAGAAGGGCAGGTGGAGACGATCCTGTGCGCCGACGGCCAGCTGTCGCGCTTTGCGACGCCGCGGTTGCCGATCCGCCCCTCAGGCACCGGCGATCTCCTTGCCGGCCTGATTGCGGCGCATCTGGCCAAGGGCAAGGCGATGCAGGCGGCCGTGCGGCTTGCGGTCGAAACCATCTTTGCGGTGCTGGTGCGCACGCAAGACGCCGGCACCGCCGAGATGCGCCTCGTACCGCTGCCGATCCCCGGGCGGAAGCCGTAACAGGGTCAGGTCGCGCGCTTGGCCGCCGATTGCGCCGACTTCTGCGGCTTGGCCAAACCCTTCTGCTCGCGTGCGGCGTGTGTCTTTCGCAGCTTTGCGTGGGCCGCGGCCCGCGTCACCTTCTTGGACCTCACGTTGGCCGCTTCCTTGTGGTCTCCCGTGCCACGCTTCGAGATGTATTCCTTGCCGTCGACCGGGCCGACATGCGGCGGATCGCGGCCGAGATAGGGCCGGCCGATGCCGAATGCCTTGCCGTTGGCGTCGACCCACTTCCACAGGATTTCGGTCGAGACCCAGCGCTGCGCGCGGTTGTTGCCCTGGGTGCTGACGATGTCGGCCGCCATGCCGTGGCCGTAGCCACCGCGCGTGCTGCCGCCATGATAGGAGCGGTCGGAGGCGGCCTTCAGGCCGCTCGCGATCGACTGGCGGTAGTCGTCGCGAAACGCGCTGGTGATGCCCGGCGACAGGCCGGCGGCCTCTGCTGCGAGCATCATGCGAAACAGCTTTCGTTTGAAGCTCTTGTCCATGCCGCCGATGACGTAATCCATCATCGGCATGCTAGCGCGCTCGGCCGCTTTCGGATCCTTCCAGCCAAAATCCTGATCGACCAGCTTTGTGAAGCTGCGCATCACCGTGACCATCTTGCCCCTGCGCTTGATGGTGACGGGGCGGCGATCCTCGACCTTGATCGAATCCTCCTTCGCGGTGCGCTGATAGAGCGTCCACAGATAGCGGTCGATGCAGGCGTCCATGACAAAGCACTCATCGAGCACGGCGACGGTATCGGCCGGCGGCGACGGCATGCTCGCGGCAGGCGCTGGGCCGGTCGCGATCGCCGCGGGCGACAACGCATCTGTCGTTACAATCTCGGTGGGATCGGCGGATGCGAGTTTGATCGCAGGCTCCGGCGCCGGTGCGGCTTCTGCCGGTGCAGCCTCGCTGAGGATGGGCGGCGGGGGTTCAGGTGATATCTGTAGTGCCGGCGGCGCCTCCGCCGGCAAGATCAGCGCCGGATCGGCCGAGGCGAGCTTGACGACGGCGGCGGGCATCTCGGCTGTTGTGGACTCGGGGGCCGGATCCGGATTCGGTGTCGCAGCGACAGCGGCCGCGATATCGGCGGTCAGGGCGATGCCATCCTCGATGGCCGCAGCATGCGGGACGTCGGCGAGCTCGAGCCGGCCAAGATCTTTCGCGCGCGACACGGCGGCAGCATTGGCGCTGCTTTTCTCGATGAGGGCCGGAGCGGAGGCGGACAGGGAGAGCACCAGCCAGCCGGCGAGGACGGCCGAGGGGCACGAGACCGCCACCAGAAGAGACCGCCGATCATTCATGATCCCTGCCTCCAAACGGTTCTGTTCGAACCAATCTTGCACAGCCAGGCACGCGACGCGTCGATTGTTCGGAGGATGGTGTGGCGGCGCAATGGCGCAAATGGGCGAAACGGGGCTTTTCGGGCGGGTGTTGCCGAGGTGCAACGCAAGTTCCCTGCGGTTTCAGGCGCGGCAAGTGGCTGAAAAGCGGCAGCCATTCATTGTCATCAAATTGAAAGGATTGAATTTACTCAATCTTGGATTGCGGCTTGGTATCTCTCCCGTGCCGGCAACGTGCGGTAGAGTTGGAAGGATGCGAGTTGTGAAATTGAAATGCCTGTTGATTGAATTTGCCGCCGATGAATCCGGCGCCACCGCGATCGAATACGGTCTGATTGCAGCCGGTATCGCGTTGGCGATCATCGAGATCATCTATGCGCTCGGCACCAATCTCGTCGCAAAGCTGCAATCGCTGGCGACGGCGTTGAAATAAGCCGCGTGGACGCGGGGGCATGTGCTCGGTGGCTGACCGCCGCCCATAAAAGCGTCATGTCGCGTCCGGCGGGGCTTCGACCAAGCGCTTGTGCGCATTAAACATATTGCCATGCAGCGGGCGCGCTGTTGCAATGCAACAGAGCATGTCGCAATGCAGCAAAACGCGCTTAAATGTGCTCCGAACCTTCCACTCAGGAGCATCACCAATGAACAAGAAGACTCTGTCGATCGCCGCCGCCATCCTGACGATCGCGGGCAGCACCGCGGCCTTCGCCGCCGAGCTGCCGACCTATGAGGCCAACGGTTTTCCGGTCTCCCCCCTGCAGGTGCGCGTGCTTGGTGCCGCGCATGTCGAGCAGCAGGCAACCGTGCCGACCACGGTCGCTTCGGTCCACCAGGCCCGCGTGCTGACGCCGCGCAAGGTCAAGACCGCGGATGTCACGACGGGCACGGCCCGCTGATCTCAATCGCTTGAAGACATGAAACAGGCTCGTCTCCTCCCGAGCCTGCATGGACCGCGTTCCCTATCCGGAGCGCGGTCTTTTTTTTGAGAAGCGAGCCACGTTCTGGCGCGGCCGTGCGCGGGTTGAGAAAGCTGCGGCAAGAAAAATCGCCGTCGCGCGCCGATTGTGGACGGCCGTTCAAGACGCGTGTGATCTCTTTAATAGTTGCTTTGCAGATCGCGGCGCCTGATGCGGGCGCCGCTCATTGGCGGCCAAAAATCGTTTTCATAATGGAGGGCGTCATGCCCGTTGCGCAGAAAGCCGTTATTGCCACCACCTCGCCGCGCGCGTTCATTCTCAGGCATCTTGCATTGTTCGCAGCCGCCGCGCTGTTCGTGTTCGTGCTGAGTCTGACCTACGGGCTCGATCTCAGCCCCGGATTTTTCTGAGCGAACTCGCGCAGCTCGATTCGGGCTACGCATGTTTCGATGAGCGCAGACTGGACGGCGATCTTCCATAGAGCTCGGCGAACGCGGCGTTGAATCTCCGCAGGCTGCCGAAGCCGGCCTGAAACGCGATGTCGGTCATGGTGTGTTCGCCGCCATCGAGCAGGCGTTTTGCGCGCTGGACGCGCAGCGTCTTGGCAAGCTGTTGCGGCGTCGCGCCGACATGGCGTTCGAACAAGCGCGCCAGGTGACGCGAGGAGATGCCGAGCCGCATCGCAAGCGTCACCACCGAATCTTCATCGAGCGCGCCCTCGTTGATCAGCTTCACCGCGCGCGCGACCGTCGAACGCGTGCCGTTCCAGGCCGGGCAGAACGGTGCGGTTTCTGGGCGGCAGCGCAGGCAGGGCCGGAACCCCGAGGCTTCGGCCGCAGCCGCCGTCGGGTAATAGACGACGTTGCGCGTCAGCGGCTGCTTGGCTGGACAGACCGGGCGGCAATAGATGCCCGTGGTCTTCACTGCGGTGAAGAAGCGGCCGTCATAGCGGGGATCCCTGCGCAGGCGCGCGGCGTTGCAATCGTCAAAACTCAGCATGGCCGGATGATAGCGCATGCCTGCGCGGGCGGAAGGGCCGCGGGATGACCGAGTCCGATTGTGGCGAGCCGCAACGCGCATGGCGGCCTAGAAGGCAGCCCTCGATGCAAGCCCCCTCAATACCAGTTCTGGAGCGCGCCGTGACCAGCCCGAAAGACATCGTTCTCAACGCCTGGAAGATCTTTTCGTCGCGCGATGCCGGCCGCATCGCCGCACTGTTCACCGATGATGCCGAATGGATCGCGCCGAAGGGCAACGCCACCGCCGTTGCGCTCGATCACACCGATCACATGGTGGGCGCGCAAGCGATCGCGCGCTTCATCGCGCAGGAGATGCACAGGATGTTTTCCGAGATCGATATCGCCTTTCGCGGCGTCTACGCCGACGGCGATGTCGTGATCGTGGAGGAGCGGATGCGTGCCACGCTTGCGGGCGGCAAGCCCTACGAGAACGACTATTGCTTCGTGTTCACGGTGGCCGGGGACCGTATTCGCGAAGTGCGGGAATACATGGACACGCGCAAGGGATGGCGGATGGTGTTCGGCGAGGAGGCATGATGGTTGGGCTACGCTGCGTGCCAGACCTGCAACGGCGTGGGTTGAGGCGGCTCACGCACTGACATAAGGCTTGCCCATGGATCAGCGAACGAGCGGCGCTGACGCTCTCATTCAGAAGAACGATGCGGCGCCGGCGTTACTCGGCGTCGTCTGCGGCCTGTCGGCTGCGCTGTTCTGGGCGCTGGGCTTTGCCGGCACGCGGCACGGGCTCAAGGTCGGTTTCACCCCGGTCGATCTGCTCGTGCATCGCTATGTCTGGTCGGGCATCGCGTTCCTGCCGCTGGTCGCACGCGCCGGCATCGGTGATCTCTGCGGCATCGGTTGGGGCAGGGGCCTTGTGCTGATGGTGCTCGGCGGTCCCGTGATGTCGCTGATCTCCTACACCGGATTCCTGTTCGTGCCGCTCGGCCACGGCAGCGTCATCCAGCCTTCCTGCGCGACGCTCGGCGGCCTCCTGCTCGCGGCGGTCGTGCTGAAGGAGCACATCTCCGCGTCGCGCCTTGCCGGCGCCCTGGTTATCGTCGGCGGCCTCTGCGTGATCGGCGCGGAATCGATCGGCCATATCGGAGCCGACGGCGTGCTCGGCGATCTGACCTTCGTGCTCACCGGATTCATGTTCGCCGGTTTTGGCGCGCTGCTGCGGCACTGGCGCGTCTCCGCCGTGTCGGCCGCGCTCGTCATCAACGTGCTGTCGCTGCTGCTGTTGCCGATCTATCTCGCCACCGTCGGTCTCGCCCATGTCGCGGCGATCGGTGTGACCGAGAATGCCATTCAGGCGCTGGCGCAGGGCGTGCTCGCCGGCCCCGCCGCGCTTTATCTGTTCGCCGTCTCGGTTCAGCGCCTCGGCGTCGCCCGCGCCGCCGTGATCCCGGCCTGCGCGCCGGCGCTGACGCTCCTGGTCGGCTGGCTGCTGCTCGGCGAGCCGCCGACGATGTTGCAGGTGGCGGGCCTGGTCACGGTGCTGTGCGGGTTCTATCTGGCGCAGCGGCAGCGGTGATCGACTAGCCTGGAGCGGAACCGAAGTCCGGGACCGAAAGGTGCGGCAACATTCCGGATTATGCGTCCACTCCGTCCGGGTTACGCTGCCCGTCATGACCATCCTGCTCAACATCGACGTTCCCGACGCAGCGCAAGCGACCACCTTCTACACCGCCGCCTTCGGCCTCACGGTCGGCCGCCGCTTCGGCACCGACTTCGTCGAGCTGCTCGGCTGGCCGGCGCCGGTGTATCTTCTGACCAAGCAGGCCGGCACGCCGGGCGCGGGCAGCGACCGCCGCCGCTACGAGCGGCACTGGACGCCGCTGCATATCGACGTCGTCGTCGATGACGTCGATGCCGCCGTCGCGCGCGCACTTGCCGCCGGTGCGATCCTCGAGGCGCCCGCGCGCGATGCGCCGTATGGACGGATCGCGATGCTGGCCGATCCGTTCGGGCACGGGTTTTGTCTGCTCGCGTTCAGCGCGAAGGGGTATGACGCGCTGCTGGAGGAATAGCTCGAGGGGACGCGGGCGGCTCAGGCTTTCTTCACGAACTCCGATTTCAAATTCATCGCGCCGATGCCGTCGATCTTGCAGGCGATGTTGTGGCCGTCGGTGGCGTCCTGGAGGCGGATGTTCCTGACCTTGGTGCCGCCCTTGACGACCGACGACGACCCCTTGACCTTGAGGTCCTTCATCACGATGACGCTGTCGCCATCGGCGAGCGCATTGCCATGCGCATCGCGCACGCCGGCCTCCTGCGCGACCGGAGTGGCCGCATCGCCCTCAGCGCGCCATTCATGGGCGCACTCCGGACAGACCCAGAGATCGCGGTCCTGATAGGCGTGCTCGGACTGGCAGTTCGGGCATTTCATCGATTCGGTCATTGCTTGCCTCGTCACCCCCTAGAGCCTTTCCCGTTCCGATGGAATCGGAACGGGAAAGGCTCCAGGTTTTTGTTTTGGCGCGTTTTTCTTTACGCGAACCGGTATCCACTTCGCTCGAAAACGCTCTCACGGGCGCGCCGCACGCATTCCGCCGGAAAAGATGGATTGGGAGCAAATCCTTTACCATGGCGTCCGGTCCCGGTTGAAGTGCCGGAGCCTTAGGAGTTCGGGAAAAATTCCGCGGTATCCATGTCCTGATCATACGGATGCGTCGGCTACGCCGTTCGACGCTGCCGCAAGCTTTGGGAGTCCAGGTCATGAGCGAGCATCGTGCCGCCGCCAGACATCAGACGTTGCGAACCGGGATTGTCGAGTTCGACAACGGCACCGGCAGCCTCATCAGCGTGCCCTGCACGATCCGCGATGTCTCCGGCACCGGCGCCCGCCTGCAGCTCAACTCGTCGCTATGGGTCGCCGAGCAGTTCACGCTGGTCTTCAGCAGCGGACTGCGCAAGGACTGCCGCGTCGCCTGGCGCAAGGGGAGACTGATCGGCACCGCGTTCGCCGACGGTTATGCGAGCCCGGACGAACAGGCCGTCATGATGACCGCGGACGAGCAGTCCCGGCACCGGCTCGGGATCGGTGCGCGCGTCAGAGCGGCGCGCGAGACCCGCGGCTACACCGAAGTCCAGCTCGCCGAGCGCATCGGCGTCACGCCCGCCTTTCTGGCGCTGGCCGAGAATGGCGAGGCCGACATTCCGCTCTACCAGCTGATGCACATTGCCGATTTGCTGATGGTCGGCCTCGACGGGCTCGTGGCAGGTCCGGCGCCTGAGGACGTCGACGCGGCGTAGGGAGACACCTCGCGGAGCTGTCCGCCAACAAAAATGTCGAAAACAACCCCATGCACCGTAGAAAACTCGCGTGATTTCAGGGGGCTGCGGGACCGAATATTGTGCTGCTCCGTCGGCAATTCCGGTCGTTGCTTGCCTCGGATCAATTTCGGTGATCCCGAATAAAATTTGACTCGTCGGGCAAAACAGGGGCACTATGGCATGGTGGCGCCGGTGCGAGGGAGAGGTGCTTCGCCGGGCCGCGGGGCGACATGCCGAAAGACCTGAAGAGAAAACTGAAGACCTACCAGACCTCGCTCGGCTTCTACGACCAGGCGGTCGCCGCACCCTCGATGAAGGCGGCGCTGGAGGCCTGGGGCGCGAGCTCCAACCTCTTCCATCAGGGCGCCGCGAAGGAGACCGACGACCCCGACATCGTCGCGGCGACCATGGCGAGCCCGGGCGTCGTGCTCCGGCGCCCGGTCGGCTCCGGCGGCCCGTTCACCGAGAGCGCCGCGCTGCCGACCGATCTCGCCGACGATGAGGCCAAGCGAAAACCCAAACCCAACTCCAAGTCCAAGCCCGAGTCCAAATCCGAGTCGAAGCAGCGTCCGGCCAAGGGCGTAACAAAACAGTCACGCAAGATTGACGATCAAGACGCGCGCAAAGCCGCCGCGGCGTTCGAGAAGGAAGAGCGGCGGCGAGACGCCGAGCGACGCAAGGAAGAGGCCGCCCGCGCCAAGGAGCGCGCGCGCCGCGACAAGGAGGTTGCCGCAGCCCAGGCGGCGCTGGACAAGGCGAGGCGGGAGCACGACGTGAAGGCGGAGGCGATCGAAGCCGAGCGTGCCGCGCTCGACGAACGCGCCGAGGCCGAGCAGGGCCGTTGGGACAAGCAAAGGAAAAAGCTCGAGGAGGCTCTGCGCCGCGCGCGCACGTAGCGCGAGCGAATTTAGCTTGCCTTGCCTTGCGTCCTTTTGCACTCTTCCAGGGAAGGAGACCAACGCATGAAGATCATCACCGCCGCGTGTGCGCTCGGAACGGCCCTGGTGCTGTGCAACCTCGGGATATCGGGCGCTGAGGCCCGGACGCGGAAGGCCCAAGTGGTTCGCGAACCACAGCAGAGGCTTATCGTCACGGCGCCCGTGCTCAGGCCGACGCCGTGGGATTACTACATTGTTCCACGATATCGTTATCGCCCTGAAGACGACCGGGTCGATCCGAACGGCCCGCCCTATGTGTCGTCATGGGTCCGCTATGAGGGATGGCGGTGGCCGTACTGGTGGTAAAGGCCGCCGACGGACGCGGAGCGGAATAGACGGGAAGCGAAGCCCATCGATAGCTGTCGCGGCACGATGGGTTTCGCAGGCGCTCCACCCATCCTGCGCGCTGCTCCTCGAGGCATCCCCGAGACGTGCTATGCTCCTGGGCGGGAGGAATCAGCATGAGAGTCCCTACCGCGATACTCGCCCTGCTTCTTTCAAGCCCGGCCGCCGCCCAGGAGTGCCAGACATGCTCAATGGCCGACGCCTGCATGAAGGAGTACCTCAAGGCGACGTCGGAGGCCCAAAGGGCCACGAAGCAAGCAATCCGGGACTGGAAGCAGAATCTGGACCGAAAGGCCTCCGCCGAATTGTCCAGCAGAGGCATACTCGCATTGCAGGACGCGATGGAAGCGCAGGTTCGTTCGGAGCTGGAGCGGCTGAAGGAGTGCCTGGCGAAGATCAGGTAGGGCGCAAGCGCGCGGCGGAAAGCACCCGCATATAGGGACGGGTTGAGCCTTTGCGAAAACGCACGATCTTCGCGGCTGGCAAGACACTGGTTAAGACACTGGTTGCGCCTTCTTCGCGGCAAGCCTCGCATAAGCACGCGTTGGGATAGTGGCATCTCCGAGTTAGAGGAGATTCTGCAATGCCGATCGCAGGGCAAAAGCTGGCCTTTGTCATGGCCTCGTCCAACCATGGAACGATGATCGTCAATCGCTTCGACTATCGCATGGTCGCTCCCGACCGCGGCTACGGCGTGGGGTTTCAGATCCTCGAAACGGCTGCTTTCGATCCAGTCGAGGTCAAGATAGCTCTCGAACTGCTGGCACTACGACGGCGGTACCACGGTGACGGGGTGGTCGCCATCGACTGTGGCGCGAATATCGGCGTCCACACGATCGAATGGGCTTCGTTGATGACGGGCTGGGGTTCGGTGGTTGCGATCGAAGCCCAGGAACGGATCTACTATGCTCTGGCGGGCAACATTGCCATCAACAACTGCTTCAATGCGCTGGCGGTGCATGGTGCCGTTTCCTCCGAATCCGGCACGATGAAAATTCCACATCCAAACTATTTTGCGCCTTCCAGCTTCGGCAGCCTGGAATTGCGGCAGCGCCCGAGTAACGAATTCATCGGTCAGCCGATCGACTACACCAACAACACCGTCCTCATCCGAAAAATGACGCTGGACGAGCTCAACTTGCCGCGAGTCGACTTCATCAAGATCGATATCGAGGGCATGGAGATGGAGGCCCTTGCGGGTGCTCGGGAGACAATCAAAAAGTACCGCCCGATCCTCCTGATCGAAAAAATCAAGACGGATAACCGGCAACTCGAGCAATGGCTCAACGACAACGGCTACCGGTTCATGGGTCTCGACATCAACATTCTCGCAGTCCATCAAAGCGATGAGTGTTGGAAGGATATCAACGCGCCTCAAAGCGCCGGCCAGCCCGCTGAAGCGCGCGCCCTCGCGACAATGAATGTCTAGCCCGGATATCTCACAGCCGGGCGTGTAGCGATCCGATTGTGAGCGGGGAGCGAGTTTGCGGGGACGGGAGGTTGGTTTGGACGCCTGGGTC